>JALOAT010000009.1 GCA_023228645.1 Gammaproteobacteria bacterium | reverse complement strand
CGCGCCGAGCACCGGAGTCCGAATCGGATGAGGCCCGCAGGGGGCGCGCCATGGATGGCGCGCCGTCCACGCCGGGGCAGGATGCCCCGTCGTGGACCCCGATTCGGACTCCGGTGCGCAGGGGACCGCCCGAAGGGCGGCGCGGGATTCGGGCGGGTGGCCGCGACGCGGGGCCGATAGGCCAGGTGCGGGAGCGGACACCTGGTGGCCCGGTCTCGCCTCTGCCTATCGCGGCCACTGGCCCGTCGCCGTCAAAGCCGCTTCGCTCTCGTGCGCCGGGCCACCCTTCTTTGGGGTACTTTTCTTTGGCCGCGCAAAGAAAAGTACCTCGTCGTAGGGGGGCGAAAACCCCCGTCAAATAATCTTCGGGCGTAGCCCATCCCCAGCAACAAACCATGCTCCAAGCAACCACCACTATCCCCGGATTCCGCTGCGCTTCATCCAGGCTACGAAACGCGCAGATTCGCAAGGCGTTCCTATACTCATCCGGGATCGGCTGCGAGGATTGCGGATGGAACCCGCGCTTTTGCCACGGGCGAAGTTTGATGCCCTTGTTCAAACGCTGGCCCAAGCGGGCTATCGCGTCTTCGGTCCGGTGCCGCGGGCCGGCGCCGTGGTGTTCGATGAAATTGCTTCCGCGGATGAACTTCCGCGCGGCTATAAAAGCGAGCAGGTGCCCGGCCGCTACCGGCTTACCCACGACGGCGGCGAGCGCCTGTTTGATTTCGTGCACGGCCACGAGTCGCTCAAACGTTTCACCTTTGCGGCCGAGGAACGGCTCTGGAGCGTCAGCCACGATGGCCAGGTCGCGTTCCACGCCCACCTGCCCGAGGGCCGCCCTACGGCGGTCATTGGTGCGCGCGCCTGCGACATCGCCGGCATGCGCGTGCAGGATCGCACCTTCATCGCCGGGCGCCACGCCAGCTTTACGGACCCCTATTTCGAGAGCCGCCGTCGCAGCATCTTTATCGTCGCGGTGAACTGTTCCGTGTGTACGTCCACCTGTTTCTGCGCCTCGCAGGGCGCCGGTCCGCGGGTGACCGAGGCCTTCGACATCGCCCTTACCGAACTGGACGACGCCTTCCTGCTGGAAACGGGCAGCGAGGCCGGCGAGGCCCTCGCCGCACAGCTCCCCCTGGAGCCCGCCCGTGAGGAGCATCACCAGCAGGCGGCGCAGCAGATCGCCCGGGTGGCCCAGTCACAGACCCGGCGCATCGACAACGAGGGTATCTACGAACTGTTGTTCGACAACTTGGACCACCCGCGCTGGGACGACGTGGCGGCGCGCTGCCTGTCCTGCGCCAATTGCGTGATGGTTTGTCCGACGTGTTTTTGCCACCGCGAAAACGAAGTGCCGGACATGGGCGGTACGTCGAGCGATCACGTCCGGCAGTGGGACGCCTGTTTCACCATGGAACACGGTTCGACCCACGGCGCGCGGCTGCGGCCGCAGGTGAAGCAGCGTTACCGCCAGTGGCTCACCCACAAACTGGGTTCCTGGTGGAAGCAGTTCGACGTGTCGGGCTGCGTGGGTTGTGGGCGCTGCATCACCTGGTGCCCCACCGGCATCGACCTCACCGAAGAAGCGGCGGCCCTCCGCGCCGAACCCGGACTCAAAGCATGAGCGCCTTGCCGAACACCAATCCCTACCTGCCCATGGCCGCCGAGGTGATGGACAACATCGAGGAGGCGCCGGGCATCAATACGCTGCGCCTGCGCCTCACCGATCCGGCGCAGCGCGCCGCCTACACCTTTGCGCCGGGACAGTTCAACATGCTGTACCTCGCCCGGGTGGGCGAGGTGCCCATCTCCATTTCCTCCGACCCGGGTGATAGCGAGTTCATCGATCACACCATCCGCGCGGTGGGCCGTGTCACCGAGGGCATGGTGCGTGTGAAACCCGGCGATGTTATGGGCCTGCGCGGACCCTTCGGCACCGGCTGGCCCATGGCGCAGGCCAAGGGCAGGAACATCCTGGTGATCACCGGTGGCATCGGCTGTGCGCCCACCGCCTCGGTGGTGCAGTACGCCCACGCGCGGCGCGACCAGTACGGCAAGATCAGCGTCTGCCACGGTGTGCGCAAACCCGACGACCTGATCTACGGTGAGCGCTTCGAGAACTGGTGCAAGGCACCGGACACTGTGTGCATGTTCGCGTCCCAGGAAGCAGCGCCGGGTTGGACCGGACGCACCGGCCTGGTCACGCAACTGCTCGATGATCTGCCGGCGGAGGCCATCGAAGGCATGACCATGATGTGCGGACCGGAGCCCATGATGCGCGCCGTGGCTGAGGAACTGCTGCGCCGCGGTCGCCCTATCGACGACATCTTCGTCTCCATGGAGCGCAGCATGCAATGCGGCCTCGGCCATTGCGGCCACTGTCAGTACGGTCCCGACTTCATCTGCAAGGACGGTCCCGTGTTTCCCTACCAACGGGTGCGCCGGCTCATGCCGGTGAAGGGGTTCTGACATGGCCAAGGCGCGCATCGCCGTACACAAGTTCAGTTCGTGCGATGGCTGCCAGCTGCAGTTCCTGACCCTGGAGGACGAATTGCTGCAACTGGCCGAGCGGCTGGAGATCGCCTATTTCATCGAGGCGACCAGCGAGTTGGGCGACGGTCCTTACGGCAAGTACGACGTGTCCTTCGTGGAGGGATCGGTGAGCACACCGGACGAGGTGGAGCGCATCCGCAAGATCCGCGAGAACAGCACGCTGGTGGTGGCCATCGGCGCTTGCGGTACGGCGGGCGGCATCCAGGCGCTGCGCAACTGGGGCGATCTGCACAGCTACAAGACCTCGTTCTACACCCTGCCCGAACATATCGACGTGCTGCCCACCTCGACGCCGTTTTCCGAACACATCCACGTCGATGCGGAGCTGGCCGGCTGTCCGCCGGACCAGGGGCAGGTCAAGTACGTGATCAACAGCCTGCTCGCCGGCGTGCAACCGCGCATCCCCAGCGAATCGGTGTGTCTGGAATGCAAGCGAGACGGCAACGTGTGCGTGCTGGTGGCGCAGGAAAAACCCTGCATGGGGCCCATCACCCGCACCGGTTGCGGCGCCCTGTGCCCGCACCAGGAGCGCGACTGTTACAGCTGCTTCGGGCCGGCGGAGACCGCCAACATCGAGGCCATGGGCCGGCGCTTCATCGGCGCCGGCCTGCCGCGCGACGGCCTCGTACACCGCCTGCGCTTCATCTACAGCTGGTCGCCGCCCTTCAAGGCGGCCTCCGAACGCTGGCTTGCCGGACAGGCGGACTATGCCCCGTTGCCCACCTCGCACACGGAGACGCCACCATGAACGACGTGAGCGGACAGGCGCAGGGCGTGCGGCGTGTCGACATCCCCATCCTCACGCGCGTGGAAGGCGAGGGGGCATTGTTCGTGCGCCTGGAGAACGGCCAGGTCACCGACCTGCGCCTGAAGATCTTCGAGCCGCCGCGCTTCTTCGAACACTTCCTGCGTTCGCGCACCTGGCGCGAGGTGCCGGACATCGTCGCGCGCATCTGCGGCATCTGTCCGGTGGCTTACCAGATGAGCGCCTCGAACGCCATCGAGATGGCCTTCGGTGTGGATGTGCCGCAGCCCATCCGCGACCTGAAGCGGCTGTATTACTGCGGCGAGTGGATCGAAAGTCACGCCCTGCACATCCATCTGCTCGCCGCGCCGGATTTCCTCGGCTTTCCGGACGCCATCCAGATGGCCAAGGACTATCCCCACGAGGTGCGGCGCGGCATGCATTTGCAGGGGCTCGGTAACGCCATCCTGAAGATCATGGGCGGCCGGCCGGTGAATCCGGTGGGCGCCGTGCCCGGCGGTTTTTATCGCGCGCCGGCTCGCGGCGAGGCCAGGGACATGCTGCATAAACTCAAGGAGGCGCTGCCCCACGCGGAGGCCATGGTGCGCTGGGTCGGCAACCTCAAAGTACCGGAGGTGACGCGCGACGTCCCCAGCGTGTCCCTGCGTGCCGACGATGAATATCCCATGAACTACGGCCGCATCGTCTCCGACCGCGGCCTGAACATCGACGTGAGCGAATTCCCGCAGCACTTCCAGGAATTCCAGCAGCCCCACTCCACGGCACTGCACGCGCACCTGCACGGCGCGCCCTACTGGGTGGGGCCCACACCGCGCCTGAACAACAACCTGGATCGGCTGCCGCCCTCCACGGCGAAGCTGCTGGGCGAGACCCCGGTCGCCTGGCCGAGCAACAACCCGTATCACAGCGCCCTGGCGCGAGCCATCGAATTGCACCTCGCCATGGTCGAGGCCATCCGCCTGCTCGAAGCCTACGACCGGCCGCCCAAGCCGCACGTGGACGTGGTGCCCCGCGCGGGCGTGGGCTCGGGCTGCACCGAGGCGCCGCGCGGCATCCTCTGGCACCGCTATGAAATGGATGCCCAAGGCAACGTGGCGCACGCTACCATCATCCCGCCCACCAGCCAGAACCAGGCACAGATGGAGGCGGACATGCGTGCCAGCGTCATGGAGTCGCTGCACATGAGCGACGAAGGCCTGCGCCTGCGCCTCGAATCGGGCATCCGCAATTACGACCCGTGCATCTCCTGCTCCACGCACTTCCTCAGGCTTACGGTGGAGCGGCGGTAGAAAGACGAAAAAGCCATTCACCACGGGGGACACGGGGCGCATTCCATCAAGAGTTATCCCTGCCCGTGGGCTGTCTCTTGAACACATCCAGCCTTTATCGCCAGCCCTTCCTGCCCCTCTTCCTCCGGTCTGTCTCTTGGTCACTTTTTGCCGTGGCGCAGCCTTCTTACCCCCTCTCCCTCCGGGCTGTCTCTTAGTCACATCTTGCGCGCACACGCCCTCTTCCTTCGGGAGAGGGCTGGGGAGAGGGGATCAATCCAGATGCGGCTGTTGGTTCATTGATCCCCTTATCCCGTTCTTCGGCAATTCGCTCCATGCATTGCCTACTTCCTGCATCCATGCCGGTTGCGTTAGGTCACGTTGCGCAGCTACGTGACATCTTCCGAGCGCACTTGTCACGTAGCCGCTGCGCGGCAACGTGACCTTACTGTATCCCGTGGTTAACGCATTTCTCTTCCCATGCGTCCGCTGTGACTCTCGCGATTCCCAGGCCGGGCTTGGGTTACCATAGCCGCCCATGTTGCGCGTCTATCATTCCAACCGGCTGGAGCTTCTGTGCGAGCGCCTCGTGGAGGCGACCGCGGAGCCGTTGCCCGATGCCATGGCGCCGGAGTGGTTCCTGGTGCAGACCCAGGGCATGGCGCGCTGGCTGTCGCTGCAATTGGCCGAGCGCACCGGCGTGGCGGCCAACCTGCGCTTCTTCATGCCCGCCGCCTTCGTGTGGCGGCTGCTCGCCGAGCAGATCCCGGAAGCGGGCGAGGAATCGGCCTGGGACCGTGACACCCTGGCGTGGCGCCTGCTCGGCCTGCTGCCGGAATTTCTCGCAAGACCAGGCTTCGAACCTCTGCGCCACTATCTCAGCGGCGAGCGGCCGGCGTTTCGTCGCTGGCAGCTGGCGCGGCGCATCGCCGACGTGTTCGACCAATACCTGGTGTATCGCCCCGAACTCATCCAGGACTGGGAGCGGGGCGCCGAACCCCACGACTGGCAGGCGCAGTTGTGGCGCGCACTGGCCGCTCAGCCGCACGGCCCGCATCGCGTGACCTTGCTGCGCCGCTTCCTGTCCTCGGACCCGGACACCACACGCCTGCCGGCGCGCGTGTGCGTGTTCGCGGTGCCGTCCATCCCGCCCGCCTACCTTGCGGTGCTAGCACGGCTGGCGGAGGTGATCGACGTCCACCTGTTCGTGCTCAATCCCTGTTTGCTGTACTGGGGCGACATCCGTGACGAGCGCAACCTGGCGCGGTTGCGCCGCCAGTGGGCGCGGCTGGGCCAACCCGATCGCAGCGACTACTTCAGCGTCGGCCATCCGCTGCTTGCCTCCATGGCCCGCCAGGGCCGCGACTTCATCGAACTGCTGCACGACCACCCGTTGGAAGACGAGGAACTGTTCGAGCCGGCGCCGGGCGATACCCTGCTCGCGCAGTTGCAGCGTGACATCCTGCTGCTCGAATCCGGCCGCGAACAAAAGGCCCTGCTCGACGACGGCGATGCTTCGCTCCAGGTGCACGCCTGCCACGGTCCCATGCGCGAAATGGAGGTGTTGCACGATCAGCTCCAGGCGCTGTTCGATGCCGACCCGAGCCTCAGCCCGCGCGACGTGGTGGTGATGGCTTCCGACGTCGACGCCTACGCCCCTTACATTGAGGCGGTGTTCGGCGCCGCGGAAGGCCGCCACATCCCCTGGACCATCGCCGATCGCAGCCGCGCCGCCAGCGCGTCCGTGTTGTCGGCCTTCCTCACCCTGCTCGATCTGCCGCGCAGCCGCTTCACCGCCAGCGAGGTGCTGTCCATCCTGGAAGTGCCCGCCGTGCTGCGCCGCGCCGGCCTGGACGAAGACGACTACGAACGCGCGCGCGCCTGGGTGCGCGACACCCACATCCGCTGGGGCCTGGACGGCGCCGGACGCGCCGCGGCGGGCCTGCCCGATGACGAGGCCAACACCTGGGCCTTCGGCTTCCGCCGCCTGTTACTCGGCTACGGTATGTCGCCGGACGCGGATCTGTTCAACGGTGTGCTGCCCTATGCGCACGTGGAAGGCTCGCAGGCAGAGACACTCGGCCGGCTGCGCAGTTTCGTCGAGCGCCTCGAACGCTTCGCCGCGCGCCTGCAAGGCCAGTACACGGCCGATGGCTGGATGGCGCTCGTCAACGAACTGCTGGAGGCCTTCTTCGACACGGACGAGGACGACAGCGCACCGCTGCAAGCGGTACGCGAGGCCGTGGACCGACTGCACGACCAGGCGCGCCGCGGTGGATTCACCGAGGCCTTCGGGCTCGATCTGCTGCGCGATCACCTGCAACGCGCCCTCACCGAGAGCGAGCCCGAGCAGCGCTTCATCGCCGGCCCGGTCACCTTCTGCTCCCTGGTGCCCCTGCGCAGCGTACCCTTCCGCGTGGTGTGCCTGGTGGGCATGAACGACCAGGCCTTCCCGCGGGTGCAGCGCCCGCTCGGCTTCGATCGCATGGCCCAGCAGCCGCGTGCGGGCGATCGCTCGCGCCGCGATGACGATCGCTACACCTTCCTGGAAGCACTGCTCGCCGCGCGCGACGTGTTCTACATCAGTTACGTGGGCCGCGACCTGCGCGACAACAACCTCATGCTGCCGTCCGTGCTGGTGAGCGAACTGCTCGATCATGTGGAGCAGGGCTTCGCCTTCGCCACCGGCGGGGTGCGCGAGCGCCTGGTCATCGAACAGGCCCTGCAACCGTTCAGCACGCGCTACTTCGGCGCCGATGCGCGCCTGTTCAGCTATGCCGGTGAATGGCTGCCGGGTGCACAGGCGCAGGCCGGCGAGCGCCGCGCCCTGGCGCCCTTTTGCGAGGCGCCGCTGACCGAAGTGGAGCAGGGCGAGACCGTCGTCGAACTCGCCGATCTGATCGACTTCTTCCGCCATCCTGCGCGCCATTTCCTGCACCGGCGCCTCGGCATCACGCTGGACGATGCCGAGGCGGTGCTCGAAGACACCGAGCCCTTCGAACTGGATCGCCTCACGGGCTACGGAGTCCAGCAGGACCTGCTCACCGCCCTGCTGGATGGCGGCGACAGCGCCGCGCACCAGCCGCGCCTTCAGGCCGAAGGCCTGCTGCCGAGCGGCCATTTCGGCGCCTTCGCCTTCGCCGCCTGCGCCGCTTCGCTGGACGATTATGTGGCCGCCCTGCGCCCGCACCTGGGCACGCCGCTGGCGCCGCTGGAAGTGGACCTCGATGTCGCCGGCACACGCCTGCGCGGCTGGCTCGACGGGCTCACCAGTAATGGCCTGCTGCGCTACCGTCACGGCAAACTCGGCGGCAACGATGTGCTGGCGTTGTGGATCCGCCACCTCGCCCATTGCGCCATCAATCCGGCCGCTGGCCTTGCCCTCCACCTGGCCAGCGATGTCCGCCTGACCCTGGCGCCGGTGCGCGAGCCCATGGGTGTGCTGGCCGATCTGTTGCGCATCTATCACAGCGGCCGGCAGCAACCCGTGGCGTTTTTTCCGCGCACGGCCTGGGCTTTCGCCCAGGCCGATGCCGGCGGCAAGGACGCCATGAGCGCCGCGCGGTCCGCGTGGCAGCCCAGCGATTTCGGCAACCTTTACAGCGAGGCCGTGGACCCGTGCAATGCCCTGGCCTTCCGCGGCATCGACGACCCGCTCGACGAGACTTTCGCGGAGCTGGCGCACACGGTGTTCGGACCGGTGCTCAGCGTGGCCAAGCAGGAAACGCTGGCATGAGGCCGCTCGATCCGCTCACCCTGCCGTGCCATGGCGTGCGGCTCATCGAGGCCAGCGCGGGCACCGGCAAGACCTACACCGTGGCCACGCTCTACCTGCGCCTGCTGCTGGAACAGCAGCGTTCGGTGCGCGACATCCTGGTGGTGACCTTCACCGTGGCCGCCACCGAGGAGCTGCGCGACCGCATCCGTGCGCGCATGCGCGAGGCCATCGCCGTGCTTCAGGGCGAAGCCACCGAAGACGCGGTGCTTGCCGCGCTCACCGATGCTCAGGCCGATCGCGCCGCCGCGGCGCGCCGTCTGAGCGACGAACTCACCTGCATCGACGAGGCCGCCATCTTCACCATCCACGGCTTCTGCCAGCGTATGTTGCAGGAGCACGCCTTCGAGAGCGGTACGCCCTTCGAGCTGGAACTGATGGCGGACGACCGCGATTTGCGCCACGAGGTGGTGCAGGATTTCTGGCGCCGCACCTTCTACCCCGGCAACGCGGGTCTGGCGCGCCTCGCCTACGAGACCTGGGGCACACCGGCGGCGTTGTACAACGCCATCAAGACACATCTGGCACGGCCTGATCTGCGCATCGTGCCCGACGTCCCAGCCGATGCGTGCAACGGCGCGGCCTGGCATGCCTTGCACGCCGCGGTGGCGTCGGCATGGGCGGCGCACGGCGACACAATCGCTGCCGAACTCCGCGATTCGAAGGCACTGTCCCGCGACAAGAGCAAGGGCTATCCCGCGTACAGGCTCGACGCCGCCCTTGCCGCGCTGGACGCGCATTTCGCGAACGACAGCGACGACTATGTGTTGCCGCCGGATTTCCAGTTATTCACCCGCGCACACATCGAAGGCGCCGTCCTGGCCTCCAGCCGCAAGAAAGGGCTGGAACCGCCCAACCACGATTTCTTCGACCAGTGCGAGGCACTGCTGCGCCTGCGCGCGGCCCGCACCATGCAGCTCACCGCCGGGGCGCTGCATTTCTGTCGCGAGGAATTGGCGCGGCGCAAGGCCGAGCGAGGCGTGGTCTCCTTCGACGACCTGCTCACGCGTCTCGCCGAGGCGCTGCACGGCGCGGCCGGCGATGCCCTCGCCGAGCACATCGCCCGGCGTTTTCCGGCGGCGATGATCGACGAATTCCAGGATACCGATCCGCAACAGGCACGCATCTTCTCGCGCATCTACCGCGGCCGCGACGACTGTGCGCTGTTCATGATCGGTGATCCCAAGCAGGCCATCTACAGCTTCCGCGGCGCCGACGTGTTCACCTACATCGACGCCAAGCGCGCCACCGACGCGGCGCGCGACCGCTTCACCCTCGACACCAACTGGCGTTCCTGCGCTCCGCTGGTGGAGGCCGTCAACGCGCTGTTCAAACCCCACAGCGCACCGTTCATTTTCGCCGAGGACATCGACTTCCATCCGGTGCAGGCCGCTGGCAAGGCCGACGCGCAGCCGCTGCGCATCGACGGCGAGCCGCCGGCGCCGCTGCGCGCCTGGTTCGTGCGCGCGGAGCGCGCGAAGCTGCACCACGGGCGCATTCCCGGCGCCTGGTCGGCGCACCTGTCCCGTGCCTGTGCCGTGGAGATTTCGCGCCTGTTGGCGCTCGGTGCAGAGGGGCGCGCCTTCGTTGGCGATGAACCCCTCGCGCCACACCATATCGCCGTGCTGGTGCGCACCCATCGCGAGGCGCAACAGGTGCAGGCCGCGCTGCGCGAGGCGGGCATTCCCGCCGTCTGCCAGGTGCGCGACAGCGTGTTCGCCAGCGAAGAGGCGGGGGAACTGCTACGTCTCATGCTGGCCGTGGCCGAGCCCGCCGACGAGCGGCGGTTGCGCGCGGCGCTCGCCACCACCTTCGCCGGCTTCACCGCCGCCGACATCGACGCCCTGGTGCGCGACGAACTGCGCTGGGAAAACACTCTGGAGCAGGTGCAGGCATTCCACGACCACTGGCTGGCACGCGGCTTCATGCCCATGCTGCGCCGGTTGTTGCAGGCCTGGGACGTGGCGCCGCGCCTGTTGTCGCTGCCCGACGGCGAAAGGCGCATGACCAACCTGCTGCAACTGGGCGAACTCATCCAGGGCGCGGCGCGCGAGCATCCCGGCATGGAGAACCTGCTGCGCTGGTATGCGGATCAATGCAGCGAACCCAATGGCGAGAGCGAGCATCAGCAACTGCGCCTGGAGAGCGATGAGGCGCTGGTGAAGATCGTCACCGTCCACAAGAGCAAGGGCCTGGAATATCCGCTGGTGTTCCTACCGTTCCTCTGGTCCACGCGCAAGGTGAACGGCAAAGGCGCCGTGCTTTGTCACGACGACGCGCGCCGCCCGGTGCTGGACCTGGGGTCGCCCGAACGGGACGAACACTATCGCCGCGCCGAGCGCGAGCGCCTGGCCGAGGACCTGCGCCTTTTGTACGTGGCGCTCACCCGCGCCAAACACCTGTGCTACTTCACCTGGGGGCGCTTTGCCGGCGCTGAGCGCTCGGCCCTGGCCTGGCTGCTGCACGGCGACGGCATGGCGCCGGACACCGACGCCTTCGCCGCGCACATGAAGGCGCTGGCGGATGACGACCTGCGCCGCGCCCTCACCGCCTGGGCGGCGCGCGCACCGGGCGGCATGACGGTGGAAGACCTGCCCTTCGAACAGCCCGCGGCGGCCTATCGCTCGCCGCTTGCCGGCCTGAGCTTCGCCGCGCGCACGCCGGCACGTCACGTGAACGTGGACTGGCGCGTCACCAGTTACACCGGCCTCGCCGCCGGCCACGACCACGAGCGACCGGATTACGGCAGCCGCGCCGAGGACGTGGACGAACAGGCCATGCCGGCGGGTTCGCACATCCTGCAATTCCCGCGCGGCTCGCGCGCCGGCACCTTCATGCACAAGCTGCTGGAACGCTGCGACTTCCCCGACGCGCGCGGCGCGGCGCTGGCGCAGGAGGTGCAGAAGCAGCTTCAGCGCCACGGCTTCGACGCCAGCTGGCAGGGCGCCATGGAGGCCATGGTGGGCAATGTGCTCGACACGCCGCTGGACGGCGCGGGCCTGCGCCTGCGCGAGGTGAGCGCCGAACGGCGGCTCATCGAACTGGAGTTTTATTACCCGCTGCGGCCTTTCGACGCCGCCGAACTCACCCGGATGACGGCGCGCTTCGCCGACTATTTCCACAGCGGCCCGGCGCTGGATTTCCACGTGGGCGCGGGTGTGATGCGCGGCTTCATCGACCTGGTGTTCGAACACGACGGCCGCTTCTACATCGCCGACTACAAGTCCAACTACCTGGGCGCGCGCACCGCCGACTACGAACGCGCGCGGGTGGCCGCAGCGGTGGCGGCCAACCGCTACGACCTGCAATACCTGATCTACTGCGTGGCCCTGCACCGCTATCTGAAACGCCGCGTCGCCGGCTACGACTACGAGCGTCACTTCGGCGGCGTGTACTACCTGTTCCTGCGCGGCATGGATGTGCGCCGCGGTGCAGAGACGGGCGTGCATTTCGACCGGCCCGAGGCGGCGCTGGTGGAGGCGCTGGACGGGCTCTTCGCCGGGAGGGCCGCGTGATGCGCGACAGACTGCGCCGCGCACTGGACGGCCAGCGCCTGCGCGATCTCGACTTCCATTTCGCCGCCTGCCTGTGCGAGGTGGCGCGCTGCGACGCGCCCGAGCTGTGGCTGGCCGCGGCGCTGGCCAGCCGCGCCACGGCGGACGGCCACGTGTGCATCGCCCTGGACGAACTGGCGGGGCGGCCGGTGCTGGACGAGCCCGCGCTCATCGCGCCGCCGCTGGATTCTTGGCGCGAGGCCCTGCGCGCCAGCGGCGCCGTGGGCGGCGGCGAGGGCGGCCCCCCGCTGGTGCTGGACGGGCGCGACCGGCTCTACCTGGGCCGCTACTGGCATTTCGAACGCATCCTGGTGCGCGAGCTCATGCAGCGCGCCACCGCCGCCGAGGTGGATGTGGCGCGGGCACGCGCGGGCCTGGCGCGGCTGTTTCCCGCCTCTGACGGCGAGGACGATCCCCAGCGCCGCGCCGCCGCCGTCGCGCTGTTGCGCCGCCTGGCGGTGATCTCCGGCGGCCCCGGCACGGGCAAGACCACCACGGTCACGCGTCTGCTGGCGTTGCTGGTGGAGCAGTCCTGGCCCAAGGTGCCGCGCATCGCCCTGGCCGCGCCCACGGGCAAGGCCGCGGCGCGCCTCACCGAATCCATCAAACAGGCCAAGCAGACCCTCGCCTGCGACGCGCAGGTGCGCGACGCCATCCCGGAGGAGGCGGGCACCGTGCATCGCCTGCTGCGGGCCATCCCGGGCGAGACCGGCTTTCGCCACCACGCGGGCAACCCGCTGCACCTGGACGTGCTGGTGGTGGACGAAGCGTCCATGGTGGACGTCTCGCTCATGGCGCGCCTGCTCGACGCGCTGCCGCCCGAGGCGCGGCTCGTCCTGCTCGGCGATCGCGATCAGCTCTCCTCGGTGGAGGCGGGCAGCGTGCTGGGCGACGTGTGCAACCGCGGCGAGGAGATGCCCTATTCCACGGACATGGCCGCGCAGCTCGCCGTACTGGGTGAACGTGCCCCGGCGATGGCCGTGGCCGAGGGCGTGCCCGCTATGGCCGACAGCCTGGCCGTGCTCACACGCAGCTACCGCTTCGGCAGCGACAGCGGCATCGGCCGGCTGGCGCGCGCCGTGAACCGCGGCGATGCCGCGGCGGCGCTGGAGGTCTGCGCCGACGCCGGCGACGACACGCGCTGGCGCGAGATAGGCGAGGCGGATGTGAACGCCGCGGTGGCGGCCGCCGCCGTGGCAGGTTATCGCGCCTGCCTGGAAACCACGGACCCGCAACAGGCGCTGGCCCTGTTCAGTCGCTTCCGCTTCCTGTGTGCCCTGCGCGAGGGGCCGTTCGGCGTGCGGCAGGTGAACGCGGTGGCGGAGGCCGCCCTGCGCCGCGCCGGGCTGCTGCCCGCATCGGTGCGCCACTACGCCGGCCGTCCGCTGCTCATCACCCGCAACGACTATGCCCTTGGCCTGTTCAACGGCGACATCGGTATGGTCCTGCCCGACCCCCAGGCCGGCGGCCGGCTGCGTGCATTCTTTGTCATGCCCGACGGGCAGCTGCGCCGCGTCCTGCTGCACCGCCTGCCCGCCCACGAGACCGTGTTTGCCATGACCGTGCACAAGAGCCAGGGCTCCGAGTTCGCCCGTTGCGTGGTGCTGTTGCCGGACGTGGACGCGCCGGTGCTGAGCCGCGAGCTGGTCTACACCGGCCTCACCCGCGCCCGCGAAGGCGTGGAACTGTGGGGCACCCGCACCGTGTTCGCGCGCGCCGTGCAACGGCGCATCGAACGCAGTTCCGGGTTGCGCGATGCGCTGTGGGGTGAGTCTTGACGGGCGAGGCCCGGAGGGCATCTGAGTGGCCGCGCCTGTCACGTAGGCGCTGCGCGCCAACGTGACCTACGGGCATTGCTCTTGCGTCACGTTGCGAAGCTACGTGACGTCTTCCTGCCCCGACTGTCACGTAGGCGCTGCGCGCCAACGTGACCTACGGACATCGTTCTTGCGTAGGTCACGTTGCGAAGCTACGTGACGTCTTCCTGTCATGACTGTCACGTAGGCGTCTGCGCGCCAAGGTGACCTACGGGCATCGCTCTTGCGTAGGGCACGTTGCGAAGCTACGTGACATTCGGTGCACCATGCCTGGATCACGACGGCCGCATGGCCTACCTGTGAACCAGTGCGCGTTTGCACCACGACATCACCCCTAGGCTAAGGCCTGGCTTGGCAGGAGCGTCCGGGCGTGCTTTCATCGGCGGCTAGGGAGGGTGCATGAGCCAGACATACGACATCGTGTTCACCGGCGTGATCGTGCCCGGCAGTGACCAGGCCCAGGTCAGGCGCAACCTCGCGGCCCTGTTCAAGACCGAGCCGGCGAAGATCGAACCCCTGTTCTCCGGCAAGCGCTTCGTCATCAAGAAGGGCCTCGATGAGGCCACCGCCCTGAAGTACCAGAAGGCCCTGCGCGAGGCCGGCGCCATCGTGCACATGGAAGCCGCGGCGGCCACCGAACTTTCAACACCCTCTGCGAATCCTTCTGCACCGCGCGCCGTGTCGCCGGCACCCGCCGCACCCGCGCCCCAGGCGCCTAAGGGACTGGACGCCACCATCGACCCACCCGGTGTGGTACTGGTCGCGCCCGAGCGCATCGAGGCACCCAATATCGATACCAGCCATCTGCACATGGACCCGCCCGGCGTGGTGCTGGTGTCGGCGGTGGATGCGCCGCCGCTGGCCGTGGACCTGAGCGGCCTGTCCATGGCCGAACCCGGCGTTACGCTGGTCCAGCATCCCGTCACGCCCGACCTGCAGGTGGACACCTCCGCCATGAGCCTGGCGGAGCCCGGCGTGCAACTGGTGGAGCCCGAATACATGACGACACCTGACATCGATACCAGCCAGCTATCTCTTGTGTGATACATCCGTCGGTAACATTTGCGAAGTAGCCTTTCGTGTACCAACTTGTTAGGGAAACGAGGTGCGGTAAATGGCGAAACAAAGTCTTACAAGGAAGTTTTTCATCGCCGGTGGGCTCTTTGCGGGTGCGGTGGTACTCACCTTCTCACTGGTCGTGGGCACCTCCCGCGCCGTTGATGAGGCAAACACGCGGCTGGCCGAACTGGATTTCCCGCTCCTCGAACATACCCACAGCATCAAGCTCGCCACCGTGCAGGTCCAGCAGTGGCTCACGGACATCAGCGCCACCCGCGGCCGTGACGGCCTGGACGACGGTTTTGCCGAAGCCGAACGTTACGCCGGTGTGTTTCGTGAAACTGTCGCCGCGCTGATTCGCCTCGATCCACAACACGCGGCCCGTTACCGCAACCTCACACCGCACTTCGACGCCTATTACGCCACCGGGCGCCGCATGGCGGAGGCCTATGTGGCAAGCGGCACCGATGCGGGCAACGCCATGATGGGCGAATTCGACAAAGTGGCCGCGCAGATCACCGAAGAGGTGGATGCACTGGTCGCCGATGCCAAGCGCGGCTCCGACGAACTGCTCGCTGCCCAGCGGGCACGCATGGAGCAGGCGCGGCCAATCATGTTTGGCGCCATGGCCTTCATGCTCGTGGTGTTCGCCTTCTCCGGGCGCATGTTGTTGTCTGCCATGCTCCAGCTGCCGCGCGTGGAACGCGAATTGCGCCGGGTGTCCGACGGCGACCTGAAGGGCGATGCGTTGATCGTGGTGTCCGAGGACGAGATCGGCAGCATCTGCGCCGGTGTGAACACTATGAAGGAGCACCTGCGCGCCGTACTCGGCGAGGTCACGGGTTCGGCGGCGCAGCTGTCCGTGGCAGTGGAGCAGATGTCCGGCGTGGCGAGCGAGGCCAGTGCCGCACTGGATAGCCAGCAGGCAGAGGTGGATCAGATCGCCACGGCCATGAACGAGATGTCCGCGACCTCGCAGGAAGTGGCACGCAGCGCCGCCGCGGCGGCGGGGTCGGCGCAGGAGGCGGAGAGTGAAGCGCGCCTCGGCCGCGAGGCCGTGGAACAGGTGATCACCAGCATCCATGCGCTGGCCGGCGACGTGGCCAAGGCCTCCGAGGCCATCACCGCGCTGGAGGCCGAGAGTGAACGCATCGGCAGCATCCTGAACGTGATTCGCGGTATCGCCGACCAGACCAACCTGCTCGCCCTCAACGCCGCCATCGAGGCGGCCCGCGCCGGTGAACAGGGCCGCGGTTTCGCCGTGGTGGCCGACGAGGTGCGCACGTTGGCGCAACGCACCCAGGAGGCCACAGGCGAGATCCAGGGCATGATCGAACGCCTGCAGGATGGCGCACGGCACGCCGTGAGCATGATGGAGCAGGGGCGTGCGCGCACCGACGAAAACGTCGCCCACGCGGCGCGTGCCGGTGAGCGCCTGGTGGCCATCACGCGCGCCGTCTCATCCATCACCGAGATGAACGCGCAGATCGCCACCGCGGCGGAGGAGCAGCACGCGGTGACCGACGAGATGAACCACAACATCACCAACATCCATGGCGCCAGCGAGGGCACCGCCGCCGGCGCGCGGGACATCGCGTCCGGCGCGCAGGAGCTGCACGAACTGGCCCAGGCTTTACGCACCGTGGTGTCGCGCTTCGCAGTCTGAGCGCGTGCAACAGCCCCTCTCCGGGCTGTCTCTTAGTCACGTTTTTGCCGTGGCACCAGCCTTCTTACCCCCCTCTCCCTGCGGGAGAGGGCTGAGATGCGGCAGGAGCCGTTGTCCAGCATCGGTGCCTCCCCGGCGCAGCCTGCGAGTGCGAGAACCGCGCAGTTTCGCCCCCCTCTCCCTGGCCCTCGGCAACCGCTCCCTGCGTTGCTCTCGACTGCCCGCTCCCGGCGCGGTCTACCTCCCCCATCCATGGGGTCGTACCTCGCGCATCCATGCGCTCGTCTCCCGGAGGGAGAGGGGATGCTTCGTTCCCCGTCAACGTATGCCCCAACGTGTACCCATAAATTCTGCGGAAGAGCCAAAAGGGGATAAGGTTCCGAGGTTAGGACACGCGAGGCGAAGTATGGGCCCGGCCTGTTCCCCAAATTCTCTGTGCCCTCTGTGCCTCTGCGTTCATCGTGTTGTGTCGGTGACCTTCGCCGACAGGGTCGGCGCCTACGGCATCTCGTCGCGGCGCATGCGTTCCAGTCCGGCGCGGTAGTGATGGAACATCATCGCCAGGCGCAGGAACACGTCGTCGAGCCCGAACTCCTTTGCCAGCGAATGGTGCGCGGCCCGATCGAAATAGGCGCGGCCCTGGGATTCGTAGTAACGCGCATCCACCGGACGCCGGCCGTAGCGATGGCGGTGTTCGAGCCACGCCGCCTGCAGGCCGGTGAGCCACAACGCGTAGTTGCCGATATGCGCATAGGTGACGAACTGATGTCGCGGTTCCGCCGCGGCGAGGCCCTGCAGCAGTTCCACCACGTAGACCTGCGGATCGGCATCATCATCCACGCGGTACACGCGCTCGGCGCGTACGAACAGGGCGAGGAGATTGGCGAGATAGTTGATGACCCGCCGCTCCACCGGGGAGCGCGGCGCATCCAGGCTGCGGCGCAACAGCACACCGAACAGCAAAAACGGCGAGATGCTTAGCAGCAGGTTGCGGCGATCGCGGATCAGCGCGTACACGTAGTCACTGGTGAGCATGGATTCGATGGTGCTGGGCATGGTTGCCAGCAGGCGTGCGACCTCCTCGTAGCTGCCGCCGCCCTGCGGCATGTTTTCGATGAGGAAGCGCAAATCGCCCTCCGCGAGCCGATCGGGCGCAGTGCAGGCAAAGTCCGGCGTTCTCATGGAGCCTCCGGGAGCGGCAGGACGCGTCACCCTATGGATAAGTAATGTGCCGTCGGTACGCTCGTCAAGTGTGTGACGGGCTGCGCGAAACGCGGGAAGTCAAGAGTTGCACCCGCGAGGCTGGCGTATTAGTTTTGTGCCCCCGCACATCGTTTTGTCCGCGCCTCTCCGAGGGCGGATGCCATGACCGACTATCACGCCTTTATTCACAACGTCACAAGCCAGTTGCAGCACGCTCTCTTCGAGGCGCAGCTCGTGTGGGTCATTTCGGCCGTACTGCTCGCCTTCAGCCTGTGGCTGTTGCGCCCGTGGTTCCAACGATGGCGCCAGGCGGCGCGCCTGCGCGCGCGTGTCGCGAGCCTCGGCAAGGCTGTCATGCGCAATGTTTCGCTGGAGAATGGCGTCGAGGGCGTGGCGTTCATGGATTGGTTGGTGCTTACCCATCGCGAAATCCTTGTCGTGACCATGCAACGCGGGCGCGGCATCGTGTTTGGCGCCGACAAGACCGACAGCTGGGCGCGCGTGGTGGGCCGGCGCACCACGCGCTTCCCGAATCCCCTTGCGGCCAACCAGGAACGCGTGGCGGCGGTGAAGTTCCACGCACCGGGCGTGGCGGTCCGTGGGATCGTGCTGTTCGAGGAGGGGGCGAGCTTTCCCAAGGGCCAGCCCGAAGGCGTGCTGCTGCCGTCGCAAATTACCGACGAGGCCGCCGGCTGCGCGGATCAGGAGATACCCGCGCCGCTGCAGGCCGCGTGGGAGCATTTGGGCGAACTCGGTGCCCACGGCGAGCAGGCCTATGGCCGTGACATGCAAGCGCTGCGGGGCGGGGCGAGTCACGGGCGCGAGATCGCCGCGCTCATCCTCATGACGTTGTCGCTCGCCGTCGCTGGTTGGGGCGGTTGGCTCCTGCTCTACAAAACGCTGCCGTAGGGCCGCTGCGGCTCCCGGCGGGACGCGAAGCTATATTTGCAGGACCGGCGCATCGTCGCGGGTGTTGCGGGATACCCGGCCAACACGGTAAGGTCCTGCCGACTACAACCGCGCACTTCACTCGGGAATTCCCTCCTTTGCACAAGCCTTTTCACCCGCGCCTGCAGCGCTTTTTGTCGGCTGGCCATGGCGGCCTGCTTCAGGTTTTCCAATGCGGTGTCGAAAAGGAAAGCCTGCGCGTCAACCCCGAGGGCAGCCTTGCGCTGACGCCTCATCCTGCGGCGCTCGGCTCGGCACTGACCCACCCCTACATCACCACGGATTTTTCCGAGGCCCTGATCGAGCTCATCACGCCGCCCCTCGGCGACATGGACGCGGTATTGGCGTTCCTGCGCGAACTTCACCGTTTTGTTTACGCGCATATCGACGACGAATACCTGTGGGCGACCAGCATGCCTTGCGTGGTCAACGGCGAGGAGGGTGTGCCCATCGCGCAGTACGGCCGTTCCAACGCGGGGCGGATGAAGCACGTCTACCGGCAGGGTCTCGCGCACCGCTACGGGCGCATGATGCAGGCCATTTCCGGCGTACATTTCAATTTTTCGTTCAGCGACGGATTCTGGGACGCGCTGCAGGGCATCGAGGGTGACCGGCGCACACGTCAGGACTTCATCTCCGATCGCTATTTCGGACTCATCCGCAACCTGCAACGGGTGGGGTGGCTGATCCCGTACCTGTTCGGCGCCTCGCCGGCCGTCTGCAAGAGTTTCCTGGCGGACCGGCCCGGGTCCCTGGACAGCTTCGATGCAAGTACCTACTACGGCCCCTACGCTACCTCACTGCGCATGGGCGACATCGGCTATCAGAACAACCGCGAGCACGAGATCGGCGTGCGGCCGTGTTATGACAACCTCGATGAATACGTGGAGACCCTTGCCTCCGCCATCAATACCCCGTACCCGGGTTATGAAAAGATCGGTGTGAAGGTCGACGGGGAATACCGGCAGCTGAACGCCAACATCCTGCAAATCGAAAACGAGTACTACACCACCGTGCGGCCGAAGCAGCTGCTGGAGGATGACGAAAAGCCCTCCCTCGCTCTCAAGCGCCGCGGCGTGCGTTACATCGAGCTGCGTTCGCTGGACGTCAACGCCTACGAGCCGCTCGGCATCAACGAGGCGCAGATGCGTTTCGTGCACGCGCTGATGGTGTGGTGTTTGTTCGAGGACAGCCCGCGCATCCATCCGTGGGAGCGTTCTGAGGTGGATAACAACGAGATGGCCGTGGCCCATCGTGGCCGCGAACCGGGGCTCACCCTGATGCGCAACGGCGAGGCCATCACGCTGAAGGCCTGGGCCGCTGCCGTCTGCGAAGCGCTTGCGCCCATCGCCGAGGTGCTCGACGCAGGCCTGGCGGACAGGCCCTACGCGCGGGCGGTGGCCGAGCAGCAGGCCGCGGTCGCTGATCCGGGGCGCACGCCATCGGCGCGGATGCTGCGGGAAATGCGCGAGCGCGGGGAAAGTTTCCATGCCTTTGCGAGGCGCATGTCCCTGGCGCACCGCCGCCACTTCCAGGACCTCGCACCCGCGCCCGCACTGGCCCGGCAGCTCGCCGAGCTGACGGAAACATCCCTCGCCTCGCAGTGGGCAATGGAGGAATCGGACCGGCTCTCCTTCGACGATTACCTGGCGCGCTACTTCGCGCAAAAGCTCTGACCAGGTGTTTCCGGCCTCGGATACATAAGCTCTCGCCAAGAAGCCAAGGATTCAAGGCCGAAAGAAGAACGGAAATTCCTGCTGCGCCTTGAAACCTTGGCGCCTTGGCGAGAGTTCGAGGGTTTCAGAACGGTTGATGCGACAGAAATGAAAACGGCGCCCGCAGGGCGCCGTAATCAACGAGAAATGGCGGAGCGGACGGGACTCGAACCCGCGACCCCCGGCGTGACAGGCCGGTATTCTAACCGACTGAACTACCGCTCCGAGACCTTGCGACGCGTGGTCCGCAAGGGCTGCGCATTCTTGCGGAAATCGACGCGCGCGTCAACAGCCGCCGGGAAAAAACGTCGACCGCGGAGAACGTGAGGTCCCCGGCTGGGCCGCCCTTTCGGTGTCGCCAGGAGTCCATGGTATCTGGACCGGACCGGTCGGAGTGGTGGGAAAAAAGGCTGTATGACCTCGTCATACCGGCGCAAGCCCACTACTGTCCGGAACGTGTATGCGACCCCCAGGCTGGTGAGCGGTGGTTCGAAAGCATTCGCCCACGGTGTGGGCTCCTACGGGTGGTTCTCGATGTGTTGTAGGAGCCGACACTGTCGGCGAATCTGTTCCGCCGGCGGGTCTTGATGCCGTTGTGGGGAGCCGGGAGGGGAAGTGTGCTGCGGGCGATCCGCTGCAAACAGGCGACGGCAGGCGATGGACGCGTGCGTGATCATTCTCTCTCGCCGCGGCCTCCGTGACGTCCGCGGTTGTGCTTTCATGTTGCCCATGAACCTCTCCAGCACCCTGACCCTCGGACTGACGCTCGGTGCGATCCTGGCGACGCTGCATTTCGTCGTGTTGCCGGCGGTGGTACGCCTCGCCTGGCGGGCGCCGCGGGTGCGCGAGCGGGACACACCGGCACGGCATGGCCTGCCGTTCGAGGCGGTGCGCATCACCACGGCGGGGCAGAAACAACTGCACGGCTGGTGGATCACGCAGGACTGTGCGGCTCCCGCCGCGGTGCTGATGCACGGCTGGGGCGGCAACGCGGAAAACCTCCTGCCGCTCGGCGCGGCCCTGTACCGGGCGGGTTGGAGCGTGCTGCTTGCGGATGCGCGCAACCACGGTCTGAGCGACGACGACGGCTTCTCCTCCATGGTGAAGTTCGCCGAGGACCTGGACCATGCCCTCGATTGGCTGAAGAAGCGCCCAGACCCGGGCGCCACGCGCGTTGCCTTGGTCGGGCACTCGGTCGGTGCGGCCGCCGCGCTGCTGTGCGCTTCGCGGCGCCGGGATCTGGCGGCCGTGGTCAGTCTGGCCGCCTTCGCCCATCCCCGTGCGATCATGCGCTCCATCATGGACGCGAACCACATCCCCTACGTGCCCATCGGTTGGTGGATGCTGGCCTTCATCGAGCGCGTGATCGGCGCGCGCTACGACGCCATCGCGCCGTGCGCGACCATTGCCCGCATCACCTGCCCGGTGCTGCTGGTGCACGGCAGCGCCGACGCCAGCGTGCCGCTGGCCGACGCCCACGCCATTCACGCGGCGCGCGGGGAAACCGCGGCCGAACTGCTGGTCATCCCGGGCGCAGACCATCGCTTCGTGCCACTCGATCGCCACGTCGACGTGATCGTCGGCTTCCTCGGCCGCCACGACGGCTCAGGGCGTTTCATCGAGGATGACGAAGGCCACCAACAGGGTGCCGAGGGCGAGCGCGAGCATTCCACCCAGCGGGGCGCCGAGCATCATCAGGCCTGAGACGATCCACAGATCGCGCACCAGGCGCTGCTTGCGCCGGTAGCTGCGGGTGCGGCGGCGCCAGCTTGGGTGACTGGCCAGTACTTCCTCCGAGGCGCCTTCCGGCGGCGCTGATCCAAAGAACGGACGCATGGTCTCCCTCATTGATTTGGGCATTTGCATCAACCTGAGACTAGTCGGATCCCGCCGCCCGTGATGGTGGGCCTTGCGCATGGCGCGAACGGCCTATGCTTGTTGCAGAGTGTCCGAAACGAGGTACGGATCATGGGAATTTTCGCTTGGATCCTGTTCGGTCTCATCGCGGGTGTGATTGCGAAGCTGCTGATGCCGGGGCGCGACCCGGGCGGCTTCTTCGTCACCATCGTGATCGGCGTCCTCGGTGCCCTGCTGGGCGGTTTCATCGGTTCGGCGCTGGGCTTCGGCGGCGTCACGGGTTTCAATCTGTCGAGTTTCGGCATCGCCGTGCTCGGCGCCGTCCTGCTGTTATGGGTCTATCGCGTCGCCCGACGCTAGCCGGCGCGCGCTCGAGTAAAAAAACAACTCCGGCCGGCGCTGCGTTCGGCCTCACGCCGGGTCGGTATGACGGGGCCCACACGGGCTCCGTCACGTGTTGCAGCCACGGCCGTCTGCCGTGACCGCTCGCCTGAGCGACACAGGGGACGCCCTGTCAGGGCGCATAGCATGAGAGCAAGCGCGAGCGTGAGTCAGAGCGCGCCGCGGCGAAGACTGCGCCCGCCGACCCGGGGGCGCGCCTTGGCGCTGCTGTTCCTTGCCGTGGTGCTGACCATTCTCGCGCTCGGTTATGCGGTGTTCGAGTACGAGCGCCAGCGCCTGCACCGTGCGGCAAACAACTATCTTTCCGGTCTCATGACCGCCAAGCTGCGGCAGATCGAGGCCTGGCGCCGCGACCGCATTAGCGAGCTTTCCGTCCTCGCCCGGAATCCGGCCGTCAACGACAGCCTGCACAAGGTCCTTGCGGGCAACACAGCGGCCGGGCAACACCTGCGCGAGAGCTTCATGCCCCTGGTCGCCATCGACCGCTACGACAGCCTTTATGTGGTGGACCCGGCAGCCGACGTGCGCTTTCACGTGGGCATGGACCCGCGCCTGCCCGACGATTTCCGCCTGCTGGTGCGCGCGGCACTGGTCACCGGGGCGCCTCAGCTGGTGCACGTCCTGACCGCGGACAACCAGGTACGCTTACATCTGCTGAGCGTCATCGCAGGGCCTCGCGCCGATGCGCCCAGCGGCGTCATCGGCGTGCAGCTGGACCCCGCGTACTTCGCCGAGCCTGTGCTGTTCTCCTGGCCCGTGCCCGAATCCTCCGGCGAGGTGCTGCTCGTACAGACCGCGCCGGGCGGCGTGCATTTTCTGACCGCAGGTCGCGATATCCGCGCCGGCACGCTGATGCCCCGCGACCGGGCGCAGGTGGCCGCCGCTGCACTGGACACCCAGGGCCCGCTTGCGGGGACCGACTACCGCGGTCGCCCCGTGCTGGCCATGGCGAGCGCCATCGAAAACACCCCGTGGCGGCTGCTGATCAAGATCGATCAGCGCGAGGTCTTTGCGCCAATCCGCGAACTGGCCTTGTGGATCGTCGCCGTGACGGTGCTCGTGATCGCCGCAGCGGCCTGGCTCATCTACATGTGGTGGCGCTCTGAAAGGGCACGCTTCCGGCTCGAGGCCGCCCGTGATCGCGCCGCACTTGCGCGGCATTTCGACTATCTCGCCAAGTACGCCAACGACATCATCCTGCTCGCGGACGAGCGCGGCCGCATCCTGGAAGTCAACGATCGGGCGGTGGAGCTGTACGGCTACTCGCGCGATGCATTGCTGGGCATGACCATCAAACAGCTGCGTGCGCCGACGGAACAATCCTCCTTTGATTACGAATGGGCGCTGCTGCGCGCGGAAAAGGCCCACATCTACGAGGTGATGCACCAGTCCAGTGATGGCCGCATTATCCCCATCGAGTCGAGTTCTCGGGTCATCGACATCGACGGTACGCCGTTCTACCAGGTGGTGGCGCGCGACATCAGCGAGCGCAAGCGGGCGCAACGGGCACTGCAGCGGCTCAATCATCTGTATGCCACCCTGGCGCAGACCAACGAGGCCATCGTACGGGTGCGTGATCGGCAGACCCTGTTCCAGGAGATCTGTCGCATTGCCGTGGAACACGGGAAGTTCGTCGACGCGTGGATAGCGCTGCACGACGAACACACCGGTGAACTGCTGACAACGGCCCACGCCGGCGAGCACCCGGAGTTATTCGCCGCGCTGCGGTTGCCGGTAGAGAGCGAGCAAGCCGCGCAACTCGGCGTCTCCACTTGCGCTTTCGCGTCGGGGGATGTCTGTGTGAGCAACGATTTCGCGGCCGACCCCCGCACCCGTAACTGGCGAGAGTTGGCGCGCCGCGGCGTGCGCGCAGCGGCATCGCTGCCTATCAGCGAAAACACGCGTCTCACCGGGGTGCTCTCCGTTTACGCCAAGGAGCGGGACTATTTCGATGAGCAGACGATGGCGCTGTTGCGCCAGATGGCGAGGGATATCTCCTTCGCCCTGGACAACTTCCAGCGTGAGGCCTTGCGCGCGCGCGCGGAGACACAGACGCGCGCGAGCGAATACCGCTATCGGCAGCTCATCGAGCACATGAGCTCCGGCATGGTGGTCTACGAGCCGATCGAGAACGGCACGGATTTCATCGTGCGCGACGTCAACCTGGCCTTCACGCGCATCGAACGGATCCCGCGCGAGGTCGCGGTCGGCCGCCGTCTGAGCTCGGCGGAGCCGGAGTTTCACGGACCAGGCGTATCCGAAGCGCTGCAAAGGGTGTGGCTGACCGGCAAGCCCGAATCCCTGGAGATCAACTTCAAACGAAACGGGCAGAGCGAGTGGCGCAATCTGTATGTCTACGCGCTGCCGGGCCAGTTCGTCGTCATCGTTTACGACGACATCAGCCAACGAAAAGCGGCGGAACTGCAGCTGCGCGCCAGCGAGGAACGCCTGGCCCTGGTGCTCCAGGGTGTGAACGACGGCTACTGGGACATCGATTACGAGACCAACGATTATTACTTCAGTCGGCGTTTCGCCGAGATGTTCGGCTACGACACTCAGGACCTCGCGCACTTGTCCGAGGCCTGGATTGCCCTCGTGCACCCGGATGACATGGACGAGGTGGAGCAGGCGCTGAAAGCGCATCTGGCCGGCAAGTCTCCCCAGTACGCCTCGGAGCACCGTATGCTGCACCGGGACGGCAGCGTGATTTGGGTGCAGGCACGCGGCACGGTCGTGCGCCGGGGTAAGGACGGTACCGCATTGCGAATGACCGGCACCCATCGTGACATCACCGAACGCAAGCGCGAAGAAAACCAGTTGCGGCTCTGGGCCACGGTGTTCGAGGGCACCCAGGAAGGCATCTTCATCACCGACGACGAAGCGCGCATTGTGTCGGCGAATGCCGCCTTCAGCGCCATCACCGGCTACACGCTCGAGGAGATGAGGGGGCGCAATCCACGCATGTTCAGTTCGGGCGAACAGAGCCGGGCCTTCTACCAAAATATGTGGGCCTCCATCAACGAAACCGGGAGCTGGCAGGGGGAGATCCGCGATCGCCGCAAAAACGGCGAGGTCTTCCCGATGTATACCTCCATCACGGTGACGCGCGACGCGCGGGGTGCGCTGCAGAACTACATCGCCATCTGCGTGGACATCAGCGAGCGCAAGGCCACCGAGGCACGCATTCGCTTCCTCGCCCATCACGATGTGCTCACCGGTCTGCCGAACCGGGAGTTGCTCGAAGACCGCATCGGGCAGGCCCTGGCCCATGCCCGGCGCACCGAGACTCGAATCGGCGTGCTGTTCGTCGATATTGATCGGTTCAAAAACGTCAATGATTCGCTCGGCCACCACATGGGCGATGAGTTGCTGAAGATCGCCGCCCAGCGCCTGAGGGCCTGCGTGCGCGTGGACGATTCCGTGAGCCGCCAAGGCGGCGACGAATTCATCCTGCTGGTCACCGAACTCGAAGACGCGTCCGATGCGGGCCAAGTGGCGCAAAAGGTCCTTGAGGTCATCTCGCAGCCGTTTACCCTTGACAGCAGCGAAGTGCACGTGACGGCCAGCGTGGGCATTGCCGTCTACCCGGAAGACGGTACCGACAGTGAAACGCTGATCAGAAATGCGGACGCGGCCATGTACTTTGCCAAAGAGCGCGGGCGCAACAACTTCCAGTTCTTCGTCCGTGAGCTCAACCTGCGCGCGTTGCGGCGCATTTCCGTTGAAAGTGCGCTCAAGTCGGCCATCGACCACGGTGATTTCGTCCTGTATTACCAGCCGCAGGTGGATATCTGGAAAAATGACCTGGTGGGCATCGAGGCGCTGTTGCGGTGGAAGTGGGGCGAGCGGCTGGTGAGGCCGGGCGAGTTCATCCCCGTGGCCGAGGAATCGGGGCTGATCCTGCCCATCGGCGACTGGGTGCTGGCACAGGCCTGTCGCCAGCAGCGCCAGTGGTTGCGCGAGGGGTTGCCGCCGGTAAACATGGCCGTGAACATCTCGGCGGCACAGTTTCATCGCAAGGAATTGCTCAGGGAAGTTGAGCGGATCGTCACGGGCAATTGCGCCAGTCCAAATCTGCTGGAAATGGAACTCACCGAGAGCCTGATTATGGAGGACGCGGAAGCGAGCATGCGCATCCTGCAGGCGCTGAAGGACATGGGCATTACGCTGGCCATCGACGACTTCGGGACGGGCTACTCCAGCCTGAGCTACCTGCGCCGGTTCCGCATCGATCGACTGAAGGTGGATCAGTCGTTCGTGCGCGATATGGTGAAGGACCCGATCGATCGGGCGATCACCGAGGCAATCATCTCCCTCGGCAAGAGCCTGGGCCTGCGGACCATCGCAGAAGGCGTGGAAAACCAGGGCGAAATCGACCTTCTGCGGGAAAGCCAGTGTGACGAATTGCAGGGATATTATTTCGCGCCGCCCCTGGCGCCCGACGAATTCATGCGCTGGTGGCGGCGCCGTGTCGACGCGGTGGAACGCACGCCGAACGACTGAATTGCACATCGGCTGCGGGTGCGCCGGTGCCTTGCAGGGGAGTGGAGGAGGAAGAAAAGGCGACAGCAGGCATTCGCCCACGGTGTGGGCGCCTACGGGCGGCTTCTTTTAGGAGCCGATATCGTTCTCTTCGCCCTCTGTTTTGTCAGCCCGGCTCGTCGAAACGGAAGCCGCCGTGCAACACGTGCAGGCAGGCGGCGACCACTTCCGCGTCGTAGAGGGTGCCGGACCTTTCGGTGATCTCGGCCATGGCGCTGTCCATGCCGAGGGCCGGGCGATAGGGGCGGAAAGACGACATGGCCTCGACCACGTCGGCGACGCCGATGATGCGCGCCTCCAGTCGGATGGCCTCGCCGGCGAGTCCGTGCGGGTAGCCGGAGCCGTTCATGCGCTCGTGGTGCTGGGACACCATGTCGATGATGGGCCAGGGGAACTTCACGCCCTTGAGGATTTCCTGACCGGCCGCGGCGTGGGCCTTGATGAGCTCGAATTCCATTGCAGCAAGTGCGCCCGGTTTACTGAGGATCTCGGCCGGCACCGAGATCTTGCCGATATCGTGGATGAGGCTGCCGAAATGCACGCCCTCGATCTGCTGCGGCGACAATCCCATGTGCGTGGCGATGGCCACCGCCAGGCGCGCGACCCGCTGCTGATGTCCAGCCGTGTAGGGATCGCGTTTCTCGATGGTGGCGGCGACGGCTTGCACCGTGGCCTCCATGGTTTCGCGCAGGCGCTGCAGGTGGTGTTCGCGCTCGAGCTCGAGCGCGGCGTGCGCCGCGCGGGTGCGTAGCGTGACGATGCCGAACGCCACGTCATTGACCAGCTCATTGAGCAACCGCATCTCATCCGGATCGAAGCCGTACGCCTGGTCTCCATAGAGCGCCAGCAAGCCGAGCACCTGACCCTTGTGCTTGAGCGGAAAGGCGGCGTTGGAGGCATAGCCGCGTTCGAGCGCGGCGGCGCGCCAGGGATGAAAGCGCGGATCGTGGAGCACGTCCTGGAACACCTGCGGCTCGCCGCGGCGCACGGCCATACCGCCCGGCCCACGGCCCGTGGGGCTGTCGTCCCAGGTGACGGTGACGTGATCCAGATAATCGATCCCGTTACCTGCGCGCGCGACGGGACGGATGTGTTTCTGCGCATCGTGTTCGACGAAGCCGATCCACGCGAGGCGGTAGCCGCCCACCTGCACAAGGATGTCGCACACGCCTTGCAACAACTCCATTTCGCTCGTCGCGCGTACCAGGATCTCATTGCCGTGGCTGAGGGTCTTGAGGGCGCGGTTGGTCTTGCGGAGCGCGAGTTCGTAGCTCTTGCGATCGGTGATGTCCACTCCCTGAGCCACAGTGGCGAGCAGTTCCACACCATCCTCCGCGTACAGGTTCGAGGAATTCCACAGCACCGTCTTGTGATCGCCGCTGCGGGTGCAGATGGGCAACTCGGCAGATTCGAGTCGCCCGCCATGGCGGGTGTGGCCGATGCGCTCCATGAGCGCCGCGCGTTCCGCCTCTGGGAACAGCATGGCGAGCGGCTGGCCGATGACTTCGTCGCTGCAGTAACCCGTCAACTGCTCGATGCCCTGATTGAAGCGGGTGATCGTCAGCAGCGAATCCCAGACGATGATCGGGGAGGCGGAATGCTTGAACAGCGTTTCCAGGTAATCGCGCGTCTCCCGCAGCGCCTTGCGCAGGCTGACGTCCACCAGCGTGCAGCGGATCTGCTGCACGAAGCCGCGCTCGTCGCGCGTGGCGCTGACGGAATGGAGCACCGGCAGGCGTGCGCCGTCGGGGCGGCGCAGATGCAGCTCCACCGGCGCGACCGCCTCGTGTGCGTTGAGGTCCCTGATCTGATCGGCGAGCAGGGCCTTGCCCGTGGTGGTGAGCAGGTCGGTGATGATGAGCCGGCCGATCACCTCCTCGCGCGGACGGGCGAGCATGCGCAGGGCCGTTTCGTTGGCCTCGATGACCAGGCCGTCCGGCGCCAGGGTCTGATAGCCGCAAGGCGCGGTGTCGTAGAGCGAGGCGAGCCGGTTGCGCGAGGCGGTGAGTTCACGCTCGGACAGAAACCGTGCCACGGCCGCTGCGTAGATGTCTGCAAAGGCGCTTACGATGCGCAGGTCATGGCCCGTGTAGTCGCTGTCCTTGTTGGCCAAGGCGATCATCCCCATGACGCGCGCCTGCGAGAAACACGGCACCCCCATGAACCTGCGGATGGGCAGATGGCCGGGCGGCGT
Organism: Gammaproteobacteria bacterium; assembly: GCA_023228645.1. Taxonomy (GTDB): domain Bacteria; phylum Pseudomonadota; class Gammaproteobacteria; order Thiohalomonadales; family Thiohalomonadaceae; genus JALOAT01. The sequence goes on along the minus strand of JALOAT010000009.1, from coordinate 71,952 downwards.
GCCCACGCTGGCCGGGTGCGCAGACGGATCATTGGCGATGAGCGGCGCTTTCTGATCCAGCACCCAGCCGCCCAGCCCGCCTGCCTTCTCGAACACCACGGTTTTGCCCGCCACCTTGCACTGGGCAAAGATGTCACGGGTCATGGTTGGGCAATTGAGGTAGCCGGTGGCCGGGTCCACGTAGCCCACGAAACCAAGGTTGCTGCCCGTGAAGTCGCGGCACTGTTCCAGGATGGCCGCGGAGAGCGTCTCGATATCATCGGTGTTCAGGCAGCGCCGGAAGGCTTCGAACAAGCCGGCGGGGAGCTCCGTGAGTTCGGCGGGACTGGCCAGTACGAAGGGCTTGCTGCTCGCCAGGCGTTCCAGGCTCGTGCCCAGGGCGGACGCCATTTGTTCGAACAGCACCAGGGTGTCGGTGTCGAAGGTCTTGCCGGGCGCAGATACCGCGAGCAGCAGGCCCTGTGCGCCCTTGCGGCGCGTACGGATGGGCAGGTAGGCGGCACCGGTGACGCCGTGATGAGCCTCGAGCGCGGTGGGGGAGTAGTCCGATGACGCATAGTCCGGCACGACCAGCATTTGGTCGTGCGCGAACGCCTCGAATGCGGCGGTGCGCCCCGGGGCGCTCGCGGCGAGGACCTTGTTGCTGGCACCTTCGAAGCCCAGGCTGAGGCGCACCACCAATTTGCCCTGCAGGGCCGCATCGGCCATGCAGATCGCACCCTTCACGGCGCCGAGTTTGTGCGCCGCCTGCAAGGTGAGGTGGAATGCGTCGACCTGTTTGGCGCAGGCGGCGAGGGTTTGGTTGAAATCCCGCCACAGCGTCGTCGGGTCGGTGCTGGTTTCTGAACGGGTCTGCCCGGCCGCCATGCCCTTCTCCGCTAAGGAAACGCTGAATAAAGCCATCCTGGCTTTCTCAGCGCACGGCGAGCAAGAAGCGTGGTTTTTGCTCGCCTTCACAACAACCGCTTGTGTGGAAGAAAATGGCGGCACATCCATATGCCGCGGGAAACGCCGATTAAATCAGCGTTTCCCTAAGCCTCTGCTTTGAACACCCGCTGCGGGGGAGGTTCCGTCGCCGGTTGTGTAGCGCCGCGGCAAGCGACTCGGGACAGGACGGGCGCCGCGATAAAGACATCCCGGCGAAAGCCGGAATCCATTCCGACTGCACGGCTTTCGCCGGCTGACGGAGCAGAACGATATTCGGGAGAGGCTAGCGAACAGCATCGCGCGCTACCGACCGCTTTTTCGCGAACCGGACGCAAGATTGCGCAATGGGTCCTCGCAGTCTTCGCTCCTTCCGGCAAAAAAAACGGGCGTCACTGACGCCCGTTTTATCGGTTCCGGGATGCTACGCGTCACTTCACGGCGTACAGGTGCCCGTCCATGCTGCCGAAGTACACGAATTTGCCATCGACCACCGGTGCAGTCGCTACGGCGCCGTCGGTGCGGAAGTTCCAGCGTGCCGTGCCGTCGCGCAGGTTCAGCGCGTACACGTGACGGTCGTAGCTGCCCACGTAGACCAACTCGCCCGCCACCGCCGCGCCGCCGGCGACCCAGTCGCGGGTGCGGAACTTCCAGCGCTGTTCTCCCGATGCCAGGTCCACCGCGTACACGTAGCCGTCGTTGCTGCCGAAGATCACCGTGTTTTTCACCACCGCGGGCGCGCTCTGCATGGGGCCGTTGAACTGGCGCCGCCATACGGTCTGGCCGGTCTGCATGTCGACGGCATACAGCGTGTGATCGCGGCTGCCCGCTAGGGCGACCGTATCGGTCAGGACCGGCGCGGCCTGCACCGCGTTGCGGGTGCGGAAGCGCCAGCGCTCCTGGCCGTCATCGGTGCGCAGCGCATACAGGTAGCCGTCGTCGGCGCCGAACACGACCTGATCGGCGTGCACCGCGGGCGAGGCGTAGATGGCGCCGCCCACGCGCACGCGCCAGAGCGCGCGGCCATTGGTGGCATCCACGGCGTGCAGGTGTCCGTCGGTGGCGCCCACATACAACCGCCCGTTCACCAGTACCGGCGCCGTGGTGAGCGCCGCATCCGCCGTGTAGTCCCAGCTCGGTTGCCCGGTGCGCACGTCGAGGGCATAGAGGTGGCCGTCCTGGCTGCTGACGTAGGCGTGGGACTCGGTGACCACGGGCGCGCCACCCACTGCGCTGCCGGTCTTGAAGCGCCAGCGCTCGCGGCCGTCTTCGACCGCGACGGCGAACACGTAGCCTTCCTGATTGCCGACATAGGCCACGCCGTTGAACACCGTGGGCGAGGTGTTGATCGGGCTGCCGGTGGCGAATTTCCAGTGCACCGCCTGGAGTTGCGGCACGCCGGCGGCGTCGTACACACCCGCGTGCGACGGGCCGCCGCGGTACATGCCCACCTTGGGCGCGCCGCACCCGGCGAGCAGCGCCGCAAGGGCCAGGATCAGAATGGATGTCGTTGTTTTCATTGGTCCCCCCACTGAATTCCGCGCATTGTAACAACATCCGGCCGGGGAACGCGGCGCAACCCGGAACCCATCTTCGGCCCCTGGCGTGGACCCCGGGTTTCGCCGGGCGTGCAGGAATACACCCTCGCCGGATGACAGGAAAACACAGCTGTTGACCTCTTCATTCCGGGCGCAGGCGGCCTCTAAACGCACGCAATTCAGGGGGATTTCCTAACTCCTCGCAGGCCCGGCATGGCGCGTGATCTTCGCCGTACCCAATTCACAGGCGTGTTGATACCGTCGCCCGACTTTCAGTGGAGCCGATCATCGCAACGTGACCTACGGCGGCTGTTTGGGTTTTCGTAGGTCACATTGGCGCGCAGCGCCTACGTGACAATGCACGGTTGGAAGAGTCACGTAGCTTCGCAACGTGACCTACGGCTGTTTGACCTGTATTCCTTTGCGTTCTCTGCGTCTTTGCGTTGTGCCGTACTCTTCCTGGCCGCGACCCCCGGATTTCGCTCCGCTCCAGCCGGGCTACGGACTCGGGCGGGAATCAGAAATCGAAGCCGGCCTGCTTGAACAGCCGCTTGGCCTCGTCTTCATCCTTCGCTACGCCGCGGCCTTCCTGATAGAGCATGGCCAGCGTGGTGAGCGAGCCGGCCAGACCCTGGTCGGCGGCGCGGCGGAACCATAGGGCCGCCTGGGCCTCGTCCTTTTCCTGGCATTCACCCTCCAGGTACATGAAGCCGAGGCCGTGCTGGGCGAGGGCGTGGCCCTGTTCGGCGGCGGCGCGCATCCACTTGAGGGCATCGGCGCCGTGCGGGGCGCCGAGCAGGCCGTTCTGCTGGATGATGGCCACACGGTACTGGGCCTCGGGCTCGCCGGCCTCGGCCAACGGCATGAGCAATTGCATGGCGGTGGCGAAGTGCTTGCCCTCGAATGCGGCGATGCCGCTGCTCAGTTCCATTTCGGTTTCGCTGATCTTCATGGGGACTCCTGCGGCCGATCCGCTTCATCAATTAGTTGAGCATTGTAATCAAGAAAGCATTGCCTGGCATCCCCGCCCGGCGAACGCGGTAAAGTACGCGTTCGGCGACCTGAACGAAACCAAAAAATGAAGGCAATGATCCTCGCCGCGGGCCGCGGCGAACGTATGCGGCCCCTCACCGACCAGACCCCCAAGCCCCTGTTGCTGGCGGGCGGCAAACCACTCATCGCGTATCACCTGGAGGCCCTGGTGGCCGCCGGCTTCACGGACATCGTCATCAACCATGCGCACCTGGGTGAAAAGATCGAGGCGGCGCTGGGCGACGGCGCGCGCTATGGGGCCCGCATCACCTATTCGCCGGAAGAGACCGCCCTGGAGACCGGCGGCGGCATCTACCGGGCCCTGCCCCTGTTGGGGCCGGGGCCTTTCGTGGTGGTGAACGGTGATGTATGGACCGACTACCCCTACGATCGGCTGCGCCGCTCGCCGGCCGGGCTCGCCCATCTGGTGTTGGTGCGTAATCCGGTGCAGCATCCGCAGGGGGATTTTGTGCTCGGCACCGACGGACTGGTGATCGCCGACGGCGAACCGCGCCTGACCTACGCCGGCATCGGCATCTACCGCCCCGAGCTGTTCCTGGACTGCGCCCCGGGCCGCTTCCCGCTCGCGCCGCTGTTGCGCCTGGCCATGGCCCACGGGCGCGTGACCGGCGAGCTGTGGACCGGCGGCTGGGTGGACGTGGGCGCGCCCGAGCGGTTGGCCGAGCTCGATCGGCAGTTGTCGCGCTGAACCTACGTCGCCGCTTTCGCGGTGGAGGAGGGGACGTCAGAGCTTGCGCACACTCCCTCCCTCCGGGAGCTGTCTCTTGGTCACATCATTTCCACGAGAGACAGAAGCTTGGCACTAACTCATTAACCCGGCCGCCGCTAACAGATCCGTCCCTTCTCCCTCCGGGAGAGGGGGCAAGAAGGGGACCAAGAGACTGCTCCGGGAGAAGGGGCGTGTAACCCCGGCCCACAAATTCATTTCTCTGCGCCTCTGCGTTGAGCCGTTTCTTTTCTTCTTAGAAAAACAGGAAAAGGCGAACCGGGGCACGCACGACCGTTAAAGCGGTGTGCAAAGACCCGCGAGGCGGAGGAACCGCTCCCACGCTTCCCCCCCGTAAGGGTCGCGTCCAGGGAGCAAGTCGCACACCGGAATGTGCGTCATGCCTCGGGCCGTCCGGTTTTGGAGGCGGACCACACCCGACGCGGTCCCGGCTTCGCGTGCACGCTCACCGCCGCGATGGATTCGCTGTGTACGATCGGCGCACCTCGGCCGCCGTGACAGGACACGTCGCCGTGCCCTGATCACTCGTGCCCGCCGCTTTCCGGCGGCGGGGCTCGGTCCGTTCCTGTCAGTGCGTGGTGGGGCTCGAGGTCTCGCCCTTGGCGCCTTCCTTCACCGACGCACCCATCCGTGCGGCCTCTTCGCGGCCCACTTCCTTGGCCTTGTGCACGATCTCCTCACCGCGATGCATCATCTCGCCGCTGGCCGCGCCCATGGTCTCGCGCTCCCGGCGGGAGACGGGCAGGCCGGCACCGAGCAAGGCGCCCACCGCCACGGCCAAGGCACCCATCACGATGGGCTGATCGTGCATCATGTCGCTGAGGCTGTCGCGCGCCTGCATGCCGCGCTCACGCAGCTGGGCACTCATCTCGCCGCGACGCTCGCTCGCCATCTCGCGCCGGTGACGCAGGTTCTCCGAGGCGTGCGCGAAACGTTCCTTGGTCTCGGCGATGCGCCGGCCCATGCGTGCGCGCATGTCGGCCTTCTTTTCCGCCGCCCGCTCGCCCATGCCGTGCATGGATTCGGCGATGCCCTCCGAGGTGTACTCCACCTCGTGCTCGCCCATGCGCGGCCCCATCATGAGCCAGGCGATGCCGATGCCGATAAGGGCCACGGGCAGCGGATTCCTCTTCACCTGCTCCGACAGGTTGTGGGCATACTCCTTCGGCCCGCCCTTGATGTAGTCCATGACCTGGTCGAGGATCTGGCCCGGAGAGAAGCGCTGTTCGATGGCGCGCAAAGTGTCGTTCAGGTCGGCGCGCGTGCGGTCCAGGTCGTGCTGCAGTTCTTCGAGCGAGGCCTCGCCGTTCATCCGCCGTGGAGGGATGCGCTCACGCTCGCCGGAGGTGGTATGCGTCTCGCCGTTCATTTGTATTGCTCCCTCAGCAGGTCGCGATCATGGCGCAGGGATTCCGCGCTGCGCTTCGGCATCAGGGTGTCCGGCTGCAGGTTGTGGCGGCCTTTTTGCAGCAACACCAAGCCAATGATGGCCACAATGAGGCCGACCACGAGCGGGGCGACCCAGGGCTGTTGGGTGACGGGTTCGAGCAGTTGCGCCACCACGATCACCACCGCCTGCAACAGAAACAGCAGGCCGGCAAACACTACGATGCCGCCGCTGATCAGCGATGTGACGCCGGTGTTCACCTGGGAGATCTTTTCCGAGAGCTCCGCCTTGGCCAGGCGGACCTCGGTCTGCACCAGGTCGCTGGTTTCTCGGGCCAGGTCGGACAATAGCCCGGTAATCGGTTTGTCGCCGCTTTTCATTGCGATGCTCCCGTCTGCTCTTTCGCTGGTTCAGAGACCTTTTCAGGCACCGGCTCGTCTTCGCAGGTCGCCTCGCGCACGAAGCTGTCCTCGTCCCCGGGCTCCTTCCACTGCTCGTCGACCTCGTCGATGTCCGGGAAACTCGTCTCGCCCGGCTGGCGTTGCTTGCTCATGGCAGGTGTTCCCCGGCGGTGGGGCCGAGCGGCTCGTTGGGATGAACCAACGAACCTTCCTCCACGTCGTGCGTGGTGTAGGGCGACGAGGTCTGTTCGGGGTACGGCTTTGCCGCGGAGGCGCGGTGATATTCGCCCTGGCCGCTCTTCAGAAAGCGAGACAGCATGAATCCGGCAGCCACGGCGCCGCCAAGAAACACACCGGGCTGGCGGCGCGCATAACCGTTGATGCGGTCCACCAGCGAACCGAGGTCCTCGTCCCGCAGTTTGCGGGAGAAGTCCGACAGCCCGTCCGCTGCGCGCTGTGCGTAGTGGGCGACGGAATCCTGATGTTCGTCGCGCAGTGCGCCGGCGGTCCGGTACAGCGCCTTGACGATGCCGTCAATCTCCGAGGCAAACGATGCGCGCTGCCGGTCCATGATGTCGCGACCCGCAGCGGACGCTTCCTTCGCGATGCGCTCGGCCTCGCTACGCGTCGCTTCCGCCACATTCCTGGTGCGGGACTCCGCCTCGCTGCCGACCGGTTTATCGGTTGGGCCCGCCATGTTGCCTCCTCACGAAACAGGGTTGGAAATAAAAGCACGCCTTACTTCGATTCTAGAAGCGGCGCCGGGCATAACGTCGGCACAGTCCGTGAAAATGCGTGAGTCAAAGTGCGAGGCAGGGTCATGTGAGGCCGAGGGCGTGCTTCATCGGCTTCGTGATGGCTGCCCGTGCGTGCATATAGTCCGCCCAGGGATCACCCGCCCGCGCCGCCAGGTGGGCGGCCAGGTTGTCGATGCGGAACGCATCGGAGCGGAGCGGCTGTACCTGTTCCCAGGCGATGGGCACGGCCACCGGTGCGCCGGGGCGCGCGCGCGTGGAGTAGTTGGCAATGGCCGTGGCGCCACGGCCGTTGCGCAGGTAATCGAGGTACACCTTGCCGCGGCGCGCCGCTTTGGAAGGATTGGTCGTGTAGGCGCGCGGCGCGTCATACACCAGGCTGCGCGCGAGGGCGTGCGCGAACTGTTTCACCTCGTCCCAGGCATGGCGCCGCAGCAATGGCACCACCACGTGCAGGCCCTTGCCGCCGGTGGTCTTCAGGAAGGCCGTCAGGCCGAGGTCGGCGAGGCGCGCGCGCAACGCCAGCACGGTGGTGGTCACCGCCTCCCAGGGCAGGCCCTCGTCCGGGTCCACGTCGAACACCAGTCGGTCGGGTTTTTCCGGCGCGTCGGCGTGCGCGCCCCAGGTGTGCAGTTCCAGCACGCCCATTTGCACCAGGCCGATGACGCCGGCGAGGTCGTCCACCGCGAGGTAGATGCCGCTGCCCTGCTTCTCGGCGATCGGAATCCTGCGGATGCCCGCGGCGAGGCCGGTGGTGGCGTGTTTCTGGAAAAAACACTGCTGATGGTGGCCCTCGGGACAACGCAGCAAGGTGAGCGGCCGTCCGGCCAGGTCGGGCAGCAGGTGATCGGCGACGGATGCGTAATACAGCGCCAGATCGCGCTTGGTGAGGCCCTGTTCCGGGTAGAGGACCTTGTCCGGATTGGAAAGCCGCAGTCCGGCGATGCGCGTGCGTAGCGGCGCGCCCGGGGCGGACGTTGCCGGCACGGGCGGTGGAATACCGGCCGCGCCTTCCCGGTGCACCTCGTGGGGCGCCTTGTCCTCGCGCAGGCCCTGGAACGAGGGTTGGCGCAGCACGCCGTCGGCGGTCCACTCCACGAACGCCACCTCGGCCACCAGCACCGGTTGCACGAAGCTCACCACGTTCTTGCCGCTGCGCGCCCTGGGGACGGCGTCGGCAAAGGGCGAAACGGGCATGACCAAGGCATCGAGCCGCGCGCGCAGATCGCGCAGTGTGGCTTCGTCGAAGCCCGTACCCACCCGCCCCACGTAACGCAGGCGCGGCCCCTCGTAGACACCGAGCAGCAGGGCGCCGAAGCCCGACCGCGCGCCGCTCGGCGCGGAAAACCCGCCAATCACGAATTCCTGGCGCGCCAGGCACTTCACCTTCAGCCAGTCGCGGGTGCGCGCCGGCACGTGGCCGGCGCCGGCGCGCTTGGAGACCACGCCCTCGAGGCCGAGCCGACAGGCCTCCTGGAACACCGCCTCGCCGTCGCCCTCGATGTGTTCGGCCAGGCGCAGCGGCGACACCGCGGTGCCCAGGTGTTCGAGCAGACCGGCGAGCAACGCCTTGCGCTCGCGCAGCGGCCGGCGCGTGAGGTCTTCGCCGTTGGCATACAGCAGGTCGAACAGGAAATACACGAGATCGTGGTCGCGCCCAGCGCTGAGTGCCTGCTGCAGGCCGCCGAAACTGGTGCGGCCGTCGGGCAGCAACACGGCCACTTCGCCATCCAGCCAGCCGGAGTGCAGCGGCAGGGCGCGTACCGCGCGCGCGAGGGCGCCGAAACGGCCGGTCCAGTCCTTGCCGTTGCGCGAGAACAGCGTCACCTTGCCGCGCTCGATGCGGCACAGGGTGCGGTAACCGTCGAACTTGATCTCGTGCAGCCAGTCGGGTCCGCGCGGCGGCGCACTCACCAGGGTGGCCAGTTGCGCGCCGATCATGGGCGGCAGCGCCTCCGTGTGCGGCGGCTCGGCGCGCTCGCGCCCGGACTCGCCCCAGGTGAACTCGGGATGGGCGCCGATCTCCGCCAGGGTGCGGCCCGACAGCACGCTCACCGCCCGGTCGTCGTCGGCGCTTGCGCCGGGCCGCGCGTAGGCGTCACGCACCTTCAGCAACAGCCAGTTTTGCTTGTTTTCGCCGGCCTCGGCGCCGTGCATGCGCGCCAACACCCATTCGCCACGCAGCCGCGCGCCGGTGAGGCGCAAATGCAATCGCCCCTTGCGGTAACCCTCGCGCGCGTCGCCTACCGCCTCCCAGGTGCCGGTGTCCCAGACCATGACGGTTCCGGCGCCGTATTGCCCAGCCGGGATCACGCCCTCGAAGTCCGCGTAATCGAGCGGGTGATCCTCCACGTGCACGGCGAGGCGTTTCTCGGAGGGATCGAGGCTCGGACCCTTGGGGACCGCCCAACTCTTCAGGACGCCATCGAGCTCCAGGCGCAGGTCGTAGTGCAGGCGACGCGCCGCGTGCTTCTGGATGACGAAGCGCGCACCACCTTCCACTGCGCGTTTGCCCGGGGGTTCCGGCGTACGGCGAAAGTCGCGCCGGCGCTCGTATTCCCGCAGCCGGTCCATCCGCTAGGTCCGATGGAGAAGAAAAGGCCCAACGCAGAGGCGCAGAGACTCAGAGGACGCAGAGGTGAACTCAAGGGCGCGTGCGGTTACCAGCGCGGTGAATGTCATCGGAGAGAGGCGCCGGCGCATATGAATTCCTCTGTGTTCTCTGTGTCTCTGCGCCTCTGTGTTCAAGTCTTCTTTTCCTCAGGGCCGCGGGCGGTCCTCGCCGTCCTTGGCCGCGGTGGCGCGGCGCGGGCGCGGTGGTCGGCGCGCCGGGCGTGGGCCGCCGTCATCCGCTGCAACCTTCCTTTGCGCCTGGCGCTGTTCCACGCTGCGCTTGAGCTGGGTCATGAGATCGATGACCTCGGCGCGCCGCGGCGCCTCGGCGGGAGCGGTCTCGATGACGTGTGTCTGCCCCGCCGCCAGTTTTTCGTCCACCAGCTTGAGCACGTCGTCACGGTATTCGTCGCGGTACTTCTCCGGGTGCCACTCGTCCACCATGCTCTCCACCAGGGTCTGCGCCATGGCCAGTTCCTTGTCGGAGATGCCGAGTTCCTGCACGTCGCCCCGGGGTAGCTTCAGTGCCTCGGCGGGGCGGATCTCGTCCTGGTAGCGCAGCAAATCCAAAAGCAGCAGGTCGCCCTGAGGCACCAGCGCGGCGAGGTGTTCGCGGGTATGCAGCACCACCTTGGCGATGCCGACCTTGCCGGTGCGCTTGAGGGTCTCCCGCAGCAGGGCGTAGGCCTTTTCGCCGCGCTTCTGGGGTTCGAGGTAGTAGGGGCGGTCGTAATAGGTGAGGGCGATCTTGCCGGCGTCCACGAAGTCTACAATCTCCACCGTCTGGGTCGCCTCGACGTTGGCGCGCTTGAGGTCTTCGCCGGTGAGCACCACGTATTCGCCCTTTTCGTACTCATAGCCGCGCACGATGCGCTCGCTGGGTACCTCTTCGCCCGTGTTCTTGTTGATGCGCTTGTAGCCCACCGGTGCGAAGTCCTGCGCATCGAGCATGGACAAGCGCAGTTCGTCACGTTTTTCCCCGGGGTAGAGCGATACGGGCACGTGGACCAGACCGAAACTGATACTGCCCTTCCAGATGGCGCGTGGCATGGGCGATGACCTGTTCGAGGCGTAGGCGGCCTACCGGGTGATGGTCCACACCGCGTAGACCACGCCCGGCACGTAGCCGACCAATGTGAGCAACAGGGCCAGCCAGAACTGCCGGCGCAGACCGTGGCGAAGAAAAACGCCCAAGGGCGGTATCAGCACGGTGGCGACCACACGCAGCAGCATCATGGCCGGGCTTCCTCGATTCTTATTGCAAAGGTAGCCCGGATAAAGCGCAGCGAAACCAGCGTGTGCCGCGGGCGAAGAAGCCGTATCCCGCCGCGCACATACGAAAACTCCCTAAGAAAGCGCTGAATGAAGCCATCCTGGCTTTCTCAGCGCACGGCGGGCAAAGGCGTGGTTTTCGCCCACCTTCATTTCGAGAATGGCCGCACATCCATGCGCCGCGGAAAACGCCGATTAAACCAGCGTTTCCCTAGTAACGATGCCGGCAGGTTTTTAGCGCGAAAGCAGGTTACAATCCAGCGACTTCCATGGTTGTCTTTCATGAGCGAAAAACCCAAGCACTGCGAACCTGATTGCCGATTCTGCGCAATGCGCGGTTCGGTGCTGTTTGCCGGCCTCGACGAGCCCCTGCTGGAAGAATTGCAGGACAGTATCGAGGAGTTGGTGATTGCACCGGGTGAATCCCTGTACCGCATGGGCAGTGCCGGCACGGCTGCCTTCACCCTGCGCTCGGGCGTGGTGAAATTGGTGCAATACCTCCCGGATGGCACGCAGCGCATCGTGCGGCTGGTGCGGCCTTGCGACGTGCTGGGTCTGGAAGGCCTGCTCGGCCAGCGCTATCAGCACGACGCCATCGCGGTGCAGCGCGCGGAGCTGTGCCGGCTGCCGTTCAGCGTGCTGAGCCGGCTCGATCGGGAAAACCCTGCGTTGCATCAGGAGTTGCTGCGGCGCTGGCACCGTGCGCTGAGCGAGGCCGAGGCGTGGCTCACCGAACTCTCCACCGGTTCCGCGCGCCAACGGGTGGTGAGGCTGCTATTGCGTGTGGTCGACGACAGCGGGGTGGGACTGTGTCCGCTATTCAGCCGCAAGGACATGGGCGCCATGCTCGGCGTCACCACAGAGTCGGCGAGCCGTGTAGTGGCCGAGCTCAAGCGTAAGGGATTCCTCTCCGAATCCAGCCACGGCTTCCGTTGCGACCTCGCCGCTCTGAAGCGTCTCAGCGCCGATTGATGAATTTCAATGCGCCGGCATGACGGCGCCCCCTAGCATCCTCCCCAGGCCATCTTTCGGCCGAACCACCAGGGGAGATCACCATGCGAGCTCATCTCTACTTGCTCGGCGCAGCGCTTTTCGACACACCGCGCCAGGAAAATCACGAGGCCGTGCGTGCGCTCATGTGGCGCATCATCTACCGTTCCCCGGTGGACGCCCGTTGGGTCGCGCCGCTGCTGGAGATCGCCGATGCGCACCAAGACATCGAGGCACTGCGCAGCGAACACACCCGGCTGTTTGCGCCGGGCCAGCCCAGAGTGCAGCCCTACGGCTCATACTGGCTCGAAGGAGAACAGTCACGGACGGGGCGTAGCGCCATCGAGGTCTCCGCACTCATGCGCCGCCACGGCCTCGATGCGGAGCGCCACGCCGGCCGGCCTTCCGACCATCTGGTCACCGAACTGGAATTCATGGCGTATCTCGCCGATCGCGAGCCGCTTGAACCAACCCGCGCTACTCAGGCCGTCCTGCTGCACGACCACCTTGCCCTGTGGGTGCCGCATTTCACGTCGGCCCTGCGCGCCAGCGAACCGCCGCTGTATTACCGCATGGCGGCGCATTTCCTGCGTGAGGTGATCGCCCGCGACGGCCGGCGCATCCCTGCACCGCGACGCACGGCCATCGCTGCCTGACAGCGGACCGTCTCGCGCCGCCTGCGCGTGGCGCATGGCGCCGGCCCGCGACCAATGCAGCAAACACGTTGTTAACGCATGCGCCGCGGCAGCCATCTTGTGGAACAGGATGGGAAGAAGCCGTTTTTGAACCGACCTGATGCGCCATGTCGCCCGTGAGGTGTTCTGTATCTGTGAACCAGATGCGAAGGCAAGGGCGCAGGAACGCATTGCAGGATGCACGCGGAGGTGCAGATGCTTGAGAGGAAGCCCGTCGCGGAACCGGCCTGTGTCTGTGGCATCGAAATCGCGAAACCTGGCCCGTTCCAGGATGCGGACGACGTGGTGGAGGCCATCCTCCGCCGCCTCGAAGAACACCCGAAGGCTCGGCTCATCGCCGTCTTCGATCATCTGGAGCACACCTGGGAAGTGGGCGGCGACATCGCCCCGGAAGTCTTGGCGGCGCGCCACGTGGTGTTCTGCCTGGGTCTCAGTCTGCCGGGGCCGGCGGCCATGGCCCTGCGCCCGCTATCCATCGCCATCACCGAGTTGGAGAGGCAGTTTGTTGTCAATTTCCTGGAAGCGCCCTCGGCAGATGTGAACGCCACCGTCGCCCGCTGGGTCGCTTCACTTGTGGAGGAACAACGATGAGAGTCGCAATCACCAGTCAGAATTTCCGCACCATCACCGGGCATGCCGGCAAGACGCGCCGCTTCATGGTGTTCGAAAGCGATCCCGGCAACGAGCCCGTTGAGATGGAGCGCATCGACCTGCCCAGAGAACTGTCGTTCCATGAGTTCGACGGCGTGGGCGAACACCCGTTGGACAGCTGCGACGTGGTGATCACCCAGAGCTGCGGCTTCGGTTTCACGCGCAAGCTCGCCTCGCGCGGCATCCATGTGCTGGTGACCTCGGAAGGCAACCCCTACCTGGCGGCCCGTGCCGTGATGCACGGCGAGCCGCTGCCGGCACCGGACATGCGCGCCTCACATAACCACGGCCACGATCACGCCGGGCAAGGCTGCGGGTGCCATCACGATTGAGCCTGCCGGCCGCGCGCCAGGCCGCGTGCCGCCATGATCAGATTGGCGGCGTCGTGCACCGTCACGCAGCCGTGCGCGGCGATGCACTCGCTGCGCCGCACCATGAGCGGGCCGTGACCGGCGACGGCCTCGTCCACCGCCGCGACGAGCGCGTCCCGCGCCGGGGACGCTGCGTCCGGAACGAGCCAGACGGGCAACGGCCGATGCTCGTCGAGCCCGTTGATGGGGCGCGGCTGCACACTCACCTCGTTGTCGAAGGCCCAGCCCGAAAATTCCAGTCCCGCCAGCGCGCCGCACAATTGAAACCAGCGCACCAGCGATGCGGCGAAGAATAACCCGAAGACCAGCAGCAGAATCTGTGCCGAAGGCACCGGCACCGGCGGGAAGAAGACAGCAGGCGCAATGTGCAAGGTGAGGATGCCGCTCAGCAGCAAGCGGGCCATGCAACGCCGGCGCAGCCGGTTTGCACGCTCTGTGACCTCGACGAGCTCGTCGGTCGGTTCCATGCGCTGTCCCTCCCGTCCTAGTAAGATAGCGACGCGGTCCCGTTCGTGCATCCTCCCGTGGGACGGCTCGCTCGGGCATCAGAAGTACTCCGCTTGTATTACCGTTCCAGGCGATGGACCATAGGTCCACACCGGGAATCTCCGCTATCCGCCGCTCATGTTCAATCCCCATAGCAATACCGTCCGTATCCTGGCCGCGTTCGTTACGGTCGCTGACTGTTTCTTGTCGCGCTGGCTTATGCACTGAGCGGACTCCGCAACGCGGTCGACGATTTCCGGCGCTGCAGCAACACGAGAATGCGCGCATGGACGCCTTGCATGCCATGTACGGGAGTGGCCTGCTCGGCGGGTTTGCCGTGCGCAACAAGATCTTCGAGCCTTCGCTGAGTGAATCCCGTCCCGTGGTGGTGCAGACCGGCAAAGCCGTTCGGCGAACGGCTCGAACAGGTGCGCCGCCTCACCGCTGCGGATGCGAGCACAGCCCGTGCCACCCTCGATGACATCGCTGCACGTTGGGCCATCGTCCAGCGCGTGCGCGTCGAGGCACTCGACGCGGTGGAGCAGGGCCGTCCGGTGGATGCCCACCGGATCATTGCGGCGCAGGAGCCTCAGCATTGGAAGGCCATTCGCAAGGCTCTTGACGGACTTATCGCGGAACAGCAACGGGCCGTGACTGTCATGGGTCAGAACGTGCTCGCGAGTGCGGCGAGGTACGCCAGCGCAGTCTCGACATGGCCCTCGTCTCGCTCGTGGCCGGCATTGGACTCATGGCGTGGATGATGCGAGGGCTGTCGCGATCGCTGTGTCGGGTGGTCCGCAGCATGCGTGAGATCGCAGACGGGCGCGGCGATCTCACGCGCCGGCTGCCTGCCACAGGGCGCGACGGGCCCGCGGAACTGGCCCGTGCCTTCAACGCATTTGTGGAGATCATCCAGGGACTCATGCGGCAGGTGGTCGGCGCCACGACGCAACTGGCGTCGGCGGCAGACTACGTGTCGCAGGTGACGCGCTCCTCGTTGCAAGGCGTCGAGCGCCAGCAGCAGGAGACCGATCAGGTGGTCACGGCGGTGACCGAGATGTCTGCGGCCATCCAGGAGCCACGCATCAGTGATCAATGGAAGATGCGATGGCGACGTACAGGCACGCACGCTGCCGCACGCATGGGCGATGTCCGCAGCGTGACATCCAGATCAGCGGCCGAGGCCTGACCCGTGCCGACGAACGTGGCGGCGATGGGTGATGATGTAAACGTTTTCACGGGTGAATCCCCAGAAAGAAGCCAAGTTGTGTGAGTGCCGGCCGCCGTGGCCCGGCACTCGTCTGTCAGAGCGGCTTCTTGCAGAAGTACCAGTCCACGCACTCGTAGTCTTCGCTCATGCGGAACTGCTAATGCATGTGGAATTCGTTTGAAACCGTAGGGATTCCTAATCAATTGTCCATGAGAGGGAAGCTTGTTTTCCGCTGGCCACCGGTCTGCTCGGACTTTCCGCGCCGCGAAACAAGTGGCGCTTCCTTGCGCCGAATGCGTCCCTTGGCGAGGACGCCGGGGTTTGGAGCGAGGGAACTACTCCGCTGTTATCCAGTGCAAGGCGAGTGCCATCGAAAACGCAGAGTTGGCGTGGTTTTTACTTCCATGAAAGACGCGGACGATCAACAGGTTGTGTTTGTGCAGGACCGCGCTAATGGAAGAGGCGTGTCGGAGTTGGCGTGAATGGCGCAGGTGGGGCGTTATTGAGCGTCATGCATGACAGAGGTGCCGCGTCGAGCATCGCGGGTCCGCGTCGCCCATTCGGTGCGGACGGCGCCAGCATCTTTGCGGGCGAACGCTTCGATACAGGCGTGGGTGATCGGTTCAGGCGGCGTGGAGACGAAGCCATCGCCGCGGAGGTTCGCAGGAAATCCCTGCTGCATGTTCCACAGGAGCGACTGACGTTCGCGCGCATGGATCCCGGCATTCGAGCCGGAAGGAGCGCAGGCATGTTCATTGCGCGCACGGGGATTGCTAATTGTCGATTAGGGCTGTGAAAGGCCGCTGTATAGTCCCGGCATGGACGATTCCTCCGACACCTTGAATGGCGCCCCGCTGACGCCGGGGCGCTGGCTTTCCAGACAACGTCATCTCGGAGGAACGGCACTGAACCTGTCAGTGGGCCTGGGGCTGGCGGGTGGCTTTTTGCTGATCTGGCAGGCTTGGCTGCTGGCGCGCGTGATCAACGCGGCCGTGGTGGAGGGAACGCCGCTGGACGGCCTGTGGCATTGGCTGTGGCCGCTGCTCGGCGTGTTCGCACTGCGCGCGGTGCTTGCATGGTGGTCGGAGCAGGTGGCGTTCCGTGCGGCGGCGCAGGTGAAGCTGGCGCTGCGTCAACGGCTCTATCGTCACGTGCAGGCACTGGGCCCGGCCTTCCTGCACGGCGAGCGCAGCGGCGAACTGAGCAGCCTGCTGGTGGACGGCGTGGAGAAGCTGGAGGCCTATTACGCGCGCTTCCTGCCGCACATGGCCATCACCGCCCTGGTGCCGCTGGCCATCCTCGCCTTCGTATTTCCGCTGGACTGGGTGTCCGGCCTGGTGATGTTGCTCACCGCGCCGCTGATTCCGCTGTTCATGATCCTCATCGGCAAGGGGGCGGAGCGGCTCAACCAGAAGCAATGGCGCCAGCTGGCGCGCATGAGCGCCCATTTCCTCGACGTCATCCAGGGACTCACCACCCTCAAGCTGTTCAACGCCAGCCGCCGAGAGGCGCAGGTGATCGCCGCCGTCTCCGATGTACACCGCAAGAGCACCATGGCGGTGTTGCGCGTCGCCTTCCTTTCGTCCCTGGTATTGGAATTCTTTTCCACCGTGAGCATCGCCGTGGTGGCGGTGCTGATCGGTTTCCGTCTGCTGTTCGGCGAAATGGCCTTCTTCCATGGCTTTTTCGTGCTGCTGCTGGCACCGGAGTTTTACCTGCCCTTGCGCCAAATGGGTGCGCATTATCACGCCCGCATGGATGCCATCGCCTCCGCCGAGCGGCTTGTCGAAGTGCTGGAAACGCCCGTTCCCGCCACGCCCGCCGAGCCGGCGCCGCCGCCGGCGGGGCCCTTCGCGATCACCTTCGACAAGGTAGCGTTCGACTACCCGGGCGGTCGCCGTGCCCTGGCCGAGGCGTCATTCCGCATTGCGCCCGGTGAAACCGTGGCCTTGGTGGGTCCGAGCGGCGCGGGCAAGAGCACCCTCCTCAACCTGCTGCTGGGCTTTCTCCAACCCGGCGCGGGACAGATCCGCATCGAAACTACGGATCTCGCGCGCATGGAGCGGGACGCGTGGCTTCGGCAAGTGGCCTGGGTGCCGCAACGGCCGCGTTTGTTCCATGGCAGCGTGCGCGACAACATCCGCCTGGCCCGCCCCGATGCGGATCACGCGGCTGTGGAGCAGGCATCGCGCCTTGCCCACGCCCATGAATTCATCACGCGCCTGCCGCAGGGCTACGACACGCCGGTGGGCGAGGGCGGGCAAGGGCTGTCCGGCGGCCAGGTGCAGCGCATCGCCCTGGCGCGTGCCTTCCTCAAGGAGGCGCCGCTGGTGGTGCTGGACGAACCTACCGCCAGTCTGGATGCACAGAGCGAGGTCCTGGTGCAGGCGGCGCTGGCGCGGCTGGCCGAGGGCCGCTCCCTGCTGGTGGTGGCCCATCGCCTCGCCACGGTGCGCCAGGCGGATCGCATCGTGGTGCTCGATCAAGGGCGCGTGGTTGAACAGGGCAAGCACGCCGCCCTGCTGGCCGCAGGCGGCTTGTATGCGCGCCTGGCGGCCGCCTACGGCGGTGACGAGGAGGTGCGGCCATGAGCGATCTGCTCCGTCTCACACGCCTGGTGACGCCGTACTGGAAGCCCATGGCCCTGGGCGTGCTGCTTTCCTTCGTCACGCTGATCAGCAACGTGGGCTTGATGGCGGTCTCGGGCTGGTTCATCGCGGCCATGGCCTTGGCGGGCCTGGCCGGGGTAGGCATGAATTACTTCACCCCGGCGGCGCTGATCCGCACCTTCGCCATCGTGCGTACCGCGGGCCGCTACGGCGAGCGCCTGGTGACCCACGAGGCGACTTTCCGCCTGCTGTCGGGACTGCGGGTGTGGTTCTACACCCATCTGGAACCGCTCGCCCCCGCACGCCTGGAGCAATACCGCAGCGGCGATCTACTGAGCCGCATCCGCGCTGATATCGACACCTTGGACAACCTCTACCTACGCATCCTGGTGCCGGTGGCCGTGGCGCTGCTCGGCGCTGCGGCGGTGGGTCTGTTCCTGTATCGGTATCACCCGTCTCTGGCGGTGGTGAATCTCGTTTTCTTGCTAATCGTGGGCGTGGTCGTGCCTTTTGTCCTGCAGCGACTCGGGCGACGGCCCGGCCGCGCGCTGGTGGAGGCCAATGCCGCCTTGCAGGCCAGCGCCGTCGATGGCCTGCAGGGTATGAGCGAATTGCTGGTGTACGGCGCCGCCGAGCGTCAGGCGGAACAAATCCGCAGTTTGAGCGTCGACCTCACCGACGCGCAGCAACACATGAGCCGGCTGAGCGGCCTGTCCCAGGCATCGCTGGGACTCTCCGCCAACCTGACGGCATGGGGCATGGCGCTGCTCGCCATTCCGCTCGTCGGCAGCGGTGTGCTGGAGCGTCCGGAGTTGGCCATGCTGGTGCTGTTCGCACTGGCCAGTTTCGAGGTGGTGATGCCGCTGCCCCAGGCCTTCCAGATGCTGGGTCAGACCCTGGGTGCGGCACGGCGCATTTTCGAGATCGTGGATGCGCAGCCGCAGGCGCCGGATCCCGTCCAGCCTTCGCCGCGTCCGTCCCACCATGGCATCACGCTGCGCGGCGTGCGTTTTTGCTATGTCGAGACCGCTGTGCCGGCGCTCGACGACATCGATCTGGACCTGCCGCCCGGCCGGCGCATCGCCGTGGTCGGCGCCACCGGTTCGGGCAAGAGCACGCTGTTCAATCTGCTGCTGCGCTTTTGGGACCCGCAGGCGGGCAGCATCACCCTCGGCGGCTACGATCTGCGCTGTTTCCACGGTGACGACCTGCGCCGTCATTTCGCCGTGGTGTCCCAGCGCACCCATTTGTTCACCACCACCTTGCGCGAAAACCTGCGCGTGGCCAACCCGCAGGCCAGTGAGGAGCAACTGGCGGTCGCGTTGGACATCGCGCAACTGAGCGAATTCGTGGCGAGCCAGCCCGAGGGTCTCGACACCTGGGTGGGGGAGGCGGGCCTGCGCCTTTCGGGGGGCCAGGCGCGGCGTGTGGCCATCGCCCGGGCGCTGCTCAAGGACGCGCCGGTGCTGCTGCTCGACGAACCCACCGAGGGGCTGGACGCCGCAACCGAGCGCCAGTTGATGCAAGCGCTCGACGGGCTCATGAAGGGGCGCAGCGTGCTGCTGATTACCCATCGTCTGGTGGGACTGGAGGCCATGGACGAGATCCTGCTGCTGGATCGCGGCCGCCTCGTGGAGCGCGGAACCCATGCCGCGCTGCTCGCCGCCGGCGGGACGTACGCGGCCATGCACGCGCGGTTACGTTCGTGATTGCGATGCGGCCGCGTCGCACGTCATTAACGATGTCCGTAGTCACGTTGGCGCGCAGCGCCTACGTGACAGTCGCGGCAGGAAGACGTCACGTAGCTTCGCAATGACCTACGCAATAACGATGCCCGTCGGTCACGTTGGCGCGCAGCGCCTACGTGACAGTCATGGCAGGAAGATGTCACGTAGCTTCGCAATGACCTACGCAAGAACGATGCCCGTAGGTCACGTTGGCGCGCAGCGCCAACGTGACAGTCGCGGCAGGCGCTTCGTGGCGCCCTTCACTCGCAGCCGCCCGATTACTTCAGCTGCTTGTCCTTGAGGCGGGTGATGCCGAGCAGCTTCAGCACGTACTTCTCGTAGATGGGCTCGGAGGTGCCCTTCTTCATCTTGCGCATGAAGTACTTCTCGAAGGCGATCTTCGCCCAGTGCACCCACTTGCCCTTCTTGAACCAGGTGACGTTGCGCGGCGGGATCTGCGGCAGGGCCACGAAGGCGGCGCCGGAGTCGCCCAGGTCGGCCAGGCAGATGGCGTTCCAGGTGCCGGTCTCGTGCGGGGTCTGTCCGGCGATTTCGTCGCGGATGTTGTGCACGATGGCGGTGGTCATGGACTCGATCATGTAGCCGGTCTTGGGCGCGCCGGTGGGCACCGGGGTGGCCTCGACGGGCGGGATGGCGATGCACACGCCCAGGGCGTAGATGTTCGGGTACTTGGGGCTGCGCTGCTGGGCGTCGACGATGACGAAGCCGCGTGGGTTGCACAGGCCTTCCACGCCCGCCACGGCATCCACGCCCTTGAACGAGGGCAGCATCATGGAGAACTTGAACGGCAGTTCGTGTTCCTTGATCACCTCGCCCTTGTCGTTGTGCTCGGCCACGAACATCTTGCCGGCCTCGACCTTGCTCACCTTGGCGTTGCAGATCCACTTGATGTGGCGGGTGCGCAGCTCGGACTCCATCATGCCCTTGGAGTCGCCCACGCCGCCCAGGCCCAGGTGGCCGATGTAGGGTTCGGAGGTGACCATGGTCATGGGCACGCGATCGCGGACCTTGCGACGGCGCAGGTCGGTATCGACGATGGCGGCGTACTCATAGGCCGGGCCGAAGCAGCTGGCGCCGGCCATGGCGCCGATGATCACCGGACCGGGTTCCTCGGCGAGCTTCTGGTAATCAGCGAAGGCCAGCTCAGCATGGTCGACGGTGCATACGGAATGGGTGTAGCCGCCGTGCGGGCCGGAGCCTTCCACTTCCTCGAAGGCGAGCTTCGGACCGGTGGCGATCACCAGGTAGTCGAAGGCGATGGGATCGCTGTTCTCGAGTTCGAGGCGGTTTTCTTCCGGGATAATGCGGGTGACGGTGTCGGCCACCAGATTGATGTTGCGGCGCTCCAGGTAGGGACGCAGCGGGAAGGTGATTTCCGAGCGCTTGCGCCAGCCCACACCAATCCATGGGTTGGAGGGCACGAACTGGAAATAATCTTTGGCGTTGACCACGGTAATGCGGTGATCGTTGCCGAGCGCATCACGCATTTCGTAGGCGCAGGGCATGCCGCCGGTACCGGCGCCGAGGATCACGATGTGGGCCATAGCAGCTCCTAAAGTCGAAGAGACGAAAAGTCGGTCGCCCAGCCTGGGGAACCCCGGGAGACGACCAGACGCGCTGGGAAAAGATCCGGGGATCAGCAGGCGTAGGAGAAATCCGTACGCGTTTTGGACCGCGTATCGTAACGCCAAATCGCCGTGGATCAAACGATGGATTAAGGAAATTCCAGTATGGAAAGGCTGCCGGGGGCCATGAACTGCCGGCTACAGAGAGAATGGAAGACGACTCGCCTCATGGCGTGGCGCGCACGAAGCCCACGCTGTACACGAAACCCGCCGCCGCGCCCCACCCTAGGCGCGCCCATGCCGTGGCGCGTGCGCGACCTCCCAGGGCGGCGATTTCTTTGGACAAACCAGGCTACCGGCACAGGGTGAAGGCGAGCAGGCGGCTGGGAGATAGGGGCCACGACCCTGGCTCGGGACATGAAAGCCCCCGGCGCCATGCGGGCCGGGGGCTGGCAGATCAGCAGTTCGCGTCCAGGTCCTTCTCGGATTCCAGCCACATTACGTTGATGATGCCAAAGGCGCTGGCGAGAAGTACGCCGAGGATCCAGGTGAAATACCACATTGATGTCTTCCTCCTTCAATAAGATCTGCGGAAACCGGGGCGCGAGAGGAGGGCGCGGGGGATTCCCCGGTTCCGCAGGATGAACTCAGTAGGCTTCGTGCTCGTGAGCGCGGATGTGCTCCACCGTGTACTTGCCCCACATGACGCGGTAGGTCCACACCGTGTAGCCAAGAATGATGGGCACGAAGATCACCGCGGCCCAGAACATCACCGTGAGCGTGAGATGGCTCGACGGCGCATCCCACACGGTGAGGCTGCTGGCCGGGTGCGTGTTCGATGGCATCACGAACGGGAACATGGAGAACCCGGCGGTGAGGATCACGCCCGCCATGCCCAGGGAACTGGACACGAAGGCGCAGGCCGAGCGGCCCATGCGCACGAGCAGGATGGCCATGATCGCACCCACGAAGCCGAGTACCGGCGCAGCCATCATCCACGGATACGCGTCGTAGTTGCTCAACAGGGCGCCGTTGACAATCTCAACGCTCTTGGCCAGCGGATTGGGCAGTGCATCGGTGGGCGGCATGTCGATGATGCGGAAGCCGTCCATGCCGCTGGCGAGCCACAGGCCGCCGCCGGCGAAGGCCGCGATCATCACCACACCGGCCCAGGTCGCCGTGGTGCGGGCGCGCGAGGCGATGGGGTCCACGGTGCGCCAGTGCAGCCAGATGGCGCCGTGCATCACCAGCATGGACAGGCTCACCACGCCGGCCAGCAATGCGAACGGACGCAGCAGGCCGAAGAACGAGCCGGTGTAGGTGGGACGCAGGAACTCATCCAGATGGAACGGCACGCCGAGGATCAGGTTGCCGAAGGCCACGCCGAACAGCAGTGCCGGCACCGCACCACCCACGAACAGACCCCAGTCCCAGGTGTTGCGCCAGCGTGGGTCGGCCACCTTGGATCGGTAATCAAAACCCACCGGGCGGAAGAACAGCGCGAACAGCACCAGCAGCATGGCGATGTAGAAGCCCGAGAAGGCCGCGGCATACACCGCTGGCCAAGCGGCGAAAATGGCGCCGCCCGCGGTGATGAACCACACCTGATTGCCGTCCCAGTGCGGGCCGACCGTGTTGATGATCACGCGGCGCTCTTCGTCGTTCTTGCCGAGAAACGGCAACAGCGCGCCCACGCCCATATCGAAGCCATCGGTGATGACGAAGCCGATGAGCAACACGCCCACCAACAGCCACCACACCAGTTTCAGCGTTTCATAGTCGAGAATCATTGTGTACCTCGTTAGCTGATCCGTGACGGTTACGCGAGGGTCGGCGCAGAGTCCGGCGTCACGTTGAGGGCGTCACCTTTCTTTTCGTGGTGGTACCGGCCGGTGCCGAGGCTGGAGGGGCCAAGGCGGGCAAACTTGATCATCAGGTACATCTCCACGCACAGCAGCAGCGTGTAGAAGCCGATGAAGCCGATCAGCGAGAAAGTGAGATCACCGGTGGTCAGCGTCGAGGTCGACAGATTCACCGGCAGCACCTCGCCGATGGACCAGGGCTGCCGCCCGTACTCCGCCACGAACCAGCCGGTCTCGGCGGCGATCCAGGGCAGCGGGATACCGTAGAGGGCGAGCTTGAGCAGCCACTTTTTCTCGCCCACCTGGCGCTTGGTGCAGTAGTAGAACGCTGCGGCGAAGATGAACAGCATCAGGAAGCCGGCGGCTACCATGATGCGGAAGGTCCAGAACAGCGGCGCCACCTCGGGGATGGTATCTTTCACCGCCATCTGGATCTGCTCCTCGGTCGCATCCACCACGTTCTCGGTGTATGACTTGAGCAGCAGGCCATAACCGATGTCTTTCTTGACCGCATCGAATTCGGCCCTGAGTTCATCGGTCACCTCGCCGGAACGCAGGCGCTGCAGCAGGCCATAGGCCACCATGCCGTTGCGGATGCGTGCCTCGTGCTCGACCATCAGGTCCTTGATGCCCGTGACTTCCTCATGGGTGGAACGGGTGGCGATGAGACCGAGCGCATACGGTATTTTCACCGCGTAATCGGTCTTCATATTCTCCTGATCGGGGATACCGATGAGGGTGAACGCGGCCGGGGCCGCATGGGTCTCCCATTCCGCCTCGATGGTGGCCAGCTTGGTGCGCTGCACGTCGCCGAGCTCATAACCGGATTCGTCGCCCAGCACGATCACGGACAGCACGCTGGCGAGGCCGAAGGCGGCAGCGATGGCGAAGGAGCGGCGCGCGAAGCCGAGATCGCGGCCCTTCAGCAGGTAGTAGGCCGAGATGCCCAGCACAAACATGGCGCCGGTGGTGTAGCCCGCCGACACCGTGTGCACGAACTTGACCTGCGCCACCGGGTTGAACAGCACTTCGGTGAAGCTGGTCATCTCCATGCGCATGGTCTCGAAACTGAATTCCGAACCTACCGGGTTCTGCATCCAGCCGTTGGCGACCAGGATCCACAACGCGGACAGGTTGGAGGCGAACGCCGTCAGGAAGGTCACCATCAGATGCTTGGCCTTGCTGAGGCGATCCCAGCCGAAGAAGAACAGGCCGATGAAGGTGGATTCCAGGAAGAAGGCCATGAGGCCCTCGATGGCGAGCGGGGCGCCGAAAATATCGCCCACGTAATGGGAGTAATACGCCCAGTTGGTGCCGAACTGGAACTCCATGGTGATGCCGGTGGTGACGCCCAGGGCGAAGTTGATCCCGAACAGCTTGCCCCAGAACTTGGTCATGTCTTTGTAGACCTCCTTGCCCGTCATCACGTACACCGATTCCATGATGACCAGCAGGAAGGACAACCCGAGTGTCAGCGGTACAAACAGAAAGTGATACATCGCCGTGAGGGCGAATTGCAGCCGCGACAGGTCGACGACTTCTTCCGCAATCATGCAGTACTTCTCCTCTCAGATTTCTGGCCTGACGCGGGCGTGACACACCGCAGCCTGTCCCTGGGCGGGACCGGCCGGTTGGGCACGTCGACACCAGCGCATGCCGTTTTTTGGACGACTGCTTCGGACGATTCCCACCCGGTGCTCGCTGTGCGTTCCGGTACGAACAGCGTCCCCAAAAGCTACTGGGACAAGACTCATCCACAACGTCACAGCAAAGCCTGTGCCTGAAACAACAGGCCGCAGCAGCACGCTGGGGTCTTGGCTTTTGCGATGCGGATCACACTGTTACGCATAACCATGCCATCCGAGACGGCGCTTTCGGGTTGCCGCGCATGTCATCGGTGGCATATGGTGCGACGCGAACTGCCGCGGATGACCGAGCCATGCCCGACCTGAACGAACTTGCTGCGGTACTCGAGGCGCTGCATCAGCCGGCCGTCCTGATCTCACCGGACTATCGCGTGATGGCGGCCAATGGCGCCTACCGCCGCGAATTTACCCTGCCGGAAGGTGGTGCGTCCGTGCGCTGCTATCAGGTGTCGCACCGTTACCAGCTGCCCTGTGATCAAGCCGGCGAAAGCTGCCCGCTGCGACGCTGCATGGAAACCGGCCAACCCCAGCGTGACCTGCACCTGCATCACACCGCCCGCGGCGAGGAGCATGTGGACGTGGAGATTTTCCCGGTGCGCGACGGCCACAACGTCACGCGCTTTTATGTGGAAGTGATGCATTTCGCGCGCCTGGCGAGCCCCAATCCCAGCGCCGCCGGCCTGGTGGGGCGCGCGCCGCGCTTCAATCGAGTGCTGGAACTGGTGCGCCGCGTGGCACCGTCCGAGGCGACCGTGTTGTTGCTCGGCGAGTCGGGCACCGGCAAGGAGCTCATCGCCCAGGCCATTCACGACGCCAGTCTCCGCGCCAAGGGCCCGTTCGTGCCCGTGGACTGTTCCGGGCTGACGGAGACGCTTTTCGAGAGCGAGTTGTTCGGTCACGAGAAGGGGGCCTTCACCGGCGCGCAGGCGCAGAAGATCGGCCTGGTGGAAGTGGCGCGCGGCGGCACCCTGTTCCTCGACGAGGTGGGCGACATCCCGTTGCCCCTGCAAGTGAAACTGCTGCGCCTTTTGGAGAGCGGCACCTTTCGGCGCGTGGGCGGCCTGGAGGCGCAGAAGGCCGATTTCCGCCTGGTATGCGCCACCCATCGGCACCTGAAGGAGATGGTGGCGGACGGCAGTTTCCGCCAGGACCTCTATTACCGCATCAATACCTTCCCCATCGAGCTGCCGGCGCTGCGCGAGCGCATGGAGGACTTGCCGCTGCTTGCCGAGAGCCTGCTGCACCGGCTCGACGGTGGCCGCAGGTTACGACTGTCCGCCGAGGCCATGGCCTGTCTCGAGGATTACGCCTTCCCGGGCAACATCCGCGAGCTGCGCAACCTCATGGAGCGCGCCGCGCTCATGTGCGACGGCGAGGTGATCCTGCCCGAACACCTGCCGGATGAATGCCGCTGTGGCACCGCGCCGCGCGTGCCGGGTCCGCTGCCGCCCGAAGTCATCCCGCTGGAAGAGATGGAGCGTCGCTACCTGCTATGGGCGGTGGCGCGTTTTTCCGGCGACAAGCGCGAACTGGCGGCGGAACTCGGCGTGAGCGAGCGTACGCTCTATCGCAAACTGCAGGAGGCCCGCGGCGGCGCGCCGGTGGAGAACGCCTTGGCGGAGGAGCCTTGAGACGGACCGCGAGGTGGGGCACGAGGTGGGTCGTAACACGGAGGGATTCCCGAGCGTGCCCGTCATGCGCTCAGGCGAACCCGGTTCTCCGCTAACACGTGCTCGGTGCGAGAGAGTATTCGTTTTTTCTCCGCGTCCTCTGCGCCTCCGCACCCTCCGCGTCATAACCCCAAAGACAACCGATGAAACATCCCCACCTGCTGGTCGCCATCTCTTCTCACGGCTTCGGCCACGTGGCCCAGGTTGCGCCGGTGATCCACGCCCTGCGCGCGTGCCTGCCCGAACTGCGGCTGACCTTGCGTGCCGCCGTGCCGGAAGCCCATCTCGCCGCCCGTATCGGCGGCGCCTTCACGCTGCAACGGGCACGTGATGATTTCGGCATGGTGCAGACCTCGGCCCTGGACGTGGACCTGGAGGCAAGCGCCTGTGCCTATCGTGAACTGCACACCGATTGGGACGCACGCGTCGCGGCCGTTGCGGAGGAGATCGCCGCCGCGGCGCCCGATCTGGTGCTGGCGGACGTGCCCTACCTGGCCCTCGCCGGCGCTGCGCGTGCCGGCATCCCGGCCGTAGCGCTGTGTTCGCTGCACTGGGAAGGCATCTACCGTCACTACTGCGGGCATCTGGTCGAGGCGGCGGCCATCCGCCGGCAGATGCTGGAAGCCTACGCCAGCGCGCAGCAGTTCCTGCGTCCGGCGCCGTCCATGCCCATGCCCGAGCTCACCAACACGCGCGCCATCGGTCCCATCGCCACGTGCGGCGTGAATCGTCGCACGGAACTGGACGCCAGGCTGGGCCTGTCCCCGGACGAGCGCCTGGTGCTGGTGGCCATGGGCGGCATCGCCCTGCGCCTGCCCATGGAGAGCTGGCCGCGGTGGCCGGGGGTACGCTTCGTGGCGGCGCGGGCCTGGGGCGTGGGGCGGGATGACGTGGTCGAGATGGAATCCCTCGACATGCCATTTTCCGATGTGCTCGCCTCCAGTGATGCGCTGCTCACCAAACCGGGCTACGGCAGTTTCGCCGAGGCCGCGGTGGCCGGCGTGCCGGTGCTGTATGTGCGGCGCGGCGATTGGCCCGAAGAGCCGGCGCTGGTGGCGTGGCTCCACGGAAATATCCATGCCGTGGAGGTGGCGCGTCCGGACCTGCTGGCCGGGCGCCTGGACACGGCCCTGGAGACGCTTTTCGCCATGCCGCGCCGCGCACCCGTTGCTGCCGACGGCGCCCGGGAGGCGGCCGCGATCATTGCGGAAATTCTCCGGAAGTGAACCGGCCCGTTGTACCCGCCGCCGCTTCGGGGTACGTTCCCCTTTCCCGGCCAATGCGGAGTTCCGGCGGCATGAACCGCCTCGTGCTGGAGCGCAGATACTGGATCATCCCCCTGGCCATCTGGATGGCGCTCGCGGCCGGTTCCTTGCTTTGGAACTGGCGTCACCTGACCGGGCACGCCCATGAGCTGGCCTTGGGGCACGGCCGCTTCGTGTTCGCAGTCATGGAGTCCATGCGGCTGTGGAACGCGCACAGCGGCGGCGTGTATGCGCCCGTGGATGCGGGCGCGCCCGGCGTCCGGCTGCCGGGACTCGCCGAGGACATCGCGACCCCATCGGGTGGTCGGCTCACCCAGATCAGTCCCGGCTACATGCTGCGCCAGCTCGGCGCCACCCTCGGGGAACTGACCGACGTCGATGCGCGCCTGACCAGCCTCGATCCGGTGAACCCAAAGAATGCGCCGGACGACTGGGAGCGCGCCGGGTTGGAGGCGTTCGCCGACGGAGCGCGCGAGCATTTCGCATTGGCTGATGAAGGCGGTGTGCCGTACATGCGCTACATGGCGGCGCTCGTGGTTACCGAGCCGTGCCTGGAATGCCATGCGCACCAGGACTATCGCGAAGGTGATGTGCGCGGCGCATTGTCGGTGCGTTTCGATGCCGGCGAGCTGTTGGCAGGTGCCGACCATCAGCGCATGAGCCTGGGCGTGGTACACGGCGTGGTCTGGCTGCTGGTCTCTACGCTCATCCTGGCGAGCCTGGGACACATGCGCAGGCACGCGATGTCACTGCAACGCGCCCGACAGGAGCAGGAGGATTTGGTGGCACAACGCACCGCCGAGCTGCAGCAGGAGATGAGCGAACGCGAGTTCACCGCGGCCAGGCTGCGCCTGCTCATCGAGTCCTCGGGCGAGGGCATTCTCGGGCTCGACGCGCGCGGGCGCTGCACCTTCTGCAACGGACTGGCTCTGGAGGCCCTCGGTTACGCGGCGCAGGAAGACCTGCTCGGACGCGATCTCGAACCGCTGCTGGTGGCGGGCGATGGACATCCCTTCGTGGCGGCCTACCGCATGGGGCATACGGTGCACCGGGACGACATCGATTTTCGTCGCGCCGACGGGCGCAGCTTCCCGGTGGAGTTTCGTGCGCGGCCCATGGTCGTGGACGGTGTCACGCAGGGGGCCGTAGTCAGCTTCTCCGACATCACCGATCGCAAGGCCGTGGCGCAGAAGGTCTGGCGTCAGGCCAATTACGACACCCTCACCGGGCTGCCGAACCGCACCCTGTTCGCCGAGCGGCTGCGTCAGGCCATAGCGCAGGTGGATCGTCACGGCCACGCCATGGCCCTGCTGTACATCGATCTGGACGGTTTCAAGAACGTGAACGACGCCTTCGGTCACGCCGCCGGTGACCGGCTGCTTGTGGAAACGGCGCGACGCATCACCGGCGCGGTGCGCGAGAGCGACACCGTGGCGCGCATGGGCGGCGACGAATTCACGGTGATCCTGACCGGGCTCCTCCATCACATCGACGCGGCTGTCGCCGCGGGCAAGATCGTGGAACTGCTGGCCCAGCCGTTCGCACTGGGCGGTGCGGAGGGCAGGGTAACCGCATCGGTCGGAATCGCGGTCTACCCCAGCGATGCGTTCAGCGCCGATGAATTGCTCAAGCACGCGGACCAGGCCATGTACCGGGCCAAGGCAGAGGGGCGCAACCGTTACAGTTTCTTCGCCCCTGCCGTGCAGGAGGCCCCTGCGTGAAGCGTGTGGCGGCGTGGCGTGCCGGGGCCGGCCTGCTTGCGGCCATGCTATTGGCCGGCCTGCTCTTGCTGCCGGCGAACGCCGCCGAGGCCGTGCGCATCGGCGTGCTCGCCAACCGCGGCACTGCCGAAGCCGAGGCGCTGTGGGACCCGGCCGCGGGCTATCTGAATCAGCGCATCCGCGACCACCGTTTCGAGATCGTGCCGCTGAATTTCAAGGAACTGCCGCTTGCGGTGCAGGCCGGCAAGGTCGATTTCGTCATCACGAATTCCTCGCAGTTCATCGACCTGCAGGTGCGCTTCGGTCTGCGGGCACTGGCCACGCTGCGCAGCCGTGTGGCCGAGGCATGGACCACGCGCTTCGGCGGCGTGGTGATCGTGCGGGCCGACAACCCGCACCTGCACCAACTGGCGGATCTCAAAGGCCACACTTTCATGGCCGTAGAGCAGGGATCGCTGGGCGGATTCCGCGCCGCCTGGCGCGAACTGCGCCGCGCGGGCGTGGACCCGTACAAGGATTTCGCCATACTGCGTTTTGGCGGCACCCACGACGCGGTGGTGCTCGCCGTGCGTGACGGCCTGGTGGACGCGGGCACACTGCGCACCGACATCCTCGAGCGTATGGCCCATCGGGGTGAGATCGCGCTGGCGGATTTTCGCGTCCTCAATCCGCAGCGCCACCCGGACTTTCCCCATCTGTGCAGCACGGAACTCTATCCGGAGTGGCCGCTCGCCAAGGTGGCCCACACCTCCGACGACCTGGCCCGGCGCGTGGCCTCGGTGCTCGTGACCATGCCGCCGCAGAGCGAGGCGGCGCTGCGCAGCCAGAGCGCCGGCTGGACCGATCCCGCCGACTACACGCCGGTACGCGAACTGATGCAGGAGCTGCGCGTCGGCCCGTTCGCAAACGAGGACGCCACGCTCGCCGGTCTGCTGCGCAGCTACGGCCGATACCTGCTGCCGATGGCGGCGATCGTCGCGCTGCTCGTCGCGGTCATGTGGTATCTGGCGCGGCTCAACCGGCGCCTGCGCCATGCGGATCTCGCCCTGCGCCACGTCCGTGACGCACTGGCGGACGAGGTGGCGGTGCGCACCGCCGAGCTGAGCACGGCGCTGGCCGAACTGGAGCATAGCCGACGCCGCGAGTCACTGGCCTTGCGCGACTGGCACGACGCCTTCGATGCCATCACCGACCCGATCTTCATCCACGATCGCGGCGGACGCATCGTGCACGCCAACCCGGCCTATCTGGCGCGTGCCGGCGTCACGGCGGACGCGGCCCTGGGTCGCCCGTACTGGGAGGTCTTTCCCCATCTCAGCGAACCCATGGCCAGCTGCCGCGAGTTCGCCGATGACCCGTCGAGCGTCGGCATCGCCGAGCTGCACCTGGAGAGTGGTGAGGTGTTCGTGTCCCGTTCCTTCGGGATCCGCGGCGTGGAAGGTGCCAGCCACGCGATTCACATCCTCGAGGACGTCACCGCGGAGCGCCGCGCGGAGGCGCAGCGCCGCCTCCTTGCCCATGCGGTTGATCAAGCAGGCGAAGGCATCGTGGTCACCGATGCGGACGGGCGCATCGTGTACGTCAATCCCGCCCTCGCCGGACTCACGGGCATCGCCATCGGTGAGCTGTGCGAGACCACCCTGCGGCATCTGTTTACTGACGCCGATCGCGGGCGTATCGACGAGCTGATGAACGGACTGTCCGCGGGGCGGGTGAGCGGCGAATTCGCGCTGCACGCGTCCGCGGCGCCGGTACCGGTGTTCGTCACCGGCAGTGCCTTCCGTGGTGACGGCGGCAGCGGCGGGGTGTTCACGCTCATGGACCTGCGCAGCATCAAGGCTGCGCAACAGGCCCTCACCTACCGTCTTGCCTTCGAGTCCGAAGTCGGCGCCATTGCGGCGCGCTTCGTGGCCGTGGATGTGACCAGCTTCGATGCGGAAATGCACTCGGCCCTGGCGCGTATCGGGGCGTCCGTGCAGGCGCAGCGTGCCTACCTGTTTCGTTATGACGCGCAACGCGGGGTGCTTTGCAACACCAGCGAATGGTGCGACAGCGGCGTCGCATGTCACGGCGAGCGCAGGCAGGAGCTGGTGCTCGCCGAGCTGCCGTGGATTTCGCGCCACCTGGCGCGGTTCGAGGCGCTGGACGTAGCGGACGTGGACGCACTGCCGGACGAAGCCGCGCCCGATCGCGCGCTGCTGTCCGCCATGGGCATCCGTTCGCTGCTCATGGTGCCGCTCGCCAGCGGTGGGGCCATGCTGGGTATTCTCGGCTTCGATACCTCGCAGGCGCCCAGGCACTGGGCCCCCGAGGACATCCGCCTGTTGAGTGCCGTGGGCGAGGTGGTCGCCAATACCCTGCGCCGCCTCGAAGCCGAGGCGGCGGTGCGGCGCAGCGAGGAAAGCCTGGCGCAGGCGCAACGCGTGGCGCGCCTGGGCAACTGGGACTGGAACATCGCCACCAACGGGCTGGACTGGTCCGACGAGATCTACCGTATCTTCGGCCTGGCGCCACAAGAGTTCGGCGCCACCTACCCGGCCTTCCTGGAACGCGTGCATCCGGATGACCGCGCGTTGGTGCAGGAGGGGGTCGACAAGGCGCTGCGCCGCGAGCGCGACTACGCCATCGACCACCGCATCGTGCTGCCCGACGGCAGCAAGCGTCTGGTGCACGAACGGGCCGTGGTGGAGTGGGACGAGACCGGTGCGCCGGTACGCATGATCGGCACCGTGCAGGACGTCACCGAGGCCCGCCTCGCCGAGCGCGAGTTGCAGCGCCTGAACCGTGCACTGCGCACCCTGAGCCGCGGCAACGAGACCCTGGTGCGCGCCGAATCCGAGGAGCAGTTGCTGCACGACATCTGCAACGTGCTGGTGGACGTGGGCGGCTACCGCTTCGCGTGGGTGGGCTACGCGGACCCCGACCATCCCACATGGCCCGTGCGCCCGGTGGCCCAGGCCGGCGAGGAGGGCGGCTATCTGACGGCCATGCGCGCGCACTGCGCGCACGAGGGGGTGCACGACAGTCCCGCGGCCATCGCCATGCGGACGGGCGAACCCCACATCGAGCGGGATATTGCTGCGACCGAACCGCCCTCGGCCTGGCGGCAGATGGCGCGCGCGAGCGGCTTCGCCTCGGCCATTTCGCTGCCCTTGCGCGTGGGGGGCAATGTACTGGGCAGCCTCACCATCGATGCCGCAGACCCGGATGCCTTCGACGAGGCGGAGGTGCGCCTGTTGGGCGAACTGGCCGACGACCTGGCCTTCGGCATCACCACCGCACGCAACCGCGTATTGCGCGAACAGGCCGAGGCGCAGCTCATGCACAGCGAGCGCCGTTATCACGAGCTGTTCGAAACCGCGCCGACCGCCTACGTTTCGGTGCGTGCGGAGGATGGCGCCATCCTGCAGGCCAACGCGGCCACTGAACGCCTGCTCGGCTACGCGCGCGAAGACCTGCTGCGCATGACCGTGGAGGCGTTCCACGAGCCGGGCGACGAAGGCGTCGAGCGCGCGCGCTCGCTGTTCCGGCGCTTTCTGTCCGGTGAACCCATCCGCGATCAGGAAGTGCGCCTGCGCCGCCGCGACGGCAATCCGGTGTGGGTGAGTCTGTCGATGGAGCCGGTGCGCGATGCGGATGGACGCATCATCGAAAGCCGCGCCAGCCTGTTGAACATCTCCGCGCGCAAGCGCATGGAGGAAGACAAGGCGCGCATCGGCATGCAACTGCAGAAGGCCTTGGTGCAGACCATCGAGGCCATCGCCATCACCATCGAAAAACGCGACCCCTACACCGCTGGCCATCAGACGCGCGTGGCCGAACTCGCCGTCGCCATCGGCGAGGAATTGGGGCTCGATGCGGAACGCCTGCAGGGTCTGCGTCTCGGTGCGCAGATCCACGACATCGGCAAGATCTATGTGCCTGCGGAATTTCTGAACCGCCCGGGGCAGCTATCGGAAGCGGAGTTCGACATCATCCGTTCGCACCCCCTCATGGGCTACGACATCGTCAAGGGCATCGATTTCCCGTGGCCGGTGGCGGAGATGGTGGTGCAGCATCACGAGCGCCTCGACGGCAGCGGTTATCCGCAGGGTCTCGGCGCGGACGCCATCCTGCCGGAGGCGCGCATCATTGCTGTGGCGGACGTGGTAGAGGCCATGGCCTCGCACCGCCCCTACCGCCCGGCCTTGCCGTTCGCGGCGGCGCTGGCCGAGATCGAACGTCACAAGGGTGTGCTTTACGATGCCGCGGTATGCGACGCCTGCCTGCGCCTGTTCCGCGAGTCGCGTTTCAGCTGGGAGCGCAACGACGCCGGTACGGGGGCCATCGCCTGAGGCAGGCCCAACCTCCCAGACGTCACCCGGCGAAGACCGGCACCCATGCCATCCTTCTTCTTCGTCACCCCGGCGAAGGCCGGGGTCCATTCCTGGCTGGGAAAGTTTCAGGCCTTGTGCGCCAGCAGCGTGTCGTCCAGTGCGGCGGCATCGATCTGCGCCGGGTTCAGGTACTGCTCGGCATAACGCAGGTGAACGCCTGCACGCACGAACAACGCGAACAGGTCCGCATCGATATGCCCGTCGCGGGCCATGTCGGCGAGAATGGCGAGGGACTCCGACAGCGGCTTGCCGGGCTTGTAGGGGCGGTCGGATGCGGTCAGTGCCTCGAACACGTCGGCGATGGCCATGATGCGCGCCTGCACGGACATCTGGGCGCCGGTGAGGCCGTGCGGATAGCCGCGGCCGTCGACCCGCTCGTGGTGGCTGCCGGCGTATTCGGGCACACGCCGGAGCTGCTTCGGGAACGGTAGCGCCTCCAGCATCTTCTGCGTAGCGACGATATGGTTGTTGATGATCTGGCGTTCGGTCGGATTGAGCGTGCCGCGGCTGATGCAGAGGTTGTAGGTCTCCTCGTCGGTGAGCAAGCGCGCGGTGTCGCCGTCGAAGGTGGTGAAGCCCTGCTGCGCGATGTCCTTCAGCCGCGCCTGGGCGGCCTCGCTCAGGAACTCCCCGCCCAGGTTCACGCCGCGCAGGAAGACACGTTCGTCGGCCAGCCGCGCGCAGGTCGCGGCGTACTCGGCGTCGGCCTCGGCGATGGCCCGGGCATTGTTGCCCGCCTCGAGGCGGCGTCGCAGCAGGGCGATCTCCGCGTCGCGCCGGAGCACCTCGAAGCGCGCCTCGACCAGCGCGATGCGATCGAAGCGGGTCTCCAGCTTGGTGGCCTTGTCCATGACGTGATCGGGCGTGGTGATCTTGCCGCAATCGTGCAGCCACGCCGCCACTTCCAGCTCGAAGCGGTCTTCGTCGCTGAGCCGGAAGTCACGGAATGGGCCGTCGTTGGCGGCGGCGGCCGCCTCGGCCAGCAGCATGGTGATGACCGGCACGCGCCGGCAGTGCTGGCCGGTGTGGGGCGATTTTTCGTCAATGGCCTCGGCGATGAGGTGGATGAAGGATTTGAACAGGTTTTGCAGGTCGCCGATGAGGCGCTTATTGGTGAGCGCGATGGCGGCTTGCGAGGCGAGCGCGCGGGTGAAACGCTCGGCCTCGTCGGAGAAGGGGATGACCGCGCCGGTGTCCTCGTCCTGGGCATTGATGAGCTGCAGGACGCCGATGATGTCGCCCTCATGGTTTTTCATGGGCACGGTGAGGAACGAGCGGGAGCGGTAGCCGGTGCGGCGATCGAAGTCGCGCGTACCGGAGAAGTCGAAGCCTTCGGCGTCGTAGGCGTCGGGGATGTTCACGGTGGTGTCCTCGTGCACTGCGTAGGTCACCACCATGCGCCGGTTCGGCAGGCCCGCGCTGTCGCGCAGCGGAATGGGCGGGAAAGGCACCGGTGTGCCGGTGGCGCCGCCCATCGCGAAATTGAGCGAGTCCGTGCGCAGGATTTCCATGGCGATATGCCCATCTTCCGTGACGGAGTACAGCGTCCCTGCATCGGCATTGGTGATAGCTTTCGCGCCGAGGAGGATCATCTCCATGAGCCGCGGCGTGTCCTTCTCGGCGGACAAGGCAATGCCGATTTCGGCTAGCTTTTCGATGCGCTGGAGCAGGGTTTGGGGCATGCCCTGATTCTCACGATTCTGACGAGGACCCATTCTACGGCCAGAGATGGATTCTTCAGAAGGAGAAACGCTTTGGAATTCATGACTTCTGTGAGGCGATTGGTATAATTTTCGCCACTCACGTTGCTTGCATCAGAATGGATAGCCAATGAAATTCAGGTGGTTGGCCCTTAGCGGACTGTGTGCACTCGGTGTCTCGGCCGTGGCCGTGGCCGTCGCCGATCTTGCATCCGACGCCGCAAGGCACATCAAGGCAGGCAACTATGCGGCGGCGGTCGAAGGGCTGCAGCGCGCCGCGCCGTTTGCCAGGGAACAGGTCCGGGAACGCTTTCTATACGCCACCGCCCTGGCCGGTGCCGGCGACCACGACAAGGCGGCGCAGCTCTTCGAGGCGCTGATTGCCGAGGCGCCGGACAACCCGGAGCCGTACAACAACCTGGCGGTGCTGTATGCGGCGCAAGGGAAGCTCGACGAGGCCAAGGACGTGCTCGAACGCGCCATCCGCACGGACGAGCGGTATGCCGCCATCTACGGCAACCTGAGTGCCATCTACGTGGAAATGGCCCGCGCCTCCTACGCCAAGGCCCTGCGCTTGCAGGAGACCCCCAAGTCGCCGAATCTGCGTGTCCTGCACGCCATGACGGTGCCGACGGCGGCAGCGGACGCCCCGCTGGTCGTGGCCGCGGCGCCGTCCACCGAACCGGTCGTGGCAAAGCCGTCGGGACCACCCACCGCATCGAAAACGCCCGCAGCGAAACTGGCCGAACCCGCCGTCGCCCCGCCTGCGGAAGGGACTCCCGCGGCCACCGGGCCGGTTGCCGCACTGCCGGCAGAACCCGCCCGGGCCGCTGCCCTGGAACCCGCTGGGCCGGCAGCCGTGGCGCCGGCCGTGCCCGTGGCGGCGCCGGTGTCCCCGGCTGCCGAGCCGGTCGCGCCCGCCGCCGCGTTTGCACCCGATTCTGCGCCCGATACGGAGATCGGCGCGGCGCTGGCCGACTGGGCCAGGGCCTGGGCTGCGCAGGACGTGGAGGGCTATCTGGGCTTCTATGCGCAGGACTTTTCCCCCTCCCGCGGTACCTCACGCGCCCAGTGGGAGGCGCAGCGCCGCGCGCGCTTGGCGCGCCCCGAGGCCATCGAAATTTCGCTGGAAGACGTGCAGGTGCGCCTGCGCGGTGCCGACCAGGCCACGGTGCGCCTGGTGCAGGGCTACCGGTCGCCGGATTACCAGGACCGCACCCGCAAGGCCTTCACGCTGGCCAAGCGCGACGGCCGCTGGCTGATCGTCAGCGAGCGCACCCTCCAGGTCCTGCCCTGACATGCGTTTCCACCTCGGCACGGCAGTGGTCGCCGGCGCACTGCTCTCACTCTCCGTGGGCCTCTACGGCGCCCATCGTTTCCAGGACGAGGAACCGGCCGATCGCATCGCCGACTTCAGCCTGGACCCGGCCGCGATGGGCGAGACCGCCCTGTTCGCCCAGGCCATGGCGCGCCTCGAGGAGCGCCTCGCCAAGCTGCCGGACGACCCGGAGGCGAGCCTGCTCAAGGGCATCCTCTCCTTCAAGGCCGGGCGCCTTGCCGAGGCCGAGGACGAACTCGGCCGGTTGACCCGCCGCGCCCCGAAGTTCCATCTTGCCCACCTGGTCTATGGCGACGTGCTGCTCGCACGTACGCACCCGCTCGGCGATCTGGGTGCTGCGCCGCTGTTCGACGCAGCGCCGCGCGGCCTCGATGGCCTGCGCGACGAGGCCGAGGCGCGCCTCAAGGCCTATTTGGAATCGCTGCCGCAGGACCGCATTCCGCGCAGCCTGCTGGCGCTCGACGACGAGGTGCGTACCGCCATCGTGGTGGACAAGTCCAACCACCGCCTGTACGTGTACGAATATGCCGGGTCCGACGTGCCGCCGCGGCTGGTGCGCGACCACTACGTGAGCACCGGCAAGCTCATCGGCAACAAGAACCTGCGCGGTGACCTGCGCACGCCGGAAGGCGTGTATTTCGTCACCGGCTACATCCCCGACCGGCGTCTGCCGGACAAGTACGGCGTCGGTGCCTATCCGGTGAATTACCCTAACGAACTGGACGCGCGGCTCGGCAAGACCGGCGACGGCATCTGGCTGCACGGCACCGAGCGCGCGTACTACAGCCGGCCGCCGCTGGACAGCGAGGG
Source organism: Gammaproteobacteria bacterium (assembly GCA_023228645.1). Classification (GTDB taxonomy): domain Bacteria; phylum Pseudomonadota; class Gammaproteobacteria; order Thiohalomonadales; family Thiohalomonadaceae; genus JALOAT01. Next base: position 34,568 of record JALOAT010000009.1, on the reverse strand, counting down.
CTGCGTGGTGCTGCCGAATCCGGATCTGCTCGCCCTCGACGCCTATCTCGATCCGGGCGTTACACCGGTGGTGATCACCGAACGTGTGCAATGGCTGGCAGCGGAAGAATGGCGGCAGCTGCGCGGCGAGGTCCTGGGCGCCCTGGAGGCCTGGCGCGCCGATTGGGAAAGCGGCGACGTGGAGCGCTATCTGTCGCACTATGCCGAGGATTTCTGGAGCAAGGGCCATGACGCGCAAAGCTGGGCGGCACGCAAGCGCATGGTGGCGGCGGGCAAGACCTACCAGCAGGTGCGCCTGGAGGACGTGTCGGTATTCGCCTATCCGGAAACGGCCGAAGACGGCCGCGAGCTGATGGTGGTCAACCTGCGCCAGGACTACCGCTCCAACAACTTCAACAGCGCCATGAGCAAGCGCCTTTACCTGGCGAAGGACGCAGGCCGCTGGAAGGTGTTGTACGAAGGCGGGCGCTGACCCATGAACGCCGATGGGTGCAAACAGAGGAACCGTTTGCGTCGTTGGTGACTCACCTGTGCCCGTAGGTCACGTTGCCGACCAGCGGCTACGTGACGGCGGGATGTCAGGTAGCGCTTTGCGCAACCTGACCTACGGGGCCACCGGCCCGTCTCCGTCGTCCTCGATGCGCCCCGCGATGTAATCTCCCCGCGAGCGCACCCGCAGCCCGGCCTCGGGACCGGAGATGTCCACCGGTCCGCCGATCAGGGGCCCGGTGGCGAACAGGCGCAGGGAGCCGTCGCCCGGGTCCACCCGGTAGACCAGCCGCTCGCCGTCCGAAGACCACACGAAATCCAGCACCGTGCCTTCCGTTCCCGACACCTGCAGGGGCGTGCCGGCAGGCGCGACCGTGAACAGGGCGTCGGTCTGGTAGGCGAGCCGCCCGCCGTCCGGTGACCAGGCGAAGGCCGTCACGTCCTCGGTCGCCTCGGACAGGCGCGTGGCCGCACCGCCTGCGCCGACGAACAGGGAGACCACGCCTGCCAGTTCCTCCCGCACGAGAAAGGCAATACGGGTGCCGACGGGCTCCCAGGCGAAATCGAACACCCCGCCACCGGCCTCCAGCAGCCCGTGCACGGGCTGGGGCAGACCGGCGCCCGGGGTGACGAACAGCTCCTGGATCCCGGCCACGCGCTGGTCGGCACGATAGGCGAGGCGCGTCCCGTCCGGTGACCAGGCGAAGGCGTTCACGTCGGCATCGGCGGGCAGATCGCCCGAGGTGCGGGTGACGCCGCCCAGCGCCCCTACGGTGAAGAGCTCGAAAACCTCATCGAACTGTCGGTCGGCGAGAAAGGCGAGGCGTGTGCCGTCGGGCGACCAGGCGAACGCGGCAATATCGCCGCCGTCAACCTCGCCCGAAAGCAACGAAATCTGTGCCTGCGTCGCGAGGGTGCCGAACAGCTGCTGGCGGCCGTCGGCCTGTTCCGCCGTGTACGCGAGGTGCGTAGCGTCGGGGCTCCACGCGAAATCGAGCACATTGCCCTGGGATATCGATCGGTCGGAAACAGCGACACCCGCGGCGCTGTCGGCGGGCGTGGTGATCAACTCCACCTGGCCATCGACCTGCCAGTCCGCACGATAGGCGATCCGCGTGCCATCGGGTGACCACGCGAAGGCCTCCACGTCGGCGTCGGCATTGCCGAGCTGGGAGACCTTGGTGAATGCGCTGCCGTCGGCGCGCGCCGTGAACAGTTCCACCTGGCCGGGCTGTTCCTGATCGGCCAACCAGGCGAGCCGTGCACTGTCCGGCGACCATGCATAGGCCAGTACGGCGCCGCCCGGCACCGGCGCGCCCGACACGGAATCGGCGCCGCCCGTGACGGTATCCGCCACAAACAGCTCCACGCGCCCCACTTCGTCCACTTCCGCGCGAAAGGCCACGTCGTCGTCGCGATCGGGGGAGACCTGGAAATCGAGCACCCGCCCGCGGCCCAGCAGTGCATCCGTCAACGAGGTGCGTCTGCCGCCGTCGAGGTCCACGGAAAAGAGCTCCTGGCGTGCCGGATCGGCCTCCGTGCCGGCCAGGAACACCGCACGCGGCGCGGCAAGCCCGCCCGTGGAAAGCCGTGTCTCACCGTCGCAGCCGGCGAGCCCGAGGCACAGGCTTATGGAAACCACCGTCGCCCATGCACGCAACACAGCTTCCTCCCTGAAAACCGTGGTGGCCGGGAAAGCATAGACCTGTGCGGTCCATGGCAAGGGCGAAACGCGGGGGACGCGGAGGCGCGGAGGGCGCGGAGGAAATCAAATACGGAGGATGTCGTAGGTCACGTTGCCGCGCAGCGGCTACGTGGCGGCGCGTCTGGGTCATAGTCACGGGCGAAACGCGGAGGGCGCGGAGGAAATCAAATGCGGAGGATGGTCGTAGGTCACGTTGCCGCGCAGCGGCTACGTGACAGCGCGTCGTCAGGCAGCGCTTCGCGCAACTTGGCCTACGTGGAATCAGGGCGCGAAAGCAGAACGCCTTGCGCCGCACGCGGCTTGCATCCCTCCGCGTGCTCCGCGCCTCCGCGTTTCGACGGCCCTGAAACAGCGCCGCTCAACGAATGGTCTCGCCGCGCGCCTGCTGTTCGGCGTGATAGGAGGAGCGCACCATGGGGCCGCTGGCGACGCGGGAAAAACCGAGTTCCAGGGCGATGGTGCGCAGGCGCTCGAAGCCCTCCGGCGGCACGTAGCGCTCCACCGGCAGGTGATGGCGGGACGGTTGCAGGTATTGGCCCAGGGTGAGGTGATCGCAGCCATGGGCGCGCAGGTCGCGCAGCACTGCGATGACCTCGTCGTCGGTCTCGCCCAGGCCAAGCATGAGGCCCGACTTGGTTGGCACGTCCGGGCGCAGCGCCTTGTAGCGTGCGAGCAGTTGCAGCGAGCCGGCGTAGTCGGCGCCGGGGCGCGCCTGGCGATAGAGCCTGGGCACGGTCTCCAGGTTGTGGTTGAACACGTCGGGCGGAGTGTCGCGCAGCAGCGCCAGCGCGATGTCCTCGCGGCTACGGAAATCCGGGACCAGGATCTCGATGCCCGTGTCGGGCGAGTGCGCACGCAGCGCCGCGATGCAGGCGGCGAAGTGGGCCGCGCCGCCGTCGCGCTGGTCGTCGCGGTCCACCGAGGTGATCACCACGAAGCGCAGGCCCATGGCACGCACGGTTTCCGCGAGGTGGGCCGGCTCGTCGGCATCGAGCGGTTCGGGGCGCCCGTGGGCCACATCGCAGAACGGGCAGCGCCGCGTGCAGATGCCGCCCATGATCATGAAGGTGGCGGTGCCGTGGTTGAAACACTCCCCCAGGTTCGGGCAGGCCGCCTCCTCGCACACCGTATGCAATTTCTGCTCGCGCAGGATCGCCTTGATGCGCAGCACCTCGGGGCTGTTGGGTGAGCGCGCTCGGATCCAGCGCGGCAGCGGGAGCCTCTCGCCGCGTGGCTCCACCTTCACCGGAATCCGCGCTACCTTACTCGCGCCCTTGAGCGGATTGGGCGGCACTGGTTTATCGCTGTCGTCAGTCATGAGAGAAAAGCTTTAACCACGGGGGACACGGGGAACACGGGGAATGCAGGGATCATGAAGTAATCATCTTCTGCCGTCACTGCTATTCATGACATTACGGCTTACCACCTTCAGAAATGCCTTTCCAACCCCCGTGTCCCCCGTGGTTATTTCCTTTTTCTTCTTCTTCCAGGTCAAAACCCTGCGCCGCGGCGAAATGGCGCAGCACCGCCTCGCCTGCGGTGGCGACGTCGAGGACGATGCCCAGTTGGACGAGGCTGGTGACGGGCAGGCCGGCGTAGCCGCAAGGGTTGATGCGGGCGAAGGGGGCGAGGTCCATGGCCACGTTCAGGGCGAGGCCGTGGTAGCTGCAGCCGCGGCGCACGCGCAGGCCGAGGGAGGCGATCTTGGCGCCGTTTACGTACACGCCCGGTGCGTCCTGGCGGGCTGCGGCGGTGACGCCGTGCTCCGCGAGTAGGGCGATGACGGCCTGTTCCATGGCGCTGACGAAGGCGCGCACGCCCAGACCACAGCGGCGCAGGTTTACCAGGAAATAGACCACCGCCTGGCCCGGGCCGTGATAGGTGACCTGGCCGCCGCGATCCACCTGCACCAGCGGGATGTCACCGGCATCGAGCACGTGCTCGGCGCGGCCGTTGAGTCCCTGGGTGAATACGGGCGGATGCTCCACCAGCCAGGCCTCGTCCGGTGTGGCCTCGCCGCGCGTGTCGGTGAAGGCCTGCATGGCGCGCCACACCGGTTCGTAGGGCTGCCGCCCCAGGCGGCGCACGCGCAGCGGCTTCACAGCGCCATGGACACCAGGGGGCAGGCGGTGAGCTCGCGGTACAGCGCGTCGAGCTGTTCGCGGCTGTGCGCGCGGAAGTTGAAACTGAGCGCGGTGTAATTCCCGCCACTGCTGGCGCGCACGCTGATGGCGCCCTCGGCGAGGTCCGGGACGTGCCGGCGCACGATGGCGATCACCTCGGCCTCGAAGTCCGGACCGGCACGGCCCATGACCTTGAGCGGAAAATCGCAGGGAAATTCGAGCAGGGAATCGGTGGTCATGGCGCGATCATGCCAGAGTTTTTCCTCTTCACGCACCAGAGAAAGGCATTAACACGGGGGACACGGGGTTCATGAGGCATTTGATTCATCAGATTCATCGGCCGCAGAGGGCATGTCCCTTGTCGCTCTTTCGACAGAAGCACGGTACTGTTTTTTACCCTTCAACTCCCCGTGTGCCCCGTGTCCCCCGTGCGAAAGCTTTTTGCCTTTCGCTCAGTGCACTTCGCCGCGGCGGAAGGCGTCCTTGTAGGCGCGGTACAGGTCGCTGACCTGGGCCCACAGCGGCCCGGGACGGCCGTTGCCCACGGGCAGGCCGTCCACGTGGGTGACCGGCACCACGTCCTTGTTGGAACTGGTGAGCCACACCTCGTCGGCGCGGCGCAGGGCGTCCACGGTGATCTTGGACTCGCTACAGGGAATCCCGGCCTCGGTGCACAGCTCCACCACCACATCACGGGTGATGCCCGGCAGTAACAAGTGGCTCTTGGGCGGTGTCACCACGTGGCCACGGGTGACCATGAACACGTTGCTGGCCGCGCCTTCGGTGACCTCGCCCTCGCGCACCAGGATGGCCTCGGCGGCGCCGCTGTCCAGGGCCTGCTGGTGCAGCAGCACATTGGGCAACAGGGTGATGGCCTTCACGTGGCAGTGTGCCCAGCGGATGTCTTCCACGGTGATGGCCTTCACGCCGGCCTGCGCCGATGGTTCCGGTGGCAGCTGCGGCTGGCTCATGGCGAACACGGTCGGCAGCGCATGGAGCGGGAAGGCGTGCTCGCGTGCCGCCACGCCACGGGTCACCTGTAGATAAAGGGACTGGTCACCCGCGCCGTTGCGCGTGATGAGGTCGGTGAGGACGTCCTCCCAGCGACGGTGGGTGAGCGGATTGGCGAGGCGGATCTCGGTGAGGCTCTGATCCAGACGCAGCAGGTGGGCCTCCAGCCGGAACGGGCGTCCGCCGTACACCGGGATGACCTCGTAGACGCCGTCGCCGAACAGAAAGCCGCGATCGAGCACGGAAACTTTGGCCTCGGCGGCCGGCAGGAACTCGCCATTGAGGAAGACGATGTCGCGTGTGCCCATGCCGGCTCCTTGCGGCCGCTCGGGGTCACTCGAACATAAGCATGAGGCCGTCCACCATTTTCCGCCACAGGTTGCCCTCGGAGACCTCCTGCAGGGCCACCAGTGGGCGTTCGGCGATGGTGGTCTCGCCCATCTGCAGATTGAGGGTGCCGAAGCGCTGGCCCTTGCGGGCGGGCGCCTGGATGATCCGTTCGACCGTGAGCGAGGCCTTGAGCTTGTCATAGTGGCCGCGCGGCAAGGTCACATAGAGCTCGTCCGCGACACCGAGCGGCAGGGCGTTGGTATCGCCCTTCCACACATGCATGGTCTTGAGTGGTTCGGCAGCGCGATAAAGCAGGCGCGTCTCGAAGAAGCGGAAGCCGTAGTTGAGCAGCTTCAGGCTCTCCTGGGCGCGGGCCTCTTCGCTGTTGGTGCCCATCACCACCGCGAGGAGACGCATGTCGGCGCGCTGGGCCGAGGACACCAGGCAATAGCCGGCCGAGTCCGTATGTCCGGTCTTCACGCCGTCGACGCTGTCGTCGGACCACAGCAGGCGGTTGCGGTTGTACTGCTGGATGTTGTTATAGGTGTAGCTTTTCTCCGAATACCAGCGGTAGTACTCCGGGAATTCACGGATCAGCGCATGGGCGAGCACCGCCAGGTCGCGTGCCGTGCTGTAGTGTTCCGGGTGCGGCAGTCCGGTGGCGTTGGCGAAATGGGTGCCGTGCATGCCTAGCTTGCGCGCCAGCTCGTTCATGATGAGCGCGAAGGTTTCTTCACTGCCGGCGATGTGCTCGGCCAGCGCGACGCTGGCGTCGTTTCCGGACTGGATGATCATGCCCTTGAGCAGTTCCTCGACCGTCACGTCGGTGTCCACCAGCACGAACATGCGCGAACCGGGCGTGCGCCAGGCCTTGCGGCTGATGCGCACGTTGTCGTCGAGGCGCAGCTTGCCGATGTGCACATCGCGGAAAACTGCGTAGGCCGTCATGAGCTTGGTGAGGCTGGCGGGCTCCAGGGGCGCGTCGGCATTCTTCTCCGCGAGCACATGGCCGCTGTGGAAATCCTGAAGGATGTAGCCCTTCGCGGCGAGGTTGGGGGCGGCCGGGGCCAGCGACGACGTGGGCTCGGCGTGCGCCAGCCCTGCGACGAACAGGAGGAAGGTGACGAATACGAGCTGTTTCATAGGCGCATGGCGGCAGGGGAGGGGGCACGACGGCCGTATTGTACGTGGCGGGTCCGCACGCGTTAAGTGCGGGTGCCCGAAATGGATGCTGCATCACGCTGCGGGTGCTGCGACCGTACTAAGGCGATCCCTTGACTACGCGCGGGGCTCCGACGCCGAGGGCCGTGACGCGGGCGGCGAGCTGCGTGGCCTGTTCTGCATCGGGCAGCGGGCCGAGCCGCACCAGATAGAGCACGCCGTGGGTCGCGTGCGGCGTTTCGAGCAGATGCGCAGCGGCGAGGGGCTCGCGCGCGGCCAGTTGCGCGCGCAGGCGCTCCGCGTTGTCACGGTTGGCGAAGGCGCCGACCTGCACGTAATGAGGGACACCAGGTACGACAGGCGGGGCCGCGGCCGGCCCAGGCGTGCCGGTCGGTACGGGCGCCTCGGCAACGCCCGCGGCCACTGCGGCGACGGGGATCGGGGTGGCCTCCTGCTCGGCGCGGAATGCCGGCTGCGGTGTCACCGTCGCAATACTTGCGGGTGCGGCGGGCGGAGCGACGGGGGCGTTCGGATCGAGCGCGCGCACCTCCACCATGGCGGTGCCGCTCTGCACGATGCCGAGCTTGTAGGCCGCCGCGTAGGACAGGTCGATGATGCGGTCCGAGTGGAAGGGACCGCGATCGTTCACCCGCACCACCGTGCTGCGGCCGTTTTGCAGATTGGTCACACGCACGTAGGTGGGCAGCGGCAGCGAGCGGTGGGCCGCCGTCATGGCGTACATGTCGTAGAGTTCGCGCGAGGAGGTGTACTGGCCGTGAAACTTGGTGCCGTACCAGGAGGCCATGCCGCGCTCCACATAGCCATCGGCCGTGGGCAGCACGCGATAGCTCTTGCCGAACACCGTGTACTCGGGCGGATTGCCGTAGCGGCTGCGCGGTTCCCAGCGGGGTACGGGCTCCGCGACGCTGCTCAGGTCCACCGCGCGCACGGGCCCGCCGTCCTGAACCGGAAACGGTGCGCAGCCGACCAGCGTTGCGCCGAGCGCGACGGCCAGGAGCCGCCGCATCAGCGCGTCTCCCGGGCGGCCGTGCGCACGGCCGCGCCAATGGCGGCGCGGATGGCCTCACCGAGCTGGTGCACAGCCATGGCGTAGTGCAGGCTGCGGTTGTAGCGCGTGATCACGTAATAGTTGTGGCGGGCGAGCCAGTATTCGGCGCCGTTCTGGCCGTCGAGGCGTACCACCGACACCTTTTCGTCGGGCGCTGCCTGGGGTGTTTCGACGCCCAGCGCGGTCAGTTCCTTGACGGGGAGCGTCGGTTCCAGGGCGCGGCTGGCCACGGTTTCGAGCCGGGCCCGGTCGGTAAGGCGATGCACCACCGGCGCGCCGGGGCGCCAGCCGTGCATGTGGAAGTAGTTGGCCACGCTGCCGATCACGTCCACCGGGTTACGCCACAGGTCGCGGCGGCCGTCGCTGTCGAAATCCACGGCGAAGTGGCGGAAGCTGCTGGGCATGAACTGGGGTTGGCCCATGGCGCCGGCGTAGGAGCCGGTGAGCTCGCGCGGGTCGATGCCTTCCTCGCGGGTCATGAGCAGGTATTGCGAGAGCTGGCCGCGGAAGAATTCGCTGCGCGGCGGGTAATCGAAGGCGAGGGTCGCGAGTGCATCCAGCACGCGGTAGCGTCCCGTGTGGCGTCCGTAGCGCGTTTCCACGCCAATGATGGCGACGATGACGTGCGCCGGCACACCGAATTCCCGCTCGGCCGCCGCCAGGGCATTGGCGTGCTCGCGCCAGAAGGCTACACCGCCGCGGATGCGGTCGTCGGTGACGAAGATGGGCCGGTAATCGCGCCAGGGCTTGGCCTCGGCGGGGCGCGCAATGGCGGCGAGGATGTCCTCGCGCGTTTCCGCTTCACCGAGCAGGTGCATCAAGCGGCCGCGGTCGAAGGCGTGCTCGCGCACCATCTCCTCGACGAAGCCTTGCACCTCGCTGCGCTGGGCGAAGCTCGCCATGGCTGGCGCGCTGGCGAGCAGGGCGCCGAGGACCAGTAGCTGTGTGCGGATCATGGCCTTCATCGTCGATCAGGTGTTGACGAGCTTGCGGTGCGTCTGAATGGACATCAGGATACCGAAACCTGTCATGAGGGTCACCAGCGAACTGCCGCCGTAACTGAGCAGCGGTAAGGGTACACCTACTACGGGCAGAATACCTGACACCATGCCGATGTTTACGAACACGTACACCAGCAGGCTGATGGTGAGGCTGCCGGCGAGCAGCCGGCGGAAGGTGTCCTGGGCGTTGATGGCGATGTACAGCCCGCGCGAGATCACGAAGAAGTAGATGGCCAGCAGCAGCACCGCGCCGAGCAGACCGAATTCCTCGCCGAATACCGCGAAGATGAAATCGGTGTGGCGTTCGGGCAGGAACTCCAGGTGCGACTGGGTACCGTTCAGCCAGCCCTTGCCGTAGACCCCGCCGGAGCCGATGGCGATCTTGGACTGGATGATGTGATAGCCGGCGCCGAGTGGATCACTCTCGGCATCGAGGAAGGTGATGATGCGCCGGCGTTGGTAATCGTGCAGTCCGTAGAGCCAGGCGAGTACCACGGTGGGGATGAAGGCCAGGAAGGCGTAGCCCACCAGGCGCCAGCGGATACCCGCGAACAGCAGTGCAGTGGCGCCTGCGCTGCCGATGAGCAGGGCGGTGCCGAGGTCGGGCTGCTTGGCCACCAGGGCGAACGGCACGAGGAACAGCACCACCGCCCAGAACACCTGGGACAACCGCGGCGGCAGCGGTTTCTCTGCGAAATACCAGGCGACCATTGCGGGTACCGCCACTTTCATCAATTCCGAGGGCTGGAAGCGCAGGACGCCGAGCTCGAGCCAACGCTGCGCGCCCTTGCCGATGACGCCGGTGATCAGCACCGCCACGAGCGCGGCGAGGCCGATGCCGTAGAACCAGGGTGTCCAGCGGTGCAGCGCCGAGGGCGGGATTTGTGCTACCGCGAGCATCACGCCGAAGCCGATGCCCAGGCGCGCGAGCTGGCGCAATACCACGTCCATGTCCTGACCGCCGGCGCTGTAGAGCGTCACCAGGCCGAGGCCAGCCAGCAGCAGCAGGCCCACGAGCAGGGGCACGTCGAGGTGCAGGCGTTTGGCCCACAGCGCCGTGGCGGGCGTGTCGGTAAACGTGTTCACAGCGGCTTGTCCTCGGGCGACGGCAGCAGGAAGCGGTCCATCACCTTGCGGGCGATGGGCGCGGCCACGGCGCTGCCGCCACCGCCGTTTTCCACCAATACGGCGATGGCGATGCGCGGGTCGTCCACGGGGGCGAAGGACACGAATACGGCGTGGTCGCGCAGCTTCTTGGCCACTTTTTCCTCGTCGTATTCCTCGTCCTGCGCCAGGCCGAACACCTGCGCCGTGCCGGTCTTGCCCGCCATGCGGTAGGTCACGCTGCGGGAGATGCCGCGCGCGGTGCCATGCATGCCGTGCACCACGTCGGCCATGGCCTCGGTGATGCGCTGCCAGTGGTCGGGATTTTTCACCGGTACGTCTTCCAGCGGCTTGCGTGCGGGGTGTGTGCGATGCCTCGTGGCGGGGTCCTCGATGGCGGCGACCACCTGTGGACTGAGGCGCTTGCCGCCGGAGGACAGGGTGGCCACGTGGGCCGAAAGCTGCAACGGTGTGGTCAGCAAAAAGCCCTGGCCGATGCCGGTGATCAGCGTCTCACCGGGATACCAGGGCTGGTGATGTACGCGGCGCTTCCAGTCGCGGGTGGGCAACAGGCCCGCGGCCTCGCCCACGATGTCGATGCCGGTGCGCTCGCCGAAGCCGAAATGGCGCAGGTAATCGGTGAGCTTGTCGATGCCCATGTTGAGGGCGAGGTCGTAGAAATACACGTCGCATGACTGGGCGATGGCATCGTGCAGGACCACCGGACCGTGGCCGGACTTGCGCCAGTCGCGGTAGCGGCGCGAGTCGCCCTCCAGGGTGTAATAGCCACGACAGAATACCGGGTCGTTCGGCTTGACCGTGCCGGTCTCGAGTCCGCCCAGGCCGATGATGGGCTTGACGGTGGAACCGGGCGGATACTGGCCGCGCAGGGCGCGATTGAACAGCGGCCGATCGGGTGAATCGGCCAGGGCGCGGTAGGTCTCGGCGTCGATGCCGTTCACGAACAGGTTGGGGTCGTAGCCCGGCATGCTCACCAGCGCGAGCACCGCGCCGGTCTGGGGGTCGATGGCCACCAGTGCGCCGTGCTCCTTGCCGAAGGCCTCTTCGGCCGCCACCTGCAGGCGCAGGTCGATGCTCAGGTGCAGGTTCTTGCCGGGGATCGGCGGCGTGTGCTCCAGGACGCGCAGGGCGCGGCCGCGGGCGTTGGTCTCCACCTGTTCATAGCCCACCTTGCCGTGCAGCACGTCCTCGTAGCTGCGTTCCACACCCACCTTGCCGATGTGGGTGGTGGCGGCGTAGTTGGAGGTGTCGATGCTCTTCAGTTCCGGTTCGGCGATGCGCCCCACATAGCCGACGATGTGGGAGGTGTGGGTGTCCCAGGGATAGTGGCGCGACAGGCGCGAGCTGATCTCCACGCCGGGCAGGCGATGGCGGTTCACTGCGATGGTGGCCACCTCCTCGTCGTTGAGCTTGAAGCGCAACGGCACCTTCTCGAAGCGCCGCCGGCGCTTGAGTTCCACATAGAAGCGCTCCAGATCGGACTCAGTGAGGGTGATGAGTTCGCCCACTGCCGCCAGTGTCGCCGGGATGTCCGTCACGCGTTCGGGGATGATCTCCAGCGTGAAGGTCGGCAGGTTCTCGGCAAGCACCACGCCGTTGCGGTCGAAGATGAGACCGCGCGTGGGCGGCAGCGGCTGGATATTGACCCGGTTGGCCTGCGACAGCGTGGTGAAGTGCTCGTGCTGGCCCACCTGCAGGTAGAGCAGGCGTGCAATCAGCAGCAGCAGCAGGACGGCAGTCAGGGTGCCCGCGAGGATCGCACGGGCGCGAAACAGGGAGGTTTCCCGGAAGGAATCCTTGAGGGTGATTCCCCGGACCATGTCAGGTGACCCGGAAGCGGCGCCGAAGGTCGCGCAGCAGCAGGTAGACCCACGGCCACAGCAGCATGCTGGTCACGGAGGGCAGCCAATAGACCCAGGTGCCGGGCAACTGGCCGACCACACCCTTGATCCACAGCACCAGCATCTGGTTCAACGCCACCAGCATGAGCACGCTGAGCGCCTGTTGCCAGAGCGGGTAGACACGAATGCGCTGGTGGAAATGTACGGCCAGGAAGGCCACCAGGGAGAAGGCGAGGGCGTGCTGACCGAGGATGGCGCCGCGCGTGACGTCGAGCAGCAGGCCGGCAATCCAGCCGGTGCCCACGCCCACCCGGTCAGGCAGGGCCAGGCACCAGTAGATGAGCACCATGGCGACCCACTCGGGTCGGGCCGGGCCGGCCCAGTCGGGCAGCGGCAGCATGGTCAGCAGGAGGGCCACGGTGAAGCTGGCGGCGATGGCCCAGCCGTTGTGATGACGCACCAGGCTCATTGCTCTTCTCTCCGCCAAACCAGCAGTACTTCCCGGCTGCGCTCCAGGCGCGCGGTGGTTTCGGCCACCACTGACGCATAGGGCTGGCTCGGGTCGCGCTGTACGGATATGACCCGCGCCACGGGATAACCGGGCGGGAAGAGTCCGCCGAGCCCGGAGGTGATGAGCAGATCGCCCACCTCGATGTCGGCGTTGGTGGGCAGGTGGGGGATGTCGAGTCGATCCGCCTCGCCGGTGCCGAGGGCGATGCCGCGCAATCCGGTGCGGTTCACCTGCACGGGAATGGCGTGGCTCGGGTCGGTGATCAGCATGCCAACGCTGGTGAAGGGCGCCACCTTGACCACCTGCCCCATGATGCCGTGGGCGTCCAGCAGGGCCTGGCCGGCGAAGACGCCGTCCTGGGCGCCCTTGTTGAGGGTCACCTGGCGTTTGAACGGGTCCATGTCCACGGCGAGCAGCTCGCCGATGAGCACCCGTTCGCCGATGGTGTTGGATGACTGCAGCAGTTCGCGCAGGCGCGCGTTCTCGGCCTCGAGCGCGGCGAATTTCTGCATGCGCAGCTTCAGCTGCAGGTGTTCGATCCTGAGCGCGCGATTTTCGGTCTGTAGGCTCTCGCGCGTGGCGAGCGCCTCGGAGCCCCAGTCCACTGCACTGGCTGGCAGGTCAACGAGATATTGCAGGGGAGAAAGGACCAGGGTGAGGCCGGAGCGGATGGCTTCCAGGTGGTGTTGCCGGTGGTCCAGGAACATGACGACGAGTGACACCATCACGAGCAGTATTGCCCGGATGGCAGGAGACGGTCCCTGTATGAACAGCCGTTTGATATAACACCTCGTGGCTTGAGACGTGAGGCGTGGGACGTGAGGCGCCGGATAACCAGGGCGGTACCTACCGCGCCTCGCCTAACGCGTCACCTCTCACCCATCACCGGTTCTTCGTCATTCCAGTGAGAAAAGCTCGCCGCCGGCCTCGTCCATCATCTCCAGTGCCCGGCCGCCGCCGCGTGCCACGCAGGTGAGCGGGTCGTCGGCGATGATGACGGGCAGACCGGTCTCTTCCATCAGCAGGCGATCGAGATCGCGCAGCAGCGCGCCGCCGCCGGTGAGCACCATGCCGCGTTCGGCGATGTCGGCGGCCAGCTCGGGCGGGGTCTGTTCCAGGGCCGTCTTGACCGCGCTGACGATGCCGGACAGCGGTTCCTGGAGCGCCTCAAGGATCTCGTTGCTGTTGAGGGTGAAGCTGCGCGGAATGCCTTCCGCCAGGTTGCGGCCGCGCACTTCGATCTCGCGCACCTCGGTGGTGGGATAGGCGGTGCCGATCTCGCACTTGATGCGCTCGGAGGTGGCCTCGCCGATGAGCGAGCCGTAATTGCGGCGCACGTAATTGATGATGGCCTCGTCGAAACGGTCGCCGCCGATGCGTACCGAGGCGGAGTAGACGATGCCGTTCAGGGACAGCACGGCGATTTCGGTGGTGCCGCCGCCGATGTCGAGCACCATGGAGCCGGAGGCCTCGGAGATGGGCATGCCCGCGCCGATGGCGGCGGCCATGGGTTCTTCGATGAGGTATACCTCGCGCGCGCCGGCGCCCGCGGCCGATTCCTTGATGGCACGGCGTTCCACCTGGGTGGCGCCGCAGGGCACGCAGATGAGCACGCGGGGGCTGGGCTTGAACAGCTTGAACTTGTTTTCGTGCACCTTGCGGATGAAGTGCTGCAGCATCTTCTCCGTGATGGTGAAATCGGCGATGACGCCGTCCTTCATGGGGCGGATGGCGACGATGTTGCCGGGGGTACGGCCCAGCATGCGCTTCGCTTCTGCACCGACCGCGGCAATACGCTTCGGGCTGTTCGGGCCGGCTTCCTGCCGGATGGCAACGACGGAAGGCTCGTTGAGCACCATCCCCTCGCCCCGCACGTACACCAGGGTGTTGGCGGTGCCGAGGTCGATGGAGATGTCGTAGGAGAAGAGGCCTTTCAAGCGTCCGAACATCGAAGGAATTCTCTTGCGGAGGAAGCGGTGGCAAAACCGTCGGTAATTTACCGCCCCGGGGGGGTTTGGGCAAGTTGATGTCTGTGATAAGTTTCTACTTTTATGAGAAAGCCTTAATACAGGAATCCCCGAAAATGTCCCTGGAACGATCCGACGTGGTCAGCATCGCCCACCTGGCGCGCCTGGCCGTCGCCGAAGATGACATTCCCGTCTACGCCCGCAACCTCTCCAACATCCTCGACCTCGTCGCGCAGATGAATGCGGTGGACACCAGCGACGTGGAACCCATGGCCCATCCCCTCGACATGGCCCAGCGCCTGCGCGAGGATGAGGTCACGGAAACCGACCAGCGCGAGAAGTTCCAGGCCATCGCTCCCTCGGTGGAAGCCGGTCTGTATCTGGTCCCCAAGGTCATCGAGTAATCGCGTCATTGCCAGCGGCGAGCGCACCCGCGCGATCCCGCGGTCATCAGGAACCATCACACCATGCACGACAAGACCATCGCCCAACTGGCCGCCGGCCTGAAGGCGCGCGAGTATTCGAGCGAAGAGCTGACGCGCGCCTACCTGGAGCGCATCGCGCGGCTCGACCCGCAGCTCAACAGTTTCATTACGGTCACGCCGGAGCTCGCCCTGGCGCAGGCCCGCGCCGCCGACCGGCTGATCGCCGAGGGCAAGGCCGGCCCGCTCACCGGCGTGCCGCTGGCCCAGAAAGACATTTTCTGCACTGACGGCGTGCGTACCTCCTGCGGCTCGAAGATGCTCGACAACTTTACCGCGCCCTACGACGCCACCGTCGTGACCCGCTTCAAGGCGGCGGGCACGGTGATGCTCGGCAAGACCAACATGGACGAGTTCGCCATGGGCTCCTCAAATGAAACCAGTTATTACGGTCCTGTAAAGAATCCTTGGGATCTGGCCGCGGTGCCCGGCGGTTCTTCGGGCGGTTCCGCCGCTGCGGTGGCGGCGCGCCTTGCTCCCGGCGCCACCGGCACCGATACCGGCGGCTCCATCCGCCAGCCCGCGGCCCTGTGCGGCATCACCGGCATCAAGCCCACCTACGGGCGCGTGTCGCGCTACGGCATGATCGCCTTCGCCTCCTCCCTGGATCAGGGCGGCCCCATGGCCACCACCGCGGAAGACTGCGCGCTCATGTTGGGCGCCATGGCCGGCTTCGATCCGCGCGATTCCACCTCCGTGGACCGCCCGGTGCCCGACTACACCGCGAACCTGAACGCCGACCTCAAGGGCCTGCGCATCGGCCTGCCGAAGGAGTTCTTCGGCGAGGGCCTCGACCCCGAGGTGGCCAAGGTCATCGACGCCGCAGTGGCCGAGTACAAGCAGCTCGGCGCCGAGGTGGTGGAGATCTCCCTGCCCAATTCTGCGCTCGCCGTGCCCACCTACTACGTGGTCGCCCCGGCGGAATGTTCCTCCAATCTGTCGCGTTTCGATGGCGTGCGCTTCGGCCACCGCTGCGAGAACCCGAAGAACCTGGAAGACCTCTACAAGCGCTCGCGCGGCGAAGGCTTCGGCACCGAGGTGAAGCGCCGCATCATGATCGGCACCTACGCGCTGTCCGCCGGTTACTACGACGCCTATTACCTGAAGGCGCAGAAGCTGCGGCGCCTCATCGCCGACGACTTCAAGCGCGCCTTCGAACAGGTGGACGTGATCATGGGCCCCACCTCGCCGACCGTGGCCTTCAACATCGGCGAGAAGACCGACGACCCGGTCACCATGTATTTGTCGGACATCTACACCATCGCCGTGAACCTGGCCGGCCTGCCCGGCATGTCCGTGCCCGCCGGTTTCGTGGGCAACCGCCCCGTCGGCCTGCAGATCATCGGCAACCTGTTCGACGAAGCGCGCCTGCTCAACGTGGCGCACAAATACCAGCAGGTCACCGACTGGCATACCCGCGTGCCGCATGGCTTCGAATGAAACATCTAACACAGAGCCACAGAGACGCAGAGAACACAGGGGATGCGCATTGCATTCCTTAACTCTGATTTTCTCTGTGTCTCTGCGTCTCTGTGTTGAGTGAGGTTTTCAAGAAAATATGGAATGGGAAACTGTCATCGGGCTTGAGATTCATGCCCAGCTCGCCACCAAGAGCAAGATCTTCACCGGCGCGGCCACGGCGTATGGCGCCGAGCCCAACACGCAGGCCGACCCGGTGACCCTGGGTCTGCCGGGCGTGCTGCCGGTGCTGAACAAGGAAGCGGTGCGCATGGCCGCCAAGTTCGGCCTGGCCATCGACGCCACGGTGGCCAACCGCTCGGTGTTCGCGCGCAAGAATTACTTCTATCCGGACCTGCCCAAGGGCTACCAGATCTCCCAGTACGAGCTACCCGTGGTGGCCCAGGGCCATCTGGACATCGAGCTGGAGGACGGCAGCGTGAAGCGCATCGGCGTGACGCGCGCACACCTGGAAGAGGACGCCGGCAAGTCCCTACACGAGGACTTCCACGGCATGACCGGCATCGACCTGAACCGCGCCGGCACGCCGCTGCTGGAGATCGTCTCCGAGCCGGACCTGCGCTCGTCGAAAGAGGCCGTCGCCTACATGAAAAAGCTGCACGCCCTGGTGCGCTACCTGGAGATCTGTGACGGCAACATGCAGGAAGGCTCGTTCCGCTGCGACGCCAACGTGTCCGTGCGCCCCAAGGGCCAGAAGGAGTTCGGCACCCGCGCCGAGATCAAGAACCTCAACTCCTTCCGCTTTGTAGAGCGCGCCATCGAATACGAGATCGATCGCCAGATCGCCCTCATCGAAAACGGCGGCAAGGTGGTGCAGGAGACGCGTTTGTACGACCCCGACAAGGGCGAGACCCGCTCCATGCGCGCCAAGGAAGAGGCCAACGACTACCGCTACTTCCCGGACCCGGACCTGCTGCCGCTGGAGATCGAAGCGTCGTTCCTGGAAGCGGTGCGTGCCACGTTGCCGGAACTGCCGGACGCCAAGAAGCAGCGCTTCATGTCCGAGTACGGCCTCAACGCCTACGACGCCGGCGTGCTCACCGCCACGCGCGAAATGGCCGACTACTACGAGGCCGTGGTGAAGGCCGCGGGCGGCGACGCCAAGATCGCCGCCAACTGGGTGATGGGCGAACTGTCCGCTGCGCTGAACGCGTCGAACAAGGAGATCACCGAAAGCCCGGTGAACGCCGACATGCTCGCAGGTATGCTCAGGCGCATGGCCGACAACACCATCTCCGGCAAGATCGCCAAGGAGGTGTTCGAGGCCATGTGGAACGGCGAAGGCGATGCTGACGCGGTGATCGAAAAGAAGGGCCTCAAGCAGATCACCGACACCGGCGCCATCGAGAAGGTGATCGACGACATCATCGCCGCCAATCCGGACAACGTGGCGGCCTACCGCGGCGGCAAGGACAAACTGTTCGGCTTCTTTGTCGGCCAGGTCATGAAAGCCACCGGCGGCAAGGCCAACCCGGGCCAGGTCAACGACCTGCTCAAGAAGAAACTGGCGGGCTGAGAAAAGCAAAACGCGGAGGGCGCGGAGGCACGGAGGACGCGGAGAGAAATAGATGATCGTTCCGGCAGATTGACCGGGCAGAGCGATCTTTCTCTTTCTCTGCAACGGAACGGAAAGCGGATGAGGAACCGTGTCGTGAGCGGATTGTCTCACTGCTTGTTTCTCCGCGTACTCCGTGCCTCCGCGCCCTCCGCGTTTAGTCCTATCAATGGCAGATACCCTACAACGATTCCTATTCGAGAACGCCAGTGTGCGCGGCGAGCTGGTGCAGCTCGATGCCACGTGGCGGGCTGTGCTCGAGCGTCACGACTATCCGCCCACCGTGCGTGAGGTGCTGGGCGAGTCCATGGCGGCGGCGGCGCTGCTGGCGGCCACGCTCAAGCTCAGGGGCAGCATTACGCTTCAGGTGCAGGGTTCGGGGCCCATATCATTGCTGGTGGTGGAGTGCACTTCCGCGCGCACTTTGCGCGGTATCGCCCACTGGAACCAGGACGTGCCGGCGGGGGATCTGCATGCGCGGTTCGGCGACGGCCGGCTGGTCATTACGGTCGATCCGGGTGAGGGCATGGAGCGCTACCAGGGCATCGTCCCGCTGGAAGGCGCCAACATCGCCGAGGCGCTCGATACCTACCTAGAGCGTTCGGAGCAGCTCGCTACGCGCCTGTGGCTGGCGGCCGGGCAAGACCGCGCGGCGGGCCTGCTGGTGCAGAAACTTCCCGGCCTTGCTCCCGACGCGGACGCGTGGACACGCGTCACGACCCTGAGCGCGACGGTCACGCCGACGGAGCTGCTCGAATTGACGCCGCGTGAGGTGATGCACCGCCTGTTTCACGAGGAAGACCTGCGGGTGTTCGAGGCCGAGCCAGTGAGCTTCCGCTGTTCCTGCACACGCGAACGGGTGGAGCAGATGCTGCGCCAGTTTGGTCGGGACGAAGTCGAGGCCCTCTTGCAGGAAGAAGGCGAGGTCGCCGTCGACTGCAACTTCTGCAATCAACACTACGTGTTCGATGCCGTCGATGCCGCGCAGGTCTTTCTGGACGGCACCCAGCCCCACGCAGGGCCGACGCGGCACTGAGTGCTTTGAGAACGGACTCACCGTTCCAATGACTGCCTGCGGTTCGAAAGACAATTCGCCCACGGAGTGGGCTCCTACGGCCCGCGATTAGGGGAATGGTTCTTGGTGGCTGCGTCGGCGAATGCACCCGCCGTAATCGCGGACGCATTTTTCCATCTCTCTGTGCTTCTGCACGTCGGCGTGTGCCCTCATTTACCGCGCCAAAGATCGGGTCTCTTGACCACGCCTCTCGCCATTCTCACTGGCATCACCTCACTTCCTCGTTGATTTCTCCGGCGGCACTCGCACGGTTCGTTGTGGTCGCGGTCCGCCTGTTCTATCACTCTGCCTGTAAGGGCACCGATGGGAGGGGCGATGGAACGCGCTTTCCTGGGAGCTGCGTTGGGGGTCGTGTTGTGTGCTGGCGTGCAAGCGGGGCAATGGGCGGTGTTGGTGAATGGCCACGCCATGCACCTGGAGGAGACAAAGAAGGGATCGGACAACGAAGACAACTACGGCCTGGGTATTGAATATGGCTTCACGCCCAGCGGCCGCTTACGGCCGTTCCTGTTTGCAAATGGCTTTCGCGACAGCAACGAGGATCCCTCGTATGCCGTCGGCGGCGGCTATCGCCTGCGGTTGATCGATCGGGCGATCTACCTGGATGGCGGTTTCGCGGCGATGATGATGACCCGTCACGATTATCGTGATGGCGATCCGTTTCCAGCCCTGTTGCCGGTGGTGACCATCGGCGTGGGCGCAATCGGTATGAATGTACTGTACGCGCCAGACATCGGTCCCACGGTGCCGCTGATCTTTTTTCAGCTGCGCATCGCGCCGGCGGAGTCGCGGCGCTAAGTCAGACCAGGCTCAGTGCGACCGTTTCCACCTGTGATCCATGCAGCCGGAAGCCGCGCATGTCCAATACACCTCGGGTGTCCAGCGAAATGATGAGGTAGAGGGCGTCGGGATAGGCGGCCTCGGCCAGGTCGCGCGCCGAGGGCGCGGCAGGGGCGTGGGGATGGGAATGATAGATGGCGAACAGGGTTTCGCCGCACTCGCGCATCCGGCGCATGGCGTCGATCTGTGCGTCCGGCGCCATGACGAACACGCGCGCGGGATCGGCCGCGGCGTTCGCCACCGGGTAGACGTGCACGGGAACGCCGTCACGGGCGCCGATGAGTCCGCACACCTCGGCTTCCGGCGACTGCTGCGCTTGGGCGAGCAGGCGATTGACGACGCCGCGGGGCAGGGCGACTTCGCTCACCGCCGGCCTCCACACGCGGGGCAGTCAGGGTCTTTGCGCAGACGAAGGCTGCGCACGTCCATGGTCAGCGCATCCACCACCAGCAGGCGCCCGGCCAGCCCTTGTTCAGCGCCGGCTAACAGCTTGAGTGTCTCAGCCGCTTGGATGCTGCCGATCATGCCCACCAGCGGGCCGAGCACGCCCACCAGGCTGCAGGTGTCCTCGCCCGTGCCACTGTCGTCGCGGTACAGGCAGCGGTAACAGGGTGCATCGGCGCGGTCATTGCGGAACACGCTTACCTGGCCTTCCATGCGGATCGCCGCGCCCGATACCAGGGGCTTGCGGGCGCGCACGCAGGCCTCGTTCACGGCGTAGCGGCTCTCGAAGTTGTCGCAGGCATCGACGACCACGTCGGCCAGTTCCACCTGTTCGCGTAGGCTGTCGCCTTGCAGAAACTGGTTCAGAACAATGGCCTTCACGTCGGGATTGATGGCGCGCACGGCATCGGCCGCGGATTCCGCCTTGGGCCGGCCGACATCGGTGCTGCGATGCAGCACCTGGCGCTGGAGGTTGGAAAGCTCCACGTTGTCGTAGTCACACAGTGCGAGCGTGCCCACACCGGCGGCGGCGAGGTACTGCGTCACCGGCGAGCCTAGGCCGCCAAGACCCAGCACCAGCACCCGCGATCCCATGAGCCGCTGCTGGCCGGCCAGGCCAAGCCACGGCAGCAGCATCTGCCGGCTGTAACGTTCGTGTTGTTGGTCGTTCACTGCGTGACTCGGGGGATTAGACGCGGAGTGCGCGGAGGACGCGGAGAAGAATCCATTCTCTGATCTCCGCGTCCTCCGCGCCTCCGCGTTCTCTGCGTTGGGTTTTCTGTTCAGGCGTTCGCGATCAAAGATAATTGCGCCAGTGCTCGGGTCGCTCGTCGCGGCAGCCGTGGGGTAGGCGCTGGTAGCGGTTCACGTAGACCTGGGTGTTGGCTTCCGGGCCTTGCAGGCCGCGATTGGTGCGTTCGTTTTCTTCCGTGTAGTAGTAGAGCGCGCGTTTGAGCTTGCAAAGCAGGCTGTTGTCCAGGTGGTAGCCCTCGGCCTGCAAGGTGCTCTCGATCTGCTGCAGGGTGATGGTCGTGAGGTCGTAGCCTACCTGGAGTTGGTGGCCGGTGAGCGCGCTGGCGTCCTGCACCCCCTGCAGGCCGCCCACCAGCGGCACCGCGGAATGCGCCTGGGACGGATCCGCATGCAGGCGGCAGAAGCGGATGTCGCGGTTCTTGGGCAAGGGCTGCGGCTCGGTCATGGAGTGGATCCTAGCTAGGCGGAATCACAGGTCAACCCCCGGCGCCCGGCCCAGGGTGGCACGTTCATGCCCGAGGGTGTCGCGCACGCTGCGCACGTCCACTAGGCCGTTGTCGTCCAGCAGGGCGCGGACCGCCGCCCCCTGATCGTAGCCGTGTTCCAGTAACAGCCAGCCACCGGCGTGCAGGTGCGTGCGGGCACCGGCGGTGATGAGGCGCAGGTCGTCGAGGCCCTCGGGCCCTGAGGCCAGCGCAGAGCGTGGCTCGAAACGCAGGTCGCCCTCCGCGAGATGCCGGTCTCCGACGGCGATGTAGGGCGGATTGGAGACGATCATCTGGAAACGTTCGTCAGCCAACGGCTCGTACCAGGCGCCCTCGCGGAATTCCAGGTTGCCCAGGCCCAGCCGGGCGGCATTGCCGCGGGCCACAGCGAGTGCGCTGCTGCTGCGGTCGGTCGCCGTGATGCGGCAGCGGGGGCGCTCACGGGCCAGGGCCAGGGCGATGGCGCCGCTGCCGGTGCCAAGGTCGGCAAGCGCCCACTCCGCCTCGGCGGGAATGAACGCCAGGGCCTGTTCCACCAGCAGTTCGGTCTCGGGGCGGGGGATGAGAGTGTCGCCGGTCACGGTCAGATCCAGGGACCAGAAGGCGCGCGTGCCGACCAGGTAGGCGATGGGCTCACCGACCAGGCGTCGCTGCAGTAGTCCCTCGAACGCGGCCTGTTCCTCCGCTGTGAGCACTCGCTCAGGCCAGGTGTGCAGCCAGGTGCGGGTCTTGCCGAGCACGTGGGCAAGCAGGATCTCGGCCTCGCCACCCGCCTCTGGATCCAGCCGAGGGCGGGCGCGGGCGAGCACCGAGGCGATGGAGAGTTCTGTGTGCGGGCTCATGGTCACGGTCGGCACGTTAACACGTTTTCCACCATGACCGTCCTTGACGCGCTTGGGGCATAAATGTACAAATGCGAATCGTTCGCAATATAATGGGCGAACACTTCCCGATGCACCCCCGCCTGCGGTGGGTACTGAGGACGGAGCCAGCCAATCAACGTCAGCCTTTCAGGCGTGGAATGATCGCATGCACATCACACTCAAGCAGCTGAAGGTGGGCGAGCGCGCCCGCGTGACCGGTTTTGCCAAGGGGGAGCCCGGTTACCGACATCGTTTGCTCACCATGGGGCTTACCCCGGGTACGCCGCTTGCCGTGACGCGTGTGGCCCCGCTCGGCGACCCCATGGAGATCGAAGTGCGCGGCTACAGCCTCTCCTTGCGAAAAGACGAGGCGGCGGTGCTGCATATCGCGCCGTTCGCGGGCGAAGGGGAAGGCGCGTGAAGCTGACCATTGCCCTGGTGGGCAACCCCAACTGCGGCAAGACCACCCTGTTCAACGCCCTCACCGGTGCCCGTCAGACCGTGGGCAATTGGCCCGGGGTTACCGTGGAGCGCAAGAGCGGCCACTACCGCTTCGGCGAGCAGAGCGTGGAAGTGGTGGATTTACCGGGTGTTTACGCACTCGACGCGATCCCCGGTGCGACCTCGCTCGATCAGAAGGTCGCCCACGACTTCGCGCTATCGGCAACGCCCGATCTCATCGTCAACATCGTCGATGCCGCCAACCTGGAGCGCAATCTCTATCTCACCACCCAGTTGCTGGAACTGGGTCGGCCCATGATAGTGGCGCTCAATATGGTGGATGCGGCGGCGGCCAAGGGTGTCACCGTGGATGAGGATGCGCTGTCACAGCGTCTCGGTTGTCCGGTGGTGGCCATGTCGGCGGCTATGGGCCGGGGGGTGACGGAGCTGAAACGGCGTATTGCCGAGGGGCCCGTCGCTGCATCGCAGGTGCAGGTGCGGTATCAGGATGTGGTTGAGCAAGCGGTGGCGCAGTTGACCGGCCGCTTCACGCCGCAAAACGAGGTACTCACACCACGCTGGATGGCGCTCAAGCTGCTCGAAGGCGATGAAGCAGCGCTGCGCGGTGTGGATGCAGGCACCATCGAACTGGCCCGCTCCCTGCGCGAGCGCGCCGAGGCGGCCGCCGGCGAGGAACTGGACGTGCTGGCAGCCGACGCACGTTATCGATTCATCGGCGAGGTGGCCGGCGCCGTGTGGCAGCGCGCGGGTGTGCTGCGCGAACACTTCAGCCGCCGGCTGGATCGGGCGGTGCTCAATCGCGTGCTCGGCCTGCCGATCTTCCTCTTCGTCATCTACCTGATGTTCCTCTTCACCATCAATCTCGGCGGCGTTTTCATCGACTTCTTCGACCTGCTGGCGGGCGCCCTGCTGGTGGATGGTTTCGGCACGCTGCTGTCGGCGCTCGGCACGCCAGACTGGCTGCGGGTATTGCTCGCGGACGGCGCGGGCGGCGGCGTGCAGACGGTCGCCACCTTCATTCCAGTGATCGGTTTTCTGTTCCTGTTCCTTTCCTTCCTCGAAGACTCGGGTTACATGGCACGCGCGGCCTTCGTCATGGATCGCCTGATGCGCGCGCTGGGGTTGCCTGGCAAGTCGTTCGTGCCACTCATCGTGGGTTTCGGCTGCAACGTGCCGGCCGTGATGGCGACCCGCACCCTCGAACATCCCCGTGACCGGCTGGTCACCATGGCCATGACGCCGTTCATGTCCTGCGGTGCACGATTGCCGGTGTATGCGCTGTTCGCGGCGGCGTTCTTCCCGGTCGGCGGACAGAACATGGTCTTCGCGCTTTACCTCCTCGGCATCGCGGTGGCGATCCTTACCGCCTTTGCCCTGCGGCGCACGCTGCTGCCCGGTGAGGGTTCGCCCTTCGTGATGGAACTGCCGCCGTATCAATGGCCGACACTGCGCGGTCTGCTTATTCACACCTGGGCGCGGCTCAAGGGCTTCGTGGTGAAGGCCGGGCGCATCATCGTGCCCATGGTGCTGGTGCTCAACATCCTCAACAGCCTCGGCACCGATGGTAGCTTCGGCCATCAGGAGAGCCAGGATTCGGTACTCTCGGCGGTGGGCCGCACCATCGCGCCCGCGTTCACGCCCATGGGGCTCAGCGAGGAGAACTGGCCGGCCGCGGTGGGTGTGTTCACCGGTGTGCTTGCCAAGGAGGCGGTGGTGGGCACCCTCGATGCGCTCTACAGCCAGTTGGGCGCCGATCCCGCGGCGGGTAATGAAGCGGAGGCGTTTGTGCTGGGCGACGCGCTGGTCGAAGCCTTCGCCTCCATTCCGGCCAACCTCGCCGGGCTCGCCGAGGCGGCGCTCGATCCGCTCGGCATCGACATCGGCGACGTGAGCGACGCCGCGGCGGCCGCTGAAGCCCAGGAGGTCACGCTCGGCACCTTCGGCGCCATGGCGCAACTCTTCGACGGGCCGGTGGGCGCCTTTGCCTACCTGCTGCTCATCCTGCTCTATTTCCCGTGCGTCGCCGTGCTCGGCGCCGTGTACCGCGAGGCCGGCGGGCGCTGGGCCGCGTTCATCGCCGTGTGGTCCACCGGACTCGGCTATGGTGCGTCAACCCTCTACTACCAGCTCGCCACCTTCAGCCGTCACCCCTCACAATCGCTGATCTGGAGCGTGACGATCATCGGTGCGCTGGCGCTCGGGCTTGCCCTCATGCGCCGCATCGGCGCGCGCACGACCCTGCCTGGGCGGGTCTGTGAAACGGGAGCCTGCCCATGACCCCGAGTGACCTCAAGCACTATTTGATCGAGCACCGCCAGGCGACGCTCCAGGACTTGGCACAACACTTCGGCGCTGAACCCAGCACAGTGGAAGGGATGCTCGACCTGTGGCAACGCAAGGGGCGGGTGACCTGCCGCGAGGCGGAGAAGTGCCGTGGCTGCCGGCAGTGTGCCGCGGCGGCGACGGTGATTTACGAGTGGCGGCAGTGAGTCCGGCACGGCACTCTGGTGTTCAGCAGGCAGGCTACGTCACCGCGATGACCCAGACTGGAGAACCCGGCATGCCGCTTGTCGCCGTGAACGATCATCGATTCCTTCTGAACAAGAACAAAAGGAGCTAACCATGGACATCGGCATCAACCAGACCGATCGTGAAAAAATCGCCGCCGGCCTGTCGCATCTGCTCGCCGACAGCTACACCCTCTACCTGATGACCCACAATTTCCATTGGAACGTGAAGGGTCCCATGTTCAACACCCTGCACCTGATGTTCATGGAACAGTACACGGAACAGTGGAACGCCCTCGACGTGATCGCCGAGCGCATCCGCGCCTTGGATTTCCCGGCGCCCGGCACCTACAACGAGTTCGTCAAGCTCGCCTCCATCAAGGAAGTGGAAGGAGTGCCGAAGGCGACGGAGATGATTCGTCTCCTGGTGGCGGCGCAGGAAGCCACCGCGCGCACGGCACGCAGCTTGTTCCCGGTGGTGAACGAGGCCAACGACCAGCCCACCGCTGACCTGCTCACCCAGCGGCTGGAAGTGCACGAGAAGACCGCCTGGATGCTGCGCAGCCTGCTCGAAGAGTAATTGCGACAAGTCTGACGGGATCGCGGGACGGTTTCGCTACGCTCCGTCAGGCGCGTAACCGTGCGTTAGTCCGCCGCCAGCGCCGCCAACTGATCGGCCTGGTATTCATTCACCAGCGGATCGATGAGCGGGTCCAGGTCGCCTTCCATCACCATTTCGAGCTTGTAGAGGGTGAGATTGATGCGGTGATCGGTGACCCGGCCCTGCGGGAAGTTGTAGGTGCGGATGCGTTCAGAGCGATCACCGCTGCCCACCAGCAGCTTGCGGGTGGCGGCCTGTTCGCTGTGCTGTTTTTCCTGTTCCGCGGCAAGCAGTTTGGACGCAAGCAGCGACATGGCGCGGGCGCGGTTCTTGTGCTGGGAGCGTTCGTCCTGGCACTCCACCACGATGCCCGAGGGCAGGTGGGTGATGCGGATGGCCGATTCGGTGCGGTTCACGTGCTGACCGCCGGCCCCGGAGGCGCGGTAGGTATCGACTTTCAGGTCGGCAGGATTGATGTCGACGGCCTCGACCTCGTCCACCTCTGGCATCACCGCCACGGTGCAGGCGGAGGTGTGGATGCGCCCCTGCGCCTCGGTCTCCGGCACGCGTTGCACGCGGTGGCCGCCCGATTCGAACTTGAGCCGCGAATAGGCGCCGGCACCCGCGAGGCGCACGATGATCTCCTTGTAGCCGCCGTGCTCGCCCAGGCTCTCGCTGATAATTTCCACCTGCCAGCGGCGGCGCTCGGCGTATTTCGCATACATGCGGAACAGGTCGCCGGCGAACAGCGCCGCCTCGTCGCCGCCTGTGCCGGCACGCACTTCCAGGAAGATGTTGCGCTCGTCGTTGGGGTCCTTGGGCAGCAGCAGCTTCTGCAATTCCAACTCCTGCAACTCCCGGCGCTGTTTGGCCTCGTGCAGTTCCTCTTCAGCCAGGGCACGCATGTCCGGGTCGGCGTCCTTCAGCATGGCTTCGGCCGCCGCCATGTCCCCGAGCGTGCCCTGGTAGCGCGCGAATGCCTCTACCACGGGACCGACCTGGGCGTGTTCCCTGGAGAGCGCACGGAAGCGCTCCTGGTCAGCGATGATGGATGATTCGGCCAGCAGGCCGTTGATCTCCTCGAAACGTTCGGCCAGGTTTTCGAGCTTGCGGAGTATGGAAGGTTTCACGTGGGCGAATCCGGCGCGCGCACGACCACCGGGCCGGGAACGGTCCGGTGGGCGCAGCGTGCGCTAATTGTCGTTGGGCTTGAGGTTGAACAGCTCGCGGGCGGCCTCGAGCAGGGCGCTGCGGCCGTCGTAGCTGGCGCGCCGCAGCTGACTGCACGGCGCGTGGGTGAGTTTGTTGGTCAGTAGCCGCCCCAGTTCGCGCACCACATCCTCGGCGGCCTTGCCGTGCCTGATCTGCTGCAACGCGCGCTCCACCGTCTGATCGCGCAACAGCTCGGCGCTTTCGCGATAGGCACAAATGGTGTCGACGGCATGCAGGGACTTGAGCCAGCCCATGAAATGACTCACCTGCACGTCGATGATTCCTTCTGCCTGCTTGGCCGCTTCCTGCCGTGAGCGCAGGTTTTCCTGGATGATCTCCTGCAGGTCGTCCACCGCATAGAGATACACGTCTTCCAGCTCGGCCACCTCGGGCTCGATGTCGCGCGGCACGGCGATGTCCACCATGAGCATGGGGCGGCGCTTGCGGGCGCGGATGGCGCTCTCCACCGCACCCTTGCCGAGGATGGGCAGCGGGCTCGCGGTAGAGGAGATGACGATATCGGCCTCCGGGAGATGGGCCGGGATTTCCGACAGGCCGATGGCATAGCCGTGGAACTCGGCGGCCAGGGCATGGGCCCGCTCCACGGTGCGGTTGGCCACGATGATGCGGCCGATGCCGCTCTCGCGCAGGTGACGCGCCACCAGCTCGATGGTCTCGCCGGCGCCCACCAGCAGGGCGGTGTGGCGGCGCAGGTCGCTGAAGATCTGCCGCGCCAGGCTGACGGCGGCGAAGGCGACGGACACGGCGCTTGCACCGATGGCAGTATCGGTGCGCACCTGCTTGGCCACCTGGAAGGTGTGCTGGAACAGGCGATTGAGCAACACACCCACAGTGCCGGCGTCCTGAGCACGGCTGTAGGCCTGCTTCATCTGGCCGAGGATCTGCGGCTCGCCCAATACCAGGGAGTCCAGCCCGCTGGCCACGCGCAGCATGTGGCGTACGGCGCTGTGATCGGGGTGGGCGTAGATGTAGGGCTCGATGTCGGCCGGGCGCAGGTTGTGGAATTCGCCCAGCCAGGCCACCAGTTCGCCGATGCCTTCGTCGGGCAGCCCGCAATAGAGTTCCATGCGGTTGCAGGTGGAGAGGATGGCGCCCTCGGCGATAGTGCCGCGCTGCGTAAGCTCGCGCAGGGCGTCAGGCACCGCATCCGGCGAAAAAGCGACCCTTTCGCGGATTTCGACCGGAGCGGTTTTGTGATTGATGCCGAGCGCGACTAAAGCCATGGGCCAATAAAACCTGCGAACAGAGCGCCATTCTGCGTGATGGCTTCCATAGATATCAAGTCGTCAGGCCGTTCCGCCCGAGGGTAAAAACATGGAAACTCGGGTATAGTCTGCTCTGCTTATGACCATGCCTGCACGGCGCCGTTTCTCACTACCATGATTCGACTGCGCTCTTCCGCTCTCCTTGCCGCGGCGTTGCTGGCCGGTTGCAGCAGCATGCGTGGTCCGACCACCGCCGTCGTGCCCGCCGCCTCATCCCCCCCGGCGGCACAACCGGCGCCCGCCACGCTCGCGGCGCCGCCCGTTCCACTGCCGGACTACGATCTCACCCCCACCTTGATGTATGACCTGCTGGCCGCGGAAATTGCGCTGCAACGGGGCGAACTCCTGCTGGCGGCCGACAACTACCTGCGTGCGGCGTGGGAGACCCGTGACCCGCGGGTGACGAAGCGGGCTGTGCGTATCGCAGTATATGCCCGCGATCAGGAAAAGGCCCTCGAGGGTGCCGAATTGTGGGTGGAACTGGCCCCCGAAGACCTCGAGGCGCGCCAGTCTCTCGCGGCGCTGCTCATCCACCTGGGGCGTGCCCAAGACGCCGTCGCCCACCTGAACTACGTGCTCGGCGCGGCACCGGACAGCGGCCAGGGGTTCCAGGCCATCGTCAACCTATTGAGCCGGGATGCGGACAAGGCCCAGGCCATGGCCCTGCTGGAGCAGCTCATCGCGGAGCGCCGCGAAGACCCGAACGCGCTCTTTGCCCATGCGCAGATGGCCTTCCTGCTCGGCCGGCACGACACCGCGCTGGCGAGCGTGGACGCCCTGCTGGAACGGCAGCCGGACGCGGCCCGTGCCTGGGTGCTGAAGTCCAACATCCTGCGCCACACCGGCCGGGCCGCCGAGGCCATCACCGCCTATGCACGCGCCGTGAAGGCGGCGCCCGACGACGCCGGGCTGCGGCTGTCCTATGCCAAGTTCCTGGTGGAGGAACGCCGTTTCGACACGGCCCGCAGCGAATTCGCGACCCTCGCCCGGCAGCTGCCGGACAACGCCGAAGTGGCCTATGCGCTCGGGCTGCTGGCCATGCAGCTCGGCGATCTCCCCGCCGCGGAGCGGGAATTCCGGCGCCTGCTTGCGGATGGTCAGCACAACGACGCGGCCGCCTTCGCCCTCGGCCAGATCGCTGAGTCACGCAAGGACCACGACGAGGCCATGCGCTGGTACGGGGCGGTGGCGGACGGGCCGAACCTGTTCGAGGCCCAGGTCCGCGCCGGCCTGCTCAAGGCGCGCACCCAGGGTGTCGACGCCGGGCGGGCCCATCTGCGCGGCCTGCGCGACCAATTCCCGGAAGAGCAGATCAACCTGCTCCTGGCCGAGGGCGAGATGCTGCGCGAACTGGAGCGCTATCCTGAGGCCATGGAAGTGCTGAGTGCCGGCCTGCATGCCTCCCCCGACAACCCGGACCTGCTCTACGCCCGCGCCATGGCCGCCGAACGCCTGGACCGGCTGGACATCCTCGAACAGGACCTGCGCCGCATCCTGCAGGCCGATCCAGAGAATGCCCAGGCACTCAATGCCCTCGGCTACACGCTCGCGGATCGCACGGAACGCTATGAAGAAGCGCTCGGTTACATCCGCCAGGCCCTGGCGCAGCACCCGGATGACCCGGCCATCAACGACAGCATGGGCTGGGTGATGTTCCGCCTGGGCCGCTACGCGGAAGCCGAGACCTACTTGCAAAAGGCCGCGACGGCCTTCAAGGACCCGGAAGTGGCCGCCCACCTCGGTGAGCTGTACTGGACCACAGGCCGGTCTTCCGAGGCACGGCAGGTCTGGAACGAGGCCCTCAGGCTCGCCCCCGGCAATCGCCTGCTGCTGGACGTTATCGAGCGGCTGACCCGGTGAAGCCCGGCCGTTCCGTCATCCCCCTCGCCGCGCTGGCGATACTCGCGCTGACGGGCTGCGCGCCGGCCCCGACCCGCCCGCCGGTGGCCGATGCGGAGGCGGCCTGGGCGCAGCATCGTGCCACCCTCGCCAAGGTCTCGGCCTGGCGCCTGAACGGCAACCTGGCCGTCGAGGCACGCGGTGACGGTGGCCAGGGCCGGGTGGACTGGCGCCAGCGCGACGATGTCTTCGATATCCGCCTCTCCGGCCCGCTGGGATCCGGGGCCGTGCGCCTGAACGGCGATCGTGAGGGCGCCACCCTCACCGTGGACGGCGAACGGCTGCGCGACGCCGACCCGAGCTGGCTGCTCTACCAGCAGACGGGCTGGTGGATCCCGGTGGAGTCCCTGCGCTGGTGGGCGCTCGGCCTGCCGGCACCCGACATGCCGGCGTCCTGGGTGCTCGATGACCAGGGGCGGCTCGCCCGCTTGCAGCAAAACGGCTGGACCATCCGCTTCGACCGTTACCGCGACGAGCACAACGGCGTGCAGGTGCCCGGGCGTCTGATGGCCAGCGCCGAGGATGCCGAGGTGCGCCTGGTGGTACGGCGCTGGGAATTGCTGCCGGAGCGGATCGCCACACACCATGGCGGCTGATCGTCCCTGGCCGGCGCCGGCCAAGCTCAACCTGTTCCTGCATATCGTCGGCCGGCGCGCCGACGGCTATCACCTGCTGCAGAGCGTGTTCCAATTTGTGGACCACTGCGACTGGCTGCACTTTGTTCTTCATGACGCAGATCGCGTGCAGCGTCTTTCCGACCTGCCCGGCGTACCCCCGCAGCAGGACCTGGTGGTGCGCGCCGCGCAACTGCTCAAGGCAGAAACCGGTTACCGCGGCGGCGTCGACATCCGCGTGGAGAAACACCTGCCCATGGGCGGTGGCCTCGGCGGGGGCAGTTCCGATGCCGCCACTACATTGGTCGCACTCAACCGGTTGTGGGGGCTCGGGCTGTCCATCGATACGCTGGCGGGCCTTGGCCTGCGCCTCGGCGCCGACGTGCCGGTATTCGTGCGCGGCCACGCGGCGTGGGCCGAGGGCGTGGGCGAACGCCTGCAACCCGTGAGCCTGCCGGAGCCGTGGTTCGTGGTGCTGATGCCCGCCGTGAGCATCGCCACGGCCGAGGTGTTCGGCGACCCTGAATTGACACGCCATTGTGCGCCCATCACAATACGCGACTTTCTTCACGGGGCAGCGGGCAATGTCTGCGAACCCGTGGTGCGGCGCAAATACCCCCAGGTGGCTATGGCGCTCGACTGGCTCGCTACACGCGCGCCGGCACGCATGACAGGCACCGGGGCCTGCATTTTTGCCGCATTCGAGGACGAAGGCGCTGCGCGAGAAACGCTGGCGGCACGTCCCTCCGGGCTCGACGGTTTCGTCGCCCGCGGACGCAACCGCTCGCCACTCGTGGCGCGACTGGAGAGTTGCGAATCTTGAGCCCGGCGAGCGCCGCAAGGCGCCGATCGCCGGGTTCGATATTCGCATTTCGTTTTTTTGGGGCGTCGCCAAGCGGTAAGGCACTGGATTTTGATTCCAGCATTCCCAGGTTCGAATCCTGGCGCCCCAGCCATTTCGGTGTGTTGAGCGTTAAGTGTTTACCGAGAAACGTGATACGGAAGCCACTCGCCGGCGCTTGATGCTTCACGCTTACGTCTCACGTCAAAAACGCGTCACGTCGACAGAGGGGCCATGGTTTCCGACATGATGGTGTTTGCGGGCAATTCCAACCCGCAGCTTGCACAAGATATCGCCACCCACCTTGGCATGCCGCTCGGCAAGGCCGTCGTGGGCCGCTTCAGCGATGGCGAGATCATGGTGGAAATTCTCGAGAACGTGCGCGGCAAGCACGTGTTCATCGTCCAGCCCACCTGCGCCCCCACCAACGACAACCTCATGGAACTGATGGTGATGGTGGACGCCATGCGCCGCGCCTCCGCCGGCCGCATCACCGCTGTGGTTCCCTACTTCGGTTACGCCCGCCAGGACCGCCGCCCGCGTTCCGCGCGCGTGCCCATCACCGCCAAGGTGGTGGCCAATATGCTCACCATCGTGGGCGTGAACCGCATGCTCACCGTCGACCTGCATGCGGATCAGATCCAGGGCTTTTTCGACATCCCGGTGGACAACGTCTATTCGTCGCCCATCCTGCTGTCCGATATCTGGCGCGCCCGTGACCCGAACGTGATGGTGGTGTCGCCCGACGTGGGCGGCGTGGTGCGCGCCCGCGCTCTGGCCAAGCGCCTCGACGACGCGGACCTCGCCATCATCGACAAGCGCCGTCCGCGCGCCAACGTGGCGCAGGTGATGCACATCATCGGCGACGTGCGCGACCGCACCTGCATCCTGGTGGACGACCTGGTCGACACCGCCGGCACCCTGTGCCAGGCCGCCGCCGCCCTCAAGGAGCACGGCGCCGCCAAGGTCAAGGCCTACATCACCCACCCGGTGCTGTCCGGCCCCGCCATCGAGAACATCGAGAATTCGCAGATCGACGAGCTGGTCGTTACCGACACCATTCCGCTACGCCCTGCCGTGCGCGCCTGCAAGCGCATCCGTCAGGTGAGCATTGCGGAGATGCTGGCCGAGACCATGCGTCGCATCAACAATGAGGAGTCGGTGAGCTCTTTGTACATGGATTGATGGCCGGCGCGCTCGCGCGCTGCCTGACCGAATTCCGCCAAGCCTGGTCGCGGGCGAGGCGGTGAACCACGGCCGAGAGGCCGTCTTTTACTCAGGAGAAACACAATGTCCAAAGTCGATTTCGTCGTTACCGCGGAAGCCCGCAGCGACATGGGGAAGGGTGCGAGCCGCCGCCTGCGTCGCGAGGGTAAGATCCCGGGCGTCATCTATGGTGCGCACAAGGAGGCCGTTTCGGTCCTGCTCGACCACAACGAGATGATGAACCACCTCAAGCACGAGGCGTTCTACTCGCACATCCTCACCATCAAGCTGGGCGGCAAGACCGAACAGGCGGTGCTGAAGGATCTGCAACGCCATCCTGCCAAGCCCATTCTGCTGCACGCCGATTTCCAGCGCGTGAGCGCCTCCGAGAAGCTGCGCTTGAACGTGCCGCTGCACTTCGTGGGCGGTGACGTGGCCCCCGGCGTCAAGATCGGTGGCGGCTCCATTGCCCATGCCCTGGCGGAAGTGGAAATCACCTGCCTGCCCAAAAACCTGCCCGAGTTCATTGAAGTGGACCTGTCCGGCATGGAACTCGGCCAGACCATTCACCTGTCCGACCTGAAGGTCGGCAAGGGCGTGGAACTGGTGGCCCTGACGCACGGTTCCGACCTGCCGGTCGCGGCCCTGCACGCGCCGCGCGGCGCCGCCGAAGAGGCCGCCCCTGCCGAAGGCGAGCAGGCCGCCGGCTAAGCCGTCTGTCGCGCGTTGAGGCCGGCGTTCATGCCGCCCGTGGATCTCATCGTCGGACTCGGTAACCCGGGTCCGCAGTACGAACTCACACGGCACAACGCCGGCTTCTGGTTCGTGGATGCCCTCGCTCGCCGCGAGGGCGCCCACTTCCGTCACGAAGGCAAGTTCCAGGGTGAAGTGGCCAAGGTCCGGCTCGATGGCCGCGAGATCTGGCTGCTCAAGCCCATGACCTACATGAACCGCAGCGGCCAGGCCACCGCCGCGCTCGCCCGGTTCTACAAGATCCCCCCCGAAGCCATCCTCATCGCCCACGATGAGCTGGACCTCCCGCCCGGCCAGGCGCGCCTGAAACAAGGCGGTGGCCACGGCGGTCATAACGGATTGCGGGATCTCGTCGTCCAACTCGGCACCAACACCTTCCAGCGCCTGCGCCTCGGCATCGGCCACCCCGGCGACGCCAAACAAGTCACCGGCTACGTCCTCGGCAAACCGCCCGTCGCCGACCGCGAACTCATCGAACGCGCCCTGGACCAGGCCCTCGACGTCCTCCCCCTGGTCGCCGCCGGCGAACTCCAGAAGGCCATGAACCGGCTGCATTCTGGATAGGGTTGAAAGGCAAAAAGCTTTAACCACGGGGGACACGGGGAACCCGGGGGGAAGACAAAGGATTGTTATGGCGAAGGAATGCGACGACCGCATCATCGATGCTGTTTTGACGGCGGCGACACGGGTGCATACGGAACTTGGCCCGGGCTGCTTGAATCGGTTTACGAACAGGCTCTGGCGCTGGAACTGGAGGCGGCGGGCCTTGAGGCGAAGACCCAGGTTGCTGTTCCGGTGAGCTACAGAGGGCGCGATCTGGGATTGGGTTTTCGCGCAGATTTGGTGGTGGAAGAGCAGTTGTTGGTCGAGTTGAAATG
>JALOAT010000054.1 GCA_023228645.1 Gammaproteobacteria bacterium | reverse complement strand
TATTCATAATTCTTGTGTCAAATTCATTTGCGACCACATTCATAAAAAATTGTTCTGGCCAACTTGGTTCATTATTCCATCTACTTTGGCCAATATTCCAAGCATTACCATTTTTATGGGCCGCCCTCATACCATTAGATATATTATCTTTATGGGATTTTGACAATACCTTCTGGCCAAATTTTTTCTTTACTAATAAAGCACTCTCTGATTTTGATCTGGTCACAAACTCGCCACGCTTTTTAGCGAGATGTATTGACTTAGTCGAAATTTTAAAATGTGCAACCAATTCTCGAATACTAAAACCTTTGTCGTAATATTCCTGAATTTCTTTCCAATTATTCTTCATAATGTATTTAGTCTAATGTGTTTACCAGTTCCACCACTGAAGAATAGCTAAATTTACTCTGAAACTTAGCAAAGTCACGCACATGTTCCAATCCCGCTTAGTACGTTTAGCAGTCCCACTTGTTTGCTATGCCACGATCCGTTAGGATTGGCAGCTTTAGGCCAGTTTAATCTAACATAGCATTCAAATAGGTCAAACTGCTAAGATTTAAATCCTTCCAGTTTGGTGCGGGTAGAGGGACTCGAACCCCCACTCCCTTTCGGGAAACTGATTTTGAGTCAGTCGCGTCTACCAATTCCGCCATACCCGCAAGTTTCGCACCGTCACTTCCTTTTTCCTTACCGTCTTTGCATCCCAAAGTGTTTGGGCTAAGTAATTCCGAGTTTTTCACTTTTCAGTGTTACTCATATCGGGCAGTGCGAACTTTTAAAAGCTTTTCCAATATTCACCCCAAGTCATACCTTCCGGTTTCTTGTGATCTTCTGAATAAGCTTTATCTCTTAATTTCTCTCTGGCTGTAAACCAACTTTCATGCGGATTACCAACCAAGTAATCATTTATTTGTTCATCCGTTGGTTCTTGATTTTTCATATCAATAAAACGGATTTAGGTTCTGCTCTCTATAACGACGGGCAGCTTCCTTAGCCTCTGCTGAAGGTTCCGGTGCGCCAGCGCCACTAACATAACTTGGCTGCTTCTGAGGCAAGTAGTTTTCAAGAACTTTACCAATTACAAAAAGGACATACATAATAACAAGTAGTCCAGCAAAAGTAGCAGCAGTCATTACTATATCTCCGTTTACAATAACTCAAGCTACATAGTCAAATGGGCAGCTTATCTTCCCACATATGGCTTATCAGGGACAGCTTGTTTGATATAAACTGTGTTAACCCAATTTATATCATTCAAGTAGTATGAAACCAACCATACGACTTCTCATTTGGTACCCACTACCGGACTCGAACCGGTACGCCCAAAGGGCAAGGGATTTTAGCTTTCGGATTCCGGATTCGCACCGTCGCCATACTAAGTGGCGTTCTAAACCCTAAGGTTTCTTTCCGACAAGTCCCTGGCGTCTACCATTCCGCCAAGTGGGCATATTAAACATTAAACTTTAATTTTAAAGCTTTAACTCGAGCATAATTTCCGCCTTTAGCAGCAAGTCCTACACTCTGTAAAGCTTGTCTTATATTAGCAGTCGACTTTAACGCTGTCAACAACTCTTCATCAGTAACAATAACTTTTCCAGTGTTTTTGTTTCTTCCTCTAAACGTTTCCGTTTGTGAGTGGCAATTTGGACACAAAAACTTTAAGTTTTCAATCCTATGATCGTTTCGAACGCCGTTGCAGTGTTCTAACTCCAACACTATACTTTTGCCTTGCCATTCTGTCAACTCACATTCGGCACATTTATAATCTAAAAGATTGTTTTGTAAAATTCTTTTTTTAACCACATCATTATCATATTTGCTATTTTCAGCAAACACAATTTCGTTTGGAACAATTTCTTTTCCTTTGTTCCATTTCATTCTCTCTTTTGTTTCATCAGGCAAATCAGCATAAACATATGGTTGACGTTTTCTACTGCCAGATTTAAATTGATGCTTAACAGTTGCCCCAGTCTTAGCCCTTATTGCAGGACATGAATTTTGACTCTTTGCGCAACAATTTTTACCATTTTTAAGAACAAAATTTGATTCCTGTTCGCAACCATAATCACAAAGCATAAAGTTACCTTTTAGCTTTATTTATAGTTGACGCAAATTTTAATTAAAAATTATACTTATTCATTCTATGAATAAAGATACATTTTTCTAAAAAATCTATCCAAAAATTATGATCATAATTTTTGTCTTCAGTTATTTCACATTCTGCAATTTGTATATGGTATCTTCCTTTATAATGGTTTCCAGGAGGATCCCAGATTCCAATCTTATTATTCAATATCTCATAATCATATTCAGGATATTGCCTTTTGAGAGATTCAACAATATTTTCAAGGTTTATCATATTCAAATTCCGCCAAGTGGGCATAATAATTAAACGGTTTTTGGCGGAGCGATTTGAACGCTCTTTTGGTTTAAACCTAACCCAGGTTTTCTTAAATGGATTCGAACCATCTACCCTCCAACATTTGCTGGAACCACCGTGGACCAAAACTGCTTAACTGCTTATGTATTCATAGTAGCAAACAATCTATTCACTGTCAACTACTTAAATTCGAAACCCTGGGGCAAAATTAGTCAACATTCTGACAATTTTATTTCGAGTTTCATTATCAACTTTTTTGGATTTATTTTTGTTCATAAATTCCATAAAACTTGAAACTACTTTATTAAATTTGAAAGTAGAAACATAATGATCAATTTGATTTTCCAACTGAGAAGTGTCAATATTTTCAGTGCCAGCTTCTCCCAACCAAGTTTTCATCCTATTGAAGAAGCGGCGAACACCAACAATATGCTGGTCACTCCAATCCCCACCTTCAAAATATGGCCCCAAGAACATCAAATACATTCTCAATTCGTCAGGATCATAGTCATCAGGACTAACGGCATTACCTTTACTTTTGCTCATCTTGTTCCCATCCTTGGTAATCATACCCTGATGAATAACTTTCTTAAATGGCTCTTCTTCAGGAACAATTCCCATATCAAACAAAACCATATGAATAAAACGAGCATATATCAAATGCATACAAGCGTGTTCTGGGCCACCAACATACAGATCGACTTGCTTGTATTGATCAGCTGGCAAAAACTCATCTTCACTTTTAGTCAAATAGCGCAAGAAATAAAATGAAGAGTCAACAAAAGTGTCCAAGGTGTCAGTTTCACCTTCAATTGGTATAGGACAGCCCCAAGAACGCTGACGACTGACACACCAATCTTGCTGATCCTCCAACCATTTGCGCTGTTGCTTCTTAGTCCCTTCCGGATAATCAATCCAGTCCAAATTCTTAATCAATCGATCAGTATAATCAGTAATCTTGAAATACCACTGATTCATTTGACGTTTTTCAACAGGAGTTCCGTGGCGTTCACAAATGCCATTTTGCGCTTGTTCATTAGCCAACACGGTCCCGCACTGTTCACACCAATTTACTTCACCCCAAGCTTTGTATGCTAATCCACGATCTTTCAAAGCATTAAAGATCCATTGGGTCCACTTAACGTAATCAGTTTCACAAGTAACCAACTGTTCGTCATACAAAGTATTCATATTTCGCATTTGTTTACGGAAATTTTGAATATTTTGATTAGTTATTGTTCTAGGATCACCGCCAATTTGGCGAGCATAGTTTTCTGCAGGCAAGCCAAAAGCATCATAACCAAAAGGTTGAAAAACCGTCTGACCTTTAAAACGCTGCCACCTAGCATATGAGTCAATTACAGCATAGTTGTAATAATGACCCAAATGCAGGCCAGCGCCACTAGGATACGGGAACATTACGCATACATACTGATCATACATCGCCATATCCTTTCTGAGCTAAATTGTTAATAGAAATCTAATAGCATTAGTTCAATGCTATGTCAAGAATTGGTCTAGAGGGCCGGGCTCGAACCGGCGGTCTCCTGTTCCCGAAACAGGCGGATTACCAACTTTCCCACATCTAGATGAATGATATAATGCCCCTCCCCGCAATTATATCCCGAACGTCCTACACCATACGGTGAACATTCTTACGAACTAATTGTTGAAAATAAATCCTCAACAATTAAGCTACACATTGGTTTATCCAATCAGTGTGCTGATATTTCCGCCCTCCACGGGCGGCGTCCTAACTGAAAGAAACATTTCTTTACTTTCTACCTTACACGTGATTGGTAGATTTCAATACTAATTTTCAATCGACCTATTGTCAGGTGATCACTCCCTATCGTTAGTACCACGTTTAGACGATGGATAATTTCTATTAGCTCTGGTAAGAGGGCTCGAACCTCACTTCCGGCTCCAAAACGCAAGTGCTATGCCGGCGTGCTACCACGTACTAAGCCTTTCACCTACTTACTAAGTTAATCATCCACTTATCAAATCCCAGTTTCCATATTAACAGCCTGTCTTGCCCTTCCCAAGCTCACGGTTTTTATAGCCTTTGCGTTTGCTACTGTTAATACTTTCACTATTCTCCGATAAGCTTATTAGAAACTTTTCAGCAACTTACTGAACTTTTCCTTTACACTATACCAAAATGGTAAGACAAAAAGCACATTAACATTATGCTATATTCTCTCGCCAAGACCTCCATAAATGGGCCCTTGATCTCTCGCCTAGACGGAATTTAACCGCCTTCTCTTTTTGCCTAAACTTTAATGGCTCCGGAGGAGGGACTCGAACCCCCAACTTACTGGTTAACAGCCAGTTACTCTACCATTGAGTTACTCCGGAATATTACCCATATTGCGGTAATCCTTTTGATTTTCTTCCATTGCCTCGATTCTTGGCTCCAAAAGTTTCACTTTGTGAATCACAATTTGGACAAATCAGTCTAAAATTATTCGGTGAATTATTGGTAGCATTTCCGTCAATATGGTCAACCCATAAACGAATTTCTTTACCATTCCATTCGGTAATTTTACAAACAGAACAGCAATTACCATCGCGTTCAACTAATATTTCATAAATTCTATCCCTGCGCGTTAATTTACCTTGAAGGAATAATTTTAAATTTTTATCTTTAGTTTCCTTAACTTTAAATTCACCAGCACATTTCATATCACAAAATCGGTGCTTGTTTGAATAGCCTTTGAAGGCTATTTCAGAAAAACAATTTTCACAAATATAAATTTTATCTTTATGTCCTTTGTAATTCATATCATACCTCAAATTGGCTCCCAATGTAGGATTCGAACCTACAGCGTCGACGTTAACAGCGTCGTGCCCCTGCCAATAGGGCCCATTGGGAATATGTTGCGTTCAGAGAAGCGAGGAATTGAACCTACCCTGCCCAAGGATGAAAAACACGACTTTGTTTTCCACTATAAGGAATTGAACCCTATATTCGCGCCGGCTAGCCATAAAGGTTGGCGCCCGCCCAGGACTTCTCCTATCTCCCTAATTTTTAAAAATTATCCTTGCGTCTGTGTCGACCCATTGGCAAGTTTCCTAATTAATCATTAGTTTGAATTTCTAATTGGCTCCCCTGGTAGGATTCGAACCTACAGCAACCTGATTAACAGTCAGGCGTCCCTACCGATAGGACCCCAGGGGAATGATTGACATATTTGCTGTTAAAAAGCTGAAGCCTCCTCAGGGACTTGAACCCACACAACGTCTAGATTATAGAGGCAATACTAACGTTGTCAATGCTTTTACCCACACAAACAAAATATGTTCAATTTCTTTTTGGCTCGGATGGATGGAATCGAACCACCTTCTCCAGGTTAACTACCTGCCGCTTTACTTAGTGGCCACTAAGTTTGGTCTTATCTAGCTCGACCAACCCATTAAGCTACATCCGCACAATAATTGGTCTGGAAGAGAGGATTTGAACCTCCGACCCCCTCACTCCAAATGAGGTACGCTACCAGGCTGCGCTACTTCCAGATGTTGGGATTTAATTGTCCGCTTCACGGGTCCGATCACTCCCTAGCCTACTTTAGATCAGCTAGATCAACGCTCACCTCCACGGCTCAATTTATCGTATAAATCCCAATACGTGACATTATATGTTATGTCAACCAGCTTTCCAAGTCAGGGATAGTTTTTCCAGGGCTAACTGGATTCTTCATCAGGATATCAGCCTAACTATGCGATAGCTACTCGCAACGTTCTTTTTGGTGCGGTTAAAGGGACTTGAACCCTTATGAGATTTCTCTCGCTACCCCCTCAAGATAGTGTGTCTGCCATTCCACCATAACCGCATTTTAAATTTTACAAACCATATCTTCTGGATATGATAATGTACTTAAAGCACCTTCGCTATTCTCAATAACAGTTGAAATAGAAGTTTTCTTCGAATCAACCACTACTTTAAATTCTTTAATTCTGCCACGTTCAAGTACCATTCGTGAGCCATAACGTGCATTAACAAACATTACTGCATCACCGACATTGAGAACATTACCATCAATATCCTTTTGATTGGGGTTCTTGAGTACTTCTTCTTTAGCCGTTTGTGCATCAAACTTTTGCCATACAGTTTCTATATCATCGCCAATAATAAATTCAAATTGACTATAATATGACCAAGTTTCTTTAACTTTATTCTTGCGGCCATTCCAAGTCGCAATCATAAAAAACATATCATTCTCAAATCGATACCAAGGACCTTTTTGAAAGTGCGAACTTGAATATCGAATAGATGGCGCGCGATCCTCAATATGAGAATAGGCAGGATCTGGGATCAATTTTGCAATTGATCCTTTTCTATCGCCATCTATATATTGGCAATAGAGGCGGCCTGATGATAATGCTTCCTTAATCGCTTTCAGCTTATCTAAATATTGCAGAGCAACTGGATCGTTTTCATCACTAAATCCATTTAGATAAGGATTCTTCAATTTAAGAATTTCCATTCTCGTCTCCATCTTTTGGTGCCCTAGGAGGGACTCGAACCCCCACGCTTTTGGCGCTAGAACCTAAATCTAGTGTGTCTACCAATTTCACCACTAGGGCATTAATATTAAACAACGGTTGGACCTGATCCCAACTTCTGCTCGGGCTATTCCACACCCAAATGATTGAGTTAATGGATATATCCAGCTTACCGCCATAATGGCTGCCTTTCCTATCAAAAAATATTACTACTTAATGACAGCATTGCTTAATATTGTCGGGAATGTAGGATTCGAACCTACGACTTCCTGCTCCCAAAGCAGGCGCTCTGACCCGGCTGAGCTAATCCCCGGTTATAATGGCCTTGCACCATTTCGGTGGTCCTTACATTCCGTTTCTTCCAACCATAATTCGACTACCACTTTGGATGACCGCCTCACACGGGGATTTCCGAGTTATGTCCTTCAACATAGCGTTCCGTAATCCCAGCCTATTAGGGCTATTAAAGAAATACCACTAAACGAAAAACTTACTGTTAAGTACGTTTCTTGTTTCGCATATTAACTTGATGTTAAAACGTTGTCAACGCCTTTTTCATCTTTTTGTGCGGTAGGTGGGACTCGAACCCACAATATGACACAAATTTTAAGTTTGCCGACTTTACCTTTTGCCCACAACCGCATTTAAGTATGATGGTTTAGTCAGGAGCAGGAGACTTGAACTCCCAACCCCCTGGCTCCAGACCAGGTGCTCTACCAATTGAGCTAACCCCTGACTAAACCATCATCTTGTGCTCCTGGTGAGACTCGAACTCACACTGTACAGTGTTTGAAACTGCCGCCTCTTCCATTTGGGCTACAGGAGCAAATCCAGGAAGTAGTCAGCACTACCCGTTACCTTCCTGGCACTGATAGGATCTTTTAGGTCCTACCAGTAACATAAATCAATCAACAATGTCAAATAGCATCAGTAATTAAACTGGTAGGGCTGGAGAGACTCGAACTCTCAAAAGCATAGTTTCTAAAACTATTAGCTGTACCATTCGCATTAGCCACAGCCCCATATATTATTTTTTAATCATTCCTTGAACAAACCCTTCCGGAATTTGACCACCTATCTTAATTTTTAAATTTTTAAAACCGTTGTTAAACCATACAGTTCCTTTACCAGCATTTGATAAAGCTAACCGATGATGATCACTTTTTGGTTTTCCTTTTCCTTTTCTTCCTCCTTTAGCCGCTGCCAAGGTTGAATTTAATTTAAAAATTTCATTTGCCTTTTCAATG
Source organism: Gammaproteobacteria bacterium (assembly GCA_023228645.1). Taxonomy (GTDB): domain Bacteria; phylum Pseudomonadota; class Gammaproteobacteria; order Thiohalomonadales; family Thiohalomonadaceae; genus JALOAT01. The sequence goes on along the minus strand of JALOAT010000054.1, from coordinate 16,847 downwards.
CCATATTTTTCTATTGTACGTTCACGGGCTGTTTTAGCACCGTTATTATAGTTGTCAATAGCATTTTCTTTAGCAGTACCCCAATATAAATGTTTTGGATTTGAACAATGTTTATTATGGCAAGCGTGACAAATATGTATCTTCATACCAGATGGTATTGTCGTATCCAATATATGAGCCATCAAACCCTTACAATACGATGATAAACCACCATCTTTAGGGCCGCCACGAACAATACAATTTTCTTCCAATTTCAAATGTGCTTGGCGCTCATTTAACGGTAAACGAATATATTGTTCAATATCAATCATTGTTCAATCCAAATCAAAAAGTTTAGTTTTGAGTGGCTGGACTCGAACCAGCAACGTTCATTTAAATGCTCGTTTCCTCTGTGGGGGGCGGTTATTAGCCGCCCGTGTTTACCATTTCACCACACTCTAAACTAAACTCTTGTAAGCAATAAAAAACCCGGGTAAACTTGCGTTTCCCGGGGTAACCTTCATTTAAATCTTTTATTTAGATTTTAAAATGCTGTCCCCGAGTCACCCACAGGCAATTGATTAGGATTGAGTCCTAACAAATTAACTGGATTGAGTACTAGGTTTAACATTTTAAATTCACTTTCCTATAAAAGTTTCTACAAAGTTATTTATACTTTATATAATGTATTTAGTCCGGAGTCAACCACTTTTTTAAACTTTTTTCACTTTCTTAGAAAAAAATTTTCCATATTGATAGGCTTGCCGAAATAATAATTTATCAAGCGGTATGGTATCGATATTGGCCAAAGTATATCTATCAACGTGAGCTCAAATTCAACAAAGTCCGCCAATGTGACCATAATCAAGCTATATAATCCTAGACATATTATAGCATTCATTTGATTAAATTCCGATACAGATTGTAATATTCATCGTGACCATAAATCTTGATCAATCGATTTTGTTCCTTTATAAAAGCATCACGTTCTGATCTGTCTTTAAAGAATCGAAGTTCTTCAACATAGGGGTAAGTTTTACTTCCAAACTCAAATCGAGCAAACCACGAATCACCACAATTTTTATTGCGCAGGACGCCGTACTTTTTCCAGATAAAAACTACTGATTTAGGTGGCTTCATGAATCGCTCTAATGAGATCACATTGGCTACGCATCATATGAAGAATATTCATATATGCATTATGCTGATATGCAAATTTCTTTCGAGCTGTTTTTAGCATCGGTATGAATAACCGGTCAACTTCTTCCAAATAAGCCTTCTGTTTCTCAATTTTAAAAACTCCGACCATTGATCCCAAATTATGAATTCGGTCACAGCCTTTGGCAATACTGGCAATAGGATCAATGGCCATTGCTTCAAAAAGCTGAGCTTCATCCTTTTTAATGCCGCGCCATTCTTTGGTCATATTTTCCACAGCTTGGTTTACTCGAAGAGTAAATTCATTGCTGTCAAAAAGATGAGCAATTTCATAATCAGTAATACTATAGTCTTCGCGAACATCGTGAAGCATAATAGTAGCGATCACTTCTTCACGATATTTTACATCAGCAAGCGTTAGCGCATATAGTGCAATTTCGACCTGATGTTGAAATTCAGGAGTGACGCCATCCTTTCGAGTACCAGTGTGGTAAGCCATTGCAAAATCCAATGCCGTAAGAGCATTGTAATATCGGGCACCAATAAGCTGTTGGCGGAGAGTAAGAAGTTTTTTCTCGAAAGGTGTCATATTATTCTCCAATTATTTTTTCGTTTGGCGAGCTTTCCACGTATTAGGGAAATATACGTTATTCAAGACATTGTCAAGACTGTCAATATAATCTCTACCACGGGTTCCATTTTCCAAGGTATCGTATAAATGCTTGGGCAAGTTGTTTTCAATCTCTTTAGAACTTGATCCTATGGCCATAGACAAGGCCGCGAGTGAATCAGTATCGCCGCCAACATCAATACAATGTTTCAACATATCTGCCAAATTGTCATATGACAATACTGCATATAAGGAATGATAAGCTGTCTTTTGTGCAGTCATATCACAAGCTTCGATAATATCCTCATATTCTGATTCTTTGAAAATATCAGAAAAGGTATTTTTTAGAGGATGGCGGCCATCAACTATAAAATATTGTTCATCTAATTGATCGTTGATGAATTCAAGAAGATCATCCTTAGATCCAAGATCATAAAGAAAATAATGGGCAGCGAGGGCAATCATTTGAGCATACGGTACTGTGGAATAACTGTGAGTAACCATAGCTTGAATCGCTGCGGCACGTTTTACGTCACTGATTTTCTCCAAATATCCAACAGGAGCAACTCCCATAATCGAGCCATTGGAATCTTTAGTAGGGCGGACATTGCTTAATAGATCCAATCCATTGTTACAGGATTCAATTAAAGCTTGAAATCTTCTTGAATAACCATCCCTAGGGCTGGCCTTAAATTCATCAATATAAGCCTGGGCATAGTCAAATTGATTTAGATAATCTTTGCGTGTGATGACCATAACATTAGCTAAAGAACGCTGGGTATCATCTGTATATTGGCCAGGTATTAGGTTTGAATATTTTGGGTGCTGATAAAATCGCGACAAATCGTTTACACTATTGGTTTTGCAGAATTCAAAGCCAATACCATATGCATCACCAATCGCCATTTCCAATAACATAAAAACCTCCCATATTGGCTTTTAGCCTAACATATAGAAGTTATCGTGTCAAATGGTACGCAGTAAACGGTGTAATATCGTCAATTTCAATATAATATTTCACAGAAAGATCAATTTCGTACAATTGTATCTGTCCTAAAATTAGATCACCTTTTCTTACGCAATCGAGTGATATTTCCAAAGTAGCCCAAGGCCAATTTAAAATTTCATATTCCTTACTAACTTGCATTATCTGCTCACAATAAGGATGCTGCATATCAACGACATACGAATTTGACAGAATCATTTGATTTGAAATCGTGCTATTGAGTCCTTGTATATCACTGGTAAAAAGTGTCAGCGGGTTGCCATATTGGTTATATCCAATCCAATTGTTCTTTTGAAATTCTTTAAAAAACAACCTAGGACTTGGCATACCTTTAGTAAATCTTGAGGTAATTTCCACAGGACCATAAAGAAAATGAATTAACTTCAATGCTAATTTGTGATTTAGTTGTTGATAGGATTGATCCAAAATAGTAATACGCTCTTCTTCAACTATTTCAAAATCAGGTATTGGATATGCTTTTGGTGGATCGATTTCTTTTCCATCCTCATCAAGCATAAGTGGTATCATTTTACGAGTTGGATAATTTGGTAGTTGGTTTATTTCAAGTTTGACCATATTTTGTCCTCTTGAAGATATTTATGGTGTTTGAAAAAGAAATTGACCATCAACATTGATGAATAATATATTGGTTGAACTACTAACATATTACTAACACCATACTAATACCCATCCTCGAAAAATTACATCCAACATTCTGCAAGACTCTGGCTCGGACATAGACGGGATGAGTAAGTTCTGGCAACAGAACACCCTTGGGTTGGCAAGGTACGTGGGGATCTGTCTGTTCTTGATTTACGGGGGTAGCACACGTTAAAAATAAGGCGTATTAAATGCTACGCTGGCGCGCAAGATGTAAGCTCTGATCTAACCTTATCAACTTACAATGAAGCACAAATTTGGCAAATGATTTTGTGCTTTATCCCGGAAGGTGTACTCTGACTACACGGAAACCAATTGAAATTAAAGGTAAATGCTTCCCACCTTACTGCGAAAGCAGGTATTGAATTTGCTAACTGACGACTCAACGAAAAGTTTTTCTCCCTTTCGAAGAAATTCGAGGGGGAAATAGGCTTCTGATCTAACGAAAAGTTCAATAATATTTCTTCATCATCAATCAGTTATCAATAAATATCACATATAAATCAACCCGAAATTTTTCGCCCTTACCGTTGGATTAAAATTATGAGATTATATGAATTTGGAGTAGGAAAGATAGTGAAAGGTGTCAATACAACCGTTGATGTAGGTGTTGACGAAATATCTAAACAATCAAAAAAATTCGGAAATAAGGTTGATAAGAATGGCAATCCGCCAATCAATCCAGGTGGGAAGATTGATCTCCACGAAGCTGTAGATTACAAATGGACTTATGACACTTCTGCTAAATTTAAAGTAGGAAATATGGACTATAATGTAGATTTTCTGCCAATGAATGGTGGAGACGACGATGACTATAATTTAGAATTTAGCGCTGTCCACGGACCAAGATTTTCAAACAGCGGAATGATGGGTCAATCAAGTATTCAGGTATTTGGTACAGTCATTCAAATTGCTAAAGATTTTATCAATCGAGAACATCCGAATAAAATTGAATTTACTGCCGATAAGGATGAAAATAGAATTGATCTTTATACCAAATTGATTAATAGATTTAAATCAGATTTAAATGCGATAGGATATAGTGTAAAAATATCAGACATCGGCACCATTCACGGTAGAAAAACTGGTTCTACCTTTACTATTGAAAAAGTCAAACAGGATGCCTAATAAAATTTTTGATAGGAAAAAACTAATAATACCAGTGCTTATCCAATAAGGCACTGGTATTATAATATGTAAAAGAATTACAATTAAAATAATCATTTATTCATTTTAGCTAAAACCAGTCGGTCAACACCAATAGCCCATCCAACACCTTCAGCATAACGGCCGCCGCCTGCTACTTGCTTTTGCGCACCAAGTGATTCGCAACGAGCTTCAAAACCAAGCTCAGTGTAGTATCCGAGACCACGTGTCGCGGTTGAATCAAATTCATACTCTACACCAATTGCGTCAAGACCAGCTTTCAACAAATCTTGAGCCTCTTGATCACCATTATCATAGTTACCAAGGATTTCAATACCCAATTGCGTAAATTCACGATAACGGCCAGCTTGCGGCCTTTCATACCTATAACAGCGTTGTACGTAAAACACTTTACGGAATTTCATTGACTTGGACCATTTTTCACGCCAAGTTTCTTGAAAAATACCGGTAACTTCAGGAATCAAACAAACGTCTCGATCACCTTTATCCTTAAAGGTCCACATTTGTTTAGATAGTTCTGGGCCAGTTTTGGCCAAAAAGGTTTCTTGTTCCCAAATACTGGGAACAATGATTTCTTCGAAATCAGACTGGATGAACTAACCTCCGAAAGGTATCAATTACTTCATTAAATGTTTGAGCTTCCTTGCCCTCAATCAAACGTGTACCACGTAGCATTATATTTTCCTCCAAATAACTCTCAACTAAGGAGCGTATAATATGTTCTTAAAAGATCATTGTCAATAGCTTCCAAATCACCAAATTGGAAACATAAAATTGCACCAATTAATTGGTTGACTGATATTGTTTCACCACTTGATGAAAACATAAGCGCCATCTCTTTAAGGCAGTCGTCCAGTTCTTTAGGCAAGTAAACTGTACTAAGTTTTTTATTCTTCACCAGACTGCTCTTTTGTTTGCCTTATTATATTTTGCATTTCCTCAACATCATCACGATTATAGTCATCCTCATAGCGAATGATGTCATCTTCGCCCAAATATGGACCAGTCTGAACTTCGACTACTACAACTGGGTCAGTATATTGATTAGACAATCTATGTCTTTGATTGGGAAGGATTTTAATTAAATCACCAATAAAATAGTCTCTTTCTGATTGCTCTACCTCAATAGTAGGATTTCCTGAAACTACTAACCAATATTCTTTTCTATGTTTATGCGATTGTAGTGAAAGTCGTTGGCCTGACAAAACTGTCAATGTTTTGATTTGTATTTTATCATAAGGTAAATCTCCCTCATATAAAGAGATATAATTTCCCCACGGCTTTTCGATTTTTATCATAAATTACCTGCATAGCTTTTCTTTCAGTCTACTACAGGATTGATGAAATTTTCAATATCTTTATAAGTTGTCAAATAGCTGATTGGAATGCTCAATTCAGTGGCTATTTCAATTTCTGCCATTGTCCCTGTTGATTTTTCCCAATCAGGACCAATCACAATCATATGATCACACTTTGAAAGGAGTAAACGGGAATAATCCTGCCACCAGTCCCAAGTTAGTGGGAAATTGACAGTAACTACATCGGCCAAATAGTGATTGAGTAATGGGCTAACTGGGTGGAATTTGTGCTCAATAAGCTTCGCCATAATTCCGGCAAATTTGTTCATTCTAAGTTGAACTACTTGTTTGTCAGGATCACTATAAGGTGAAGCGACATAAATCAGACCAGTCATTAAAAATCTCCTATAAATTTATGTGTTTATACAATCACACAAAGGGGAAGTCAATGGCGCACCATTAACTGAATGCGCCATTGATTGCATCTGCAAACTTTGCCATATCACAAGCATAAAATCCTGAACTTGATATAGCGTTAGTTTCAATAACCTTATAGGTTACCTTTTCACCTTCAATTTCAGCAATATCAAGACACAATGCTCTACGTGGACAATATTCCTTAATTCGCTCCTTGGCGTATTCTATCATACCAGGGTCAAGATCGGTGGTATAAAAAACTTTGTTGCCAAGTTTGTATCTCGATCCTGTGATAATTTCACCATCAACTACATAAAGTCTATACTCTGCATAGATACGTTTCAACGGAGCCATCATAATTAAATCATCCGGCTTCAATGTAGTGACTGAATTTTCAATATCAATCAAACTCTTTCGCCAATATTCAAATTGAGTTGCTTCATCCATAATTTGACCAGAGAAAGATTTTGTATCTTCAACAGGACGGATGAAGAATGCTCCAGGAGGTGGCTGTATATCTCTAAAAGTACCTACAATTGAATCATAGTTTAAGAGTTCATCACCCCAATGAGCTTTAAGCTCTTCCTGACCTGGCGCATCAATATATCCTGGATTCCAATCCATTTTTTCACAGACAAGACGCATTGAAGTCGTTCCAGTAACAAATACTGGATTTGGAACGTCGATAGTAATGGGCGTATGATCGTCACCCAATCCGATTAGATAATCAGCAAACGGTGGCTTGCGGACAAGAGTATATGGCGTACCAGTACGTTCAAGGCAATTTACAAGGTGCTCATAACCACCCTCTGCTCTACCTAATGCTCGATCAATTACCCAATGTACTACCATTTTTATTCCCTCGTTTCTAAATATTTTAAATATGGCCATTCCATAATTCGCAAAGCTGTCAATTCGTGTGGTTCTATATATTTGGCCAATTTGTGTCTGGCTACATAAATTTCTAAGAAATAAACCTTGTCCTCAAAATCCATACTCTTAAATAATTTGCCAATTTCGTCAAATAATTCATTATCTATTTGCTCTGAGAGCTCTTTGACCTCTTTTTCGTATTTTGCTTTAAGGCGAACGCCCATTTCATTACTTTTATGACTGTAGACTTCGTGCAATTTATGAAATTGTTCTTCAAATTCTTTCACATTCATCGAACAATCCTTGCTGCCGCTAATAAAATTTCACTGTCTTCAAAAATTCCCTGTTCAGCAAAATTATTAAATTCTACCCATTTAGATATTAGATCAATTCGGTTTGCAATACTTAGACTATTGAACGCATTGATGAAAAGCTGATCATATTTCTCAACCGCTGAACTTGTTCTTTCCATCAATGTTTGGGTACTTATAATACCATTTTGCTTATAATTAACCAAACTATCGATTTCATCTTCATATTCTCTTCTAAGACGAAGTATGTCCTGGGCAAATTCCGGGACGCCCATTTTTGAAGTGAAGAAGCCATTCATTATTGGTTGCACAACACTATCCTACAACTTTCTTTAATATGATAATTATGACCAATTTGATATATGTTATCAATGGTTGTAATCAATCCATAAACGGAATATCCTAATGGACAGGCCCTTTCAGCATCCTCATAGCTGAAATATGCTGATCCGCCAACATAGTCACTTGAACAGCCTAGCTTTTTAAAAGAGGACCCTTGTTCAATTATCCATTTGTTGTACCAATCGCTTCGCCCAATTGTATAAAACATTTTAGCACCAAATTAAATTTTTAGTTTGTTTTGAGTAATTGGAGACTATATCAGTAAAATAAGCCTCCCTTGCTGAAGGATTTGTGGATGTGAAAAATCCATATCGGTGTGGTTTTGGAGCAGCATAATAAATCATTACACGTTTACTGGCTTCCTTATCCAATGATAAAGAGTCAGAGATATTAAATTGGCGTTTAAAAGCATCAACTCCCATCATAGCAATTTCTGCTCGCCTCAATGTCTCTTCAAAACCCACAGCTATCCTTTCAGTGTATGGCCAGGACGGGCGGCAAGGTAGGAATCGAACCTACAATCTCCTCCTGGGATGGAGGTGAAGTACCACTGTTCTACTCCCGCCGCCTGGCTCATAGATGCAACATAGCGAATTTGATTAAGTTTGTCAACGTGTGGACCAAATGGGGATCGAACCCATCCTAGACCCTGTATGAAGCCCGTGCTCACCGCCTACTTTACTAATTAATTAGCGTTTCGTCATACACTATTGGCCCATTGTATGGCCAAAACTACTAACTGGAATCGAACCAGCTATTATCCCGTATAAGAGCGGGCTGACTCTACCATTCGTCTTTAGTAGTTTTGACTCATAGGTGCCGCCAGCAGCCTTTGAAACTGCATCTCCTGATTAATCGTGGTGTATTATACCTTTATACGATAGCAGCAATTTAAAATATTAAAATTATAGTAGTGTAATCTTCAATAGTTTTAAAATAAAACCATCCATTCCAATAGACGTAAGGTATATTGGTATTTTTGCACAAGTCCATTATTTGCCATTGGCGTTGGTCTAATGGCCTCAATTGTTCAGTTAACCTAAATTCATATTCTTCACCGTTTGGTGCAGTAAAGGTATCAAACATAATTTGTTCCTTTGGTAGCCCCACCGGGGCTCGAACCCGGTTCTCCAGCTTGAGAGGCTAGTGTCCTATCCGTGTCAGACGCTGGGGCCATTATTATAATAATAATTTAGCAATGTTTAAGTCTTCTTCAGTCTTAAACCAAATAGGACCAACTGCCATATCTGGTGGCCAACTATTCCACCCTAACCGAAAATCAATATTCTGACTATCAAGTCCTTCAAAGAAGGCTGTATCTTTCATTATTTGCCTAGTATTAACCATTATTTTAAAGTTAAAAGCTTCAAAAGTATAAGGACAAATCATTTGAAAAACTTTAAAGTATTGTAATCATCTTTATTACTAAAGAAGAAAACGTCGTCAAAATATTCACCTTCTATCTTAGCATCTTTAATCCATTGGTCAACCATCTGCTGATGCTCGCCCATATCTGGACAACGTCGGAGAATAACACCGTCTGGATTGACATACATTTGACAAACACTTGCTTTCATATTAAACAAATCCTACAACTTTCTATAATATGCAAATTACCATTTACTTCATACAAATTATCAATATTAGTGTCAAGTATGTAAATTGCATATCCAGGCGGACAATTTTTTATTGCTTTACCAATGCATAAAAATGCAGACCCACCACTGTATTCATCATCTTTGCCACGTTTTTTAAAAAGCGGGCCTTGTTCAACTATCCATTGATCATACCATTCTTTTTTACCAATAGTAAAAATCATTCATAGCCTTTCAAATTTGGTGGGTGATGTAGGGTTCGAACCTACCGTGCCTTTCGGCGCCAGTTTTACAGACTGGTGACCCTCCACTGTGTCATATCACCCAAACGAAACAAGCTTAGTAAGAACTTGTTTCAAACATAACTTAGCCGGTAGCACAACCTCCAATCTCCCCAAAGTAAGTCTACGCTTATGTTTCCATTACGCCATCTTACCCGGTTTGACTCCCACTTACTTGGGGTCGGATCTCGCATCTCGCGGTAGAATAGCTGGTCCCTTCGGTATAAAATACCTTTCACCAGATCCTCTACAAGTTAGTTTCAAGACTAGATTTTTGAAATCCAGTCTCTATATTTTTCACCTAAATTGATTTGGCTTTTTGAGCATATTTCATTTTTAGGTATAAAAATAATCTCTTTTGTATCCAAATGATAACCAAATAAATAATCCCAATGTTGGTCGTCTAAATTTTTAAATTTACCGGTTCCGCTTCGATTTCCCCCATCAACATTAAGATAGATCATCCCAATACCATTATCACTAATTCTAGTTCCGGTCTTGACTTGAATTTTCTTTAAATCACCGTCAATTTCAGCAACTAGATCATAATCTTGATTGTCAGTTAGTGGAATACTAATAGCATATCCTTTCATAGTCAACCAAGCTATTGCTTGACCCAAGCCAGCATCACCTTGTTTTCTAGAATTTTTAAACAAGCATTATCTCCATCATTTTGGTGGGTGAGGTAGGATTCGAACCTACTATGTTTCTTATGTGCCGGATTTACAGTCCGGTGCCCATCCGCCATCTGAGCAGCTCACCCATATTCTTTTATTCCAAATCAATCTTCTTGTTCTTCATTCTCTCTGACTTACGAGCATCAACTTTCATCTTTGCCCTCATTTTACGTTGGTTGCCCCAACGTTGGCCACCATTATTAACAAACAATGGATCACCATTCATACAAGTTTCCCCAGTGCCTGTCAACTTCATATCTTTACTCGGTTTATCGCTTTTGTAAAGTTTTCTAGCACGTTCAATCTTAAAAGTGTTACTCATATAAACTCCTTTTTGTGACCCGACGGGGACATCGAACCCCGCTCTCGAGGGTGAAAACCTCGCGTTCTAACCTCTAAACTACCGGGCCAGTAGTAGCGCGGACGGGTATCGAACCCGCTTACACTTGCTTGAAAGGCAAGCCGCCCGCCTCTAGCGTTCCGCGCCATATTTTGCTCGCCGCTACCGAGCATCTACTATTCAGTCCTTATGACTCAGCCGTAGTGCGTACTGCGCGGTCCCAATGCCTTTAGTATATAATACCGTATCAGCATCCTGATATTTTTCTGACCCTCGGGCGTATGAAGGGTCACAAAGCACAAGCTTTGGTGCAACGGACGAGACTTGAACTCGCATTGGCCTGATTGAAAGTCAGGGTTCCTAACCATTAGAAGACCGTTGCATAATTTGGGGTGACCAACGGGTATCGAGCCCGTTACTCCTGGTTCACAACCAAGCGTGTATCCGTCAACACTTCAGTCACCATAATTTCTTGGTGGGTGGTAGTAGAATCGAACTACTCCCTCCGAAAAGGCGCAGTTTTACAGACTGCCTATCAGAACCACTGACTTTTACCACCCAAAAATTACATATCTATAAATTTAAAACCTTCAGTTTTACCCTTAGGGTAAATTTCAAAAACTGCTCCATTTTGTTCACAAGCGTAATGGATTGGTCCATTACCGTGTTGTTCTTGAACAAAATTTAAACCCAATTGGGTAAAAAATTTAAGCGTTCGTTCAACTTCTTCAGTTTTGATTACAAATACTTCCATTTTTCACTCCAATAATGTTTGGTGTGACACAAGGGACTTGAACCCTCTAACAACTGATTCACAGTCAGTCCGCTCACCTGTTTGCGTTATGCCACCACAAAAACGAAAAAACCCTGGGATTTCAGTCCCAGGGTTGAATCGGTTCAGTCGAAGTATTTTAAATACTCGTTACCAACTCTCCCCTGGACGGAGATATTCACGCTCATATTCATAATGATAAACTGAATGTGACATAATGGTAACTGCTTTCCTTAAAATTTGTTTCAACTTATGTTCTAAACTTACTACACTATTTAGTCCGTGTCAATTACTTTTTCAACGGATTTTTCACATTTTTCACTTTTTCATAAAAAATATGTAAATCAATAACTTCCTGTGAACCATCAAGTTTTCGCCAAACAACTTGGCCGTTTTTAGCCTCACGGTCTCCGATAATAATGAGATTGGGAATATGATAATATTTTTTAATCTTGTCACCAAGAGAAATATCATCAGAATCCAATTCTGCATTAAAGCCAAATTGTAGCACAGCTTCTTTCACATTGCAAGCGTAATCATTGACTGATGGCTTGATTGGCAAAACAGCAAATTGGTCTTTTAATAGCCATACTGGTAAATCCTTACCATAATGCTCTAAAAGAATACCAATAAATCGTTCTAATGAACCCAATACTGCACGGTGTAAAATAACTGGCACTTTTTGGCTACCATCTTGAGCAACATATTTTGCCCCAAGTCGTCCAGCCAAAACAAAGTCTAATTGTATGGTACCACATTGCCATTCACGGCCGCCTTGGTCGATTAGTGCAAATTCCAATTTAGGACCGTAAAATGCACCTTCACCTGGCTGGAGAATGTATTCAAACCCGGCCTGCTTGATGGCTTCCTCTAATGCCTGTTCGGCCAAATCCCAATCAGCGTCATTGCCAGCACGGTCATCCGGTCTCAGACTTAAGGCTACTTTGATATTTTTAAATCCAAAATCATCATAAACTTCCTGAAGCATTTTACAAAATGCTAATGCTTCTGATTGAATCTGGTTTTCCATACAAAAAATATGAGCGTCATCTTGGACAAACTGTCGGACACGCATTATACCGTGTAATGCACCAGATGGCTCATTACGATGGCAACAACCAAATTCAGCCAGCCGCAAAGGTAGTTGTTTATAAGAAATTAGGTCAGAATTGAAGATTTGAATGTGGCCTGGACAATTCATAGGTTTCAAGGAGAAATTTGAATCCTCAATAGAATACATATTTTCCTTGAAGTGATCCCAATGACCACTCTTTTTCCAAAGTGAAACATCATACAGTTGTGGACTTTTGACTTCGTCATAGCCATACTGAAGTTGTTTCATTCGAATATAATTTTCAATATTACGGTAAAGTGCATAGCCGCGTGGGTGCCAAAATACTGAGCCTGCGGCGTCTTCTTGAATATGAAATAGGCCCATTTCTCGGCCAATTTTACGATGATCGTATAACATCACTGATCTCCTATTAAATCACGTTAGAAAATGTTGAATACGACCATCCAACAATCCTAGTGATTTGCTGGATGGTCAGCTAGTAGTTCGTGTCATCTTTTCACTCCTTTAAATGATACTCAAATATTTATAATGTGGCTAGATATAATATTATCCGCGGCCGAAACACCATAATTTAATTTTACCTTTTTCGTCTTCTACAATATCATATGATTTTGATATTGATTCGTGATACGAAAAAGTCGTCATTATACCGCTGGCTTGATACGCTTTGCGTTTATCATTCATCCACTTTATGGCTGCTCTCTTAGATGGCATTTCTAAATTAGTCGCAAACCATTCAACCACTGGTGAATTAGTACCTGGATGAACCTGTCCAGTGTATCTTCCACCACTGACTTTAAATTTTTTACTCACACTTGCCATTGGTATATTTTTCTTTCAAAATAGAATAAGTGTCTTTCCACCCGCTTACATTATAGTGTATAGTAGCTTTTTGGGCAATTGTCAAATCATTACCGCCTTCTTCAATACGGTCACCGAAAAATATGAATGGACTGATCAAATCTGCAACTTGTGACTTGTCTTTTCCTTTTGGGTAGATATCAAGTCCAGTTTCGCCACCCAGGGTAACTTCAAGTTCATCAAACCGATCTTCAATGCAGCTTTTAATTATTTCCCGCTCATAAGTCATTTTATCCCAAATGATATAATCCTGTCGGTCCTCTAAAGTTGCATTACGACCCACAATACTGAAATTAACCATACCGATTCGTTCTTCAATATGGTTTCCAGTTTTGGGATAAAATTGGCTCTCGTTCATCATTTCAAGGAAGAACGATCGAAGTTGGTCATTGACTTTAAAATCGCTTTGCGATATTAGTTGGCCTTTTCGATATTCTGCATTACCGCAACAGCAAAAAACAGCTTCAACACTATTAAGTATTTCGTCACCAACTTGTTCAAGTGTTTTTGGATAATCACTACCAGTTACTAGATATACGGTATTCTCTTTAGTGAAATTTAAAAAGAATTCTTTGAATGCTGGATCAATTATCCGGCGGCTGTCAGTTAAAGTACCATCAACATCAAATGCAAAATTAGTCATTGTTATAATGCCATTAGATTAATAATATGATTTCCATCATTACTGTATGAAACATAGAGATGGATCTGTCTAAAATCAACACCGGACGAAATAAAAAGATCAATTGTCTTCTCAATAATGTCGTCCGGCTTTAGCATCAATTGATCCACTAATATCATATATCCTGAATGTGGGATACGGCAAGATTTATCCCTATAATTTATAGAATAATCTTTATTCATTTCGCCTTACTTGGTGTGGGCGAAATGATGATCTGGATTTGATTATTACGGAATGGCATATGTTCAATAGACCGATTGGAAAATTGATCAATAATCGATTCCATAACTGATTGGCCAACATCGCGGTGGGCCATTTCTCGGCCTTGGAATTTCATACCAATTTTAACCTTGTGTCCTTGCTCTAAGAACTTCATTGCCTGGCGCACTTTAATCTGAATGTCGTGTTCACCAGTTACTGGTCGGAGATACAGCTCTTTTGTTTCTTGTTTCTTGCTGTTAATTTGCTGCTGGTGCTTGAGCTTTTTCTTTCGATACTGCTCTTTGCCCCAATCCATAATTTTACAAACTGGAATTTCACCGGGATTAATTTCTACCAAATCTAGTTCTCGCTCGGCGGCAAGATTCAGAGCAGTGTTGGTAGGCATAATTCCTAATTGGTTACCGTTTTCGTCAATAAGACGAACCGATTGTTCCCTAATATCCCTATTCATTTTAACAGTTTGAGTTTTCATTTAATCTCCTATTTGGGTTGATATTGCATATTATACTGGTTTATTTTCTTTGTCAAACAAATTATGTCCACATACAGCCACGCAATTTAATCAATTTAATTAAATTGTTTCCCATTTGTTCTTCAAGAATTTCATCACGATCTGATATTTTAGACATCATTATTGCATTTGCCTGATGATAGTCACGTTCACGCTGGGTTTTTGGTTTTGAAAAAAGCGATGTTTTCCGTAATGATTTGAAATCTGGAAATTGATCGTACAATTCTTTGTGTAGCAAATCTGAAAATGATTGATCGCAATAGTCGTCAATAAACCAATGATACAGCTCAAGTAATTCTTTGTATCGATCAGAAGTATTGTTTTTTTCGTCATCATATGCAATTTCGACAAATTGATTATATCCAACTTCTTTTTCAATAAAGTTGACTAAGATTTGGAACATAAACAATTCCATTTGACTATCTGCATCCATCCACGAATATTTGTGCAATCTTTCTTTGTTATACGGTGCTTTAAACCGTTTTACATCAAGGCGTAAATTGTGATATCCGTGAAAATATTTTTGTTTGAGGTGGTATTTCAAATCCCAAATTCGGCGTTTTTTTACTGAAAAAAATCTCGGTAACGTTTCAAACAGAAAATAAAGGGCAGGATGCTCATTTTTGGTTTTTTCAGTCCAATTCTCCCAGCCATCCAATGTTTCAGCGCCGGGCTTTTTAACTTTCTGAATATACCAATTTTTGAGCATCCCGCCCTTTTTCCTTCTCATTAAAGTTGGATTGAATTCTTGATCTGATTTATCGCATCGCTTGGATTGCGCATAGCTTCAACGAAGCTGAAGATCTTTTCACTCCAACCAGTTAGCTGGTACCAGCCGTTATTAACAGCCAATGGCGTGTTGTCATAACCTTGAAGGTTAACTGACAATTTAAGAGTGTTGACATTGGCCAAGCCATAAGCTTCTGGATCCATCAAACGCTCATAATGTGAGCCCGTCATCTGCATATCGCTCAAGACGATAATAGTTGATGGTTTCAAACCAGCAGCTTTAGCAGCCTGCCAAGCCGTGTCAATTCGAGTAGAACCGCCAAGCTCAGTATTCATCATTTCTTTAGCCGCAGCCAAAGCTGATGTACGATTGCTCCACGAGTAGACCTTACCGCGATCAGCAAAGCCGGCCACAAAAGCGCGCTTACCTAAGCGTGTTTGGTTGAACCAAACACCGGCTGCCAAAACAGCGGCGATTTCCGCACAAGTTACTGTGCTCTTTTGACTGATTGGGCTCTGCATTGAACCGCTCTGGTCAGCGATAATCAAAACATCATCACCCAAATCTGGCAAGTTTGCAATTGACAAATCAAAAGCATCTTCCAAAGCACCCAAAAGGTTTGCTGGAGCAACTACTTCTGGAGTTGGTGCGCGGTAATACCAATTGCGCTTCATACTTTCACCGCCAAGTTCACGATACGCAGTGTACCAACGGAATGGCAATTGCTTGCTGTTGGCTACTGCGACTGGGTTGGTCAAATGTGCGATGACATTTGTCAAATCAACCTTGTGCTTGACAAAGTTGCGCAAATTGCGAAGCTTTGCCATAATACCAACCTTTGAGTCATTGGCAATTTCTTGCCAATTTTCAGACGTTGAGCCTTCGTTTGAGATCTTATTTTCCCAAGTGTCAGCTGGGGCCAAAGAATCATTCATAATCTTAGCGAAAAGAATTCCCTTTGATTCGTTAGCTGGCTTTGGGTGAATGACTCGAAGAACGTCCTTGAACGACACTGCGCCTGAACCACCCTTGTACTTGGCAATCTGGTATTCATCAAACTTGTTCAAAGAATCACCGATGCCCTTTAAGAGAGCCTTTGGAACAATGCGCTTAAACACTTTGTTGTTCTGGTTATCACCGAAAATTTGCTCAGCAGCAGCGAACATTTCGCGAACTTCGTCAGCACGTTGAATAACCCGGTTAGCGAGGCGGCGGAGGCCGTCCCAGGCGATCTTTTGATCACGAATTTCCTTCGCCAAAGATACAGTGATAAAGATTGG
>JALOAT010000105.1 GCA_023228645.1 Gammaproteobacteria bacterium | reverse complement strand
CTTGAAAATCCCCGCCCACCCCCCCATCTGTCCGGTAATCCTGATGAATCCGTACTGAATCTGTTTTCGGGGAGCTTGTGATCCATGCGTATGGACAAACTGACCAGTAAATTCCAGATGGCACTTGCCGACGCCCAGAGCCTGGCGGTGGGCCGCGACCATCAGTTCATCGAGCCGGCGCACGTGTTCGTCGCGCTGCTCGATCAGCAGGGCGGCAGCGTGCGGCATCTGCTGTCGCAGGCCGGTGTGAATGTGAATCTGCTGCGCTCGCAGCTGGGCGAGGCGCTGGAGAAGCTCCCGCAGGTGCACGGTGTCGGCGGCGATGTGCACATCTCCAACGACCTCAGCCGTCTGCTGAACGTCACCGACAAGCTCGCCCAGCAGCGCAAGGACCAGTACATCTCCTCGGAACTGTTCGTGCTCGCCGTCCTGGAGGACCAGGGCCCGGCGGGCGAGGCGCTGCGCAAGGCGGGCGCGACCAAGGGTCTGCTCGAACAGTCCATTGAAAAACTGCGTGGTGGCCAGAAGGTGGATGATCCGGGCGCCGAGGAACAACGCCAGGCACTGGAAAAGTACACCGTCGATCTCACCGAGCTGGCCGAACAGGGCAAGCTCGACCCGGTGATCGGCCGCGACGACGAGATCCGCCGCTCCATTCAGGTGCTGCAGCGGCGCACCAAGAACAACCCGGTGCTGATCGGCGAGCCCGGTGTGGGTAAGACCGCCATCGCCGAGGGGCTCGCCCAGCGCATCATCAATGGCGAGGTGCCCGAGGGCCTCAAGGGCCGGCGCCTGCTCAGCCTCGACATGGGCGCGCTGATCGCCGGCGCCAAGTTCCGTGGTGAGTTCGAGGAGCGCCTGAAGGCGGTGCTCAACGACCTCGCCAAGCAGGAAGGCCAGGTCATCCTGTTCATCGACGAGCTGCACACCGTGGTCGGCGCCGGCAAGGCCGAGGGATCCATGGATGCCGGCAACATGCTCAAGCCCGCGCTGGCGCGCGGCGAACTGCACTGCATCGGTGCGACCACCCTGGACGAATATCGCAAGTACATTGAGAAGGACGCCGCACTGGAGCGGCGTTTCCAGAGGGTGCTGGTCGACCAGCCCAGCGTCGAGGACACCGTCGCCATCCTGCGCGGCCTGAAGGAGCGCTACGAGGTGCATCACGGCGTCGAAATCACCGATCCGGCGATCGTCGCCGCGGCGACGCTGTCACACCGCTACATCACCGACCGCCAGCTGCCCGACAAGGCCATCGATCTGGTCGACGAGGCCGCCTCGCGCATCCGTATGGAGATCGATTCCAAGCCCGAGGAGATGGACCGTCTGGAGCGCCGGTTGATCCAGCTGAAGATCGAGCGTGAGGCCTTGAAGAAGGAATCCGACGAGGCCTCCCGCAAGCGCCTCGATATCCTTGAAGACGAGATCCAGAAACTCGAGCGCGAGTTCTCCGATCTGGACGAGATCTGGAAGGCTGAGAAGGCCGCGCTGGCCGGCACCACGCACATCAAGGAAGAGCTGGAGCGTGCGCGCCTGGAACTGGAGACGGCGCGCCGCGCCGGCGATCTCGCGCGCATGTCCGAACTGCAGTACGGTCGTCTCCCGGAACTGGAGAAACAGCTCGAGATGGCGGCCCAGGCCGAGATGCACGAAATGAAACTGCTGCGCAACAAGGTCACCGACGAGGAGATCGCCGAGGTCGTATCCAAGTGGACCGGCATCCCGGTCTCCAAGATGCTCGAGGGTGAGCGCGACAAACTGCTGCGCATGGAAGAGGCGCTGGGCAAGCGCGTGGTCGGCCAGGCCGAGGCGGTCAAGGCCGTCTCCGATGCCATCCGCCGCGCCCGTGCCGGTCTGTCCGATCCCAACCGTCCCAGTGGTTCGTTCCTGTTTCTGGGTCCGACCGGCGTCGGTAAGACCGAGCTGACCAAGGCGCTGGCGGCGTTCCTGTTCGACACCGAAGAGGCGATGGTGCGCATCGATATGTCGGAGTTCATGGAGAAGCACTCCGTGGCCCGGCTGATCGGCGCGCCGCCCGGCTATGTCGGCTACGAAGAGGGTGGCTATCTGACCGAGGCGGTGCGCCGCAAGCCCTATTCGGTGATCCTGCTCGACGAGGTCGAGAAGGCGCACCCGGACGTGTTCAACGTGCTGTTGCAGGTGCTCGACGACGGGCGCCTGACTGACGGCCAGGGTCGTACCGTGGATTTCCGTAATACCGTGATCGTCATGACCTCGAACCTGGGGTCGCAGCTGATCCAGGAGCTGGTAGGCGAGGAGAACTACGGCCGCATGAAGGCGGCGGTGATGGAGGTGGTCGGTTCGCACTTCCGGCCCGAGTTCATCAACCGCATCGACGAGGCGGTGGTGTTCCATCCGCTGGACCGCACGCAGATCCGCGCCATCAGCACCATCCAGATCAGCTATCTGCGCCAGCGTCTGCTGGACCGCGACATGGACATCACCGTGTCCGAGGGGGCCCTGGATCGGCTCGGCGAGGCCGGATTCGATCCGGTGTACGGTGCGCGGCCCTTGAAGCGTGCCATCCAGCAGCAGTTGGAGAACCCGCTGGCGCAGGCGATCCTGTCGGGCCAGTTCGGGCCGGGGGACGTCATCGAGGTCGACCTCGAAGGGGACGGTTTGAGTTTCCGCCGTGGTGTGCGGCAGGCGTCCTGAACCGGAGGGCATGTCCCGGCGCCGGCCCGAACGGCGCGGTAAGCTGCCAAATTTGGTTCAAGCTTGATTTGTGTGCGGCTGTGGACTACTTAAAGAGTAAGGTCGGATGTTCAGAAATGTGACGCAGTAGTACGACTCCTCCACCTGATGATGTTAGCGGGCCTCGCTTACGATTCAGGTTTGCCCCGCTCGCGCGGGGTTTCTTTTTGGGACCGCCCGACGCCGGGCGTCTTGACCTGAATCAAGGCGACCGGTCCGTCCACGGGTCGAGACTGCAACCTGCCTCGTTTGAGCAGAGCGTGGCAATTGATCGTGGTTATGTCTCCTTGGACCTGGTCGTGGCGCGAGCCGCGGCGTTACTCAGGTTGACCCCGCCCCTGCCCTGCAGGTGACGCGGGGTTTTTTGTGCGTCCCGCCTGGTCGGTCCGCAGCCCCGCCGATGTAAACCCTTTCTGGCCACGAAATCTGCGGGCCAACACGGACAAAACCTTTTTTTGGCCACGGAAACACACGGAAGTACACGGAATGTAAACCCCGTTATATCGACATCTTCCGTGCCTGGCCGTACGTTCCTGTGGCAGATTTTCGGCGTACCCCGCGCCTGTGCGGGACCGGTCGTGTAGGGTGCGTCGGCACCAGCGACGCACCGTGGCGTGGAACCTGGTGCGTCAGGCTACGCCTCGACGCACCCTACCGGTCTGCTGAGAGGATCTTGCGGACGGCTTCATTGCGTTTTCAACAATGGATTTTTTCCGTGTTGTTCCGTGTGTTTCCGTGGCCAGGAGGGTTTTCTTGAAATCCTCCTTCGCGCCGGGTGCTTCCGCGACCATCGGTGGGTATCGGGTCAGCGGTTCTCGCCCCGCGAGACCCGCCGCAGTACCCAATCCAGCGCCCGCACCGGCAATACCCGCCGGGCACCGGCAAAGAACCAGGTCGGCAGCGTGACCGGGTAGCGCGGCCGGGCCCGCGGGCTCTCCAGCGCATGCAGCAGTTTTGGCAGCACCGCCTCCGGCCCCAGCGTGAAGGGGGCGGCCGGTCCGGGCCGGGTCAGGCGCCGTTCCATGGCCCGGTAGGTGTCCCGGTGCACACTGCCATCGGCGTCGATGTGGCGCCGGTACATGGCGTGGGCATTGGCGCGAAAGCGGCTGCTGATCGGGCCGGGCTCGAGCAGCGCCACCTGCACGCCGCTGCCATGGAGTTCCAGCCGCAGGGTATCGTAGAAGCCCTCCAGGGCGTATTTGCTGGCGTTGTAGGCGCCGCGATAGGGCAGGGCCACCAGACCCAGCAGCGAGCTGTTCTGAATGATGCGCCCGGCCCCCTGGGCCCGCATGACGGGTATGACCCGGTTGGTCAGTTCGATGCTGCCGAACACGTTGGTCTCGAACTGGGCACGGAGGGCGTCGCGTGACAGATCCTCCACCGCACCGGGCTGGCCGTAGCCGCCGTTATTGAACAGCCCGTAGAGCCGTCCCGCGGTCCGCCCCAGGACCTGCTCCAGCGCCGCTTCGATGGACGCCGAGTCGTCCAGGTCGAGTGGCAGGCTCTCCAGCCCCTCGGCCCGGAGCCGTTCGACATCCTCCGGTCGCCGCGCCGTGGCGAACACCCGGTAGCCACGCGCCTTGAGGCCGTGGGCCGCGCAATGCCCAATGCCGCTGGAGCAGCCGGTGATGAGGATGGCCTTCTGTGCGTCC
>JALOAT010000008.1 GCA_023228645.1 Gammaproteobacteria bacterium | reverse complement strand
CCCATCCCGAACTCGGAAGTGAAACGACTCCGCGCCGATGATAGTGTGAGGTCTCCTCATGCGAAAGTAGGTCACTGCCAGGTGCTATCCCCAAAAACCCCGACCCAACGGTCGGGGTTTTTTTTGTCTGTCGCCGGGCGCGCGGCTCGGTGTACCGCGATTGCTGCGGTCAAAACCCTCGCCCACGGTGTGGGCTCCTACGAGGGCGGCCGTTGTAGGAGCCGACACTGTCGGCGAACACGCCGCCTCGGCCTACGGCACTCACTTTTCTCGTCATTCCGGCGAAAGCCGGGGGCCTATTGCAAGGCTGTGAAATGGATTCCGGCTTTCGCCGGAATGAACGAATTCTGTCGCCGATTTCGTAGGTCACGTTGCGAAATGACGTGAACTTTTTGTGGCTGTGCTGTCACGCAGCCGCCGGAGGAACTGGCCGTGGGTTACGTTGCGAAGACGGCGAATATGCGTAACCGGCGTTACGCAGGCGGGAAGCGTGCACGCTCAACATTTTTTCTATCGGTAGGATCAGCTCCTCCTGATAAAATCGCGCGATGCCTTCAACCGAAACACTGCTGCGACTCCTTGCTGATGGGAAATTTCACTCCGGTGAACAGATCGGTGAGGTGCTTGGCGTCTCGCGGGCGGCGATCTGGAAAGCGATCAAGGGGTTCGAGTCTATTGGCTTGCCTGTGGATGCCGTGCGGGGCCGTGGATACCGCTTGCGAAAACCTATGGAACTGCTGGACCGCGAGCGCATTCTGGCTGCCATCGATGGTGAAGCGCGGGCGAAGATTGCGGGTATGGAGCTGTTTTTTTCCATCGATTCGACCAGCCGATATCTTGCTGCGGGCCAGGGCGCTGACATCGGTACAGCGCGGGTATGCCTCGCTGAAATGCAGACAGCGGGTCGGGGGCGTCGGGGGCGCGCGTGGTGCTCTCCGGTGGGAGCGAACGTTTACCTGTCGATAGCCTGGCGGTTCGCCGAAGGTCCGGCGCGGATGATGGGCCTCAGCCTGGCGCTTGCCATCGCGTGTGCGCAGGCCCTTCAGCGGCTGGGCGTCCCCGATATAGAACTCAAATGGCCCAATGATATCTGGTACCAGGGACGCAAACTTGCGGGCCTCCTGCTGGAGGTGACGGGGGAAGCAAACGGCCCGTGCCAAGTGGTGGCGGGCATTGGCGTGAATCTGGGCATGCCGGTGGACATGATCATCGACCAGCCCTGGGCAGATCTCCATGAGGCGCTGCCGGATCTCTCACGCAATCGCCTGGCCGGCGTGCTCATCGAGGCGTTCGTGAGCGCCTTGGAGACTTTCGCTGTGCATGGGTTTGCTCCGTTTCATGCGGTCTGGGCATCGTGGGATGCCGTGCTGGGAAGATGTGTCTGCCTGATCCTGCCGAATGGTGTGGTGGAAGGCGTCGCGCAGGGTATCGACACCACGGGTGCGCTGATTCTGGAGACTCCGAAAGGCCGCCAGTGTTTTTCCGGGGGCGAAGTCAGCCTCAGGGTGGGGAACCATGTGGCTACTGCTTGACGCCGGCAATACGCGCCTGAAGTGGCGGCTGACTGATGGGCACCGCCTGCTTGACGGGGGGGCCGTTCGTATCGGGGAAGGCGCCCTCGTGGATCGGCTCCACGCAGCGTTCCGCAAGCAGATCACCATTGAGCGGGTCATCGCGACGAACGTGGCCGGCGACGTAGTAGGCGCCACCATCGACCTGCTCGCGTCTGACGGCTTTGGCTGTGCGGCGGAGATGCTGCTGCCGAGCGCGGAATACCGCGGTCTGAAGAACGGATACACGAATCCGGCCGCACTCGGCGCGGATCGCTGGGCCGCCATGATCGGTGCGCGAGAGCTGGTCAGGGGCGCCGTCTGCATCGTGGACTGTGGAACTGCGATCACCCTCGATTGGATTGACGCCTCCGGCGCTCACCAGGGCGGCATGATCATACCCGGGCGGCGGCTCATGACCGAGTGCCTGGTTGCGGGCACTCGCCAGATTCGGCTCCCCGAACCGAGCGAGGCGCTCGAAGGGAAGCTGCTTGGCACGGATACCGCAAGCTGTGTGGCTGCGGGTACATTCGGATGTGTCGCAGGCATGGTGGAACGGACCGTACAGCACATGGGTAAGGGCGCGGAGGTCACTTGTCTTGTGGCGGGTGGAGACGGGGCTGCCTTCGGTGCTCACCTTGCCATTCCTCATCGTATTGTCAACGATCTGACATTTCACGGTTTGCTGGCCTTCGCCAACGGGTGAACCCCATGCGGCTGTTCTTCGCGTTCCTGGTCCTGGCGAATCTCGTGCTGGCATTTTTCGGCACCGATGCCTCGCGCTCCGCGGCGCCGAGCGCGGATCGGGGCGGGGACACCGGGCTGACGTTGATTAAAGAGCTGTCGCCTGCCGAGCGCCCCAGGCCGCGCATGGCGGTTACCACGGCCGATCTGCCTGAGGACGTTCGCACCGCCGCGGACGAGTCGTCAACATCAGTGATGCCGGGCCTATGTCATCGCATCGAGGGCTTGACTGACGCTCAAGCCCTGGCGGCGGCGAAATCCCGTCTCATCGCGCTGGGCGCCGACGTGCGCCGCTCGGGCCAAGTGGCGCTCGAGAAGCGTCGCTACTGGGTCGTGCTGCCTCGCTTCCGGTCACGCCAGCAGGCCGAATCCGTCATGGCGCGGCTGCGTGCCGCCGGCATCAAGGACTTTTACTTCGTTGCCAGTGGCGAAGACAAGAACACGATTTCGCTGGGGCTGTTCAGCACCCCGGAAGCGGCTCAGCGGCGGGCTACACAACTGGGATCGCTGAAGCTCAGGACGCAGACCCGCGAGGTCATTTCGCACGGCAGGGGTTTCTACCTGGACGTGGATACCGATGAGGATTTACCGGTGCTGCGCGAGGCCCTGCGTCCGTTGGGCGTGCCTGAACTGCAAATTCGTGCCTGCCCGGATGCAGGGTGATTGCGGAGACCCACGCTTCTGCCTAAAATCCGCGGTTCGCTGGCGTAGCTCAGTTGGTAGAGCGGCTGATTTGTAATCAGTAGGTCGCAGGTTCGCCTCCTGTCGCCAGCTCCACACTGACAGTAAGCCCGAAATCGGGATTGACACACGGGTCGTTGCATCGCAGAATGTGTGGCTTACGTTTTTGGAGGGGTTCCCGAGCGGCCAAAGGGGGCAGACTGTAAATCTGCTGGCTCAGCCTTCGGTGGTTCGAATCCACCCCCCTCCACCAATTTCGCGTGGGAGCAGGTTTTCGACGCGGGTGTAGTTCAATGGTAGAACCTCAGCCTTCCAAGCTGATGGTGTGGGTTCGATTCCCATCACCCGCTCCATCAAAGCGGTAGAGGTTTGCAGTTTTTTTGCCCATGTAGCTCAGTTGGTAGAGCACGTCCTTGGTAAGGACGAGGTCACCGGTTCAAATCCGGTCATGGGCTCCAAGTTTTCAGTTGAAACCCAAGAGTAGACGTTCCACCGGAGGAATCGGTCCGTGGCTAAGGAAAAATTCGAGCGTAAGAAACCGCACGTAAACGTGGGCACCATCGGCCACGTAGACCATGGCAAGACCACGCTGACGGCGGCGCTGACCGTGGTTCAGGCGAAGAAGTTCGGTGGCGAATCGAGGGGTTACGACCAGATCGACAACGCGCCGGAAGAGAAGGCGCGCGGTATCACGATCTCGACCTCGCACGTGGAATACGAGTCGGACAACCGCCACTACGCGCACGTGGACTGCCCGGGCCACGCCGACTACGTGAAGAACATGATCACCGGCGCGGCGCAGATGGACGGCGCGATTCTGGTGGTGTCGGCGGCGGACGGCCCGATGCCGCAGACCCGTGAGCACATCTTGCTGGCCCGTCAGGTGGGCGTGCCTTACATCGTGGTGTACATGAACAAGGCCGACATGGTCGATGACGCCGAGCTGCTGGAGCTGGTGGAGATGGAAGTGCGTGATCTCCTGAACCAGTACCAGTTCCCTGGCGACGACACGCCGATCGTGAAGGGTTCGGCGCTGAAGGCGCTGGAAGGCGACACGTCGGAAATCGGCATGCCGTCCATCGACAAGCTGATTGAGGCGCTGGACCGTTACATTCCCGAGCCGCAGCGTGCGGTTGACGGCGCGTTCCTGATGCCCATCGAAGACGTATTCTCCATCTCCGGCCGCGGCACCGTGGTGACGGGTCGAGTGGAGCGCGGCATCGTGAAGGTGGGCGACTCGGTGGAAATCGTGGGCATCAAGGACACCACGACGACGACGGTGACAGGCGTGGAAATGTTCCGCAAGCTGCTGGACCAGGGCCAGGCGGGCGACAACGTCGGCGTGCTGCTGCGCGGCACCAAGCGTGACGAAGTGGAGCGTGGCCAGGTGCTGTGCAAGCCCGGCTCCATCAAGCCGCACACCAAGTTCCAGGCGGAAGTGTACGTGCTGTCGAAGGAAGAAGGCGGTCGTCACACCCCGTTCTTCAATGGCTACCGTCCGCAGTTCTACTTCCGTACCACGGACGTGACCGGTGCGTGCGACTTGCCGGAAGGCGTGGAAATGGTAATGCCCGGCGACAACGTGCAGATGACGGTGAGCCTGATTGCGCCCATCGCCATGGAAGAAGGCCTGCGCTTCGCCATTCGCGAAGGCGGCCGTACCGTTGGTGCCGGCGTAGTAGCCAAGGTCATCGAGTAACAAGAAGAACTGGTGGTGCATTCCGGCGTCAAACCCGGAGTGCCCACAAACGATTTAGGCCAGTAGCTCAATTGGCAGAGCGGCGGTCTCCAAAACCGCAGGTTGGGGGTTCGATTCCCTCCTGGCCTGCCATATCCGGCCAGTGGACTGGCGTGATTCCTCGGAAAGGCAATGGCTGACAAGCTTAAGTTGACGATCGCATCCTTCATCCTCCTGGGTGCGGTAGGGGCGTTTTACTATTTCGGCGACCAGTCGGTGTTCCTGCGCGTCGTCGGCCTGCTTGTTGCCCTGGGAATTGCGATTGCCCTGGCATCCCGAACTGCCCCCGGCGCCGGAGCACTCAGCTACGGCCGCGGGGCGCTCATCGAGGTTCGCAAGGTGGTTTGGCCCACCGGAAAGGAAACTACCCAGACGACGGGAATCGTCATGGTGATGGTCGTCCTGATGGGTCTTATCCTCTGGCTGTTCGATACGTTCCTGGTCTGGGCGGTGAAGCTCATGACCGGCCAAGGAGGCTGAACCCATGGCGTTGCGTTGGTATGTGGTCCACGCCTACTCAGGCTTCGAAAATCAGGTGAAGCGCTCGCTGGAGGAACGGATCCGGCGTGGCGGGATGCAGGAGATGTTTGGTCAGATCCTGGTCCCCACCGAGGAAGTCATCGAAATGCGCGAAGGCCAGAAGCGGAAGAGCGATCGCAAGTTCTTCCCCGGCTACGTACTCGTGCAGATGGAGATGAACGACGAGACTTGGCACTTGGTGAAGGACGTACCCAAGGTGATGGGTTTCATTGGGGGCACCGCCGATCGTCCGGCACCCATTTCCGATCGCGAGGCCGACGCCATCCTGGCACGGGTACAGGAAGGCGCGGAGAAGCCGCGGCCGAAGGTCCTGTTCGAGCCTGGCGAAGTGGTGCGGATCGTCGAAGGTCCGTTCAACGATTTCAATGGCGTGGTCGAAGAAGTTGACTACGAGAAGAACCGCCTGCGTGTGGCCGTGCTGATCTTCGGCCGCTCCACGCCGGTGGAACTGGAATTCGGCCAAGTAGACAAAGGCTGAAACCGACGCGGGAGTGAATTGGCCGGGTTCCCGAAGGGGCACCCGGCGGTTCGCTTCCGCGATTTTCAATGGCGGGGAGCTGCAAGGCGTATGAACCCGCGAGGAGAGAAACATGGCGAAGAAAATCACCGCATACATCAAGCTGCAGGTGAAGGCCGGTCAGGCCAACCCCAGCCCACCGGTCGGCCCGGCGCTCGGTCAGCACGGCGTGAATATCATGGAGTTCTGCAAGCAGTTCAATGCGCAGACCCAGAAGCTGGAACCCGGTCTGCCGATTCCGGTTGTAATCACCGTATACAACGACCGCAGCTTCACGTTCATCACCAAGACCCCGCCGGCAGCCATCCTTCTGAAAAAGGCGGCCGGCATCAAGTCGGGTTCTGCGGTGCCCAATCGGGACAAGGTGGGCAAGGTCACCCGTGCCCAGTTGGAAGACATCGCCAAGACCAAGATGCCGGACCTCAGCGCATCGGATATGGATGCGGCTGTCCGTACCATCGCAGGCAGCGCCCGCAGCATGGGCCTCGAAACGGAGGGCGTGTAAGCCATGGCTCTCACCAAACGTCAAAAAGTAATCCGCGAAAAAATTCAGCCTGGCAAGGCGTACGGCTTCGATGAGGCCATTGAGATCCTCAAAAGCCTGCCGCCGGCGAAGTTCCGCGAATCCCTCGACGTCGCCGTAAACCTTGGTGTCGATCCGCGCAAATCCGATCAGGTCGTGCGTGGCGCCACCGTGATGCCGAACGGCACTGGCAAGAGCGTACGCGTCGCAGTGTTCGCCCAAGGCGCCAACGCCGAGGCCGCCAAGGCCGCCGGTGCCGATATCGTGGGTATGGACGATCTGGCAGAGCAGGTGAAAGCGGGCCAGATGGATTTCGATGTGGTCGTGGCCTCCCCCGATGCGATGCGCGTGGTCGGCACCCTGGGCCAGATCCTGGGTCCCCGCGGGCTTATGCCCAACCCGAAGACCGGCACGGTCACGCCGGACGTCGCGGGTGCGGTGCGCAATGCCAAGGCCGGTCAGGTGCGCTTCCGCACCGATAAGGCGGGCATCATCCACGCCTCCATTGGTAAGGTCGATTTCGACGCGAAGGCCATCAGGGAAAATCTGCAGGCCCTGCTGAGCGAACTCAACAAGGCCAAGCCTGCGACCGCCAAGGGCCAGTACGTCAAGAAGATCACCCTTTCCACCACCATGGGTGGTGGCGTGATCGTCGAGCCGTCCTCGCTTGCGAGCGCTTAAGCAGTAAAGAATTTGTGCTGCCTTCGGGTGGTGCAACAGGTCCCCGCCCCGCAAGGGGCGGTGGCCGTCAAAGACCGCAGGTGCCGCAAGGTGTAAAGGTGCAAGCCGCCTGCGCAGACGGTGTCGCCTAAGGTGTTTTACGAGGGCCACCGTACAAGGGGGGAAGGGGTTTCGATCTCTTCCGTTTGTCAATGTCACAGGCATTCGGGCGCGGAACTTTCCGCGATACCCGAGTTCCATGTGCAAACCGAGAGGTGATTTCGCGTGGCTCTCAACCGCGATCAAAAGCAGGCCATCATCGACGAAGTCGCCGAGGTAGCTGCGAAGGCCTATTCCGCCGTTGGTGCGGAATACGCGGGTCTTTCCGCCGCACAGATGACCGCCCTGCGTGCCCAGGCACGTGCCGGCGGCGTGTATGTGCGTGTGGTGAAGAACACCCTGGCTCGTCGCGCCGTCCAAGGCACCGAGTTCGAGTGCATGCAGGAGGCCCTCACGGGCCCGCTGGTGCTGGCCTTCTCTCAGGAAGATCCCGGCGCTGCCGCTCGGGTTATCCAGGCGTTCGCCAAGGATAACGCCAAGCTGGTGACGAAGGTGGTCTCCATCGGAGGGAAGCTGCTCGACGCGAAGGAACTGGACCGCCTCGCCAAGATGCCGACCAAGGAGCAGGCCATCGCCATGCTCATGGGCGTCATGAAGGCCCCGATCCAGAAATTCGTCCGCACCCTGGCCGAGCCGCATGCCAAGCTGGCTCGTACCATCGCTGCGGTTCGCGATCAGAAGCAGGCAGCCTAAGCATCTATTCGTATCAACGGGCCCCTATGGGCAATATCCAAGTTACAGGAGCATTCACAAATGGCCGTTTCCAAAGAAGAAATCCTTGACACCATCTCCAACATGACTGTGATGGAAGTGGTCGAGCTCATCGAGGCGATGGAAGAGAAGTTCGGTGTGTCCGCTGCCGCTGCCGTGGCCGCTGCCCCCGCTGCCGCTGCCGCTGCTCCCGTCGACGAGCAGACCGAGTTCAACGTGATTCTGGCCGCTGCCGGCGAGAAGAAGGTTGAAGTCATCAAGGTCGTGCGTGCTGCGACCGGTCTGGGCCTGAAGGAAGCCAAGGACCTGGTCGAAAGCGCGCCCAAGGCCGTGAAGGAAGCCGTCTCCAAGGCCGATGCCGACGCGCTGAAGAAGCAGCTCGAAGACGCGGGCGCCAAGGTTGAGGTGAAGTAATCAAGGCACCCCATGCCGACAAAGGTCAGGCCTGGTCCTGGCATAT
This sequence comes from Gammaproteobacteria bacterium, assembly GCA_023228645.1. GTDB lineage: Bacteria > Pseudomonadota > Gammaproteobacteria > Thiohalomonadales > Thiohalomonadaceae > JALOAT01. Next base: position 95,266 of record JALOAT010000008.1, on the reverse strand, counting down.
GGAATTGGCCCGCCCTCAGGGCGGGCCGGTTTCCAGGGAAAGGTGCAGAATTTCGTGAAAACGGCTGGTGGCAAACGCCACCGGCCTTTTTCCGCTGGCGGGTAGTACCCGCAAACCCACGCACGACCATCGAGGGGATGGGGCGTGCGCCTGGTAGAGCCGATCTGAAGAGCTGAGGAACCCTGATGGCTTACTCGTTCACTGAGAAAAAACGCATCCGTAAGGATTTCGGCAAACGTTCCAGCATCCTGGACGTACCCTATCTGCTTGCTATCCAGCTCGATTCCTATCGTGGCTTCCTGCAAGCCGACGCGCGCCCCGAAGGGCGCAAGGAAGTGGGCCTGGAAGCCGCCTTCCGCTCGGTGTTCCCGATCGTAAGCTACTCGGGCTACGCCGCGCTCGAATACGTGAGCTACCGCCTTGGTACGCCGGTATTCGACGTCAAGGAGTGCCAGGTCCGCGGACTCACCTTCGCTGCGCCGCTGCGCGTGAAGGTGCGCCTGGTGATTTACGACAAGGACGCACCCGCCGGCAGCAAAGTCATCAAAGACATCAAGGAACAAGAAGTCTACATGGGTGAACTGCCACTGATGACGGAGAACGGAACGTTCGTCATCAACGGCACCGAGCGCGTCATCGTTTCGCAGCTCCATCGTTCGCCCGGTGTCTTCTTCGAGCACGACAAGGGCAAGACCCACTCGTCCGGTAAGCTGTTGTTCAGCGCCCGCGTGATTCCCTACCGCGGCTCCTGGCTGGATTTCGAGTTTGATCCGAAGGATGCCATCTTCGTGCGCATCGATCGCCGCCGCAAGCTGCCGGCGACCGTGCTGCTGCGCGCCCTGGGATACACCAACGAACAGATCCTGGATACCTTCTTCGAGAAGGATACGTTCACGTTTGCTGGTGAGCAGGTCCGCCTGGAACTCGTGCCAGAGCGTCTGCGTGGCGAAACCGCCGATTTCGACATCGCCCACGACGGCCAGGTCATCGTCGAAAAGGGTCGTCGCATCACTGCGCGCCATATCCGCGAAATGGACAAGGCCGGTCTGAAGACCCTCGACGTGCCGGACGAGTTCGTGCTGGGCCGTGGGCTCGCCCACGATGTGGTCGATACCGCAAGCGGTGAGCTGCTCGCCGCGGCCAACGATGAAATCACCTTCGAGGTCCTGCAGAAGATCCGTGCTGCCGGAGTGAAGTCGTTCAAGACCATCTTCACGAACGACCTGGATCGCGGCCCGTACATGTCCGAGACCCTGCGCATCGACAATACGCGCACGCCGCTCGACGCACTGGTCGAGATATACCGCATGATGCGCCCGGGTGAGCCGCCCACCAAGGAATCCGCGGAGACCCTATTCCAGAACCTGTTCTTCACGCTCGAACGCTACGATCTGTCGGCGGTCGGCCGCATGAAGTTCAACCGCCGTGTCGGCCGCAAGGAAGTGACGGGTCCCGGCGTGCTGACCAACGAAGACATCACCGACGTCCTCAAGGTGCTCATCGACATCCGCAACGGCAACGGTGTGGTCGACGATATCGACCACCTCGGTAACCGGCGCGTGCGTTCCGTGGGCGAAATGGCCGAGAACCAGTTCCGCGTGGGCCTGGTGCGCGTTGAGCGCGCCGTGAAGGAACGCCTGTCGCTGGCCGAGTCCGAAGGTTTGATGCCGCAGGAACTCATCAATGCCAAGCCGGTATCTGCAGCCATCAAGGAGTTCTTCGGGTCCTCGCAGCTGTCGCAGTTCATGGACCAGAACAACCCGCTGTCGGAGATCACCCACAAGCGCCGTATCTCTGCACTGGGCCCCGGCGGTCTGACCCGCGAGCGTGCCGGCTTCGAAGTGCGTGACGTGCACCCGACCCACTATGGTCGTGTGTGCCCCATCGAAACGCCTGAAGGTCCGAATATCGGTCTCATCAACTCGCTGGCCGTGTATGCGCGCACCAATGCGTACGGCTTCCTCGAGACCCCGTACCGCAAGGTGGTGGAAGGCAAAGTTACCGACGAAATCGAGTACCTGTCCGCCATCGACGAAGGCGAATACGCCATTGCCCAGGCCAATGCAGCCACCGATGAGAGCGGTGTGCTGGTTGAGGACCTGGTGTCCTGCCGCCATCAGAACGAATTCACGCTGATGCCGCGCGATCGTGTCCAGTACATGGACGTGTCGCCGCGCCAGATCGTGTCCGTGGCGGCCTCGTTGGTACCGTTCCTTGAGCACGACGACGCCAACCGCGCCCTCATGGGTTCCAACATGCAGCGCCAGGCAGTGCCCTGCCTGCGTCCGGAGAAGCCGTTTGTCGGCACCGGCATGGAGCGGGTGGTGGCCATCGACTCCGGTACCTGTGTGGTCGCGCGTCGTGGCGGCGTGGTGGATTCCGTGGACGCGGGCCGCATCGTGGTGCGCGTCAACGACGACGAGACCGAAGCGGGCGAATCGGGCGTCGACATCTACAACCTGATCAAGTACACGCGTTCCAATCAGAACACCTGCCTCAACCAACGCCCGCTGGTGAACACCGGTGACGTGATCGCGCGCGGCGACGTACTGGCCGACGGTTCCTCCGTCGATATGGGCGAACTCGCCCTGGGCCAGAACATGCTGGTCGCGTTCATGCCCTGGAATGGTTACAACTTCGAGGACTCCATCCTACTGTCCGAGCGCGTGGTGGAGGAAGACCGCTACACCTCGATTCATATTGAGGAGCTCACCTGCGTTGCGCGTGACACCAAACTGGGTGCCGAGGAGATCACCGCCGATATCCCCAACGTGGGTGAGGCAGCGCTCGCCAAGCTGGATGAGGCCGGCATCGTTTATATCGGTGCGGAGGTGAACACTGGCGACATCCTGGTGGGCAAAGTCACGCCGAAGGGCGAGACCCAGCTGACCCCGGAAGAGAAGCTGCTTCGCGCCATCTTCGGCGAGAAGGCCTCGGACGTGAAGGACACCTCGCTGCGCGTGCCCTCGGGCATGAACGGCACCGTCATCGACGTGCAGGTGTTTACCCGTGACGGCCTTGAGAAGGACTCCCGTGCGAAGTCCATCGAGGAGGCCGAGCTCGCGAGTATCAGAAAAGACCTCACGGACCAGATGCGCATCATGGAGGACGACTCCTACCAGCGCGTCGCGAAGCTGCTGCTCAACAAGGAGGTCGTGGGCGGCCCGAACAAGCTCAAGGCCGGCGACAAGATCAGCCAGGGCTATCTGGACAGCGTGGGCCGTGAGAAGTGGTTTGAGATCCGTCTGAAGGACGAGGAAACGAACACGCAGCTGGAAGCCATTGCCGAGCAGCTGAAACAGCTGCGCACGGACTTCGACGAGAAGTTCGAGTCCAAGCGTAAGAAGCTGACGCAGGGCGATGATCTCGCGCCGGGCGTGCTGAAGATGGTGAAGGTGTTCCTGGCGGTGAAGCGTCGCATCCAGCCGGGTGACAAGATGGCGGGCCGCCATGGTAACAAGGGTGTGGTGTCCATGATCGTTCCGATCGAAGACATGCCCTACTCCGCGGACGGCACACCAGTGGACATCGTTTTGAATCCGCTGGGCGTTCCGTCGCGTATGAACGTCGGTCAGGTGTTGGAGACACACCTCGGCTGGGCGGCACGTGGCCTCGGCAAGCGCATCGGCGAGATGCTCGATGCGCAGCGCAAGGTGGCGGAACTCCGCCAATTCCTTGAGAAGGTCTACAACAACAGCGGCAAGAAGGAAGATGTGGCGAGTCTGTCCGATGCCGAAGTCATGGAACTCGCCAGTAACCTGCGTCACGGCGTACCCATGGCCACGCCGGTGTTCGATGGTATGGAAGAGCACGAGCTGAAGTACATGCTCGAGCTCGGTGGGTTGCCGCAGAGCGGTCAGACGACACTGTACGACGGCCGTACCGGCGAGGCCTTCGAGCGCCCGGTGACGGTCGGCTACATGTACATGCTGAAGCTGAACCACCTGGTCGACGACAAGATGCACGCGCGCTCGACCGGTCCGTACAGCCTGGTCACCCAGCAGCCGCTCGGTGGTAAGGCGCAGTTCGGCGGTCAGCGTTTCGGTGAGATGGAGGTGTGGGCGCTCGAGGCTTATGGCGCGGCGTACACCCTGCAGGAAATGCTCACCGTCAAGTCTGACGACGTGAACGGCCGCACCAAGATGTACAAGAACATCGTCGATGGCGATCACCGGATGGAGGCCGGCATGCCCGAGTCCTTCAACGTTCTCATCAAGGAGATCCGGGCGCTCGGCATCGACATGGATCTCGAGCAGGAATAAGGCGCGGCCGAGCCGCTCACGGAGTTGCGGGCCGCATTGCGGCCCGCCGAACCGAATTTGAGGAGAGTAGACGGTGAAAGACCTCATCAAGCTTCTGAAGCAAACGGGTCCCATCGAGGACTTCGATGCCATTCGCATCGGCCTCGCATCACCTGACAAGATTCGTTCCTGGTCCTACGGCGAAGTCAAAAAGCCGGAGACCATCAACTATCGCACTTTCAAGCCCGAGCGCGACGGTCTGTTCTGCGCCAAAATCTTTGGGCCTGTGAAGGATTACGAGTGCCTCTGCGGCAAGTACAAGCGCCTCAAGCATCGCGGCGTCATCTGCGAGAAGTGCGGCGTCGAAGTCACCCTGGCGAAGGTGCGTCGCGAGCGCATGGGCCACATCGAGCTGGCCTCGCCCACCGCGCACATCTGGTTCCTGAAGAGCCTGCCGTCCCGTATGGGCCTGCTGCTCGACATGACTCTGCGTGACATCGAGCGCGTGCTCTATTTCGAAAGCTTCGTGGTGGTCAACCCGGGTATGACCCAGCTTGAGCGCGGTCAGTTGCTGACCGACGAGGCCTACCTGGACGCCATCGAGGAGTACGGCGACGAGTTCGACGCGCGCATGGGTGCCGAGGCCATTCTCGACCTGCTGCGCGGTATGGATCTGCAGAAGGAAGCGGAGAAGATTCGCGATGAGATCCCACAGACCAACTCCGAGACCAAGCTCAAGAAGCTCACCAAGCGCCTGAAGCTCATGGAGGCCTTCCTGGAGTCCGGCAATCGTCCCGAGTGGATGATCATGACCGTGCTGCCGGTGCTGCCGCCCGAGCTGCGTCCGCTGGTGCCCCTTGAGGGCGGCCGCTTTGCGACCTCCGATCTGAACGATCTGTATCGCCGTGTCATCAACCGAAACAATCGCCTGAAGCGCCTGCTGGATCTCGCTGCGCCCGATATCATCGTGCGCAACGAAAAGCGCATGCTGCAGGAATCGGTGGATGCGCTGATGGACAACGGCCGCCGCGGCCGCGCCATCACGGGCTCCAACAAGCGCCCGCTCAAGTCCCTGGCGGACATGATCAAGGGCAAGCAGGGCCGCTTCCGTCAGAACCTGCTCGGCAAGCGCGTGGACTACTCCGGCCGCTCGGTTATCGTGGTCGGCCCGACCCTGCGCCTGCACCAGTGCGGCCTGCCGAAGAAGATGGCGCTGGAGCTGTTCAAGCCTTTCATCTTCTCCAAGCTGGAGCGCCGTGGCTTGGCCACCACCATCAAGGCCGCCAAGAAAATGGTCGAGCGCGAAGGTCCGGAGGTGTGGGATATCCTCGAAGAAGTTATCCGCGAACATCCGGTGCTGCTGAACCGCGCGCCGACCCTGCACCGTCTCGGCATCCAGGCGTTCGAGCCCGTGCTCATCGAGGGCAAGGCCATCCAGCTGCATCCGCTGGTCTGCGCAGCCTTCAATGCCGACTTCGATGGTGACCAGATGGCCGTGCACGTGCCGCTTTCGCTGGAAGCCCAGCTCGAAGCGCGCGCACTCATGATGTCCAGCAACAACATCCTGTCGCCCGCCAACGGTGAGCCCATCATCGTGCCGTCGCAGGACGTGGTGCTCGGGCTCTACTACATGACGCGTGAGCGTGTGAACGCCAAGGGCGAGGGCATGGTGTTCGCCGACACCAACGAGGTACTGCGTGCCTACCAGAATGGCGTACTGGATCTGCACGCGCGCATCAAGGTGCGTATCCGCGAGGTTGAGATCGGTGCCAATGGCGAGTGCACCGAGAAGGTGTCCCTGAAGGACACGGTGGCCGGCCGCGCGCTGCTGTTCGACATCGTCCCGGATGGCATGCCCTTCGTGCTGGTCGACAAGCCGTTGGTGAAGAAGGCCATTTCGCAGCTCATCAACGCCTGTTACCGAAATCTCGGCCTGAAGGACACCGTGGTCTTTGCGGACCAGCTCATGTACATGGGCTTCCGCTACGCCACCCGTGCGGGTGTGTCCTTCGCCTCGGACGACATGGTGATCCCGGACGAAAAGGCCGCCATCTTGTCGCGCGCGGATCAGGAAGTGAAGGAGATCGAGAACCAGTACCTCTCCGGTCTCGTGACCAACGGCGAGCGCTACAACAAGGTCGTGGATATCTGGTCGCGCACCAATGACCAGGTCGCCAAGGCCATGATGGACAAGCTCGGTTCGGAAGATGTCGTCGATCGCGAGGGCAAGAAGGTCAAGCAGCCATCGTTCAACTCCATCTTCATGATGGCCGACTCCGGCGCCCGTGGTAGCGCCGCCCAGATCCGCCAGCTGGCAGGCATGCGCGGCCTGATGGCGAAGCCCGACGGCTCCATCATCGAGACGCCGATCACGGCGAACTTCCGTGAGGGCCTTTCGGTTCTGCAGTACTTCATCTCCACCCACGGCGCCCGCAAGGGCCTCGCGGATACGGCGCTCAAGACCGCCAACTCCGGCTACCTGACGCGTCGCCTCGTCGACGTGGCACAGGACCTCGTGGTGACGGAAGAAGACTGCGGTACTGAGCATGGCCTCGCGATGCAGTCCCTGATCGAAGGCGGTGACGTGGTGGAACCGTTGCGTGAACGGGTCCTTGGCCGCGTGACGGCCGCCGACGTGCTCGTACCGGGGACCGACAAGATTGCCATTCCGCGCGGCACGCTGCTGGACGAGAAATGGGTGCAGAAGATCGAGGAGTTCTCCATCGATCACATCACCGTCCGCTCGCCCATCACCTGCGAAACCCGCTACGGTGTGTGTTCCAACTGCTACGGACGTGACCTGGCCCGCGGCCATCTGGTGAACGTGGGTGAGGCGGTGGGTGTCATTGCCGCCCAGTCCATCGGCGAGCCCGGCACGCAGCTGACCATGCGTACCTTCCATATCGGTGGTGCCGCGTCGCGTTCCGCGTCAGTGAACAACATCGAGGTGAAGGCCAACGGCTCGGTGCGTCTGCACAATATCAAGACCGTGCAGCACGCCAGCGGCCACCTGGTGGCGGTGTCCCGCTCCGGTGAACTCACCGTGCTGGACGAAAACGGCCGTGAGCGCGAACGCTATAAGGTACCTTATGGTGCCGTTCTGAACGTTGCCGACGGTGAGCAGATCAAGGGTGGTCAGGTAGTGGCCCACTGGGACCCGCACACCCATCCGGTCGTTACCGAAATTACCGGTCGTGTCATGTTCAGCGACTTCGTGGAAGGCGTGTCTGTGCATCGCCAGACCGACGAAGTCACCGGCCTGTCCGCCTTGGTGGTCACCGATCCGAAGCAGCGCGGGTCTGCGGGCAAGGACCTGCGTCCCATGGTGAAGCTGGTCGACGCCGCGGGCAAGGACATCAAGATCCCGGGTACAGACATCCAGGCCCAGTACTTCTTGCCGGCAGGCGCCATCGTCAACCTGCAGGACGGCGCCGAGGTCGGCGTGGGCGACGTGCTTGCACGCATCCCGCAGGAGACCTCCAAGACCCGCGACATCACCGGTGGTCTGCCGCGCGTGGCCGACCTGTTCGAGGCCCGCAAGCCGAAGGAGCCGGCCATCCTGGCGGAGATCTCCGGTACGGTCAGCTTTGGCAAGGAAACCAAGGGCAAGCAGCGCCTCATCATCACCCCGGCCGAGGGTGACGCCCATGAGGAGCTGATCCCGAAGTGGCGCCACATCACCGTGTTCGAAGGCGAGCACGTGGAAGGCGGCGAAGTGATCGTGGAAGGCGCACCGGATCCGCAGGACATCCTGCGCCTGAAGGGCGTCGCGGCGCTGGCGAGCTACATCGTCAACGAGGTGCAGGACGTGTACCGTCTGCAGGGCGTGAAGATCAACGACAAGCACATCGAGGTGATCGTTCGCCAGATGCTGCGCAAAATCGAGGTCAAGAGCGCCGGTGATACCAAGTTCCTGCAGGGCGAGCAGGTCGAGTTCTCCCGTGTGCTCGAGGAAAACGAGCGCGTGCAGAACGAGAGCAAGCTGCCTGCGACCTACCAGCGCGTGCTGCTCGGCATCACCAAGGCTTCACTGGCCACCGAGTCGTTCATCTCGGCGGCGTCCTTCCAGGAGACCACCCGCGTCCTCACCGATGCGGCGGTCACCGGCAAGACCGACGAGCTGCGCGGTCTGAAGGAGAACGTGATCGTCGGCCGTCTGATCCCGGCGGGTACCGGCCTGGCCTACCATGCCACCCGCCGCGAACGGCGGCGTGTGGAGGCGGAGTCAGAGGCCACACCGCTGGCTCAACCCATCACGGAATTGAGCGCCGGGGAATGAAAGCCGGGGTGCAGAGGGGCTGTTGCTTGACAGCCCCTTGCGCCGTTCCTAAAATTCCGCTTCTTTTTTGACAGGCCGGTCGGAACCGGCCTGTCCTTTATTTCGTTGGAGAACCAGATGGCGACGATTAACCAGTTGGTACGCAAGCCGCGGAGCCACAAAGGCGAAAAGAGTAAGGTTCCCGCGCTGGGTGGCAGCCCGCAGAAGCGCGGCGTTTGCACCCGCGTATACACCACCACGCCGAAGAAGCCGAACTCCGCTCTTCGCAAGGTGGCGCGCGTGCGTCTTACCAACGGCTTCGAGGTCAGTAGCTACATCGGTGGCGAAGGTCACAACCTCCAGGAACACTCGGTCGTGCTGATCCGCGGCGGCCGCGTCAAGGACCTGCCGGGTGTGCGCTACCACACGGTGCGTGGCACGCTCGACACCTCCGGGGTGAACGATCGCCGTCAGGCCCGCTCCAAGTACGGCGCCAAGCGCCCGAAGTCGTAACAAAACGCGAAAGCGAAAACAGGTATACGCCATGTCGAGAAGAAAGCAAGCGATCAAGCGTGAAATCCTTCCGGACCCGAAGTTCGGAAACAAGACGCTGTCCAAGTTCATCAACACCGTCATGCTCGACGGCAAAAAGTCCGTCGCCGAGAAGATCGTCTACGGTGCCCTGGACCGTGTTTCCGAAAAGTCCAAGGTTCAGCCGATCGACTTGTTCGAGAAGGCGCTGAACAACATCCGCCCCATGGTCGAGGTCAAGTCCCGCCGCGTGGGTGGTGCCAACTATCAGGTGCCGGTGGAAGTGCGCGCTTCCCGCAGCATGGCGCTGGCCATGCGCTGGCTGGTCGATTCGTCCCGTAAGCGCGGCGAGAAGTCCATGTCCCAGCGCCTTGCCGGCGAGTTGCTTGATGCGGCTGAGAATCGCGGTGCTGCCGTGAAGAAGCGTGAGGACACGCATCGTATGGCTGACGCCAACAAGGCGTTCGCCCATTTCCGCTGGTAATCAGCAACGAGGTTTTTCACAGTGGCCCGCAAGACCCCCATCGAACGCTACCGTAATATCGGTATTTCCGCGCACATCGACGCCGGCAAGACGACGACTTCGGAGCGTATCCTTTTTTACACGGGTGTTTCTCACAAGATCGGTGAGGTACACGACGGCGCCGCCACCATGGACTGGATGGAGCAGGAACAGGAGCGTGGCATCACCATCACCTCCGCTGCGACCACCTGCTTCTGGAGCGGCATGGCTCGTCAGTACCCCGAGCATCGCGTAAACGTCATCGACACCCCGGGCCACGTGGACTTTACCATCGAGGTAGAGCGCTCCATGCGCGTCCTCGACGGCGCCTGCATGGTGTACTGCGCGGTGGGCGGCGTTCAGCCCCAGTCCGAGACCGTGTGGCGTCAGGCCACCAAGTACGGTGTACCCCGTCTCGCGTTCGTCAACAAGATGGACCGCACCGGCGCCGATTTTTTCAAGGTCTACAAGCAGATGCGTGAGCGCCTGCGCGCCAATCCCATCCCCGTGCAGATTCCGGTCGGCGCCGAGGACAAGTTCAAGGGTGTGGTCGACCTCGTCAAGATGAAGGCCATTCTCTGGAACGAAGCCGATCAGGGCATGACCTTCACCTACGAGGACATCCCGGCGGAGTTGGTGCCGACTGCGCAGGAATGGCGCGAAAACATGGTGGAGGCCGCGGCCGAAGCCAGCGAAGAGCTCATGAACAAATATCTCGAAGAGGGCGACCTTTCCGAGGACGAGATTCGTGCGGCACTTCGCAAGCGCACCATGAATCTTGAGATCTTCCCCATGCTGTGCGGTAGCGCCTTCAAGAACAAGGGCGTGCAGGCCATGCTGGACGCGGTCATCGACTATCTGCCAGCGCCGACTGAAGTGGCTGCCATCAAGGGCATTGACGTCAAGACCGAGCAGCCCGCGGAGCGTCACTCCAGCGACGAAGAGCCGTTTTCCGCCCTCGCGTTCAAGATCATGACCGACCCCTACGTGGGTTCGCTTACCTTCATTCGTGTTTACTCGGGTGTGCTGAATTCCGGCGACAGCGTGTACAACTCGCATACCGGCAAGACCGAGCGTATCGGCCGCATCCTGCAGATGCACGCCAATAGCCGCGACGAGATCAAAGAAGTGCGCGCCGGCGACATCGCCGCTTGCGTGGGCCTGAAGGACATCACCACCGGTACCACATTGTCCGCGGTGGACAAGCCCGTTCAGCTGGAGAAGATGGAGTTCCCCGAACCCGTCATTTTCGTGGCCGTGGAACCCAAGACCAAGAGCGACCAGGAAAAGATGGGCCTCGCGCTCAACCGCCTGGCGCAGGAAGACCCGTCCTTCCGCGTGCGTACCGACGAAGAGTCCGGCCAGACCATCATCGGCGGCATGGGCGAGCTTCATCTGGAGATCATCGTCGACCGCATGAAGCGTGAGTTCAAGGTGGAAGCCAACGTGGGTGCTCCTCAGGTGGCCTACCGCGAGACCATTCGCAAGGACGTCGAGCAGGAAGGCAAGTTCGTACGTCAGTCCGGTGGTCGCGGCCAGTACGGTCATGTCTGGGTCAAGATCGAACCTCAGGAAGCCGGTAAGGGCTACGAGTTCATCAATGCCATCGTGGGCGGCGTCGTACCGAGGGAATATATCCCGGCGGTCGACAAAGGCATCCAGGAGCAACTACAGAATGGCGTGCTCGCCGGTTATCCGGTGGTGGACGTCAAGGTTACGCTGTTCGATGGTTCCTACCACGACGTTGACTCCAACGAAATGGCCTTTAAGATCGCGGGCTCCATGGCCTTCAAGGAAGGCTGCTTGAAGGCGAATCCCGTGCTGCTCGAACCCATCATGGCGGTCGAGGTGGAGACGCCGGAAGACTACATGGGTGACGTCATGGGCGACCTGAACCGTCGTCGGGGCATCATCCTCGGCATGGATGACAATGCCGGCGTGAAGCTCCTCAAGGCAGAAGTCCCGTTGGCCGAGATGTTCGGGTATGCGACCACGCTGCGCTCTCTGAGCCAGGGTCGTGCGACGTACTCCATGGAATTCAAGAAGTACAACGAGGCACCGGCCAGCGTCGCCGAAGCAGTCATCAAGAAAGCGTCGTAATCAAGATTAACGAGCGAGGTACAGTACAGTGGCTAAGGAAAAGTTTGAGCGTAAGAAACCGCACGTAAACGTGGGCACCATCGGCCACGTAGACCATGGCAAGACCACGCTGACGGCGGCGCTGACGGTGGTGCAGGCGAAGAAGTTCGGCGGCGAGTCGAGGGGTTACGACCAGATCGACAACGCGCCGGAAGAGAAGGCGCGCGGTATCACGATCTCGACCTCGCACGTGGAATACGAGTCGGACAACCGCCACTACGCGCACGTGGACTGCCCGGGCCACGCCGACTACGTGAAGAACATGATCACCGGCGCGGCGCAGATGGACGGCGCGATTCTGGTGGTGTCGGCGGCGGACGGCCCGATGCCGCAGACCCGTGAGCACATCTTGCTGGCCCGTCAGGTGGGCGTGCCTTACATCGTGGTGTACATGAACAAGGCCGACATGGTCGATGACGCCGAGCTGCTGGAGCTGGTGGAGATGGAAGTGCGTGATCTCCTGAACCAGTACCAGTTCCCTGGCGACGACACGCCGATCGTGAAGGGTTCGGCGCTGAAGGCGCTGGAAGGCGACACGTCGGAAATCGGCATGCCGTCCATCGACAAGCTGATTGAGGCGCTGGACCGTTACATTCCCGAGCCGCAGCGTGCGGTTGACGGCGCGTTCCTGATGCCCATCGAAGACGTATTCTCCATCTCCGGCCGCGGCACCGTGGTGACGGGTCGAGTGGAGCGCGGCATCGTGAAGGTGGGCGACTCGGTGGAAATCGTGGGCATCAAGGACACCACGACGACGACGGTGACAGGCGTGGAAATGTTCCGCAAGCTGCTGGACCAGGGCCAGGCGGGCGACAACGTCGGCGTGCTGCTGCGCGGCACCAAGCGTGACGAAGTGGAGCGTGGCCAGGTGCTGTGCAAGCCCGGCTCCATCAAGCCGCACACCAAGTTCCAGGCGGAAGTGTACGTGCTGTCGAAGGAAGAAGGCGGTCGTCACACCCCGTTCTTCAATGGCTACCGTCCGCAGTTCTACTTCCGTACCACGGACGTGACCGGTGCGTGCGACTTGCCGGAAGGCGTGGAAATGGTAATGCCCGGCGACAACGTGCAGATGACGGTGAGCCTGATTGCGCCCATCGCCATGGAAGAAGGCCTGCGCTTCGCCATTCGCGAAGGCGGCCGTACCGTTGGTGCCGGCGTAGTAGCCAAGGTCATCGAGTAAAGTCGTCTAGCCATACGCGGGGGCGCAGTGTATACTGCGCCCCCTTTCGTATTGGTCTTCAGCTCTTTAGAAACGGGTAGGTTCAGAAAATGGCGACCAGTCAACGTATTCGTATTCGCCTCAAGGCGTTCGATCATCGGCTCATCGACCAGTCCGCACGCGAGATCGTCGAGACCGCCAAGCGCACTGGTGCCCAGGTGAAGGGGCCGATTCCGCTCCCCACCAAGCAGGAGCGTTTTACGGTGCTGGTTTCCCCCCACGCCGACAAGGATGCGCGCGATCAGTACGAGCTGCGCACCCATAAGCGTCTCATGGACATCGTCGATCCCACCGACAAGACCGTGGACGCGCTCATGAAGCTGGACCTTGCGGCCGGCGTCGACGTACAGATCAAGTTGAGCTAACGAGACCTCGGTCTCCTAACAGTACCGGTCAATCGAAATCGGTGCGGTGAGAGGTTTATAACAATGGCAATCGGACTCATCGGTCGCAAACGCGGTATGACCCGCGTTTTCACTGAAGATGGCGTCTCCATCCCGGTGACGGTCATCGAGATCGAACCTAACCGTGTCACCCAGGTAAAAACCCTGGAAACCGACGGCTATCGCGCCGTGCAGGTGACGGTCGGTTCGCGTCGCGCTACCCGTGTCACCAAGGCAATGGCGGGTCATTTCGCCAAGGCCGGTGTGGAAGCGGGCCGCGCAGTGTGCGAATTCCGCCTCGGCGAAGGCGAGGGCGACAGCCTGGCCGCCGGTGCGGAGATCAAAGTAGACATCTTCGAGGCAGGCCAGAAGGTCGACGTCTCGGGTACCACCATCGGCAAGGGTTTTCAGGGCACCATCAAGCGCCACCAGTTCTCCTCGCAAGACGCCACGCATGGCAACTCTGTGTCGCATCGCGCGCCGGGCTCGATCGGTCAGCGCCAGTCCCCGGGTCGTGTGTTCAAGGGCAAGCGTATGGCTGGCCACATGGGCGCTGTCGCCCGTACCGCCCAGACGCTCGAACTCGTACGTGTCGACGCCGAACGCAGTCTGCTCTTGGTCAAGGGCGCAGTCCCTGGCCCCAAGGGCGCAGACGTCGTTGTGCGCCCTGCGATGAAGGCGTGAGGAGCTGACCATGCAACTGAATCTCGTTAATGCAAACGGCCAGGCCTCAACCGGTACGGTGGAGGTCTCCGAAAACACGTTCGGCGCTGCGTTCAACGAAGCGCTGATCCATCAAGTTGTCACCGCCTACCTCGCCGGCGCCCGCCAGGGCACCCGTGCGCAGAAGAATCGCCAGGCCGTACGCGGCGGCGGTGCCAAGCCGTGGCGCCAAAAGGGGACGGGCCGAGCCCGCGCCGGCAGCATCCGCAGCCCGCTGTGGCGGGGTGGCGGCAAGATCCATCCCTCCATGGCCGAAGAAGTCTTCGCCCAGAAGGTGAACCGCAAGATGTACCGCGGTGCCCTGCGCTCCATTTTTGGTGAGCTGGTGCGCCAGGAGCGCCTGGTGGTCGTGGACCAGTTCGCGGTTGATACTCCGAAGACCAAGGCCCTCGTCGAGAAGCTGAAGGGCATGGGCCTCGATAACGTACTGATCGTTTCCGATCAAGTGGACGACAATCTGTTCCTGTCCGCCCGCAACCTCGCACACGTCGAGGTGCTCGGTACGCGTCAACTTGATCCCGTGAGTCTCGTCCGGTTCGAGAAGGTGCTGATTACCGTGCCCGCGGTGAAGCAGGTAGAGGAGATGCTGGCATGAATCAGGAACGCTTGATGCAGGTGCTGCTGGCGCCGCAGGTGTCTGAAAAAAGCACCATTGTGGGTGAAAGGCACAACCAGTACGTGTTCCGCGTCGTCGCGGACGCCACGAAGCCGGAGATCAAGGCTGCCGTTGAGCAGCTGTTCAGCGTCTCCGTCGATGCCGTGTGCGTCGCGAACGTGAAAGGCAAGAACAAGCGCTTCGGTCAGCGTTTTGGCACCCGCAGCGATTGGAAGAAGGCCTACGTCACAGTCAAGACGGGCCAGGAAATCAATCTCGCTGGCGGCGAGTAAGGGTCGAGGAACCGCAAGATGGCACTCGTAAAGACAAAACCGACTTCGGCTGGCCGCCGCTTCATGGTGAAGGTCACCAGTCCTGACCTGCACAAGGGCGCCCCCTATGCACCTCTGCTGGAGAAGCAGAGCCGCAATGGTGGTCGCAACAACCAGGGTCGCATCACCACCCGTCACCAGGGCGGTGGTCAGAAGCAGCACTATCGTCTCATCGACTTCAAGCGCAACAAGGACGGCATTGCCGGCCGTATCGAGCGTCTGGAGTATGACCCGAACCGCACCGCGAACATCGCACTGGTGCTGTACGCCGATGGTGAGCGCCGCTACATCATCGCCCCCGCGGGCGTTAAGGCCGGTGACGAAGTCATCTCCGGCGCCGGCGCTCCGATTAAGCCCGGCAACGCGATGGCGCTGCGCAATATCCCGGTGGGCACCAACGTACATTGCATCGAGCTGAAGCCCGGCAAGGGCGCCCAGTTGGCCCGCAGTGCAGGCAGTTCCGTACAGCTGGTGGCCCGCGAGGGTGCCTACGCCACGGTGCGTCTGCGCTCCGGCGAAATGCGCAAGGTGCATGTGGACTGCAAAGCGACCATCGGTGAAGTGGGCAATGCGGAGCACAGCCTGCAGAAGTTCGGCACGGCCGGCGCCAAGCGTCGCGTCGGTATTCGCCCGACGGTGCGCGGTATCGCCATGAACCCGGTCGACCACCCGCACGGTGGTGGTGAGGGTCGCACTAAGGGCGGCCGTCATCCGGTGAGCCCGTGGGGCACGCCGACCAAGGGTTACAAGACCCGCAAGAACAAGCGCACGCAGAGCATGATCGTGCGCCGTCGTAACAGCAAGTAGTTAGAGGGCTAGAACAGATGCCGCGCTCTATTAAGAAAGGGCCATTCGTCGACCACCACTTGGCTGCGAAGGTTGCTGAAGCTGTCGCGACGAACAACCGCCGCCCGATCAAGACCTGGTCCCGTCGCTCGATGGTCCTGCCGGACATGATTGGCCTGACCATCGCCGTCCACAATGGCAAGGCGCATGTGCCGGTGCTCGTCACCGAGAACATGATCGGCCACAAGCTTGGTGAGTTTGCGCCGACCCGCACGTACCGTGGACATGCGGCCGACAAGAAAGCCGCCGGGAAGAGGTAATTTGCGATGCAAACAGCCGCTAAGTTGAAGTTCGCAAAAATTTCGCCGCAGAAGTGCCGCTTGGTCGCCGATCAAGTCCGCGGTATGCCCGTGGAGAAGGCTCTGCAGCTTTTGGCCTTCAGCCCGAAGAAAGGCTCCGATCTGGTCAAGAAGGTACTTGAGTCCGCTATCGCGAACGCGGAGCACAATGACGGCGCCGATATCGATGAGCTCAAGGTGAAGAGCATCATGGTCGACGAGGGTCCCGTGTTGAAGCGTGTCCACGCTCGCGCCAAGGGTCGCGCCAACCGCATTACGAAGCGGACGAGCCACATCACTGTGGTCGTCGCGGAAAAGTGATGGAGAAGCTGTAATGGGTCACAAAGTCAATCCTACCGGTATTCGCCTGGGCATCACCAAGGACTGGACGTCCAAGTGGTTTGCCACCAGCAAGAACTACCCGGAGTTTCTCCGTACCGACCTGAAGGTACGCGGCTTCCTGCAAAAGAAGCTGGCGCAGGCGTCCGTGAGCCGCATCCAGATCGAGCGTCCTGCGCGCAATGCGCGCATCACCATCCACTCGGCGCGGCCGGGTCTGGTGATTGGCAAGAAGGGCGAGGACATCGAAAAGCTGCGTCGCGAAGTTTCCTCCATGATGAATGTGCCCGTGCACATCAACATCGAAGAAGTTCGCAAGCCTGAGCTGGACGCCAACCTGGTGGCTCAGAGCATCGCACAGCAGCTCGAGAAGCGCATCATGTTCCGCCGCGCTATGAAGCGTGCGGTGGGCAACTCCATGCGTCTCGGTGCGCAGGGCATCAAGATCAATGTAGCAGGCCGCTTGAACGGCGCCGAGATCGCCCGTAGCGAATGGTACCGCGAGGGCCGCGTGCCCCTGCACACCCTGCGCGCGGACATCGACTACGGCTTTGCGGAGGCTATGACCACGTACGGCGTGATTGGCATCAAGGTGTGGATCTTCAAGGGTGAGGTGTTCGGCTACGGCGAGCAGCCGGTCGAAGCCGAACCCAAGAAGGCCGCTGCCAAGTAGGAGTAGGACGTTATGTTGCAGCCTAAGCGAACGAAATTCCGTAAGCAGCACAAAGGCCGTAACCGCGGCCTGGCCCAGCGGGGCAACGAAGTCAGCTTCGGTGAGTATGGCCTGAAGTCGGTGGACCGCGGTCAGATCACGGCGCGCCAGATTGAAGCCGCGCGTCGAGCCATGACCCGCCACGTCAAGCGCGGTGGCCGGATCTGGATCCGGATTTTCCCGGACAAGCCGATCACCCAGAAGCCTCTCGAAGTGCGTATGGGTAACGGCAAGGGCAACGTCGAATACTGGGTGGCCCAGATTCAGCCCGGCCGCATGTTGTACGAGATGGAAGGCGTGAGCGAGGAAATTGCCCGTGAAGCCTTCCGTCTGGCGGCGGCCAAGCTGCCGGTCAAGACCACTTTCGTAACCCGGACGGTCCTGTGATGAAAGCCAAAGACATCCGACAGAAGAACGTTCAGGAGCTCGAGCAGGAGCTCATCGGCTTGCGTCGCGAGCAGTTCAACCTGCGCATGCAGAAGGGCACCGGGCAGCTTTCCCAGCCGCACCGCATTCAGCTCGTGCGCAAGGACATCGCCCGCATCAAGACGGTTCTGAACGAGAAGGCAGGTAGCTGAGCATGAGCGAACAAGCCAAAAACGCGCGCACAGTGGTTGGCCGCGTGATCAGCAACAAGATGGACAAGACCATCACCGTGCTCGTTGAGCGCCAGGTGAAGCACCCGATCTACGGCAAGTACGTCCGTCGCTCGACCAAGCTGCATGCTCACGACGAGGCCAACGCCTGCCAGGAAGGCGATCTGGTGGCCATCGCCGAAGGCCGTCCGCTTTCCAAAACCAAGGCTTGGAGCCTGGTGGAAATCGTCGAACGCGCGAAGTAACCGCCGGTTTCCGGCGCAAAACAAAACATTCTGGGGACCGGCCCAAAAAAGGTTTGGGCTGCGCCTCGTTGGTGCTATACTCGCGCGCCTTTGCCGGGGTAAGCACCGCCGGTATAAAGAAAGAGTGCGGAGACAGCCATGATTCAGATGGAAACCAAACTGGACGTCGCCGATAACAGCGGCGCCCGTGTCGTCCAGTGCATTAAGGTATTGGGCGGTTCCCATCGCCGTTACGCCAATGTGGGCGACGTCATCAAGGTAAGCGTCAAAGAGGCGATCCCGCGCGGCAAGGTCAAGAAGGGCGAGGTTTACAACGCCGTCGTGGTACGTACCGCGAAGGGCGTGCGCCGTCCGGATGGTTCCATTATCCGGTTCGACGGCAATGCGGCGGTGCTGCTGAACAATCAGCTTCAGCCGATCGGAACCCGTATCTTTGGGCCGGTGACCCGCGAACTGCGTACCGAGCAGTTCATGAAGATCATCTCCCTGGCGCCGGAAGTGCTCTAAAACAGGGCCGAGGGTAAGAAGATGAACAAGATTCGAAAAGGCGACGAAGTTATCGTCATCGCCGGCAAGGACAAGGGCAAACGCGGTACCGTGGTGCGCATGTTGGAAGACGATCGCGTGATCGTCGAGAACATCAATATGGTCAAGAAGCACCAGAAGCCCAACCCGGTCGCCGGTGTGGCAGGTGGTATCGTCGAGAAGGAGGCATCCGTGCACGTGTCGAACGTCGCGATGTTTAATCGCGCCACGGGCAAGGGTGATCGCGTGGGTTTCCGGGTTCTCGAAGACGGCCGCAAGGTGCGCTTCTTCAAGTCGAACCAAGAAGTGATTGACGCGTAAGCGGCAGGTTGAACATGGCCAGAATGAAAGATTTTTACCGTGACGTGGTGGTGGCCAAGCTCCTCAAGGAGTTCGGGTACGAAAATGTCATGCAGGTGCCGCGCATCACCAAAATCACCCTGAATATGGGCGTCGGTGAGGCGGTATCGGACAAAAAGGTGCTGGACCACGCGACCGCGGACATGAAGGCCATTGCCGGCCAGAAGCCCGTGATCACCCATGCCCGCAAGTCCATCGCCGGGTTCAAGATTCGCGAGGAGTGGCCGATTGGCTGCAAGGTGACCCTGCGCAGCGACCGCATGTACGAGTTTCTGGATCGCCTCATCAGCATCGCCATTCCGCGCATCCGTGACTTCCGTGGCCTGAATCCACGCTCGTTCGATGGTCGCGGCAACTACAGCATGGGCGTGCGCGAGCAGATCATCTTCCCCGAGATCAACTACGACAAGGTCGATCAGCTGCGGGGCATGGACATTACGATCAGCACCACCGCACGGACCGACGAAGAAGGTCGTGCACTTCTGCGTGCCTTCAATTTCCCGCTGCGCGGGTGAGGTGAGACATGGCCAAGACGTCGATGATTAACCGCGAGATCAAGCGCAAGAAACTGGCGGCCAAGTACGCTGCCAAGCGCGAGGAACTCAAGGCCAAGATCAGCAACCCCAATGTCGGCATGGAAGAGAAGGACGCAGCCGTTGCAGCGCTCCAGAAGCTTCCGCGCGACTCGAGCAAGACCCGTCAGCGCAACCGCTGCAGCCTGACCGGCCGTCCGCACGGCGTGTATCGCAAGTTCGGCCTGGGTCGCAATAAGCTCCGCGAAGCAACCATGCGGGGCGAAGTTCCTGGTCTGCGCAAGGCCAGTTGGTAAGACGCCGTACCTGATACGTCCGGCATTTCGGAGTTAACCGCATGAGCATGACTGATCCTATCGCAGATATGCTGACCCGCATCCGTAACGGTCTGGGCGCTGCGAAGACGGAGGTACAGATGCCTTCGTCCAAGCTGAAAAAAGCGATTGCCCAGGTCCTGAAAGATGAAGGTTACATCAGCGACTTTTCTGTAAAGGATATCGATGGCAAGCCGGTTCTTGGGATTTCCCTCAAGTACTATGAAGGCAAGCCCGTTATCGATCGCATCGACCGCGTGAGCCGTCCCGGCCTGCGTGTGTACAAGGGCAAGGACGAGTTGCCGAAGGTCCTTGGCGGCCTGGGTGTCGCCATTGTGTCGACCTCGGCTGGTGTGATGACCGACCGCGCGGCCCGCAAGGCCGGCCACGGCGGCGAAGTCATCTGTTTCGTGGCTTAAAGGAGGGTTCGACATGGCTCGCGTATCGAATCCGATCTCCATCCCCGCCGGCGTGACCGTCACAGTGAGCGGTCAGCACATTTCGGCCAAGGGGCCGAAGGGCGCGATGGAATATGCCGTCAATGGCAAGGTAAAGATCAATCAGGAAGGCTCGGAGCTGCGGTTCACCGCGCACGACGGCCAGGACGACGCCACTGCGCTGGTCGGTACGACCCGTGCGCAGGTAGCGAACGTGCTGCGCGGCGTCTCCGCCGGCTTCGAGAGGAAGCTGGAGCTGGTTGGCGTGGGTTACAGGGCGCAGGCCCAGGGCAAGACACTGAACCTTGCGCTTGGTTTCTCCCACCCTGTCAACTATGCAATCCCGACCGGCATCACCATCGAGACGCCGACCCAGACCGAGATTCTGGTCAAGGGTATCGACAAGCAGCTCGTTGGCCAGGTGGCAGCGGAAATCCGTCAGTACCGTCCGCCCGAGCCTTACAAGGGCAAGGGTGTCAAGTATTCGGATGAGACCATCATCCGTAAAGAAGCCAAAAAGAAGTAGGGTCTAGGCGATGGACAACAAGAAAGCGTCTCGTATTCGGCGCGCGACTCGTTCCCGCGCCAAGATCCGCGAACTGGGGGAGTACCGTCTGACGGTGCACCGCACGCCGCGCCATATTTATGCGCAGGTGATCGCGCCCAACGGTTCCCAGGTGGTCGCAGCGGCCTCGACGGTTCAGGCCGAGCTGAAGTCCGGCCTGAAGTACTCCGGCAACATCGATGCCGCCTCGGCGGTAGGCAAGGCGATCGCCGAAAAGGCGAAGGCCGCGGGTGTTACCAAGGTGGCCTTCGATCGTTCCGGCTTCAAGTATCACGGTCGTGTGAAGGCTCTGGCGGATGCCGCCCGGCAGAACGGCCTCGACTTCTAAGGGTTAAACATGGCTGGATTTGACATTGCTCCCAATTCTGACGGCTTGAACGAAAAGCTCATCGCCGTTAACCGTGTGTCCAAGACGGTCAAGGGCGGCCGCCAGTTCGGGTTTTCCGCACTGACGGTGGTCGGCGACGGTCAGGGCCGTGTGGGTTTCGGGCTCGGCAAAGCGCGCGAAGTGCCTGCCGCCATCGCCAAGGCGATGGAGAAGGCGCGCAAGAACATGCGCAAGGTTAATATCGTGGGCGGCACGCTGCAGCACCCGATCATGGCCTCGCACGGCGCCGCGAAGGTGTACATGCAACCGGCATCGGAAGGTACCGGCATCATCGCTGGTGGCGCCATGCGCGCTGTCTTCGAAGTGGCCGGTGTCCACAACGTATTGGCCAAGTGCATCGGCAGCAACAACGCCGTGAATGTGGTACAGGCGACTATGCGGGGCCTGGACGATATGCTCAGCCCCGACGCGATTGCCGCGAAGCGCGGCAAGACCGTCAAAGAAATCATGGAATAACCACCATGGCGACTGCGAAGAAAATCAAAGTGACGCTGGTTAAGACGCTGCACCACCGCCTTGCGAATCACAAGGCATGCGTAGCGGGTCTCGGCCTGCGTCGTCGCAACCACAGCGTTGAAGTGGAAGATACGCCGGCGGTACGTGGGATGATCAATAAGGTCTCCTACATGCTGAAGGTGGAGGAGTAATCATGCGTCTGAATACGCTCAAGCCTGCAGAAGGCGCCAAGACCAGCGAGAAGCGCGTCGGTCGCGGTATCGGTTCGGGCCTCGGCAAGACCGGTGGTCGCGGCCACAAGGGTTGGACTTCCCGCTCCGGCGGCGGTCGCAAGACCGGCTTCGAGGGTGGTCAGATGCCGCTCCAGCGCCGTCTGCCCAAGGTCGGCTTCAACTCCATGACCGCTGCCGACAAAGCCGAAGTACGCCTGCACGAAATCGCCAAGATCGAAGGCGGCGTGGTGGACCTGCTTGCGCTCAAGTCGGCCAATCTGATTGGCCACGCGGTCAAGCGCGTCAAGGTGATCGCTTCCGGTACCCTCGACAAGGCGGTGACGGTGCGCGGTCTGGGCGTCACCAAGGGCGCGCGTGCTGCGATCGAAGCAGCCGGTGGCAAGGTCGAGGAATAAGTGAGCACGTCGCGCTCCGCCATGGCCGAGATGCTCTCGGCCGGAAAACTGACGGAACTCAAGCAGCGCCTGCTGTTTTTGCTGGGCGCCCTGCTTGTGTTTCGCATCGGCGCGCACGTCCCCGTGCCTGGCATCGATCCGATCGCGCTTGCGGCGTTGTTCGACCAGCAGCGTGGCACCATCCTGGACATGTTCAACATGTTCTCTGGCGGTGCGCTCGAGCGTCTTTCGGTGCTCGCGCTGGGCATCATGCCCTACATTTCCGCATCCATCATCGTCCAGTTGATGACGAAGGTGCTGCCGAAACTGGAACAGCTGAGCAAGGAAGGCGCGGCCGGTCGACGCAAGATTACCCAGTACACCCGCATGGGGACGCTGGTGCTTGCGACCTTCCAGGCGTTGGGCGTGGCCATCATGCTCGAATCGCAGCGCGCAGGGAATCTGCCCCTGGTTATCGAGCCTGGTTTCGGTTTCCGCCTCGTCACTGTGACGACGCTGGTGACCGGCACCATGTTCCTTATGTGGCTGGGTGAGCAGGTCACTGAGCGTGGTATCGGCAACGGTATCTCGATGATCATCTTCGCAGGTATCGTGGCCGGCCTTCCGTCCGCTATTGGTGGCACCCTGGAACTGGCACGCACCGGTGAGATGAGCATTGCGTTCGTGCTTGCGCTGTTCGTGATTGCGGTGGCGGTAACCGGTTTCATTGTCTTCGTGGAACGCGGTCAGCGTCGTATCACGGTCAATTACGCGAAGCGCCAGCAGGGTCGACGGACGTATGCCGCGCAGACCAGCCATTTGCCGCTGAAGGTGAACATGGCGGGCGTAATTCCCCCCATCTTTGCCTCGAGCATCATCCTGTTCCCGGCGACCATCGCCGGCTGGTTCGGGACGCGCGAGGGCTTCGGATGGATGCAGGACATTGCCACGACCCTGTCACCCGGACAGCCGTTGTATGTCGCTCTGTATGCGGTGCTGATCATCTTCTTCTGCTTCTTCTATACGGCCTTGATGTTCGATCCGAAAGACACGGCCGAGAACCTGAAGAAGTCGGGGGCCTTCGTGCCTGGGATTCGTCCTGGTGAGCAGACGGCCAGGTATATCGACGGGATTCTGGGCAAGCTGACACTGGCCGGAGCCATCTACATCACGCTGGTGTGTCTGCTTCCTGAGTTCCTGATTGTGTATGCGAACGTACCCTTCTATTTTGGTGGAACGTCGCTGCTGATTATCGTGGTCGTCGTCATGGACTTCATGGCCCAGGTGCAGGCGCATCTGATGTCACACCAGTACGAAGGCCTGCTTAAGAAAGCGAACCTCAAGGGCGGTCGTGGCGGCCTGCTGCGCTGACCCGAACTAGATTCGACGGAGAATTCCCATGAAAGTACGAGCCTCAATCAAGAAGCTTTGTCGCAATTGCAAGATCGTCCGCCGCCAGGGCGTGGTCCGTGTCATCTGCTCGTCGGATGCGCGTCATAAGCAACGCCAGGGTTAAGTAGCGGGTTTGGTGGCCTGCGCTTGCATAGCGCTGCATTGGTCGGTATCATTGAACGTTTTCGGCGGCCTGCCGGTTCTGTAGACGAATAAGTGGAGTGGCTAAATGGCCCGTATTGCTGGCATAAACATTCCGGTCAACAAGCATGCCGTGATCGCCCTGCAGTCGATCTACGGTATCGGTAGCACGCGCGCCAAGCAGATTTGCGAAGCGAGCGGAGTTCGTGCCGAAACGAAGATCAAGGATCTCACCGAGGGTGAGATCGAACTGCTGCGCGGCGAAGTGGCCAAGTTCACCGTGGAAGGCGACCTCCGTCGTGAGGTGGGAATGAACATCAAGCGTCTGATGGACATGGGCAGCTATCGCGGCCTGCGTCATCGTCGTGGCCTGCCTGTGCGTGGACAGCGTACCCGCACCAACGCACGGACCCGCAAGGGCCCGCGTCGTCAGGTCAAGAAATAAGCGCTCCGAGCTAATCAAAGTCGTCAGGATTCCGGGTTATGGCAAAAGCGACCAGTACCCCTTCGCGTACGCGTAAGAAGGTCAAAAAGAATGTGGTGGACGGCATTGCGCATGTCCACGCCTCCTTCAACAACACCATCGTGACCATCACGGATCGCCAGGGCAATGCTATTTGCTGGGCGACATCGGGCGGCTCGGGCTTTCGCGGTTCTCGCAAGAGCACGCCGTTTGCGGCGCAGATCGCTGCCGAGAAGGCCGGCGCCGCTGCGCTCGAGGTGGGCATGAAGAACCTCGAAGTGCTGGTGAAGGGTCCTGGCCCGGGTCGCGACTCCGCGGTACGTGCCCTGCACAACAAGGGCTTCAAGATCACCAATATCGCTGACGTGACACCCATTCCGCATAACGGGTGCCGTCCTCCCAAGAAGCGTCGAGTTTAAGGCAGGAGAACAACTTTGGCTAGGTACATCGGTCCCAAGTGCCGCCTTTGCCGTCGCGAAGGCGAAAAGCTCTTTTTGAAGGGCGACAAGTGCTACACCAGCAAGTGCACCATCGAAAGCCGACCTGTGCCCCCGGGGCAGCATGGCCAGCGTCGTGGTCGCCTGTCGGACTATGCGCGCCAGCTGCGTGAGAAGCAGAAGCTGCGCCGTGTGTACGGTCTGCTCGAAGGGCAATTCCGTCACTACTATGAAGAGGCTGATCGTCTTAAGGGCTCCACGGGTGAAAACCTGTTGCAGTTGCTTGAGTGCCGCCTCGACAACGTGGCGTACCGCATGGGGTTTGGAGCGTCCCGTTCCGAGGCCCGCCAGAACGTACGCCACAGCAACGTGCGTGTGAACGGTCGCAAGGTAAACATCCCTTCGTACCAGTTGCGTCCCGGGGACGTCGTGTCGATCGCGGAAGATGCCAAGAACCATCTGCGCGTCAAGGCCGCTATGGAATCGCAGCAGCAGCGTGGCTTTGCAGCTTGGCTCGAAGTCGACGCGACGAAGCTCGAGGGTGTATTCAAGCAGCGTCCGGATCGCAGCGATTTGCCCGCCGAGATTCAGGAACAGCTCGTCGTCGAGCTCTACTCGAAGTAACCGCTTGTCGCGCTTGCGCAAGCAGTTAGGGTAGTTCATCGGCAGCCATTCAGTGAGGAAGGTTCATGCAGGGCTTTGTAGCAGAACTTCTTAAACCACGCCTCGTCGGTGTGCAGAAGCTCAGCGAAACCCGGGCGAAAGTAACGCTCGAGCCGCTGGAGCGTGGTTTCGGTCATACGCTGGGCAATGCCCTTCGTCGCATTCTGCTCTCCTCGATGGTGGGCGCGGCGGTAACCGAAGTCGAGATCGACGGCGTGCTCCACGAGTACACCACGATCGAGGGCGTGCAGGAGGATGTGATCGAGATCCTTCTCAACCTGAAGGGTCTGGCCATCCGCATGCCCCACAAGGACGAGGTCACGCTGACCTTGTCGAAGAAGGGGCTCGGTGTGGTCACGGCAGGCGATATCGTTCTAGATCATGGCGTGGAGATCGTCAATCCGCAGCATGTGATCGCGCACCTGACCAAGGCCGGTGAGCTGAACATGCGCATCAAGATGCGCAAGGGACGCGGATACGAGCCTGCAAACGTGCGCAACTTTGGTGAGGACGAAACCCGTCCCATCGGCCGGTTGCAGATCGATGCATCGTTCAGTCCGGTGGTGCGCGCCGCGTATGTGGTCGAGAGTGCCCGTGTCGAACAGCGCACCAACCTGGACAAGCTGGTTATCGAATTGGAGACCAACGGCACCATCGAACCGGATGAGGCCATTCGTCGCGCGGCAACCATCCTCCAGGATCAGTTGTCGGCCTTCGTCGAGCTGAAGGGCAAGGAAGAGGCCGCACCGCAGGCGCAGGAGCCGGAGATCGATCCGATTCTGCTGCGCCCTGTGGACGAGCTGGAGCTGACGGTACGGTCGGCGAACTGCCTCAAGGCAGAGCACATTTACTATATCGGTGATCTGATTCAGCGCACGGAAGTGGAGCTGTTGAAGACCCCGAATTTGGGCAAGAAGTCGCTCACCGAGATCAAAGACGTGCTCGCATCGCACGGTCTGTCTCTCGGCATGCGTCTGGAGAACTGGCCGCCCGCGAGTCTCCAGAAGCGGGACGAAGCCTGAGTCCATTAACGAATAACGCATTTCAGGGTAACGACCATGCGACACCGTAAAGCCGGCCGGCACCTCAACCGCCCCACGGCACACCGTGAGGCCATGTTCAAGAACATGACGGCCTCGCTGCTGCGTCACGAGATTATCAAGACGACCCTTCCCAAGGCGAAGGAGCTGCGTCGTGTGGCGGAGCCGCTCATCACCATGGCAAAGGAAGACTCCGTCTCCCGCCGACGTCTCGCATTTTCGCGCATTCAGGACCGCGACATCGTCACCAAGCTGTTCGGCGAACTGGGCCCGCGCTACAAGGCGCGTCCGGGGGGGTACTTGCGCATCCTGAAGTGCGGTTTCCGTGCTGGAGACAACGCGCCGATGGCCATCGTCGAACTGGTCGACCGTCCCGAGACGGACGCCAACGAAGGCGACGCCGCCTGAGCGTCCGCGCAAGGTCAGCGATAATGAAAGCCGGGGCGTGCCCCGGCTTTTTTTCGTCTGGAGTATGGCAGTGATCATGCTGTTTACGGATTTCGGCCTGACGGGGCCTTATGTGGGCCAGATGAAGGCGGTGCTGGCCCGGGAGGCCCCGGGTGTGCCGGTTATCAACTTATTCGCCGACGCGCCGCGCTTCGCACCGAGAGCGAGCGCCTACTTGCTCGCGGCCTACGTGGAAGAATTTCCGCTGGGAACCGTGTTTCTCGCGGTCGTCGATCCGGGCGTGGGCACCGACAAGTGCGAGCCCATGATCGTGGAGGTGGATGGCCGCTGGTTCGTGGGTCCGGGCAACGGCCTCTTCAACGTGATCGGCCAGCGCGCGGCAAACGCGCGGGCAATGACGATCACCTGGCGACCCGCGCGACTCTCGCCGAGCTTCCACGGGCGCGACCTGTTTGCGCCCATGGCAGCCCGTATTGCGCGAGGAGACAAAGTGGCGGGAACGCCGGTGGAAGACTGGATAAAGCCTTGGCCGGCTGACTTGATGGAAGTGATCTACGTGGACCACTTCGGCAACGCCATGACGGGGATCCGGGCCGTGAACGCGCCCGGGGACACCGTCGAAGTGAACGGTCACAGACTCAACCGCGCACGCACGTTCGGTGAGGTCGCGCCGGGCGAGGCCTTCTGGTACGAAAACGCCAACGGTCTGCTGGAAATCGCCGTCAACCAGGGCCGGGCGGATTCGGTGCTAGGCCTCTGTATTGGCACGCCAGTGACGGCCGGGTTGAAGAGCGATTGACCACGGAGGGGCACGGAGGCCCCTGAGAAAAGAAGAGAGGGGACAGGAGCGGTTGGTCTTCACTCTCGCTGACGGTTGGACGCAAAGGCGGTCAATTCGAGGCAGTACGGTGCCGCCGTTGCGGTTTCCCCTCCGTGTTCTCCGTGGCCCTTTGTGGCCTCCGCGGTCAGGCTTTTTTCTTACGCTTGGTCGGACCGGCCGCTACCCGTGCGAGGACCGGCTTGAGGAAATGGCCGGTATGGGAATCCTCGCAGGCGGCTACGGTTTCCGGCGTGCCGGTGATGACCAGGGTGCCGCCTCTGTCGCCGCCTTCGGGCCCGAGATCAATGAGCCAGTCGGCGGTCTTGATGACGTCCAGGTTGTGCTCGATCACCACGACGGTGTTGCCGTGGTCGCGCAGACGGTGCAGCACCGCAAGCAACTGTTCGATGTCCTGGAAGTGCAGGCCGGTGGTGGGTTCGTCGAGAATGTAGAGCGTGTTGCCGGTGTCGCGCTTGGACAGCTCGCGGGCGAGCTTCACGCGTTGAGCCTCGCCGCCGGAGAGTGTGGTCGCGCTTTGGCCGAGCTTCACGTAGCTGAGGCCCACGTCCAGCAGGGTCTGTAGCTTGCGCGCTACCACCGGGACCGGATCGAAGAAGGCACGCGCCTCCTCGATGGTCATCTCCAGCACTTCATAGATGCTCTTGCCCTTGTAGCGGACCTCCAGAGTCTCGCGGTTATAGCGCTTGCCCTTGCAGACGTCGCAGGGCACGTAGATGTCGGGCAGGAAGTGCATCTCCACCCGGATGAGGCCGTCGCCCTGGCAGGCCTCGCAGCGTCCGCCTTTCACGTTGAAGCTGAAGCGGCCCAGCTCGTAGCCGCGTGCGCGGGCCTCCGACGTTCCCGCGTACAGTTCACGGATGGGCGTGAACAGGCCCGTATACGTGGCGGGGTTGGAACGTGGTGTGCGGCCGATAGGACTCTGGTCGATGTCCACTACCTTGTCGAACAGTTCGAGGCCGATGATTTCCGCGACCGGCGCCGGGTCCTCGCTGGCACCGTTCAGTTCCAGCGCAGCGTGACGGTAGAGCGTGTCGTTGATGAGCGTGGACTTGCCGGAACCCGACACGCCCGTGACGACGGTGAACAGGCCCACGGGGATGTCCACGTTCAGTCCCTTCAGGTTGTTGCCGCTCGCACCACGGATGCGCAACTGGCGCTCCGGGTCCGGTGCCGTACGCTGATGTGGTATTGCGATGGTGCGGCGGCCCGACAGGTACTGACCGGTGACCGAATTGGCGTTGGCCATGATCTGCGCAGGCGTACCCTGCGCGACGATGCGGCCACCGTGGGTGCCTGCGCCGGGTCCGATGTCGACCACGTGATCGGCGCTGCGAATGGCATCTTCGTCGTGCTCCACCACGATCACGGTGTTGCCGATGTCGCGCAGATGCTCGAGCGTCTCGATCAGGCGCTCGTTGTCGCGCTGGTGCAGTCCGATGGACGGCTCGTCGAGGATATACATCACGCCCACCAGACCCGCGCCAATCTGGCTGGCGAGCCGGATACGCTGCGCTTCGCCGCCGGAGAGGGTCTCGGCGCTGCGATCGAGCGACAGGTAATCGAGGCCTACGTTCACCAGGAAGCTGAGGCGTTCGCCGATTTCCTTGAGCACCTTGGCGGCAATCTCGCCGCGCCAGCCGGGCAAGGTGAGTGCCGCGAAGAAATCGCGCGCGCGCCCCACCGGCATGGCTGTCACTTCAGGCAGCGGCCGATCGGCGACGTAAACATGACGTGCCGCCTGGTTCAGACGCGTACCGCCGCAGTCGGCGCACGGTGCGGTGCTCAGAAACTTGGCCAATTCCTCGCGCACCATGGCGGATTCAGTCTCACGGTAGCGCCGCTCCATGTTCGGGATGATGCCCTCGAAGGGATGCACGCGCTTGCGCGCACCGCCGCGCTCGCCCAGATAGGTGAAGGCGATTTCTTCGTCACCACTGCCGTGCAGCAGGACATTTCGGATCTTCTTCGGCAGCTTCTCGAATGACGTGTCGACATCAAAGCCGTAGTGCTTCGCCAGTGAACGCAACATCTGGAAGTAATAGATGTTGCGCCGGTCCCAGCCGCGAATGGCGCCGGCGGCGAGGCTGAGCTCCGGGTGGGTCACCACGCGTGCGGGGTCGAAGAACTGCCGTAGCCCCAGACCGTCGCAGGTGGGGCAGGCACCGGCGGGGTTGTTGAATGAAAACAGCCGCGGTTCAAGGTCCGCCAGCGAGTAGCCGCACACGGGGCAGGCATAGCGGGCGGAGAACAGCCACTCCTCCCGCTCGCCATCAAGAAAACTCACGCGCGCCAAACTGTCGCCGAGCGCGAGCGTGGTCTCGAAGGAATCGGCCAGGCGCTGCTGGATGTCCGCGCGCACCTTGAAGCGATCCACCACCGCCTCGATGGTGTGCTTCTTGCGCAATTCGAGCTTCGGCGGGCTGTCCAACTCGTGCACCACACCATTGATCCGTGCACGCACGAAGCCCTGGGCGCGTAACTCTTCGAGCACCTGCACGTGCTCGCCCTTGCGGTCCTGGATCACGGGGGCGAGCAGCATCACGCGCGTGCCTTCGGGCAAGGCCAGCACCTGATCGACCATCTGGCTGACCGTCTGCGCCTCGAGCACGGTGCCGTGTTCAGGACAGCGTGGCTCGCCGGCGCGTGCATACAGCAGGCGCAGGTAGTCGTAGATTTCGGTAACCGTGCCCACGGTGGAGCGCGGATTGTGCGAGGTGGACTTCTGCTCAATGGAGATCGCGGGCGACAGGCCCTCGATGTGGTCCACGTCGGGTTTTTCCATCATGGACAGGAACTGCCGCGCGTAGCTGGACAACGACTCTACATAGCGCCGCTGTCCTTCGGCATAGATGGTGTCGAAGGCGAGCGACGACTTGCCCGACCCGGACAGGCCCGTGATGACGATCAACTTGTCGCGCGGCAACTCGAGATCGATATTCTGGAGATTGTGGGTGCGCGCACCGCGGATGCGGATGGTGTCCATCGGCTATGCCTCGAATTCGAACCTGCTAATATACGGTTTTCCCGTGCTTGCGCGCAAAATCCCCTATTTTCCAGCAGGATTAGACCGACAATATGAATGAAAGTCCGATGCGAATGAGCGCTGGTGAAAAGCGTGCGGCCACGGCGCTGGCGGGGATCTTCACGTTCCGCATGCTCGGGCTTTTCATGATCCTGCCTGTGTTTGCGCTTTACGCGCAGGACCTCGATGGCGTGACGCCGACGCTCATGGGCCTCGCCATCGGCATCTACGGACTGACCCAGGCCGTGCTGCAGATCCCGTACGGCATGGCCTCCGATCGCTTTGGACGCAAGCGGGTGATCGCCTTGGGGCTGCTGGTGTTCGCCGCCGGCAGCATCATCGCCGCGAGCGCCGACAGCATCACCGGCGTGATCGTCGGACGCGCTGTGCAGGGTGCCGGCGCGGTTGCCGCAGCGGTGATGGCATTGCTTGCCGATCTCACCCGCGAGGAGCACCGCACCAAGGCCATGGCCTTCATCGGTATGAGCATCGGTCTTTCGTTCCTGGTCGCCATGGTGGCCGGCCCGCTGCTCAATCAGTGGATAGGCGTACCAGGCATCTTTGGCTTTACGGCAGTGTTGGCCCTGTTGGGTATTGCTCTGCTGTACGGATTCGTGCCCGACCCGGCCACCGAGCGCCGTCACCGTGATCTCGCTCCGGCCTTGACTCAGGTCCGGCGCGTGCTGGTCGACGCGGAACTGGTCCGCACCGACGTCGGCATTTTCGTACTGCACATGGTGTTGACGGCAGGTTTCGTGGCGCTGCCCCTGGCTTTGCGCGATGCCGGGCTGGCACCTGGGGATCACTGGCTGGTGTATCTGCCCGTCATGGTGGTCGCCATGGCCGTGGCGATCCCCTTTATCATCGCGGCGGAGCGCCGACGGGCCATGAAGCAGGTGCTGGTTGGGGCGGTCGCGGTCCTGGTGCTGGCCGAGTTCGGCCTGGCACAGTTCCACACCGGCCTGACCGCACTGGTGCTGCTGATGGGCGTTTTTTTTATCGGCTTCAACCTGTTGGAGGCCAGCCTGCCGTCGCTGGTCTCGAAATTGGCGCCCGTGGAGAGCAAAGGAACCGCCATGGGGGTCTATTCCAGTGCCCAGTTCCTGGGCGCCTTCATGGGCGGCTGGGTGGGCGGACGGATGTTCGGTGACTATGGCTTTCAGGGTCTGTTCCTGGCCTGCGCCGCCGTGCTCCTGCTGTGGCTGGGTCTGGTGGCCACCATGCGCCGGCCGCGGCACCTGTCCACCCGCATCCTTCACCTGGACGAGATGGACCTGCACGGCGCCGACCGGCTGAGACTGGAACTGGCCGCCGTACCCGGAGTGGCGGAGGTGGCGGTAAATGTGGAAGATCGTACGGCCTACCTCAAGGTGGACAACGAGGCATTGGATGCGGCGGCCTTGGGGCGGTTCTCGCGCAGTGCGTGAGCACAGCGGGAAAAACGAGACGAGATGGTGGAGAGCGTGAGATGGCAAGAGGCGTAAACAAGGTAATTTTGGTCGGTAATCTCGGAAAGGACCCCGAGGTGCGCTACATGCCGAGCGGCGGTGCGGTGGCGAATGTGACCATCGCGACCAGTGAGCAGTGGAAAGACAAGCAGACCGGCCAGACCCAGGAACGCACGGAATGGCACACCGTGGTGTTCTTCAACAGACTGGCGGAGATTGCCGGTGAGTACCTGCGCAAGGGCTCCCAGGTCTATGTGGAAGGCTCCCTGCGCACCCGCAAGTGGCAGGACAAGAACGGCCAGGACCGCTACACCACCGAAATCGTGGTGAGCGACATGCAGATGCTGGGTGGCCGTGGTGCGGGTGGCGGCGGCGGTAGCGCGAACTACGATGAGCCGCGTTCCGCACCGGCGGCAGCGGCGCCCTCGCGCGATGACGGTAAGGCTTCGTCCGCCCCTGCGCCGCGCGGTGGCTTCGACGACTTCGACGACGATATCCCGTTCTAGATTCAGTCGCTGGCGAACGGACCCGAGGCGAGAAATTCCGGCTTGTCGGGATCCGGTTCCGCCGGCGGCGGCTCTTCATGCTCGATTTCCTCGAGCACCTGGCCGTCTTCCAGGTCGAGCAGCACGCTGTTGCCTTCCTCGGTGATCGCCACCACCTTGCCGTCGAGGATCTTGATGGGGATGGTGGTCGGCCCCTTGAGCTGATGCTCCCAGATCTTCGCCCCCGTATAGCGGTTGTACGCGGCCACCAGGCCGCTGAACTGCCCGAGCAGAAGCCGATCGCCATAGACTGTGGTGGTGCTGGGCGTATCGAGCGTGGTTTGCCAATCGACGGCGCCGTTGTCGGCCGACACCGCAATCAGCTTGCCCTGCACGGTGCTGATATAGACCGGACCCTCGCGGCCGGCGATGGGCCTGAACACCAGTTCCTCGCCGGTCGTCCTTTGCCAACGCTTTGATCCGTCCTCGCCCGAGACGCCCCACAACACCCCGGCGCCGCCGCCCGTGACCAGTTGATCCCCCACCACTGCCGGTGAAAACACCCAGCCGCTGAGGTCCTGACGCCAGCGCACGTCACCGTCTTCGAGATCCAGTGCGCGCAGGCTGCCGTCTTCACCGCCCACGTAGGCGGTCGAGCCGATCACGGTGGGGCTGTACAGGGTGTGTGACGATGCCACGTGCCAGCGAATGGCGCCGCTCGCCGCATCGAGTGCGAATATACCCACCGGGCTGCCCACCACGACCAAATCGTTCACCACCACGGGTTCGAGCGGGAACAACCCTTCGAGTTGATGCCAACTCGGTTCCAGGCCGCCGTATTCCAGGCGGGTCAGCCCCGTGTCGGCAACGAAGACGGCCTCATCCGCCATGTTGGGATTGTCGGGGTAGAGTGCCTCGCGCTGCTCGCCTGCGATGCTGCCGAAGGGAAGGAGTGCGAGCAGGGTGATCAGGAGGCGCATGGCGGTGGCCCTCGGGCGGTGCCGCGTTTACCTAATCCATAGTCGAACGGTCAGTAAAAACCAACAGCATAGGCGCGAAAAAAAACGGCCGTTCGGCCGCTTTTTTCGGGAATGATGGTCGGGGTGACAGGAATTGAACCTGCGACTTCTACCTCCCGAAGGTAGCGCTCTACCAGGCTGAGCTACACCCCGCGGTGAACATCAAGACGTGCGCGCGACGGAGAACCGTGCCAGCGAAATCAGTGCCTGTTTGTACGGCGACTCGGGAATGATTTCGAGGGCGGTGATGGCTTGTTCCGCCTCACCTTGCGCAGCGCGCGAAGTGTACGCGATGGCGCCGGTGGTTTCAATGGCTTCTGTAATCGCCGTAATGTGTTCCTTGCCACCTTCCTCGATGGCGCGACGCACCAGTGCCTTCTGCGGCGCAGTGCCGTGCTGAAGTACATAGATGAGTGGCAGGGTCGGCTTGCCTTCGGCGAGATCGTCGCCGACGTTTTTGCCGAGTTCTTCACTGGAGCTGCTGTAGTCGAGCACGTCATCGACCAGTTGATAGGCGGCGCCCAGGTGCATGCCGTAGCGCGCCATCGCCAGTTCCTCGGCGGGGGAGCGAGCGGCGATGACGGCGCCGATCTGCGCGGCGGCCTCGAACAGCTTCGCGGTCTTGCAGTGAATGACGTCCAGATACGCGGCCTCGGTCACGTCCGCGTTGTGCACGTTCAACAATTGCTTCACCTCGCCCTCGGCGATGGTGTTGGTGGCCTCGGAGAGAATCTGCATGACACGCATGCTGCCCACGGATACCATCATCTGGAACGCGCGCGAGTAGAGGTAATCACCTACCAGCACACTGGCCTGATTGCCCCACACGGCATTGGCCGTGTCCCGGCCGCGGCGCTTGTCGGAGGCATCGACCACGTCGTCGTGGAGCAGGGTGGCGGTGTGGATGAATTCGATCACCGCCGCGAGTTCCAGCCGGTCTGTGCCGGTATGGCCGAAGGCCCCGGCCGAGAGCAGCACCAGCACCGGCCGCAGGCGCTTGCCGCCGCTGTTCACGATGTAGTGGCCGATCTGATTCACTAACGCCACCTCGGAATGCAGGCGTTCGTGAATCAGTCGGTCGACCGCCCCGCGGTCGGTTTCCACGAGCTTATATACGGCGTGGATATCCATGGTGGGTGTGCATGGGAAAGGCCAAGCATGCTAGGGAGCATGGCCCGGGGTGTCAAGGAATCGCATGGGGGCAGGTGTGAAGATGTTTGACCTGGTCGACTCGGGTCGTTAGAATTGCCGGTCTTTCGACCCTTGACCTGTTGGAGTAAGGCGGCCATGTACGCTGTAGTCAAGACTGGCGGCAAGCAGTACCGGATTTCTGAAGGCGAAACGTTGCGCGTGGAGAAGCTCTCCGCGGACGTGGGCGCCGACATCGAACTGAGCGAAGTCCTGATGATCGCCGACGGCGACAACATCAAGATCGGCGCTCCCTTTGTGGCTGGCGGCAAGGTGACCGCCACCGTGACCGCTCACGGCCGTGGTGAGAAGGTGCACATCCTCAAGTTCCGCCGCCGCAAGCACTACATGAAGCGTGCTGGCCATCGCCAGGACTACACGGAACTGAAGATCACCGGCATCCAGGCCGGCTAATTTGAGGTAGAACAGCCATGGCACACAAAAAGGCGGGTGGCAGCACCCGTAACGGCCGCGATTCCATTGCCAAGCGCCTGGGCGTGAAGCGCTTCGGCGGCGAGCAGGTCCTGGCCGGCAACATCCTGGTCCGTCAGCGCGGCACCGCGTTCCATCCCGGTAACGGCGTGGGTATCGGCAGTGACGACACCCTGTTCGCCAAGGTCGACGGCCGCGTCGTGTTCGAAGTGAAGGGTCCGCATCAGCGCCGGTACGTCTCCGTGGTGGCCGAATAAGCCAGCCGGACATGTCCTGGTGCGAGAAAGCCCCGCTCGTCGGGGCTTTTTCGTGCGGGGCTTTCGGGCGTTCCCGGCGGACGCATCGCGACAGCGCTGGTCGCCCCTGAGGTCCGATACAATCACCCCATGAAGTTCGTCGACGAAGCCCATATCCGGGTCGAAGCTGGCAATGGCGGCAACGGCTGCGTCAGTTTTCGCCGTGAGAAATTTATTCCCTTCGGCGGTCCCGACGGCGGCGACGGCGGCGACGGCGGCAGCGTGTTTCTGGTGGCGGATCCGGAGCTGAACACCCTGGTCGATCTGCGCTACACGAGCGCCTTCCGCGCTGAGCACGGGCAGGCGGGCGCCGGCGCAAACCGCACCGGTCGTTCCGGTGCGGATCTGCGTATCACGGTTCCGGTCGGCACTGAGGTCTACGACGAGGACACGGGCGAACGCCTGGGCGATCTGGTGAGCGCCGGGCAGGAACTGCTCGTGGCGCGCGGCGGCTTTCACGGCCTCGGCAACACCCGCTTCAAGAGCAGCATCAATCGCGCCCCGCGCCAGTCGAAGCCCGGTACGCCCGGTGAAAAGCGCCAGCTGCACCTGGAACTGAAGGTGCTCGCAGACATTGGTCTGCTCGGACTGCCGAACGCCGGCAAGTCCACCTTCATCCAGGCGGTCTCCGCGGCGCGCCCCAAGGTCGCCGATTATCCCTTCACCACGCTGCATCCGAATCTGGGCGTCGTGAGCGTGGATGCCCACCGCAGTTTCGTGGTTGCGGATATCCCCGGCCTCATTGAGGGCGCCGCCGAAGGTGCCGGCCTCGGTATCCAGTTTCTCAAGCACGTATCCCGCACGCGCTTGCTCCTGCATCTGGTGGACATCGAGCCGCCCGACAACGGCGACCCGGTGGAAGCGGTGCGCGTGATTGCGCGCGAGCTGGAAAAATTCAGCCCGGAGCTCGCGGCGCGCGAGCGCTGGCTGGTGCTGAACAAGATCGACCTCGTCCCCGCCGAGATGCGTGACGACATCTGCAACGATATCGTCAGGCGGCTCGAATGGACCGGCCCCGTGTACCGCATCAGCGCCGCGACACGCGAGGGCACCGGCGTGCTGGTGAACCACATCATGGAGCGCTTGGAACAGATCCGCCGTGAAGAAGCACAGTCGCAGGCGACTGCACAACATCCTCAGGAATTCCCAGACCAACCACTATGAGCAGCCGTGAACAGCTCGGTCGCAGCCAACGCTGGGTCGTGAAAATCGGTAGTGCGCTCCTGACCAGCGACGGGCACGGTCTCAACAAGGAAGGCATTG
Organism: Gammaproteobacteria bacterium; assembly: GCA_023228645.1. Taxonomy (GTDB): domain Bacteria; phylum Pseudomonadota; class Gammaproteobacteria; order Thiohalomonadales; family Thiohalomonadaceae; genus JALOAT01. Next base: position 58,604 of record JALOAT010000008.1, on the reverse strand, counting down.
CCGGCTGGGTCGCGCAGATGGCGCGCCTGTGCGACCGCGGCACCGAACTGGTACTGGTTTCCTCGGGCGCGGTGGCCGAGGGCATGACCCGTCTGGGCTGGAACAAACGCCCCAACGCTCTCCATGAACTGCAGGCCGCTGCGGCCGTGGGCCAGATGGGCCTGGTGCAGACCTGGGAGAGCGCATTTCATGCCCATGGCCGCCACACCGCCCAGGTGCTGGTCACCCATGACGACCTTTCCAACCGCCGCCGCTACCTGAACGCGCGCAGCACTTTGCGCACCCTGGTGGGCCTGGGCGTGGTGCCGGTGATCAACGAAAACGACACCGTAGTCACCGACGAGATCCGCTTTGGCGACAACGACACCCTGGGCGCACTGGTCGCCAATCTGGTGGATGCGGACCTGCTGGTGATCCTCACCGATCAGGCCGGCCTGTTCGACAAGGACCCGCGCCACAACCCGGACGCACAGCTGATCCCCGAGGCCCAAGCCTGCGACGAGCGACTGGACGCCATGGTGGGCGGCGCGGGCGCCCTGGGCCGCGGCGGCATGATCACCAAACTGCGTGCCGCACGTCTGGCCGCCCGCTCCGGTGCGGCCACCCTCATCGCTCCCGGTCGAACGGAAGGCGCACTGGACCGCATCGCCGCCGGTGAAGACATCGGCACCCTGCTGCTGCCCGATCGCGAGCGCGAGGCGGCACGCAAGCAGTGGATCGCTGGCCACCTGCAGATGAAGGGCCGGTTGGTGCTCGACGCCGGCGCGGTGCGCGTGCTGCGCGAGCAGGGCCGCAGCCTGCTGCCGGTGGGCGTGAAGGCGGTGGAGGGCGAATTCCATCGCGGCGAAATGGTGGCGTGCATCGACGAGACCGGCCGGGAAGTGGCGCGCGGCCTGGCGAACTACGGGGCCGACGACACGCGCCGCATCATGGGCCAGCCCAGCAGCCGCGTCCTGGAACTCCTCGGCTTCCAGGGCGAACCCGAACTCATCCACCGCGACGACCTGGTGATTTTGTAAGAACAAAGCGCAAACACAGGGAACACGGGGATTTGTCCGGGCCGTAGGAGCCGACACCGTCGGCGAATCGTGTCTGGTTACCCGGCGGTTGGGGAGACCGTTCGCCCACGGTGTGGGCTCCTACAAGATTCATAGACCCCGTGTTTCCGTGTTAAGGCTTTTCTCTCAGGCCGTTGACATCGGGGAGGCGAATGCGCACACTATGCGGCCTTTCCGTGCTACCGAATTTTTTTAGGGAGACTCACCTTGGCTAACACTGCGCAAGCCGCGAAGCGCGCCCGCCAGGCCGAGAAGCGCCGCCAGCAGAACGCGAGCAAGCTGTCCATGCTCCGCACCTCCGTCAAGAAGGTGGTGAAGGCTATCGCCGGCGGCGACAAGGCCCAGGCCGAGGCTGCCTACAAGGCCGCCGTGCCCGTCCTCGACAAGATGACCGGCAAGGGCATCATCCACAAGAATGCCGCTGCTCGACACAAGAGCCGCCTGAACACGCGCATCCGCGCCCTGTAAGGCAAGGCTGCTTTGTGTTCCTGGAAGAGGCCGGTTTTACCGGCCTTTTCCTTTTTCCGACGTCCGAGCCTTTCGAGGCGAAGAGTTAACCACGGGGGACACGGGGTAAATGAATGTTGTAGGAGCCCACACCGTGGGCGAACGGTCTTCCCAACCACCGGGCGGTAACCGGACACGATTCGCCGACGGTGTCGGCTCCTACGGGCTCGGACCAATACCCGTGTCCCCCGTGTCCCCCGTGTCCCCCGTGTCCCCCGTGGTTTAGGCTTTTCCTCCCCCAATTTCGTATCATCGTGCGCTTTCCCAGCGCGGCACGCCTATGGGCCTCCTTCGTTCCACCGCCACGGTCGGCGGGTTGACCATGATCTCCCGGGTGCTCGGCTTCATCCGGGACGTGGTCATTGCGCGCGTGTTCGGTGCGGGCCTCGGCACCGACGCCTTTTTCGTCGCCTTCAAGATCCCCAATTTCATGCGCCGGCTGTTTGCCGAGGGCGCCTTCTCCCAGGCGTTCGTGCCGGTGCTCTCCGAGTACAAGGCACAGCGTCCGGTAGCGGAGGTGCGTGTCCTGATCGCCGATGCAGCCGGCACCCTGGGCGGGGTGCTGACCCTGCTGAGCGTCGCAGGCATGCTCGGCGCGCCGTTGCTCGTGATGCTGTTCGCGCCAGGATTCGTCGGTGAAGGCGAGAAGTTTGCGCTCACCTCGGAGCTGCTGCGCATCACCTTCCCGTACATCCTGTTCATCTCCATGGCCGCACTGGTGGGCGGCGTGCTGAACACCTACAGCCGCTTCGCCGTGCCGGCGATCACGCCGGTCTGGCTGAACGTCATCCTCATTGCCGCGGCCCTGTGGGCGGCGCCGTACTTCGCGCAACCCATTGAGGCCCTTGCCTGGGGCGTGTTCCTGGCCGGTCTGGTGCAACTGGGTTTTCAGTTGCCTGCGGTGGCACGCCTCGGCTTGCTGGCACGCCCGCGCTGGGGCTGGCGCGACCCAGGGGTGCGCCGCATCCTCAAGCTCATGCTGCCGGCCATTTTCGGCTCGTCGGTCGCCCAGGTGAACCTGCTGGTGGACACCATCATCGCCTCCTTCCTGGTGACCGGCAGCGTGTCCTGGCTCTATTACTCCGACCGGCTGGTGGAATTTCCGCTCGGCGTGTTCGGTGTGGCGCTTGGCACCGTGATCCTGCCCAATCTCTCGCGCCAGCATGCGGAGGCGGCGCCCGAGGATTTCGCGCGCACCCTGGACTGGGCGGTGCGCTGGGTGCTGCTGATCGGCGTGCCGGCGACCTTGGGCCTGGCGCTGCTGGCCGGGCCCATGCTGGTCACCTTGTTCCACTACGGCGCCTTCACCGACGAGGACGCGCGCATGGCGACCCTGAGCCTGGTCACCTTCAGCCTGGGACTGGTGGCCTTCATGCTGGTGAAGGTGCTGGCGCCCGGCTTTTATGCACGCCAGGACACCCGCACCCCGGTGCGCTTCGGGGTCTATGCCGTGGTGTTCAACATGGCCTTCAACCTGGCCGTGATCGTGCCGCTCGCCATGCGCGGCGTATCGGGGCTGCACGCGGGCCTGGCCCTGGCCACGTCCCTGGCCGCCTACCTGAACGTGGGCCTGTTATTCCGTCGCCTGCGGGCAGATCGGGTGTGGCGCGCGTCGCCCGGCTGGGGACTGTTCGCCCTGCGCGCCGTGCTGGCGAATCTGGCCATGGCCGCGGTGCTGTGGTTTGCCTCGGGCACCCTGGCCGACTGGCTCACCCTGGGCGCCCTGGACCGCGCGCTCTGGCTGGCGGGGCTGATCGGCGCCGGTGCCCTGGTCTATGGCATCACCCTGCTTGCCCTCGGCATGCGCCTGTCCGAGCTCCGCGGTCGCAGGCCGTGACAAGGGTGGGCGGTGGCTTATAATCAGGCACTTTGCCGCTACGACTCTTCGATGGAACTCATCCGCGGGCTGCACAACCTCCGGCCTCATCACCGTGGCTGCGCGCTCACCATTGGCAACTTCGACGGTGTGCACCGCGGCCATCGCGCCATGCTCGCGCGGCTCAAGGAGCGCGCGGGCGCACTCGGTCTGCCGGCGGTGGTGATGCTGTTCGAGCCGCAACCGTCCGAATACTTCGTTCCGGAACGCGCGCCGGCACGCCTGATGCGCCTGCGCGAAAAACTCGAAATACTCGCGCAGCTTGGGCTCGATCGGGTGGTTTGTGTGCGCTTCGACGCCCAATTCGCCGCGCTTTCCGCCGAGGACTTTGTGCAGCGCGTACTGCTCGACACCCTCGGCGCGCGCTACGTGTTGGTGGGTGACGATTTCCGTTATGGCGCCAGGCGCGGCGGCGATTTCGACACGCTCACCAGCGCCGGCCGGGAACACGGTTTCGAGGTGGCGCGCATGGGCAGCTTCCTGCTGGAAGGGGAGCGCGTGAGCAGTACGGCGGTGCGCGAGGCGCTGATGCGCGGCGATATCGGCAAGGCCGCGCGCTTCCTCGGTGCGCCCTATTACGTCTGCGGACGCGTGGCACACGGCGACAAGCGCGGCCGCTCCATCGGCTTCCCCACCGCCAACATCCATCTGCACCGCCGCAACGTGCCGCTCGACGGCGTGTTCGTGGTGGAGATGCGCGGCGTGGCCGAGCACCCGTGGCCGGGCGTGGCGAACGTGGGCGTGCGCCCCACCGTGGACGGCACGCGCGCGCTCCTGGAAGTGCATCTGTTCGACTTCGCCGGCGACATCTACGGTCGTCACGTGGAGATCGAATTCCTGCACAAGCTGCGCCCCGAGCAGCGCTTCGACTCGCTCGAAGCCCTGAAGCAACAGATCGCACTGGATGCCCGCGCCGCGCGGGCCTATTTCGCGGCGAGCGGTCGCTGACCGCGCCGCACGGATTCAAGCAGAGAGGCACCTGTGAAGGACTATAAAGACACCTTGAACCTGCCCGACACCGCCTTCCCCATGCGCGGCAACCTGCCGCAGCGGGAGCCGGAGGCGCTCAAGCGCTGGGCGGGGATGGACCTCTACGGTCGCCTGCGCGCGGCCGGTGAGGGGCGTCCGCGTTTCGTGTTGCACGACGGCCCGCCGTACGCCAACGGCAGCATCCACATCGGCCATGCGGTCAACAAGGTGCTCAAGGACATCATCGTCAAGGCCAAGACCCTGAGCGGCTTCGACGCGCCCTACATCCCGGGCTGGGACTGCCACGGCCTGCCCATTGAACTGCAGGTGGAGAAGAGCATCGGCAAGGCCGGCACCCAGGTGGATCCGAAGACCTTCCGCCAGGCCTGCCGCGACTACGCCGCCGAGCAGGTGAACGGCCAGCGCGAGGACTTCAAGCGCCTGGGCGTGTTCGGTGACTGGGAGCGTCCATACCTCACCATGGATTTCCGTTTCGAGGCCGACATCGTGCGTGCCCTCGGTCGCATCGTGGAGCGCGGCCACGTGCACAAGGGCTACAAGCCCGTGCACTGGTGCACCGACTGCGGCTCAGCCCTCGCGGAAGCGGAAGTGGAGTACGAGGACAAGACCTCGCCCGCCATCGACGTGCGCTTCGAGGTGCTCGACGAGGTGGCCTTCATGCAGCGCTGCCATCACGTGGAGCAGCACGAAGGGCAGGGGCCCATCGCCGTGGTGATCTGGACCACTACGCCCTGGACGTTGCCCGCCAACCAGGCAGTGGCGCTCAATGCCGAGCTGGAATACGTGGTAGTGCAGACCGACGGCGTGGACGGCCACGAGCCGGAGCGCCTCGTCGTCGCCGATGCCCTGCTCAAGGACGTGATGCTGCGCTGGGGCGTGGAGAACTACCGCGTGGTGGCTTACTGCCGCGGCAGCGACCTGGAAGGCGTGAAGCTCAAGCACCCGTTCTACAACCGTGAAGTGCCGGTCATCCTGGGCGAGCACGTCACCCTCGAGGCCGGTACCGGCGCGGTGCACACGGCCCCCGGTCACGGTCAGGAAGACTATATGGTGGGCATGCGCTATGGCCTCAAGGTGGACAACCCGGTGGGCGGTGACGGCAAGTTCCTGCCGGACACCGAACTGTTCGCCGGCCAGCACGTGCTCAAGGCCAACGGCGCGGTGATGGAGGTGCTGAAGGCGCACGGCGCGCTGGTGCACGCGGAGAACCTGCGCCATAGCTACCCGCACTGCTGGCGCCACAAGACGCCCATCATCTTCCGCGCCACGCCGCAGTGGTTCATCAGCATGGAGCAGAACGGCCTGCGCAGCGATGCGCTCAAGGCCATCGCCGCCACGCGCTGGGTGCCCGAGTGGGGCCAGGCACGCATCGAGGCCATGGTGCAGAACCGTCCCGACTGGTGCATCTCGCGCCAGCGCACCTGGGGCGTGCCCATCGCCCTGTTCGTGCACAAGCAGACCGGTGACCTGCATCCCGAGACACCGCGCCTCATCGAGGAAATAGCCAAGCGCATCGAACAGCAGGGCATCGATGCCTGGTTCGGTCTGGAGCCGGCCGACCTGCTCGGCGCCGAGGCGGAGAATTACGACAAGGTGCGCGACACCCTGGACGTGTGGTTCGACTCCGGCGTGACGCACTATGCCGTGCTGGAGAGCCGCGAAGGCATGACGGACTTCCCCGCGGCCGATTTGTACCTGGAAGGTTCCGATCAGCACCGCGGCTGGTTCCAGTCCTCGCTGCTCACTTCCGTGGCCATGCGCCAGGTCGCACCCTACAAGCAGGTGCTCACCCACGGCTTCACCGTGGACGCCAAGGGCCAGAAGATGTCCAAGTCCAAGGGCAACGTGGTGGCGCCGCAGCAGGTGGTGAACCAGCTGGGCGCCGACATCCTGCGCCTGTGGGTGGCGGCCACGGATTACCGCGGCGAGATGAGCGTGTCGGACGAAATCCTCAAGCGCACCGCCGACGCCTATCGCCGCATCCGCAACACCGCGCGCTTCTTCCTTGCCAACCTCAAGGGCTTCGACCCCGCGCAGCACGCCGTGGCGCCCGCCGACATGGTGGCGCTCGACCGCTGGGCCGTGGCGCGTGCGCAGCAGTTGCAGCAGGAACTGGTCGCTGCCTATGAGGCTTACGAGTTCCACCTCATCTACCAGAAGGTGCACAACTTCTGCTCGGTGGACATGGGCGCGTTCTATCTCGACGTCATCAAGGACCGCCAGTACACCGCGAAGGCCGACAGCACGGCGCGCCGCTCCACGCAGACCGCGCTCTATCACATCGCCGAGGCCTTCGCGCGCTGGATTGCGCCCATCCTCAGCTTCACCGCCGAGGAGATCTGGAGCCATCTGCCCGGTGAGCGTGGCGAGTCGGTCTTTCTCGCCACCTGGTATCAGTTCCCGGCACTGGGCGACGACCAGGGCATGGGCCTGGATTACTGGGCGCAGATCCTGGAAGTGCGCGATGCAGTGAACACAGAGCTGGAGCGCCTGCGCGTCGCCGGCGGCATCGGCGCCTCGCTGGATGCGGAAGTGGACATCCACGCCGGACGCGAGATCCACGACAAACTCGTGCGTCTCGGTGACGAGCTGCGCTTTGCGCTCATCACCTCCTACGCCAACGTACGCCTGATCACCACGCCGCCGGAAAACGCGGCGCACGTTACCTTGAGCAGCAAGGACGAAATTTGGGTGGAGGTGCGGCCGTCCGCCCATCCCAAGTGCGTGCGCTGCTGGCATCATCGCGAAGACGTCGGCGCAAACGCGGAGCATCCGCACATCTGCGGCCGTTGCGTGGAAAACGTGGAAGGCGGCGGCGAAGCGCGCCGCTTCGCCTGAGGTTTGCTGATGCGCTGGTTGTGGCTTTCCGCGGTGGTGGTGGTGCTCGATCAGGTCACCAAGGCGATTGCCAGCGAGCTGTTGGCGCTGTACGAGGCGGTGCCCGTGCTGCCGGGGTTCAATCTCACCCTGATGCACAACACCGGCGCCGCCTTCAGCTTCCTCAGCGACGAGGGTGGATGGCAGCGCTGGTTCTTCGCGGCCGTCGCGGTGGTGGTGACTGCCATGCTGGTGCTTTGGCTCCGGCGTGTGCCGCCGGGGCAGCGCTGGCTTTCCATCGCCATCGCCCTGGTGATTGGCGGTGCCCTCGGCAACCTGTGGGATCGCTTCATGCTCGGCTACGTCATCGATTTCATCGACGTCTACGCGGGGCGCTGGCACTGGCCGGCCTTCAACGTGGCCGATTCCGCCATTACCGTGGGCGCGGCCATGCTGCTCTTCGACGCCTTCCGGCCGCAGCGGCAATCGCCATGACCAGGTCCATTCGATGCGGTGCGCGGGTACGCCTGCACTACACGCTTTCGCATGCGGACGGCACCGGGATCGATTCCACCCTGGACGATGGCCCGCTGGAGTTCGTCATCGGCGACGGCACCATCGCGCCGAACCTCGAGCAGTTGCTGCTCGGGATGACGGCGGGACGGAGTGAGCGCATCCTGCTCGGGCCGGGAGAGGCCTTCGGCGCCCGCGACGAGGGCAACGTGCACGCCATGCCGCGCAGCGACTTCGGCGATCTGGAACTGTCAGAAGGCAACCTGGTGAGTTTCGCGCTGCCTAATGGTGACGAGATCGCCGGCGAAGTGAAGTCCGTGGATGCTGACACGGTGGAGGTGGATTTCAACCACCCGCTGGCCGGGCTGCCGTTGCAGTTTTACGTGGAAATCCTCGAGGTCATCGCCCCGGAGTGAGCATGCGAATCCTTCTCGCCAACCCGCGCGGTTTCTGCGCCGGCGTGGACCGCGCCATCGAGGTCGTCGACCGCGCCATCGAGCTGCTGGGCGCGCCCATCTACGTGCGCCACGAGGTGGTGCACAACAAGTACGTGGTGGAGCGGCTGCGTGAGAAGGGTGCGGTGTTCGTGGACGAGCTCGATCAAGTGCCGGACGACGCCACGGTGATCTTCAGCGCCCACGGCGTGCCCCCATCGGTGGAGGCCGAAGCGGCTGCGCGCGGCCTGCGCGTGTTCGACGCCACCTGTCCGCTGGTCACCAAGGTGCATATGGAGGTGATCCGCCACGCGCGCGCCGGACGCGAGGTCATCTTCATCGGTCACGCAGGACATCCGGAAGTGGAGGGCACGCTGGGTCAGTACCGGGACGGGCCCGGGATCTACCTGGTGGAAAAGCCCGCGGATGTGGCAACCCTGACGGTGCAGGATCCGGACAATCTGGCCTACGCCACCCAGACCACCCTGTCCACCGACGACGCAGCGCACGTGGTGAATGCACTGAAGCAACGTTTCCCGGCCATTCAGGGGCCGCGCAAGGACGACATCTGCTATGCCACGCAGAACCGCCAGGATGCGGTGAAGGAACTGGCCTCTCATTGCGATGTGGTGTTCGTGGTGGGTTCGCCCAACAGCTCCAATTCCAACCGCCTGCGCGAAGTGGCCGAGCGGCTCGGCACCCCGGCCTTCCTCATCGACAACGCAAGAGAAATCGAACCAGACTGGTTGCAAGGCCGGCAGCGCATCGGCATCACCGCGGGGGCCTCGGCGCCGGAGGTGTTGGTACAGGCCGTGATAGAGCGCCTGCGGCAATTGGGTGCGAGCGGCCCGGTGGAGAACGAAGGCCAGGCGGAGCAGGTGGTGTTCCCGTTGCCGAAGGCCTTGCAGCGCGAGTGACGCCGCGGCATGGCCTGCGGGGGATGCGGCTATGAGAGATTCCGTTTTATGACAAAAATCCATGTGATTGGCGGCGGCCTCATCGGCATGCTCACCGCTCGCGAGCTGGCGCTGGCCGGGCGTGACGTCGTCCTTCTCGAACGTGGCGAGACCGGCCGCGAGTCGTCCTGGGCGGGCGGCGGCATCCTCTCGCCGCTGCATCCATGGCGCTACCCCGACGCCGTTACCCAGCTCGCGCGCTGGGGCCAGCAGCATTACGGCGCGCTGACGCAGGCACTGGCCGCGAACACGGGCATCGATCCCGAGTGGACCCAAAGCGGATTGATGTGGCTGAGTACCGACGAGAAGGCCGAGGCATTGGCCTGGGCCGCGCGCGAGCGCTACGACCTCGGCGTGCTCGAGGGCGAGCCTGCGTTGCGCGACTGCGAGCCGGCGCTCGCCACGGGCTTTGCAGAGGCGCTCTTCATGCCGTCCGTGGCGCAGCTGCGCAATCCGCGCCTGTTACAGTCGCTGCGTGCCGAACTGCTGCGGCTGGGCGTGGCGATCCACGAGGCCGTGGAGGTGCGCGGCTTCGTCACGCGGGGCGAACGCCTGAAGGCGTTGGTGACACACGCGGGCGAACTCGACACCGAACTGGCGGTGGTGGCTTCCGGGGCCTGGAGCGGTGATCTGCTGGCGCAGACCGGATTGTCCCTGCCCATCAAGCCCGTGCGCGGCCAGATGGTGCTGTTCAAGACCGAGCCCGGCCTGCTTACCCGCATGGTGATGCACCAGGATCGCTACCTGATCCCGCGCCGCGACGGGCGCATCCTGGCGGGTTCCACGGTCGAGGACGTGGGCTTCTTCAAGCAGACCACCGACGAGGCCCTCGCTGAGCTCAAGGCCGCGGCGTTCGCCATGGTGCCGGCCCTGGAACGGTTTCCCGTCGAGCACCATTGGGCCGGCCTGCGGCCGGGCTCGCCCACCGGCATTCCATATATTGGCGAACACCCGCACATGCGCGGCCTGTTCGTGAACGCCGGCCATTATCGCAACGGCGTGGTTCTTGGCCTGGCCTCCACACGCCTGATGGCCGACCTCATGCTCGGTAGAAGCCCGATTCTCGCGCCGGCGCCTTATGCACCGGCCACCGAAACCATGGACTTGTAATGAACGGCTGTACTATACTCCGCGCCATGAACCACGCTGAACTGCTTGGCAAACAAGAGGTTGTCACCAAACTGCAGGCCAAGGGGATCACCCCGACCACGCAGCGCGTGACCATTGGCCAGGTATTATTCGCGCGCCCGCAGCACGTGTCCGCCGAGCAGGTGCTCGACATGGTGAACACGGAAGGCAGCCATGTCTCCAAGGCTACCGTCTACAACACCCTCAACCTGTTCGCCCGGTCAGGTCTCGTGCGCGAGGTAATCGTCGACCCGACCAAGATTTTCTACGACTCCAATACCCGTCCGCACCATCGCATGTTCGCCATGGACACCGGCGTGTTGTCCGATCTACCGAGCGATCAGTTCCAGGTCCTCGGCATGCCGGACCTTCCCGACGGTACATCCGTGGTGGGGCTCGACGTGGTCCTGCGGGTACGCTCGTCGGACTGAACGCCGCGCGTTGTCTCTGCCCCGGCGTTTCTTTATACTCCGCGCTTCTTCGCCGACGTAGCTCAGTTGGTAGAGCAACTGATTCGTAATCAGTAGGTCGGGGGTTCGACTCCCTTCGTCGGCACCATATTTCTTCCAGGTCCTGGACAAAAAGCCCGCTATGCGGGCTTTTTGTTTTCCGGCACAGGGCGGGCCGTCCCGCCAGGATCGTGGTTTGGGGGAAGGCGGCCGCCATGGCCGCCCTATGGGCACATGGGGTCGTTGCCGGACGGCAGTGCGGTGATCCGCAATTCATAGCCGCCATAGCGCCCTGCCCACGGCCGCGGCACCGGTGAGCGGGTCACTTCTGCGTAATACCTGCCGGTGGCGGCAGGGACGAAGGTATCGATGCGCGAGGCGAGGGCGCAGCCGCTATTGGTGTTGGCCGGTGGCGGTGCGGCATCGTCGTTCTCGGCCAGTGGCGTCCCGGACGCGTCCAGGATGCGCAGGTAGGTGTCTGCGCCGTTGGCGAGGGCGTAGGTCTCGATACGGTACCCGGTGCCGGCCATGGCCTGGAACGGGATCACGTCGATTTCGGGCGCACCCGCGTGCTTGTACAGGTTGTGGCGTTCGAGACCGACGAAGTCCGTGTCACGCCCGCCGATTACGTCATCGACCTCGTACGTATCCGGCGCGTACTGCACGTCGCGTTCCACAAATGCAGCGAGCGCCTCGTCCGCTGGAGACGTAATGAGTTCGCTCGCCTGCCAGCCATCCCAGAACGTCTCCAGGCTGGCGGGATGGAGCGCACACACGGCCGGCATGTTCGCGGCGAAGGCCTCCCAGATGTTCGCCATGCCGCCCGGCGCGCCGTCGTGCAGATTCCACAACACCTTGGCCACGGCGCTTTCATTGGTCGCATGGCGCAGCGACAGCGGCAATGCCGCGAAGTCAAAGTACAGACCCCGCCCACCGCCGGCGATACCGTCTTCGGTATCCAAATAGAGCGAGTGGGGCAGATCGGTGCTCGACAGCGTACCGTGCCGGCGTTCCGCCATCCACGCCTTGATGGCGCCGCCCAGGAAACTGCTGAAGCCTTCGCTCCAGGCGAGCCGCAAGTCCTGCCGGGCATCGTTCAGGGTGTGATAGCCACCCGGTGAGTGGAGGATGCCGATGCTGTGCTCGACAAAATGGCCGTACTCGTGCAGCAGCACGTCGTCATCGAAATGATCCGAATCGCCGGCGAGTGCGTCGCCCACGTAGGCGCCGCCCAGCACATAGATCGCCGCAGGGCAGGTGGCACAGAAGTAGCTGGTTCCGCCTGGTGGCGTGCCACCGGGTTGCCAGTGGGCGGTGAGCGCAGGTGGAGGACGTCCGTGCATTTCTTGCATGAACTCCCCCGCCGCCGTGTAGACATCGAGCATGTTGAATGCGCCGGCGAGGTCGCCCGACACGGCCACATCGAGCTTCGTGGTGAGTGAACCGGGCGCGAATCCCGTCGATACGGCAAGCACGTTGCCCGCGAGATCCTTGACCGTCACCGAGGCACCGCTGGCCGTGCGCGCGAGCACGCGCAGGCGCATGGGCTCCTGGTCACCGCCCGCTGCTGCAACGGTGTAGCGGCCCAGGTCGTCGGTTCCGGTTTCGGCGACCACCGCACCGCCTGCATCCAGCACCTGCACCGTCGCGAACCGCACGGGCTTGTCCTGGCTGCTGACGAAGCCGTAGTCGCCCGTGGTCAAGCGTGTGTAGAGGCGATCCGAATACGAAACCGTACCGCTTGCGGTGAAATTCACGGGTGGTCCGAGGTGATCGCCGTTGCCACTGCATCCGCTCAGCGTAAAGGCCAGCAGGCAAGCCGCGAAAAGTCTCATGTCAGTCAAGAGGGAAATCGCGGATGCCACCCCGTGCGGGCGGCAGGGTCGGCGTGGCGGGTTTGGCGCGACTGCCGAGGATCAGTTGGGCGTGTGCGCCGAACACGTTGCCCTCCCAATGGGCGAGCGCCTGCGCGCGAATCATGGCGCTGCCTGTTTCCGGTACGCGCACCGTGAAGTTCATCACGCGCACCTCAGTGCGTTGCATCGGTCCCTGCCAGTGCGTATCGCCGGAGAACAGCGCGACGTCTTCCGGGAGATCCACGCGGATGATGACCAGGGGATTGTCGGACAACGCGCGCGTGGTGACGGAGATGTCGGCGAGTCGTCCGGGCTTCAGGGCGGACGTTGCGAAAATCGCGATTTGCACTGGCGCGGCGATCTTCCCCGCATGCGGCGTGGCAGGCGTTCCACACGCGGTGAGCGCCAGTACCACCAGTGCGATGCTTCCCAGGCGGATCATAGGGCTGCTAGAGAATTCGACGACCGAATACTAGCGCAGCAGGGAAGACCGTATTATGCCGATACGTTATGGAGATACGCTGAAAATGCGTGAGTGCACATCGGTGCGCAAGCTTCCTTGCGGGCGATCACAAAAGCGACGACGATCGCCTACGCGATTCCGCGAAACGCCTTGGCTGAATGGTGCGCTTCATCACACGCCGAGAAAACGCATGGAGAGATCCACAGCGCGCACGTGCTTGGTCAGCGCGCCCACGGAAATGAAGTCGACGCCGGTTTCCGCCACCTGGCGCAGTTTTTCCAGTTCCACATTGCCAGACGATTCCAATTCGGCGCGTCCTGCCGCGAGGTTGACGGCCTCGCGCAGTTGCGCGAAATCCATGTTGTCGAGCAGCACCCGCTGGACGCCGACATCCAGTGCCTCGTGCAACTCGATGAGGTTTTCCACCTCCACCTCAATCATTACACCCGTGCCAACGAGCGACCGTGCGTGTTGCACGGCGGCGGTAATGGAACCGGCCGCGGCGATGTGGTTTTCCTTGATCAGCACGGCGTCATACAGGCCCATGCGATGGTTGTGGCAGCCGCCGCAACGCACGGCGTATTTTTGCGCCTTGCGCAGCCCGGGGATGGTCTTGCGGGTGTCGAGCACGCGCGCGCGGGTGCCTGCCACCGCGTCTGCATAGCGTCGCGCCAGCGTGGCGGTGCCCGAAAGCGTCTGCAGGAAATTCAGCGCGGTGCGCTCCCCGGTGAGCAGTGCGCGCGCAGGTCCCGCAAGGCGACACAGGCAACGCTCAGGTTCGACACGCTCACCTTCCGCCACCTCCCAACTGATGGCGACGCGCGGGTCGATCCGGTGAAACACCTCATCGAACCAGGGACGTCCGCAGATGACCGCGGCTTCGCGGCAGATGACCGTGGCCTGCGCCGTGGCCTCCGCCGGGATCAACCCGGCGGTGAGGTCGCCCGGCCCCACGTCTTCGGCAAGCGCAGCAAGCACCTGGCTGGCGATGTCTTCGGTGGTGATGAGGGTCATGATTCGGTGGTCTTGGCAGGTTCGTGAAGTTTGGCGGAGCGAACGAAATAGTCATCCTTGAACTTCTTGGCCAAGCCAGCAAGCAGCAGCAGCGAGAGCAGATTGGGTATGGCCATGAGCAGGTTGGTGATGTCTGCAATGTTCCACACCAGCTGCAAGGGGACGGCCGCGCCGAACACCACGAGCACGGTGAAGATGACGCGGTAGGGGACCACCGCGCGCTCGCCAAACAAGAAGTGCGCGGAGCGATCGCCATAGTAGGACCACGACACAATGGTGGAAAAAGCGAACAGCGCCAGGCCCACACCCACTACGAGAGCACCCGCGTTACCGAGCGCCGAGTTGAAGGCGAACACGGTGAGCGCGGCGCCTTTCACACCCTCTGGCGCGCCGATGTAGGCGCCGGTGACCACAATCACCAGACCGGTCATGGAGCAGATCACCAACGTGTCGATGAAGGGCTCCATCATGGCCACCAGACCCTCGCGCACGGGCTCGTTGGTGCGTGCGGCGGCGTGGGCCATGGGGGAGGAACCGAGGCCTGCCTCATTGGAAAACAGACCGCGCGCTACGCCCCAACGGATAGCCTCGCCGACCGCGGCGCCGCCCACGGCCCAGGGATTGAGCGCGTGGTTGAGGATGGTCGCGATGGCGTCCGGAATGGCGCTGGCGAAGTTGGCCAGCACGATGAGCGCCGCGACGATGTAGAAGATGGCCATGAAGGGCACGATGGTGCTGGCGAACCGCGCGATGCGCTTCACACCGCCCAGGATCACCAGACCTACCAACATGGCCATGATCACCCCTACCATCCAGTCGTACTCGCGCATGTCGGGCCAGATGAACACCAGTCCGTCCACCACCGAGTTGGCCTGGACCATGTTGCCGATGCCGAACGAGGCGATGAGCGCGAAAGTGGCGAACAGCGTAGCCATGCGCTTCATCTTGAGTCCGTGCAGCAGGGTGTACATGGGGCCGCCCGCAACGCGCCCCTGCGGGTCGACTTCACGGAAGCGCAGCGCGAGGCTGCATTCGGCGAACTTGGTGGCCATGCCGAAGAAGGCCGTCATCCACATCCAGAACAGGGCCCCCGGCCCGCCCAGGGAAATGGCCGTGGCCACGCCGGCGATGTTGCCGGTGCCCACGGTGGCAGAGAGCGCCGTGGAAAGGGCCTGGAAGTGCGACACCTCGCCCTGGTGGCGCGGATCGCTGTACTTGCCCGAGATGAGTTCCGCGGAATACCGGAAGCCGCGCACCTGGATGAAGCCCAGGCGCAACGTAAGATAGACGCCGGCGCCGAGCAGCGCGGCGAGGGTGAAGGCATTGCCCCACAGCAGGCCGGCGATCTGGCCCGTGATGTCGGTCAACCACTGAATGGTGCTGTCCACGTCTGGTTCCCCCCCCGAGATGACCGGCACATCTTACCGGAAGCCACCAGGTCGTGTTGTGCCCATGCCGGCGCGGATCGCCGCCGCTGGTGCTGGTCTTTTCGCGGGCGGCCGGTATGATCCCTGCTCGGAAGGTCCGGCCTTCCTGCGAGGACACGTCTTGATGATGCTGCACATCGATACCGCGACCGGACTGCTCGAACAGGCCCGCCAGGTGGCGTCGCCCAACCAGGATGAGCGGCCAGCGGGGACGCCGGTCGACCTGGTGGTGGTGCACGGCATCTCGCTGCCGCCGTGCCAGTTCGGCGGACCCTGGATCGACCAGCTGTTCACCAACACCCTCGACCCGCACGCCCACCCCTATTTCGCCACCATTCACACCCTGCGTGTCTCGGCCCATGTGCTCATCCGGCGTGACGGTGAACTGGTGCAGTACGTGCCGTTCGACCGCCGGGCCTGGCACGCGGGCGCGTCGTGCTTCGAGGGGCGCGAGCGATGCAACGATTTTTCCATCGGCATTGAACTGGAAGGCTGCGACGAACTGCCGTACGAAGACGTGCAGTACGCCCGACTGGGCGCGTTGCTGACCGCCCTGATGACGGCCTACCCGTCCATCCGCCCCGCGCGCGTGGCGGGGCACTGCCACATCGCGCCCGGGCGCAAGCTCGACCCCGGTCCCCATTTCGACTGGCCGCGCCTTGATGCGTTACTGGGC
This sequence comes from Gammaproteobacteria bacterium, assembly GCA_023228645.1. GTDB lineage: Bacteria > Pseudomonadota > Gammaproteobacteria > Thiohalomonadales > Thiohalomonadaceae > JALOAT01. The sequence goes on along the minus strand of JALOAT010000008.1, from coordinate 42,440 downwards.
GAAGCAGGGCGCGCGGCAGTGTAGAATCAACCCTCCGGTAAGGGAGCGGCTCCATGGCTTTGTTTACGGTTCTTCTAAGTCTTCTCATCGAGCACTACCTCGGCACGCTCGAGGAATTCCGGCGTTATCGCTGGTTCACGGAACTCACCGACCGGGTGCGTGCGGCGCTCCCGGAGCGGCTCGCCGATTCGCCGCTGGCGGTGGCGCTGGTGCTTGGCCTGCCGACCCTGGTGGTGCTGGTGCTGTCGGCCGCGCTGGCGGAGACCTGGCTGGTGCTGGGCCTTGGTTTCGGCCTGCTGGTGTTGCTCTACAGCTTTGGCCCGCAGGACTTGGAGGCCCGCGTGGAGGCTTGGTTAGAGGCCCGCGAGCGCGACGACGAGGAATCGGCGCGCTGGCATGTGGCCGAGATCCTCGGCGCCGACATGCCCGAGGACCCTCAGCAGATCGCACGCACGGTGATGGAAACCGCCTTGGTGGAGATGCACGAGCGCTTGCTGGCCGTGGTGTTCTGGTTCGTGGCGTTCGGTCCGGCCGGCGCCTTGCTGTATCGTCTCGCCGCCCTGTTGCGCAACCGTACGCGCAACGACGACAGTGCCTTCGCCGAATGGACCGCACGTGTCCATTACGCGCTTGGCTGGATACCGGCCCGCTTGACCGCCCTCGGTTACGCCGCGGCCGGCAGCTTCGTGGATGCGTTGCAGTACTGGCGTGAAGAGGCGGGCAAGTGGCGCGATGTAAACCGCGGCGTGCTCATCGCCGCCGGGCTGGGCGCCCTCCAGTACGGCGCCGTGGAGAGCGCCGGCAAGGAAGCGGAACTGGATGACATGCGTGCCGCCATCGCGCTGCTGCGCCGGACGCTGGTGGTGTGGGTGGCTGCCCTCGCGGTGATCACCCTGGCGGGTTGGACCAGCTGACGCCCAAGCCCATGACCGTTCTGGATCTCATCCGTCACGGTGAACCCGTGGGGGGCCGGCGTTATCGCGGTCACCTGGATGACCCGTTGTCCGAGAAGGGCTGGCGTCAGATGCGCGAGGCGGTGAGTGAGCACTGCCCGTGGGACGCCATCGTCAGCTCGCCCCTGCGGCGCTGCGCCGCCTTCGCCGAGGAACTGGCCACGCGCCACGGCCTGCCCCTGGTGCTGGAGCCGCGCTTCAAGGAAGTGGGGTTCGGCGCCTGGGAGGGCCGTACCCGCGAGGAACTGGAGACGGACAGCCCGGGCTGCCTGCGGCATTTCTACAGCGACCCGATCAATCACACACCGCCCGGTGCGGAGCCGCTGCTGGACTTCCGGCAACGGGTCCTCGCTGGACTCGACGACCTGCTGGCCCGCCACGACGGCCGCCACGTGCTACTGGTCGGCCACGCGGGACTCATCCGCGTCATCATCGGTCACGCCCTTGCCATTCCGCTCGCCCACATCTTCCGCATCAACGTGGACAATGCCTGTCTCACGCGCCTGCGCGTGGATGCGGGGCAGCCGGCCCTGATGTTCCACGCCGGCCGGCTCTGAGCGCCCACGGCCACGCAGCACCGCTATGCTTTTTCTGACACACCCGCCGGACTCGGGAAATCCATGCCGAACGATCGCACCGTCTATCTGAAGGACTACGCCCCTCCCGCCTACCGTATCGCACGCGCCGATCTGCGCTTCGAACTGGACGAGGCGAATACCCTGGTGCACGCCAAGCTCGCCATCCGCGCCCAGCGCCACGGTGAGCCGCTGCGCCTGCACGGCGAGGCGCTGGAATTGCTATCCATCGCGCTGGACGGTGGCGCGCTTGCCGCTTCAGCCTATCGCGTCGAGGACGGCATGCTGGTGATCGACGACGTGCCCGCCGAATTCATCCTGGAGACCACCAGCCGCATTCACCCCAACGCCAACACGGCGCTGGAGGGTTTGTACGTCTCGGGCGGCAACTTCTGCACCCAGTGCGAGGCGGAAGGTTTCCGCAAGATCACCTGGTTCATCGACCGCCCCGACAACATGACGGTGTTCACCACGCGCATCGAAGCGGACAGGGCGCGCTATCCGGTGCTGCTGTCCAACGGCAATTGCGTGGGCCAGGGTGAACTGGCCGACGGTCGGCATTTCGCCGAATGGCACGACCCGTTTCCCAAACCTTCCTATCTCTTCGCCCTGGTGGCCGGCGATCTGGCCTGCCTGGCGGATCACTTCACCACCGCATCGGGTCGCAGCGTAGCGCTGCGGCTTTACGTGCAGCACGGCAACGAGGACAAGGCGCAGCACGCCATGGCCTCGCTCAAGAAGGCCATGCGCTGGGACGAGGAAGTCTACGGCCGCGAATACGATCTGGACGTGTACATGATCGTCGCGGTGGACGACTTCAACATGGGCGCCATGGAGAACAAGGGCCTCAACGTATTCAATTCCCGCTACGTGCTGGCGCGCCCGGAGACGGCCACCGATGCGGACTTCATGGCCATTGAGGGCGTCATCGCCCACGAGTATTTCCACAACTGGTCGGGCAACCGCATCACCTGCCGCGACTGGTTCCAGCTCTCCCTCAAGGAAGGCTTCACGGTGCTGCGCGATCAGCAGTTCAGCGAAGACATGACCTCGGGGCCGGTGGCGCGCATCGGCGAAGTAGGCGTGCTGCGCAGCCAGCAGTTCCGCGAGGACGCGGGCCCCATGGCCCATCCGGTGCGCCCGCCGTCCTACCAGGAGATCAACAACTTCTACACCCTGACCGTGTACAACAAGGGCGCGGAAGTGGTGCGCATGCTGCGCACCCTGCTGGGGGCCACAGGCTTCCGGCGCGGCACCGATCTGTATTTCTCGCGCCACGACGGCCAGGCGGTCACCACGGACGATTTCGTGCATGCCCTGGAAGATGCCAACCGCGTGGACCTCGCCCGCTTCCGGCGCTGGTACGACCAGGCGGGCACGCCGGAGGTATCGGCGTATGGCGACTACGACGAAGGTTCGCGGCGCTACACCCTGCGCCTGAGCCAGCACACGCCCGCGACGCCCGGCCAGCCGGAAAAGCTGCCGTTTCACATCCCCGTGACGGTGGCGCTGCTCGGCGGCGACGGCAGTGAGCTGCCGTTGCGCCTGGAACACGAGTCCGCGCCGAACGGGACTTCACGGGTGCTTGAACTCACCGAGGACGAACAGAGCTTCGTGTTTGCGGACGTATCCGCCGCACCGGTGCCGTCGCTGCTGCGCGGATTTTCCGCGCCCGTGAAACTCACATTTCCGTACACGGATGCGGACCTCGCCTTCCTCATGGCCCATGATGCCGATCCCTTCAACCGTTGGGATGCAAGCCAGCGCCTGGCGCTCGGTGTGATGCTGCGCGCCCTGGACGCGCGCAGATCCGGCGTCGAAACCGCGCTGGATGCCGGCCTCTCCCAGGCCTTCGCGACCACGCTTCGTCATCCGACGCTGGACAAGGCCCTCATTGCCGAGGCGCTCACCCTGCCCGACACCGACTACGTGACTGGCTTCGTGGATGTGGCGGACCCGGTGGCGATCCACGCCGTACGCGCCGAGCTGCGTCGCGCCCTCGCCGAGGCGCACCGCGACCTGCTGCTCACCACCTTTGATGAGAACCGTGAGCAGGGGACGTACAGTCTCGACATGCCGGCGGTCGGACGTCGCCGTCTGAAGAACCTTTGTCTCAGCTATCTGTTGGAACTGGACGAACCGGCACTACGAGCGCGCGCCCTGGCGCAGTACCACGAGGCCGGCAACATGACGGACGCCCTCGCGGCCCTCACGGCGCTGGTGCATACCGCGGGACCGGAACACGAAGAAGTACTGGTGGCGTTCTATCGTCGCTGGCGGGGGGACCCGCTGGTGCTGGACAAATGGTTTACGTTGCAGGCAACCGCGCCGCTGCCAGGGACGCTGGCGCGCGTGCGCGAGCTGACCCGGCATCCGGATTTCAACCTTAAAAACCCCAACCGCGTGCGCGCACTCATCGGCGCCTTCAGCCAGCGCAACCCGGCGCAATTCCACGACGTCGGCGGTGAGGGGTATGCGCTGCTGGCCGAACACGTGCTTGCCTTGGATGCGCTCAATCCGCAGATCGCCGCACGGCTCGCCGGTCCCTTCACGCAATGGCGCCGCTACGATCCGACCCGTCAGGCACTGATGCGCAGACAATTGGAGCGCCTGCTGGCCGCGCCCGGCCTGTCGGCGGACGTCTACGAGATCGCCAGCAAGAGCCTCGCGTAAGGCACGCTCGCGCGAGTTCACCGGTGCTGTAGGTCACGTTGACGCGAAGCGTCTACGTGCCAGAGCCCTGTGGACCCGTCACGTAGCTTCAAAACGTGACCACCCACCACGATTGCCTCCCTATGCCAAGAACACAGGTAGCCGCGCGCACCATCACTCCAGCTCAGGCGAATAGAAGCAGAGCTGGTTCTTGCCCCGTTGCTTGGCCACGTACATGGCCGTGTCGGCGCGATGGAGCAGGTTGTCGGAATCGAGGCCATGCTGCGGATACAGGCTTATGCCGATGCTGGTGGTGATTCGGACCTCCTGCTCGCCCGCGAAGGTGAAGGGCCTGGCGAGCTCGTCAATGACCTTGCGCGCCACCGCCGAGACATCACTGCTTTCGCCGAGGTCCGGCAGGATGATGGCAAATTCGTCCCCGCCCAGGCGCGCGACCGTATCGGATTGGCGCAACTGTGCGGTCAGGCGCTGCGCCACCTGGCCGAGCAGATCGTCGCCCGCCCCGTGACCATACCGGTCGTTGACGTCCTTGAAACCGTCGAGATCGAGAAACATCACCGCCAGTGATCTGCGGTTGCGCCGCGCCCGCGCCAGCGCCTGCTTGAAGCGGTCCTGGAACAGCACGCGATTGGGCAGTTCCGTCAGGGGATCGTAGTGCGCGAGGTGGTAAAGCCGCTCCTCGTTTTCCTTCTCGGTGGTGATGTCGCTGAAGATACCCACGTAGTGGGTCAGTTCGTTGCGTTCATTCCTGACGCTGCTGATGGATAACCACTCAAGATAGATGTCGCCGTTCTTGCGGCGGTTCCATATCTCGCCCTGCCAATGCCCGAGTTGTTGCAGCGCGCGCCACATGGCCGCATAGAAATCGCCCGATTGCCGTCCGGAATACAGGAGATGCGGCGTATTGCCAATGGCTTCATCGGCAGCATAGCCGGTGACTTCGGAAAACGCCGGGTTGACGTTGAGGATCACGCCGCCCGGCGTGGTGATGACGACACCTTCCTTGGCGTTTTCGAACACCTTGGCCATCAATCGCGAGGCAATGCCGCTGTTCTGTTTGATACTCTGGCGCACGGCCTTCAACAGCTCGCGCAGCTGGACGCCGATTTGGATGAAATGCTCGTAATCTTCTTGCAAGGCTTGCGCCTGCTGCCGTTGCAGCAGCAGACGTCGCGCGACGTCGTGCAGGCGGCCGTGCACCGCGCCAATCGCAGCGAACTGGGGGATGTCGAGCAGCGCCGTGTCGTCCATGCCGTGATACCAACGCCCGAAATGACACAGCAAATGCGGTTTGTCCGAGACATCGTGGGGATGGGGCGCACATCCGAAGATGAGGCTCTTGTTCACCCGCGTCAGCCATAGCGCATGCATTTCGATGGCCTGTTCGAGCTCATTCGCGTACTGATCGAGCTCGCTGCTGGTGAGCTGTTCAATGAAAGCGGCATTCATGAGGAGCGCTCCCCGGCGGCCCGCAATGCGGCGAGGCTTTGGCCGCTACGCAGCAGCGCAGTGAACCGCTCAGCCGGCACGGCGGGGCTGAAGTAATAGCCTTGGAAGGCGTGGTACCCCGAGCGTCGTATCAGATCCACGTCGGCGTCGGTTTCCACCCCTTCAGCAACAACCTCCATGCGCAACGTGCGGCCCAGTGCGGCGATGGTCTCGACGATGGCCGCGTGGTCCGGGTCTTGGGCGGCATCGGCGATGAAAGCTCGATCGATCTTCAGGATGTCGATGGGAAAACGCTTCAGGTAGCTGAGGCTCGAATAGCCCGTGCCGAAATCGTCGATGGCCACGGTGATGCCGCCTTGCTTGAAGCGCTGAAGAATGGCGATGGTCTCATCGGGATTATCCATGAGCAGCGTCTCTGTAAGCTCCAGTTCGAGCAAGGACGGCGGCAACCCCGTCTTAGCCAGAATGGCCTCCAATCGCTCAACCAGGTCCGGCTGGACCAGTTGCCGTGCCGACAGATTGACCGAGACGCGCAGCGGATAGCCCATGGCTGCCCAGAGGCGTGTCTGTTCGCAGGCACGGCTCAGCACCCATTCGCCCAACGGCACGATCAGACCGGTGTCTTCCGCGACGGGAATGAACTCCGATGGCGCGATGAGGCCCTGTTCCGGGTGCTGCCAGCGCACCAGAGCCTCCATGCCGCAGATGCGGCCGTCACTGATGCAGACACGGGGCTGGTAATGCACCTCGAATTCCTGACGCTCAAGGGCGCGGCGCAGGCTGTTCTGGAGCGTGACGTGCGCCAGTGCACGCGTGTTCATGTCGGCGGTATAGAACTGGATTCCGTCGCGGCCGCGTTCTTTGGCGCGGTACATGGCGGTATCGGCGTTCTTAAGAAGGTCGACGGCCGTATGGCCATCGCTTGGGTAAACCGCCACCCCCATGCTGGTGGTTACCGACAACTCCCTCCCGTCGATCAGGAAGGACTGCTGAAAGGCTGAGGCGATCTGTTGTGCCACATGCTCGATGGCGTTCAAGGTCTTCGCTGCGGTGACAAGGACCACGAACTCGTCGCCGCCGAACCGGGATAGGGTGTCGCTGGTGCGTAAGGCGCCAAGGATGCGCTTGGCGACCGCGCGCAGCAGTTGGTCGCCCGCATTGTGGCCCAAGGTATCATTGACGAACTTGAAGCGATCCAGATCGAAGTAGACGACGGCAACGTGCTCTCCGGAACGGCTGGCGCCCGACAGCGCCTGTTCGAGACGGTCATTGAACAGCAGGCGGTTCGGCAGATCCGTGAGCGCGTCGTGAAATGCCTGGTGGTGAATGCGGCGTTCCTTTTCGTGCAGTTCAGTGACATCGCTGAACACGGCCACATAGTTTTGCGGTTTGCCGACCTCGTCATGGACCATGGTGATGGTCAGCTGCTGGAGGTAGGCCTCACCGGTCTTTCGTCGGTTCCACAATTGGCCTCGCCATGTGCCCGAGGCCAGCAGTGTTGCCCACATTTTCTTGTAGAAATCGTCCGGCTGGTGGTCGGATTTGAGAAGCCGTGGATTATTGCCAACCGCCTCCTCGAGTGAGTAACCCGTGATGGCCGTGAAGGCGGGATTCACCAGCAGAATCGATGCCGTCGCGTCGGTTACGAAGACGCCCTGCACCGTGGTGCGGAACACGATATCCGCCAGCTTGAGCTGATCTTCAGCCTTGCGACGGACGGTGATCTCCTGCTCCAGACACCGGTTGGCATTGGCGAGAGCGGCGGTGTGTTCCGTTACCAGCTCCTCGAGGTGTTCGCGGTGAGCCCTCAGCTCATCCTCCGCCTTGACGCGTTCGCTGATGTCGTTGTGAATGGCGTACACCAGCGGTCGGCCGAAGTCGGTGATGGTGCGCAAATGCACGTGCACATCGCGCATCTCGCCGCCTTTGCAGCGGTGCCGGGTGGTGAATTCCACGTACGCTTGACGCGGCAGTTCTTCGGCATGACGCTGGGCACCGTCGAAGCCCAGCACCATGTCGAACTCGGGAACAGTCAGGCCGATGAACTCGTCACGCGTATAGCCCAGTTGGCGATACGCGACGGCGTTGCAGTCGAGGACGCGCAGTGTGACGGGATCAACGATGACAATGCCAAACGGTGACAGCTCGAAGAGGGTCCGGTAACGCGTTTCCTTGCTCTCAATGGCTCGGATAAGCGGTGACGTAAATCGGCGGAAGAGCAGCACGCCGATGAACGCAAGCAGCAGCACCGAGGCGCTCGCCAGACTTGCGGCGCTCAAAAACGGCGCGCGGATCTCGGCCAAATCCGCCTTCACAACCAGCCCGACGCCCAGCGTCGGGATCGCATGGAACGCTGCGATGACGCGGTTGCCGCGGCGATCCTCGGCCAGCATCCGACCTGACTCGCCTTTCAAGGCGCGCGCCATGGGCAAATCAACCGGCACAGGCGCGCCCACGAAGTCATTGTTCCGCCCCAGCAAGTAGTGCACTTCATCACCTTGCCGGCGCGCAATGAGCAGCTCGCCAGTGCGCCCGAGGCTGCCATGCACGTATTGCGCATCCGCCATTTGCGCGGCCACAGCTTGCAGAGGAGCGGCGCCTTGCTCGCCGGCCGCCAGTGTCTGGAACAGCTCGCTCAGGCTGCGGCCCGTTTCGGACAGACGTTCACCATGGAGCGCAACGGAGTGACGATAGAGCGTCAGCAGCGCGAGGCAGGCCGCAGTGATGGCCACCACCATGATGAGTGCGGTGGTGACTAGGAGAATCCGTTTGTGTTGGCGGGAATGGTTCACGCAATAAATCGCGAGCCCGGGCCACATTCCCTGTAGGACCTGGCCCCTGTAATCCAAGGTCTGTCGTGACGCGCATTATATGCACACCCAGGCCGAAACCCGGTGCGGGAGCCTCCGACTGCATCACAGGTGGAGCGCGAAGGGTGTCGCAGAAGTCTCCGGCGACCAAGGCGCGTGGACGCGGGTGGCAGAAACGGCAACGGGTTGATCCGATGGCATGGGAACAGCACAATCGGTACGGTTATCGGAACCGGACCCGCCATGGAACGCATGGGCCGCATCATCCAGCTTCATCACCTGCTCCGGCGCGGGAAGCCCGTAACGCTGGCGCACATGATGAAGACACTCTGCGTGTCCCGCGCCACCGTGGTCCGTGATCTGGAATACATGCGTGACCGCATGGGGGCGCCCATCTTCTACGACAGGGCAGCCAACGGTCACCGCTACGACACCGATGCCCCCGCTTTCGAGCTGCCCGGCCTGTGGTTCAACGCCGGCGAACTCTATGCCCTGTTGGCCAGTGAACAATTACTGGAAGCCGTGCAGCCCGGCGTGCTCACACCGCATATCGGCCCTCTCAAGGCGCGCATCCGCAGCCTGCTCGAGAAAAGCGGCCAGCAGGTGGATACCGTTATCTCCCGCATCCGGTTGGTGGGCTCGGCCCGGCGCCGCACCGAAAGTGAACACTTCGGGACGCTGGCACAGGCCGTTCTCAACGCCCACACACTGGATATCGAATACCATTCCCGCAGCCGCGACGAAATTTCCCGGCGGCGAATCCATCCCTACTGGCTGATTCATTACCGCGACAACTGGTACATAGTCGGCCACTGCGAGCGCGCCCGCGCGCTGCGCTTCTTCGCACTCGACCGCATCCGCCGCTGCGGGTCCACAGGCGCCCCCTTCAAGCCGCCATCGGATCCCGCCCTCGACCGCTACGTGGGCGCCAGCTTCGGCATCTTCGGCGGCGAGGCACGCGCCTGGGCCGTGTTGCGCTTCACCTCTGGAGCGGCCCGCTGGGTTGCCGACGAGGAATGGCACCCGGAACAGAAAGGCGAGTGGAAGGACGACGGCTATGAACTTCAGGTGCCTTATGCCGATGGTCAGGAATTGATCATGGATATCCTCAAGTACGGGCCTGACGTGGAAGTCATCGGCCCTGAGGAACTGCGCGAGCAGTTGGCTGCGCGTCTGCGGGAGGCGGCAGTTCGGTCGGATAAGCACGGCTCGTCTACGGAGCCACTGATTTGTTCGGTTTCGCCATGGGGCTGTAGGAGCGGCCACCGGCCGCGATTCTTCGCGGATTTGGGGGGCATTCGCGGCCGGTAGCCACTCCAGCAGGGGGCGGGTGTGTTCTCGATGGCGTCGAGTCGATAGACGCGTTCCGCTATGGCCGAGGTAGGTGGCTCATCTCCTGAGCCACCACCCCGGTTATCTTCGCAGGTGGCACGGCGACCGGCGATTGCGTCTGTTCTGGCATGCGGCCGTGCCGGACAGATGCTTCGGTTTCCGGAAAACGCTGTTGAATGTGATTTCAACGCTGGACGTAACACGGGAGCGCTGCGTGCAATCAGCACGCCCAAGTAGTCAGGACAAATTCATGCAGTCGTCATACTTCGCGTTTTGGGGCAAGAGCGAACGGGACCAGGACGGCGCACTCCAGTGGCACCCGGTCGTCTTTCACTGTCTGGATGTTGCGGCGGTGGCTGATGCGCTGCTTGAGCGTCATGAGCGCCTGCGCAGCGTCTTTGTCCGTTTGTCCATGTTGCCAGAGCCGCAGATGCGGGCGTGGGTCCGCTTTTTCATCGCTCTCCATGACCTTGGAAAATTCAGCAGTGCCTTCCAGCAATTGATTGGTGAGCTGGCCCCCGCCCGCACGAAGACCTACAGCTATTCCAAAAGGCACGACACACTCGCACACATCTATTGGCGCCAGCGGCTTTACGAGCGGGTGAGGCATTGCCTGCTTGGCGAGTGGGGTGATGGCACGGGTGCCCATTATGCGCAAGACCTTCTCGACCAATGGATGTCAGCCGTGAGTGGCCATCATGGTCAGCCGCCGAAGACAATGGCAGGGGATATCCACACGTTTTACTTCGATCCAGAGGACGAACAAGCGCTCAACGCCTTTGTCGATGAAGTTGCTGATCTCTTCCTGAGCGAGCATCAGGCGCCCTCGTTTCCTTCAGGAAAGGAGTTCCTGCGCGCAACGAAACTCTTCTCCTGGTGGCTCGCGGGCATCACGGTCCTTGCAGACTGGCTGGGTTCAAACCGCGATTACTTTCCCTTTCGCACTGAGCCCATGCCGTTGGCGCGTTACTGGGCTGACGTCGCCCGTCCTGCGGCCGAGGAGGCGCTGAACCACAACGGATTGCTTCCAAACCCACCGAACGGCTTACAACCCATTCAGCGACTGTTCGATGCCATCGAATCACCAACACCTCTTCAGGCCGCCTGTAGCGAGCTGCCGCTGACCGCTGGCCCGCAGTTATTCCTGATCGAGGATGCGACTGGCGCCGGCAAGACAGAGGCGGCATTTTTGCTGTTGAACCGGTTGCTCGCCACCGGTGCGGCTGAAGGAGGCTATCTCGCCCTGCCCACCATGGCGACTGCCAATGCCATGTACCGGCGAACGGCGCAGGTTTACCGGCGGCTTTTTCTGGAAGGGGCACGCCCAACTTCGTTGGTCCTGGCCCATGGGAGCCGCCATCTGGATGACGGCTTCTCCGATTCCGTACTGCCGCACTCCACCGCACAGGACGAGTACGAGCGCGGCGAGGCGGAGGCTGGCGCCCACTGCAATGCCTGGTTGGCAGACGGCAGCAAACGTGCGCTGCTGGCGCAAATGGGTGTCGGCACCATCGACCAGGCCTTGATGGCGGTGCTCACTTCACGGCACCAATCACTGCGCCTGCTCGGCTTGCTCGACAAGGTGCTGATCGTCGATGAAGTGCATGCGTCCGATGCCTACATGCACCGGCTGCTTTGCGAGCTTCTCGCCCTGCATGCGCGCTCGGGTAGCAGCGCCATCCTGCTTTCCGCCACATTGCCGAAGAAGATGCGTGACGAGCTGGTGGAAGCATTCATCCAAGGCATCGGTCGTGCGACGCCCATGCTCAAGGCAGAAGGCTATCCGCTCCTGACGCGCATCGGCACCGACGACCACGCCCAGGTGGCGGTGCCCGCCCGCGAGACGGTGATGCGCACGCTGGCGTTCGAGTTGTTCCATGACGAGGCTTCCGTGGAAGCATGGATTACGGCGCAGGCCGAGGCGGGCGCCTGCGTCGCCTGGGTGCGCAATACGGTCGGGGACGCAACGAGTGCTTACCAACGCCTGAGTGCTTGCCTGGGCGCTGACAAGGTCGTCCTGTTTCATGCGCGTTTCGCCATGGGCGACCGCCTGCGTCTGGAAGAGGCGATCGTCAACGCGTTTGGCAAGCGTCAGGGGGCAGACGCGCGTGTCGGTCGGGTGGTGATCGCCACACAGGTGATCGAACAGTCGCTCGACCTCGATTTCGACGAAATGGTGACCGACCTTGCGCCCATCGATCTGCTGTTGCAGCGCGCCGGCCGTTTGCGCCGACACTGCCGTGACAAGCTCGGCAATTCAGTCACCGGGAACGATGAGCGCGGCCCCGCGATCTTGCGCGTCCTTTCGCCCGATCCTGACTCGGAACTGGACGCCAACTGGTACGTACGCCTCCTACCCCACGCGGCCTCGGTCTATGCCGACCACGGTCAGCTGTGGGCCACCGCTCGCCTGTTGAAAGAACATCGGCAGATGGCGGTTCCTGGCGAACTGCGCTTTTTCATCGAAGCGGTTTTCGGGGAACAGGCGCCGGAGATTCCCGCAGCCTTGCAGGCACGGAGCCAGCGCGCCGAGGGCGCACGCAGCGCTGACGCCTCGCAGGCCCGGTTCAACGCCATCAAAGCGGTCCAAGGCTATCGCCACGAAGGCGGTGACTGGTGGGACGAGAGTTATACCCCGACCCGCCTCGGCGATTTGGCGACAACCGTGCGCCTCGCCCGCTGGGACGGCATCCAGTTGCGCCCTTGGTCGGATGACGCCAGATACCCGTGGCCGCTCAGTGAGGTGAGGGTGCGCGGCCGGTTTGAAATGGACCCGGACACCTCCAGCTCCATGGGGCAGGCCATGAAGGTGCTGTTGGATGCGTGGGGCAAGGGATTCAGCGGCGTGGTTCTGCCCCTGGCGAAGGTCGAAGGGCAATGGCGCGGGGTCCTGGTGGGTGGCAAAGGCGAGCAGGTTTCGGTGACCTATTCGGATACGGGTGGGCTGGTTTTGGAAAGAGGTGCGGCCTCGGCGTGAGGCCGCACCATCCCCGCGTGCGCGGGGAACGCCTGTGAACACGATTTCAAGCACGGTTCATCCCCGATTGATGTCGGGGAAGTGGGCAAGTCGAAGTTTACTGTAATTATGATTTAAAGCACATTGATCGGACGTGGCTTACTCGCATATACTGCCCGCTAGCCGGCAGGGATATTTTTGTTAGGCACAGATTGGAGAGTGGGTCCAAACCCACCGCAGCAGAGTTCGCAAAGGGAAACGGAGGAAGATTGCGTGAACCTGATTGATGGAGCGCCATGGCTTCCGGTACGGCGCAAACACGGGGCAAGAGAGCTGATCCTGCCGTGGCAGATCACCGACCGTATCGACGACGACCCCATCGTTGCCCTCGATCTGCCCCGGCCCGATTTCAACGGCAGCCTGGTGCAGTTCTTGATAGGCCTGCTCCAGACTGCCTGGACGCCCGAGGACGAGGCAGATTGGGGTGAGGCTTACGAAAGGCCTCCGATACCCGCGGTGTTGCGTGATGCCTGTCTGCGCTACCGCGACGCCTTCAACGTGGACGGCGACGGGCCGCGTTTCCTTCAGGACCTGGAGCTCGCGGGTGAAGAACCAAAGGACATCGGTTCACTCTTGATCGATGAGCCCGGTGGCCAGACCCTGCGTGACAACCGCGACCTGTTCATCAAGCGCGGGCAGTACCCGGCGCTCGGCGTCACCGCGGCCGTGGCTGCCCTGATCACCCTCCAGACCAATGCACCCAGCGGCGGCAAAGGTCATCGCACGTCCATGCGCGGTGGAGGCCCGCTGACCACACTCCTGGTCCCGGATCCGCTTCACGATCCCTTGCCAGCTAACCTGTGGCGGCTGGTATGGCTGAACGTCTTGAGCGCAGAACACCTGGAGGGGCTCACAGGAAACAGCCATCTCACCGACCCCGCCGCCATTTTCCCCTGGTTGGCGCCGACGCGTACCAGCGAAAACCCCGGCGGCATCGACACCACGCCGGAAGACGCTCATCCCTTGCAGATGTATTGGGGCATGCCCCGCCGCATTCGTCTGGAAATGGGCGATCTGGTGGAAGGTGAGTGCCCCATGACGCACCGACGCGAGCCGCTGGTGACGGCGTTCCACACCCGCAGCTACGGCGTGAACTACACCGGTGCCTGGGCGCACCCCTTGTCTCCCCACGTTATCAATGAAGATGGGAAACCGTTGCCGCTCCATCCCCAGCCCGGCGGCATCGCCTATCGCTACTGGCTTGGCGTGGTGCTCGGCGACGCGCAGGGCGTGCGGCCCGCACAGGTGATCACGGCACGGGGCAGCAGCAGTGCCCGCCGCCGCCGCGCCGTGCGCCTGTGGGCGTTCGGATACGACATGGACAACGCGAAAGCCCGTGGTTGGTACGAGTCACTGATGCCCGTTTATCACCTTGATATCGAGCAGCGTGAGCGCTTCAGTGCGGAGGTCAACCGGTTGCTTGACGCAGCTTCCGACGTGGCGCGGAATCTGCGTCTCGCCCTCAAGGATGCCTGGTTCAGCAAAGGGGCGACGGTACGTGGGGATTTCAATTTCGCCGTTGACGCTTTTTGGCAGGACACACAGTCCGGGTTCTACGGCGTGCTTGAGCTGTTGCATCGCCACGTGACGGAGGAGGGCGCCGAACCTGACCGGCGCGGCTGGTTACGCCTGCTCAACGATTGCTCCTTGGCACTGTTCGACACCTGGGCCGTGAGTGGTGCTATCGAGAGCGAAGACCCGAAACGGATAGCGGTCGCCCGCAAGGGGCTGGAGTGGGGCAACTACAGCAAGAAGATGATGAACACCCTTGGACTTGAGATCAGGCCCCGGCAGCCAGCAAGGAGCAACGCATGAGTGAATCGCCAGTGACAGACAACGAACAGGTCACAACACCGGAGACAACTGTTCTCGAATGGTGGAAGGAGCTTGCAGATAAACGCGGCGATCGGGCGGAACTGCGCCGCGCCCGATCACTCGAAGCCGTCATTTTTACTTCGGCCTACCAGCGCCTTTGGCGGCGTCTGCGCGCCACGGGCTGGAAGAGGGAAGACGGCGTGGCGTTGGTGGCTGGTGTGTTGGCGCATGCCGCCGCCCATGATCCCGCTGCAAGGTTCGCTGCACAGCTGGCGGCGCCGGCTCATGGTGACAAGCCGCGCTACTCCGGTTTGCGTTTTCGCCGCCTGCTCCAACATGAAACCCGGGAAGAGTTGTTCGAACCAGCCATCCGCGCCCTGGCGCTCATCGGTGGACGTGCCAACCTGACCGATCTTGCCAGGAGCCTTTACGACTGGAATGACAAAACACGGCGTTACTGGGCGTTCGATTACTACGGCAGCAATCCCAAGGCGGACTGAACCGCTCCAATTCCAAGCAAAAGGAAGGAATCTCATGAACCGTTTTCTGCAACTTCACCTGCTCACTGCCTATCCGCCGTCCAACCTGAATCGTGACGATCTGGGACGTCCGAAGACTGCTCAGGTGGGTGGTGCGACCCGCTTGCGTGTTTCATCACAAAGCCTGAAACGCGCCTGGCGTACCTCGGACGTGTTCGTGGAGGCGCTTGATGGGCATGTGGGCATACGCACCAAGGAGATTGGCGTGCGTATCGCGACGCGCCTGATCGAAAACGGAGTCAAGGAAAAGAATGCGCGCGAGTGGGCGCGCAAGGTAGCTGCACAGTTCGGCAAGCTCAAGGAGTCGAAGGACAACGGAAAAGACGAAGCGTTGCATATCGAACAGCTCGCCCATTTCAGCCCTGAAGAGTTGGCGGGCATAGATGCCCTTACGGACACGGTGGCCGCGCGTAACAGCGAGCCGGTATCGGAAGAACTGGGTCTCTTGCGCAAACAACACAGCGCCGCCGACATCGCCCTGTTTGGTCGCATGCTGGCCGCGAGCCCCAGGTTCAACGTCGAGGCCGCGGCGCAGGTGGCCCACGCGATTACAGTGCACAAGGTGGCCGTCGAAAATGACTTTTTCACGGCGGTGGACGACCTGAATACCGGTGAAGAAGACGTGGGTGCGGGCCACATGGGGGAGACCGAATTCGGTTCCGGGCTCTTTTACCTCTATGTCTGCATCGACCGCGAACTGCTGCTGGAAAACCTCGGTGGTGACGAAACCCTGTGGAAAAAGGCCATCGCAGCGCTGGTGGAGGCAACGGCCACGGTGTCGCCCACCGGAAAGCAGAACAGCTTCGCCTCCCATGCCCGCGCCAGTTACCTGTTGTGCGAGACAGGCAACCAGCAGCCGCGCTCGCTGGCCGTCGCCTTCCTCGAACCGGTTGCAGGTGCGACACTGCTGAAAACCAGCATCGACCGGCTGAATGAAACACGCAAAAAAATGGACGCCGTTTACGGCCCCTGCGCACAGAACCTCTGCGAGATGAACGCCCATACCGGCGACGGCAGCCTACAGGCGATCATCGCGTGTGCCGTGGAGTGAGGCCATGACCGACTACCTGCTGTTTCAGCTCTATGGCCCGTTGGCCGCATGGGGTGATGTTGCGGTAGGAGAGGCGCGCGTCACATCCACACATCCCGGCCGCTCAGCGCTCATAGGCCTGCTCGCGGCAGCGGTCGGTTTGCGGCGCGATGACGAAGAGCGACAGTGTCAGATGGCAGAGGGCTATCGGTTCGCCGTACGCGTGCTTACGGCCGGGCATTTCCTGCGTGACTACCACACCGCACAGGTTCCCTCGAAGGCGGCGGGCAAAGGCTATCCCAATTACACGCGGCGTGACGAACTGGCCCTGCCCAAGGACGATTTAGGAACCATCCTCTCCAGCCGGGACTACCGCAGTGACGCGTATTACCAGGTCGCTGTGGAGGCGAAGGCGGGAGCTTCGTGGTCGCTCGATATCCTGAAGAGGTCACTGGAAACACCGCGTTTTCCGCTCTATCTCGGACGCAAGTCGTGTTCATTGGCGCTCCCCCTACAACCGCAAGTCATCGGTGCGGAAGATGTACGGACTGCCTTCGCCGCGGCACAGTTCACCGAACCCGACGACTTGATGGAAGGCATCGTGCGCTGGCGCAGCGCCAAGCGCCTGAACAGCGGTGCGGCATCGCTCTATTGGGAAGAGGGAATGAACGCCGGCGTCCCCGCGCGCGCGACCTTCACCCGTCGCGATCAGCCGCGCACGCGGCGTCGCTGGCAATTCGATGAGCGCGAGGAACACCATGCGCGCCTGGACGGCAAGGAGTGAGCCATGTACATGAGTCGCGTGACCTTGAAAAAAGCATCGTGGGACGGTGCGTTGAGCAGAGTGGCCACAGGTTATGGCGTTCACCAGGCGCTCTGGCGCCTTTTCGATGAAGACCCGAACGCCCGCCGGGATTTTCTGTACCGGCAGGAAACGGAACAGAACCTCCCTCGCTTTCTGATCGTGTCCCAACGTGTCCCGGCCGATCGTGAAGGCCTCTGGCATGTGGAAACGAAGGAATATCACCCTCGATTGGCCGCAGGTCAGTTGCTGTCTTATTCCCTCCGGGTCAATCCTGTCGTCACCCGCCAGGACGAAGCGGGCCGCTCCCATCGGCATGATGTGGTGATGGATTTCAAGCGCCATCACCCGGAAGGCAGCAATCGGTTAAGCCAAGCCGAAAGGGTGCAGCAGTCCGTGTGGCAATGGCTGGAAGCCCGCGCCGGAAAGGCCGGTTTTTCCGCCAAGCAGCGCGATTTTCGCGCCGAAGGATATCGGCAGCACGAGTTGCGCAAAAAAGGCGGGCAACGCATCCGTTTCAGTACGGTGGATTGCGCAGGCTTGCTTACGGTGACTGACCCCGACGTGCTCACCCGCTCCCTTTTCAACGGCATTGGTCCGGCCAAGGGATTCGGCTGCGGTCTGTTGCTGGTCCGGCGGTTATAGTCAGCGGGCCGGACCAGGGCTACAATCTGGCTAGTCTGGCTAGAAGTCGGAGGGGCTATGAATTGGCAACTGCAAGAAGCAAAAAACCGCCTGAGCGAGCTGGTGAAGGCTGCAGAGTCTGAAGGTCCGCAGGTCATTACGGTTCATGGTCGGGAAAAGGCAGTGGTGTTGTCGACCAGCGAATATCGCAAGCTTACTGCGCGTCGTGGGACGATCGTGGAGTTTTTCCAGAAGTCGCCTTTGCGAGGAATCGAGCTTGACCTGACCCGCTCCAAGGATGTCGGCCGAGAGGTGGAACTTTGAATTATCTGCTCGACACCTGCTTGCTATCGGAACTGTTCAAGACGGTTCCGGACCGAGGTGTGGTCGAATGGCTGTCGGGTATCGAAGAGGAGCGACTTTTTGTGAGCGTGCTGTCGCTTGGCGAAATCCGCAAGGGCATCGCCAAGCTCGATGATGGCAGGCGCCGGCGAAACATTCAGACCTGGCTCGATCAAGACGTGCGAAAACGTTTCGACGAACGCGCCATCGCCATCGACATGGAAATTTCGTTGGAGTGGGGACGCCTTTGTGGTGAGAGCAGCAAACGCGGACTGCCCATTCCGGTGATAGACAGTCTGCTGGCGGCCACTGCCATTTGTCGGAGTTTCACCCTTGTGACGCGCAACGAAAAGGATTTCACCCCGTACCCGATTCGTGTGATCAACCCGTGGAATGGCGGGTGATGTCCCCATGTTGCCGCCGCTCAAGCCTATTGCCATGAAAGAACGCATTTCGATGATCTTCATCGAAAAGGGCCAAGTGGATGTGCTTGATGGTGCGTTCGTGGTCGTGGACAAGACAGGTGAGCGTACCCACATTCCTGTCGGTAGTGTCGCCTGCATCATGCTGGAGCCGGGAACGCGCGTTTCCCATCGGGCAGTGGCGCTTGCCTCACGTGTCGGCACCTTGTTGGTGTGGGTCGGTGAGGCGGGCGTTCGGCTCTACGCGTCGGGCCAGCCCGGCGGGGCACGCGCCGATCGCCTGCTGTACCAAGCCCAGCTTGCGCTCGACCCGCAGGCCAGGCTCAAGGTCGTGCGGAAAATGTACGAAATGCGATTTCGCGAAAAACCTCCGGAGCGGCGCAGTGTCGAGCAGTTGCGCGGCATCGAGGGCGCGCGTGTACGCGAGATGTACAAGAACATGGCCCAACGGTATGGCGTGAAGTGGCAGGGTCGGAAATATGACCCAACGGATTGGGATGCGAGTGATGTGCCCAACCTCTGTCTTTCTGCGGCAACAGCCAGCCTTTACGGCATTACTGAAGCGGCGGTACTGGCGGCCGGCTATGCCCCGGCAGTCGGTTTCATCCACACGGGAAAGCCGCTTTCCTTCATTTACGACGTTGCTGACATTTTCAAGTTCGACACGGTAGTCCCCGTGGCGTTTCGTATTGCTGCCCAAAACCCGCCGCAGCCCGAGCGTCAGGTTCGACTGGCCTGTCGCGATGCCTTCCGCGAGACGAAATTGCTGTCCAGGATCATCCCCTCAATCGAAGAAATCCTTTCAGCTGGCGAAATGAAACCACCAGAACCACCTGAAGATGCGGTAGGGCCGGCATTTTCGGATGGGGAAAACCTGGGCGATGCTGGTCATCGTCACTGAAAATGTTCCGCCAAGGCTGCGCGGCCGGCTGGCCGTCTGGCTGCTTGAAATCCGCGCGGGCGTTTACATTGGGAATCCGTCCAAGCGTCTTCGTGAGTTCATTTGGCACCAGGTCAGAGAAGGGCTCGACGATGGCAACGCGGTAATGGCCTGGACTACCAATACAGAATCCGGCTACGACTTCGAAACGCTGGGTGCAAACCGGCGCATCCCCGTTGATTTCGACGGGCTCAGGTTGGTCACCTTCTTGCCACCAGACACCCCCGGCGACGCTCTTTAACAATCCGGCGAATACAAGCCCACTCGAGATGGCCGCGCGTGGGCTTTTTTCTTGGTAGAATTTGTTGACCGAAAAAAATCTCGGTAATTCAATCGGGTACAACAAGTGTGTTCCCCGCGCACGCGGGGATGAACCGCCCTTCGATTATCGTCGCGGCTCGGCTTGTGAGTGTTCCCCGCGCACGCGGGGATGAACCGGAGCCCATGCAGCGCACTGCTACTGATGGGCCGTGTTCCCCGCGCACGCGGGGATGAACCGGTCCAGGGCCAGCGATTGCGGGTCCAGCACCCGTGTTCCCCGCGCACGCGGGGATGAACCGGTCGCTTCCGATGGAGGCGGCCGCCCAAAACAGTGTTCCCCGCGCACGCGGGGATGAACCGCTGCCGGTTGTCGAATTGACGAGCGTCCACCGGTGTTCCCCGCGCACGCGGGGATGAACCGAACTCAGCGCAAAAATGGAGGCCATGAATGGTGTGTTCCCCGCGCACGCGGGGATGAACCGGACGTGACAATTCTTAACTAATACCCATCCATGTGTTCCCCGCGCACGCGGGGATGAACCGCCTTCCGGTAGACGTTAGGCATGATGTATCAAGTGTTCCCCGCGCACGCGGGGATGAACCGGCCCTGGCCCTGATTGCTGAGATGAAGGCCGCGTGTTCCCCGCGCACGCGGGGATGAACCATCCCGCACCCGCGCAGGTGGTGGTGTCGGATCGTGTTCCCCGCGCACGCGGGGATGAACCGGAGAATGGCGCGACGGTGGTTTGTCTTCTGCCGTGTTCCCCGCGCACGCGGGGATGAACCGTTACTTGGTTACCGAAACAGGTGGCCGCGTGGGTGTTCCCCGCGCACGCGGGGATGAACCGATGGAAATGCTGAGATACGGCATGGATCCATCGTGTTCCCCGCGCACGCGGGGATGAACCGCGGAAAACCAGTCTTTCGGCCACCAGTTCGCCGTGTTCCCCGCGCACGCGGGGATGAACCGGGGCCAGAATCTCCGCCGCACGCTCAAGAATGGTGTTCCCCGCGCACGCGGGGATGAACCGACGGCCCGCACAATGGGCGACCTTCTGGAGCGTGTTCCCCGCGCACGCGGGGATGAACCGCACGTGGCATTCCCATTGCCAATCATCAATCCGTGTTCCCCGCGCACGCGGGGATGAACCGTCCAATAGCTACATCGATACGCCGGACGATGGGTGTTCCCCGCGCACGCGGGGATGAACCGCGAGACGAAATTGACCGCATCCGCAATGACGAGTGTTCCCCGCGCACGCGGGGATGAACCGGCCGAGCGCATCGATCCAAAGAAGGGCAGCGCGTGTTCCCCGCGCACGCGGGGATGAACCGTAGTCGATAGCGGCAGGCGCACCGATAGGGCGGTGTTCCCCGCGCACGCGGGGATGAACCGGGCGGCCGCATCGTCAAAGCGAAGAAGCGCGGGTGTTCCCCGCGCACGCGGGGATGAACCGTACTTTAGGTCAGTTATTGACATTGCCTGGCGGTGTTCCCCGCGCACGCGGGGATGAACCGGCGTTAGCCGTGCCGTCCTCCTTGGCGTATGGGTGTTCCCCGCGCACGCGGGGATGAACCGGAGCTTCACCAGCTCGGCATCGTCTTCCGTCAGTGTTCCCCGCGCACGCGGGGATGAACCGCCACAGGAGGCGCGCAATGACGCCGAAACAAGCGTGTTCCCCGCGCACGCGGGGATGAACCGAAAAAATCTTGAATTTGGTGGTGACTATCCATGTGTTCCCCGCGCACGCGGGGATGAACCAGAATGCCATTGTCTTATCCCATGCGCTCGTGAGTGTTCCCCGCGCACGCGGGGATGAACCGATGCCGAACGCCTCCGTTCTGCGCTTGGCGCGGTGTTCCCCGCGCACGCGGGGATGAACCGGGACGTGCGAGGACCGCGGCGAGGCGATGGAAGTGTTCCCCGCGCACGCGGGGATGAACCGACCGAGCAGATCGGCAACCTTCAGGGCGTGTTGTGTTCCCCGCGCACGCGGGGATGAACCGATCCCCACCAAGTTCGGCGGCAACGGC
Source organism: Gammaproteobacteria bacterium (assembly GCA_023228645.1). Lineage (GTDB taxonomy): Bacteria > Pseudomonadota > Gammaproteobacteria > Thiohalomonadales > Thiohalomonadaceae > JALOAT01. The sequence continues at coordinate 20,823 of JALOAT010000008.1, read as the reverse complement.
AGCAAGTGTTCCCCGCGCACGCGGGGATGAACCGTATGGGAACAGAACGCCGTGTTCGATGGGAAGGTGTTCCCCGCGCACGCGGGGATGAACCGCCCTCGGGCGCGTGGCGCACACGCAGATCAAACGTGTTCCCCGCGCACGCGGGGATGAACCGTTGGCAACCTTGCGCTTGGCGCGTGTCACGGAGTGTTCCCCGCGCACGCGGGGATGAACCGAGCCCGCCGCGCGTGTCGTGGGTCTCGAGTGCGTGTTCCCCGCGCACGCGGGGATGAACCGGCCCGGCGCCCAAGCTGGCCCTGGCCATCATGGTGTTCCCCGCGCACGCGGGGATGAACCGGCGACCGGGACCGGGCCAATGGCCGCGCTGGAGTGTTCCCCGCGCACGCGGGGATGAACCGTTTCGAGCAGGTGCAATACCTGTTCTGCGTTCGTGTTCCCCGCGCACGCGGGGATGAACCGAAAATCGCCTTCATCGCCGCCGTCGCTATCGTGTGTTCCCCGCGCACGCGGGGATGAACCGGCAATTTTTTGAACGGCTGCATTTGTTCGACGGTGTTCCCCGCGCACGCGGGGATGAACCGATTCTGCGCCACGGCTACGAGAGCCGACACCCGTGTTCCCCGCGCACGCGGGGATGAACCGCTCACCATCCTGGTGCAACAGGCGGAAGAGCAGTGTTCCCCGCGCACGCGGGGATGAACCGATCTGCGCGTTGACGTAGCGTTCGGCTTGTTCGTGTTCCCCGCGCACGCGGGGATGAACCGATACCGTAGATAGCCTATTTGTGGCGGCGGCAGTGTTCCCCGCGCACGCGGGGATGAACCGGATCGCCGCCTTCTTCGCGGTCTTCTGGCGCGGTGTTCCCCGCGCACGCGGGGATGAACCGGCACTATTAAGCCAATCCATCGATCACCTCCAGTGTTCCCCGCGCACGCGGGGATGAACCGCCAATAGGCGAACTGTGGCCAGTGTTCAGCGAGTGTTCCCCGCGCACGCGGGGATGAACCGTGTCCAAAAAAATCCTAGCTACGCCAACGGATGTGTTCCCCGCGCACGCGGGGATGAACCGGCTGAAATTTTTGAGTTGTACTGTTCGGCTACGTGTTCCCCGCGCACGCGGGGATGAACCGCGGCGACTGGCTAGCCGACATCCGACCCGAGAGTGTTCCCCGCGCACGCGGGGATGAACCGGGGGCTACCGTCCCCATAGCGTCCGGCGTCGGGTGTTCCCCGCGCACGCGGGGATGAACCGCCGGCATCGTACGCGGTCTCGACGATCAACAGGTGTTCCCCGCGCACGCGGGGATGAACCGCTGTGGCGCAGGGTGTGCGCGCCGATGGGCTGGTGTTCCCCGCGCACGCGGGGATGAACCGACGTCGTGAGCGCTTGGCCGGCGTGAACGATAGTGTTCCCCGCGCACGCGGGGATGAACCGATGCAGGAAGCTGCGCGCGCGTTTTACGGCGCGTGTTCCCCGCGCACGCGGGGATGAACCGAACAAGCCTACCCTCAGCAAAAGAGAGGCGAAGTGTTCCCCGCGCACGCGGGGATGAACCGTCTCCGGCCGCGATGATCCGCCAGATGCAGTGGTGTTCCCCGCGCACGCGGGGATGAACCGGCATGGGCGGCCTCGCGTTCGCTCACATGCACGTGTTCCCCGCGCACGCGGGGATGAACCGCTTCTCTGTCGGCTTGTGCTCAACCTGATTGAGTGTTCCCCGCGCACGCGGGGATGAACCGGCGATCGCATCCACGTGCCCGCCTTCGACCGCGTGTTCCCCGCGCACGCGGGGATGAACCGGCGTTGGCGGCAACCTCGACCCACATGAACAGGTGTTCCCCGCGCACGCGGGGATGAACCGTAATATCGCTTCTACCTCGAACGAGAAGAGCAGTGTTCCCCGCGCACGCGGGGATGAACCGATATCGAGCAGCTTCAGGGTGGCCGGGCAGGCGTGTTCCCCGCGCACGCGGGGATGAACCGATCCCGAGGCATCAGCGCTACCGTTACGCCACGTGTTCCCCGCGCACGCGGGGATGAACCGGAGGTTGATGTGGATCGGCGGTACTACACGCAGTGTTCCCCGCGCACGCGGGGATGAACCGAGTTGAAAATGGTCGCGCCGCACGAGTAGCCGGTGTTCCCCGCGCACGCGGGGATGAACCGCCGGATTGATGGTAGTGTACGCGAGTTCAGAGGTGTTCCCCGCGCACGCGGGGATGAACCGATTTGGGCCACCGAACACGGCGGATCGCTGCAGTGTTCCCCGCGCACGCGGGGATGAACCGCAGTACCTGATGCCGTTGTGGGACGCGCTGAAAGTGTTCCCCGCGCACGCGGGGATGAACCGACATCGACTTCGACCGTCGCCTCATCCTCGTGGTGTTCCCCGCGCACGCGGGGATGAACCGGCGCGAAGATGGTGGAGCGCCCGGTGGTGAAGGTGTTCCCCGCGCACGCGGGGATGAACCGTCCTCGCTACCTTTCTGCGTTGCCGATCCGATGTGTTCCCCGCGCACGCGGGGATGAACCGACTCTGCCGGGTACATCCTGACCGGCCTGTAAGTGTTCCCCGCGCACGCGGGGATGAACCGCCGAACCACATAGAGTTCAGCGACTTCTTGTAGTGTTCCCCGCGCACGCGGGGATGAACCGTTCCCCGCGGCAATGGTGCCCTGACACGTGATGTGTTCCCCGCGCACGCGGGGATGAACCGAGCGGCGACGGTGAAAATAGAGCGTTTCATCTGTGTTCCCCGCGCACGCGGGGATGAACCGAGGAGAGGGGATACCGGCCCAGGGGCTCGAACGTGTTCCCCGCGCACGCGGGGATGAACCGCTCCAGTTCGAGGTACACGCGCGCGGGCAGTTGTGTTCCCCGCGCACGCGGGGATGAACCGAAACGGGAGAGGTCGGACATCCATACGGTTTCGTGTTCCCCGCGCACGCGGGGATGAACCGCGACGGAAACCGGCTTCCTGTCGGTTGTTACGGTGTTCCCCGCGCACGCGGGGATGAACCGCGCGACGGTGACAGAACGCGCGGCGGCGTTGGGTGTTCCCCGCGCACGCGGGGATGAACCGGCGGACGTGTCGCTTTCGGCGGTGTCGGCCTGGTGTTCCCCGCGCACGCGGGGATGAACCGGTAGCCGTCCCACGTCTTGCGGCACTGCGAGCGTGTTCCCCGCGCACGCGGGGATGAACCGGACTCCGGTCTTCAGGTCTTTAGCCGAGCGGCGATGTCGCGCAGTTTGGTGACTGCCAATTCCGCGGCGTCCGCATGACCAATGGCACGCGCGAGGCGGGCGGGGGCGCTGCGGCCGGTGCATGGGTGGGCCGGGTCGCCTTCGATGCCTGCGACCATGCCAGCGATCAGGGCTTCGCGATCCAAGGCGGCGCCGATGAGTGCGAATTGGATGTCCATGACCTCGTTCGCCACTTCCAACGCCAAGTCGCGATGTTCGGTCCAAAGCCGGTCCACCGTTCCTCCGACCACCAGTCCCGCGATGTTGGTGGTGAGGATGTAGACGTTCTTTCGCACCAATTCGAATTGCATTGCCTGCGCGTCGGCAACTTCCCAGGCGGGAATGCCCAGCGTGCCGAGGGCGTCCACGAGCAGGCGGGCGTGCGGGCCGTGCACGGGGGACGGCACCAGCACCTTCACGTCCTGCCCCTGCTTTTTCTCGAACCACACCGAGACCACTGTGGGTCGTGTGAGACTGTGCGCCTGCCAGTCGCGCGGCAGCAGTTCGTTTTGCACCAGGCCAGTGCGATCGCACCATGCAGCAGGTAATTCTCCCAGCACGGCGTGCAGATCATTCTCGCCGACCGTAACGAGCACGAGCTGTGGCTCGCGCACGTGTTGCGCCACGGCGTCCGCCTGCATGTGGCGGGTGATCGGAAACACGGGATGGCCGAGCTTGAGCAGGCTGCGGCTGAACACCCCGCCCATCTCGCCCATACCGATGATGATGACAGGGTCTTTCATGGCCTCACCGTCGGAAATCAGTTCGTGCGCTAGTGTAGCGGGCCGCCGAGTTTCCCGGCACGGTTCATGAGCAATCCCGCTTCTATAGTTGAGAAGGTGTGTCCGACCAGGGAGGGGGCGGCGTGTACAAGATCACCATCGTGGGTGCAGGACGCGTGGGTGAAGCGGCGGCGCAGTTCCTGGCGCAGCACCAGCACTGCGAGGAACTGGTGTTGCTGGACGTGGACGAGGGGCTTGCTGTCGGCACGGCGCTGGACATCCAGGAATCGGCGCCGCTGTTTCGTTTCGATACCCGAGTGATCGGTGGCGCGGACGCGTCGCTCATGGCCGCGTCGCAACTGGTGATCATCACCGCAGGCTTTCCGCGCCGCCCCGGCATGTCCCGTTCCGACGTGCTGGAGGCGAATGTGCCGATCATCGACGCCATCGTCGATCACGTACGGTGCCATGCGCCGGAGGCGACGCTGCTCATGGTGACCAATCCGGTGGACGTGCTCACCTGGCGCGCCTTCCAGCGCAGCGGCTTCGAGCGTCAGCGTGTCATCGGTCAGGCCGGCGTGCTGGATGCCGCACGCATGGCCAGCTTCGTGGCGTTGGAGACGGGCTTTTCCCCCCAGGATGTGTGCGCCATGGTGCTCGGCGGCCATGGCGACACCATGGTGCCCCTGCCGCGCTACACCTGTGTGGGTGGCGTGCCCATCGATAGTTTCCTGCCGCCAGAGGCCATCGAGCGTATCGTGCAGCGCACCCGCCAGGGCGGCGCGGAGATCCTGGCGTTGCGGCAGAAGAGCAGCGCCTACGATTCGCCTGGCGCGGCCATCGCCGCGATGGTCGATGCGGTGCGCCACAACCGCCGACGCCTGATGCCCGCGGTGTGCGTGCTGGAGGGCGAATACGGGCAGCACGGGGTGGCCATGGGGGTGCCGACGGTACTCGGTGCACGCGGCATGCAGCGCGTGATCGATCTGCCCCTGGAGGCGGACGAACGCGAGCTGTTCGCCCGCTCGGCGGAGCGGGTGCGCGAGGACATTGCGCGCATGGCGGAGATGGACGAGCGCATGCAGCGCATTGCGGCGTCGTGAGTCGGGGGAGGGGACAGCCCAACGCAGAGGCACAACGCTCGCAGAGGAATGGACGAAAGACAATTCGCCCACGGTGTGGGCTCCTACGGGGTTGTCGAAACCTTGTCCTCAGCGCCTTTGCGTTGAATTCCAAATTTCGTTCAGCCCGCGCCGCGGCCCGGTTGCCAGTACACCTCCTGGCCGTGTTCGCGCGCCAGCACGCGCGCCACCACGAACAGCAGGTCCGAGAGGCGGTTCACGTAGGCGAGTACCTGCGGATTGATTGACTCGTCACGTGCGAGCGTGACCAGGCGACGTTCAGCGCGGCGGCACACACTGCGTGCCACGTGGCAGGCCGCCGCGGCGGGGCTGCCGCCGGGCAGGATGAACTCCTTCAGTGGCGGTAACCCGGCGTTGAATCCGTCCAGTCGTCGCTCCAGGCGTTCCACATAGGCGGCCTGTACGGCCTCGCGGCCGGGTACGCACAGCTCGCCGCCCAGATCGAACAGATCGTTCTGTATCTCGGCCAGGCAGGCGCGCACGGCGTCCGGCAGCGGCCCGGCGAGCACCACGCCGATGAGGCTGTTGAGCTCATCGAGGGTGCCCATGGCCTCCATGCGCGGCCCGTCCTTGGGCACGCGCGTGCCGTCGGCCAGGGCGGTGCTGCCGTCGTCGCCGGTGCGGGTGTAGATGCGGGTGAGTCTGGGCATGGGTCAGCCTTTGTGCAGCCGGTAGCGCACCGGCAGTTCCAGGGTGAAGGCGATGCCCGGCGTCCACGACAACGCGGGCACCCGGGCGAGTGCGGCCAGGGCGGCGCGGTCGAGCACGGCATGGCCGGAGCTGCGCAACACGGTAGTCGGGCCAAGGGAGCCGTCTGCCGCCACCGGGACGCTCAACAGCACTTCACCCTGCCAGCCCTGGCGGCGCGCCAGCAGGGGATAGCGGAAGTGCCGCGCCAGGGCGAGGTCCAGTTCCCCGCGCGCCGTGACCATGGCGTCCTGGTGATCGGCGTGGGCATTCGGCGCCTTTGCGAGGACATCCGTGGTGGCCGGCGGCGGATTCGGCACGACAGCCGCGGCCGGGGCGGCAGCATTCATGACCGTAGACCGCGGCGCGGTCATCTCGCGCTTCGATGGCGTTGCGGGCTTCTTGGCCGGAGGAGCAGGCGTGCGCGTTGCCGGCTCCGTGGCCGCCCGGGACAACTGCACTTGCAAGGGCGCCAGCCCGATACGCGGCTGCGGTCGCCCGCTCAGTGGCAGGGCGAGCAGCGCCACGTGCACGGCAGTGGCCGCGCACAGGGCGAGGGCGAACCGGCGGTGGGGCGAGCGTGAGGCCGCGATGTCCATGGTTTCCATGTTGGCAGGGCAATACATGGAGGACGCGCGGGCGAGCCCGGCAGTCGCCCTCCGCGACTGGAACCGTCGTTCCGGGCCGGTCTCCGGACTCGCGGTGGGATCACATTCCGACGGGCCGCCTTCCCGCGCCGCGCGCAGTGGCATCGAGGCCCGTCCATACCGCTTACCGTTGCGGGGGCAGTGCCGGCCTTGCGTGAGCGCACCGGCTTCCCGTTTCATTCCTCGGGCAAGGCCCTCGGAACACCTGGAACGGCGGGTATTCTAGCAGGCTCTTGAGAAACCCCGTCTCGGGAGCGCACTGCCCTTCGGCACGTGCTCCATGCGGTGTCCTCGAACGCCTGCCCCGGCGCGGTTTACCTCCTCCATCCATGGGGTCGTACCTTCTGCATTCATGCAGTCGTCGGCAACTGCTCCCTGCGTTGCCCTCGACCGCTTGCTCCCGGCGCGGTCTACCTCCTCCATCCATGGAGTCGTCTCCCGGAGGGAAAGGGGGCGTTCAAATCAACTGCGGCGCGTTGCCGATACCGCTTGTTTCTTACCCCCTCTCCCTGTCCCTCTCCCGGAGGGCTGTCTCTTAGTCACATCATTTCCACGAGAGACAGAAGCTTGCGTCCCTTCTCCCTCCGGGAGAAGGACAGGATGAGGGGATCAATTGGTCGAGGTGCTCGATGAGCTCGCCTCCCCCATTGCGGCCACCGGTTGGGAGAGGGAAATCGTTGCCAAGTGTCTTTCTCCAGACAGGCCGCAACGTTGCAACTGGCCAAGTGATGGCCGGACCGAAGCTTTTGCTAACCTTGGCTGACCAGAACATCGTCATGCCAGCCGCCGGACCGTGCGTTGCCGTTCTCCCTTGCGCCTTTTCATGCCCTGACGCGGCCGCTTGGCGGCCTGCTGGCCGCGCTCGTGCTGATGCTGGCGGCGCCGCTGCATGCTCAGTCCGCCCATCCGGTGGAGATCGTCATCACAGGGGTGTCGGGTGACCTGCGTGAGGCCTTGCGCGGCAGTCTCACCCTGCAGCGTGAACTCGGCCACCCGTTGCTCGGTGACCTGCGCATCAAGCGCCTGCATCGCCGCGCCACCGATGAGCTGCGCGCGGCCATGCGGCCGTTCGGTTATTACCAGGCGGAGGTGGAGAGCGCGCTCAGCCAGGATGCGGATGGCACCTGGCGCGCCGTTTACCGGATCAGCCCCGGCGAGCCTGTGCGTGTGGCCCGCGTGGACCTGCGCATCGAGGGGGCGGGGGCGGAAGACCCGCGCCTGGTGCAGTGGCAGCGCGAATTCCCGCTCGCGCCCGGCGACATCCTGTTGCACCGCATCTACGACGGCGCGCGCGACCAATTGCTGCAAGTGGCGCGCGACCGCGGCTTCCTGGAAGGTGAACTGATCACCCATGAGGTGCGCGTGCGCGTGGCCGAGGCGAGTGCAGACATCGTGCTGCATTTCCGCACCGGGCCGCGCTATCGCTTCGGCAAGGTGAGCTTTTCGGAACTGCCGCTGCGCGACAATTTCCTGCAACGCTTTCCCGTGTTTCGCGCCGGCGATTACTACGATGCGGAAAAGGTGTTCCGCCTGCACCGCGACCTCACGGACAGCGACTACTTCGAACGCGTCGAGGTGGTGCCGCGCGTCAACGCCGCCGAGGACCGGCGCGTGCCCGTGGAGGTGAGTTTGGAGATGCGCAAGCGCGACCGCTACACCATGGGCCTCGGCTACGGCACCGACACCGGCCCGCGCCTCACCCTGGGCATGGAGCGGCGCTTTGCCAATGCGCGTGGCCACCGCTTCGGCGGCGACGTGCTGATTTCGGAGGTGCGCAGTAGCGGCATGCTCAGCTACCGCATCCCGCTCAATCGCCCGAGCACCGATTTCCTCGGCTTCAACGGCGGGCGTGAGCACGAGGAGACCGACACCTTCACGCGTGACACGGACATCATCGGTGTCAGTCTGACGCACCTGCTGGACAGTGCCTGGTTCCGTACCGTGTCGCTCAATTTCCAGGAGGAGCACTTCGAAGTCGGCGATCAGGTGGAACGCAGCAGCATGCTCTACCCGACCCTCGGCTTTCAGCGCGTCGCGGCCGACGACCGCCTGTTCCCGCAACGCGGCTGGCGCGTCATCGCCCAGGCCCGTGCGGCCTCCGAAGACCTCGCCTCCACCACCACCATGGTGCAGGGGCGGCTCGCCGCCAAGGCGATCCGGCGCATGCTCGGCGGGCGCACCATCGGCCGCTTCGACGTGGCGGCCACCTATGTCACGGATTTCGCTCAGCTGCCCGTGTCCATGCGCTTTTTCGCCGGTGGCGATCAGAGCGTGCGCGGCTTCGCCTACCAGGAACTCGGTCCGGAAAACGCCGCAGGTGAGGTGACGGGCGGGCGCCATCTGCTGGTGTGGAGCGTCGAACACGATCGCTATTTCAGCGAGCGCTGGGGTGCCGCCGTGTTCACCGATCTGGGCAATGCCTTCGACTCTTTCAGCGACTACGAACTGCACCAGGGCGTTGGCGCCGGCCTGCGCTGGCGCCTGCCGTTCGGGCTGATCCGCCTCGACCTGGCGAGCGCCGTGAGCGAGGACGGCGAGCCCTGGCGGCTGCATCTGACCTTGGGGCCCGACCTGTGACCCCGCGCCTCCGCCGCCTGCTGTGGGTGCTCACGGTCGCTGTGTTGGGACTTTCCTGCGCCGCCGGTTATGGGCTTCTGGCGACGGAGGCCGGCCTGCGTCTTGTCGTCGAACGGGTGAATGCACTCGGCGCGGTGCGACTGTCGGCCGGCGCCCTGCGCGGTACGTTGCTCGGCCCGCTGGAGGCCGAGTCACTGCGCGTGGAGACGCCCGCTGCGCGCATCCGTGCGGCGCGGGTGCAGCTCGACTGGCGCCCGCTCGCCCTGCTGCGCGGGCGCGTGAGGCTCGACGGCGTCGAACTGCACGGCCTCGAGGTGACCCTGCTGACGGAGGAGGATGCGCCACGGGTGCGCCGCGCGCCGCCGGCGTTGCCCCTGTCCCTGGGACTCAAGGGCGCCGTGCACGGACTGACCGTGCGGGGGGCCGAAGGCGACACGCTGGTGGCGCTCACCGCGCTCGCCGTGGACGGTGTGCTCCACACCGATCTCGACATCACCCTGCGGAACGTCACCGCGACGCACCCCTACGGCACCCTGGAGGTGACCGGCCGTCTGGGTCTGCGTGCGGATGCCGAGGTGGCGCTCGACACCCGCTGGCTGGCGCGCCTGCCAAGCGGCGCGGTGCCGCTGCACGGGGCCGGCACGGTGCGCGGCGTGCCCTCGCGCTTCGCCGTCGACCAGCAGCTGCAAGCGCCCTGGCGTGGGCGTCTGCAAGCCCAGGTGGATCTGGAGCCGTCACCGTTCACCTGGGCGGCGACCCTGGCGCTGGAGCCGGCCAGCCTGGCCACGCTCGCGCCGCACTGGCGCGCTGTGGGCCTCGGCGGGCATTTGTCCGGGCGCGGCGTGGGCGGGGACCTGACACTGGAGGCCGAGCTGGAGATCGACGACCCCGCCGCGGGACCATGGACCGGCAAGGCGGAGGTGCAGCACAGTGCAACCGGCTGGCGTCTGCCCGGCCTCACCCTCACCCAGCAGGGCGGACCGGGACGCATCGACGCCAGCGGCCGGTTCACCCCGGCGGGGGAATCACCGATGGAGCTGTCCCTGGCCTGGCGCGATCTGGGCTGGCCCGTCGCCGCGCCGCACACCCGCAGCCCGCGCGGCGCCCTCGACCTGCGGGGCCGGCCGGACGCCTACATCCTGACGGGTGATACGGTGTTGGTGCAGTCCGGCCGGCCGCCGGGGCAGGCGAGGCTCGCCGGTCGCGGCGATCTCGACCAACTGGTGCTGGAGCGGTTCAGCGCCGACTGGCTGGGTGGTCAGCTGCGCGGCCAGGGCGCTGTGCAGTGGTCGCCGGAGGCGGGTGCGCGCGCCGAGCTGGCCCTCGCCGGGGTCGATCCGGGCCAGCTGGTGCCCGGTTGGTCCGGGCGTGTGGATGCGCAACTCGCTATTGCGGGTGCGTGGGGCGCCCGGCCCGGCTGGAACGTCGAGTTGCGCGCGTTGGGCGGCCTGCTGCGCGGCCAGGCCCTGACGGGAGGGGGGCGGTTGGACTGGCGCCCCGAACGCCTGGTCATCGACGGCCTGACCCTCGGCTTGGGCAAGGCCCGGCTTGCGGCGACGGGGACCTGGGCCGAGGCCGCCTCCGATTTGCGCTTCGACGCCGTGGCGCCGGACCTGGCGCGCCTGCTTCCCGAGGCGCGCGGTCGCCTGCGTGCCTCGGGTCGCCTGAGCGGCAGCGCGGTCGCCCCGCAACTGGCCGCCGAGATCGACGGCGCCGGCCTGGGCTGGCAAGGCTACCGCCTGGAAGCGCTCGACGCCCGCGCCGCGTTGGACATGAGCGGTGGCGGTGCCTCCATTTTGCGCGTGCAGGCCCGTGGTCTGGCGGCCGACGAGCTGGCCATCGCCTCCCTCACCCTGGCAGGCGAGGGCCGCCCGGCGGGGCACCGCCTGCATCTGGAAGCGGGCCTCGCGGCGGGCAGCGTGCGGGTCGCAGCGGAAGGCCGCTACGCGGACGGGCGCTGGCAGGGCGTGCTGCACGACGGCGCCTGGCGCGGCGCCACCGGCCCCTGGGACCAGCAGCAACCGGCGGCGCTCGCGGTCGCCGCCGACGGCCTGCGGCTGGACCCGCTCTGTTGGGCCCAGGGCGCCGCGCGCCTGTGCCTGTCGGGGCAAGGCGATGCCCAGGGCCTCAGCGCCGAGGCCTCCGGCGCCCGCGTGCCCATGGCGCTGTTCAACCCCTTCCTGCCGCGCCGGGAGCTGCGTGTCAGCGGTGCACTGGATGGGCGTGTGGCGCTGGCCTACCGTGACGGCCTCCAGCATCTGCAGGTCGAGCTGCGTGCCGAGGGCGGCGACCTGCGCCTGGACCTGCCCGGTGACGAAGCGCTCACCAGCGCCTATCGCGAGGCGGTGATCGAGGCCACGGGCGACGGCGACGGGCTGGCGGTACGTGCATCGCTGGCGCTGGATGGGGGGGATTTCGCGCGCCTGGAGGCGCGCCTGCCCGACTGGCGTCCGGGCGCCGTGTTCGGCGACGAACTGCCGCTGAACGGCCGTGCCGAGGCATCGCTGCGCCAGCTCATGTGGATCTCCCTGTTCGTCCCGGAAGTGATCGTCCCGAGCGGGCGGCTGACGGCGGATCTCGCCCTCGCCGGCCGCCTGGGACAGCCGGTGCTCGACGGCCGGCTGGCACTGGAGGACGGCGTGGTGGCCATCCCGCTGCTCGGCATCGAACTCGCCGAACTGCGCCTGCGCACCCGTGGGGGGGCCACCGGCCGCATGGAGGTACTGGCCTCAACGCGCTCCGGGCCGGGGCGCGCCTCCGTGGAGGGCTCCGTGCAACGTGCCGGGGACGGCTGGCAGGCCGACCTGCGCGTGCAGGGACAGGACTTCCAAGTGGTGCGCCTGCCCATGGGCGAGGCGCTGGCCTCACCGGACCTGCGCATCGGCCTGCGCCCGGGCCTGGTGCGGCTGTCGGGCCAGGTGGTGGTGCCCCGGGCCCGCGTGAACCTGGCGGACCTGACCGCGCCCGTGAGCGCCTCGCCGGACGTGGTGGTGATCAACGGTGGCGTGGCGTCCGAGGCACCGCGCTGGCTGACCGAAAGCGAGGTGGAGGTGGTGCTTGGCGATGCCGTGCAGGTCAGCGGCTACGGTCTGGAGGCGAGCCTCGGTGGGCGCCTCACGGTCATCGAGCCCGCGCGCGGGCCTGCCATCGCGCGCGGCGAGGTGAGCGTGCGCGAGGGTAAGTACGAGGCCTACGGCCAGCGCCTCAACGTGGCCGTGGGCCGGCTGTACTACGCCAACATGCCGCTCGGCAATCCGGGCATCGATGTGCGCGCGGTGCGCACCGTGGAGCAGGTGACGGTGGGCATCGTCGCCACCGGCCGCCTCCGGAGCGCCGAGCTGCGGCTCTATTCCGAGCCGCCCATGGACGACAGCCAGATCCTGGCCTACCTGGTGATCGGCCGGGCGCTGGAGACCGCCTCGCGCGAGGAGGCCGACCTGCTGCAACGCGCCGCGCTCTCCCTCGGCCTGTCGGGCGGGAGCCGCCTGACCGAAGATCTGGCCGGCGAACTGGGCGTGGACGTACTGGAGGTGGAGACCAGCACCCAGCACCAGGAGGCCTCGGTGGTGCTCGGCAAGTACCTGTCGCCGCGCCTGTACGTGCAATACGCAGTGGGTTTGTTCGAGACCCAGGACTCCCTGCGCGTACGCTATTCGCTGTCCGAGCACTGGACCCTCGAAGCCCAAAGCGGCGCCCGAGCCGGGGGCGACCTCCTCTACACCATCGAGCGCTGATGGATTGACGCGCTTCACCAGATTTGTGATGCCGGTTCAATCCTTTGTGTGCACTTTATGGCGAAAATCGGTAACGTACCGATGACGTACCCAGGTCATCGCAGGGCCCGTCGCAGTGACCATGGCCGGTTTAACGCATGTTTGATGAGCCCCTGAACATCTTTCCCCGCCGGACCGACAAGGCCGAGCCCGACGCCCCGGTGGCGCCCCGCGCCCAAGACGTCGGCGTGCCGACGCGGCCAAGGCGCATTCTTGTGGCAAACGGCAAAGGCGGTTGCGGTAAGACCACCATCGCCACCAATCTGGCCGGGTCGCTGGCGGCGCGCGGCCGAGCGACCGTGCTGCTCGATTACGACCCGCAGGGCTCCAGCCTACAGTGGCTGAGCCTGCGCCAGGGTGTGCCGCCCATCCACGGCGTGGCGGCCCATCGGCGCGCCAACATGGGTGTGACGCGCACCTTCGCCCTGCGCCTGCCCATCGGCACCGAGCGCGTGGTGCTCGATGTGCCGGCGGGCATCCACGGCCAGGACCTGCTCGAACTGGTGCGCGAAGTGGACATCATCATCATCCCCGTGATGCCCTCGGTCATCGATATCCATGCGGCCGCGCGCTTCATCCAGGAACTGCTCATCACCGGCAAGGCGCGCGCCCGCGCCGTGCGCATGGGCGTGGTGGCCAACCGCGTGCATGAGCGCTCCGTCGGTTTCCAATCCTTGCAGCGCTTCCTTGCCACCCTGTCCATCCCCTTCGTCACCAAGCTGCGCGACTCGGAAGGCTATGTGATGGCCGCGGAAGCGGGGCTTTCCATCAGCGAACTCCCCAAGCCGCCGCGGCGCGAGCTGTTGCTATGGGAAGACCTGGTGCGCTGGGTCGAGGGCGAGTCGCCGCTCAACGGCTGAGCTCGGGCAGCGCCAGAAAATTCCGGCGCTACGCCGATCCGGTGACTGTTCCACCATCTCCACACGACGCTTCCGGGCTTGCCCATCAGGGCGTTCATCACCGCCGCGACACGGGCCTTCGAGAGGAGATTGTCTTCGAAGCTGCCGATGCGCTGCTGTCGTTTCGGGGTCAGGCCGCGACGAACACCGGGCCGTGCGGTCCCGCCACGGCCTTCACCGGGTAGCCGTACAGACGGCCCAGGTTCTCTTCCGTCAGCATCTCTGTGACGCCGCCCGCGGCCCAGTGCCCGTCGCCGTAGAGCAGCAGCGTGTGGTCGCAGCCGCGTACGGCGAGGTTCGGATCGTGCAGCGACATGAGTACGCAGCGGCCTTGCACCGCGAGGGCGCGCAGCTGGGTGAGCACGCCCACGGTGTGGCGCAGGTCGAGATGGTTGAAAGGCTCGTCCAGCAACAGCACCGCCGGGTCCTGGGTGAGCAGGGTGGCGATGGCCAGACGCCGGCGTTCGCCGCCGGACAGGCGGGCCACGCTGCGCGATTCGAGCCCCGCCAGGTCCACGGTGGCCAGGGCGGCGCGCGCCAACGCCAGGTCCGCAGCGCTGTCCGGGGACCAGGCGGAACGGTGCGGGTGACGCCCCAGCAGGGCCGTCTCCAGGACCGTGGCGGGAAACGGATCCGCGGTGTCCTGAGGCAGCAGGCCCACATGCCGGGCGAGCAGGCGTCGGCGCCACGCGCCCAGTGGCCGGCCGGCATACTGCACCTTGCCGGCCGCCGCCGCGCGCAGGCCCGCCAGGGTGTGCAGCAAGGTGGTCTTGCCCGTGCCGTTCTGGCCGAGCAGCGCCCAGCATTGCCCCGGGGCAAAATCGAGTTCCAGCCCGGTGATCAGGCGGCGCCCGGCCATGGCGACGTCAAGCCCGTTGGCCTGCAGGCACGGGGTCATCGCGTGCCCCGCGCCAGGAGGTGGAGGAACACCGGCACCCCGAGCAGCGCCGTGAGCACGCCCACCGGGAGTTGCTGCGGGGCCAGGGCGGTGCGCGCGAGGGTGTCCGCGGCGGTGAGCAGCGCGCCGCCCGCCAGCACGCTGGCGGGCAACAGCAGACGGTGATCGCTGCCCGCGACCAGGCGCAGCAGATGCGGGACCAGCAGGCCGATGAAGCCGATGCTGCCGCCCAGGGTCACGGCCGCGGCGGTGAGCAGGGAGGCGACCAGGTACAGGTGCAGGCGCAGTCCGTTCACACTCACGCCCAGGGCGCCGGCCTGCAACTCGCCGCGCGCCAGCAGATTCAGATCGCCGGCCACCGGCAGGGTGAGCAACAGGCCGAGACCCAGCACCAGCAGCCCGGCGCCGGGCGCGCCCACCAGGGACAGATCCCCCATCAGCCAGAACAGCATGCCGCGCAGCGGCGCGTCCGGTGCCAGGGCGAGCAGCAGGTTGATGACGGCGCCCCAGCCGGCGGCCATGACTACGCCGGTGAGCAGCAACCGGGTCGGTGAGCGCTCGCCCCGGCCGGCGAGGCCGAACACCAGCAGGGTCGCCGCGAGGGCGCCGAGGAAGGCCCCGGCGGTGACGGGCAGCCCGGCCAGGCCCAGCAGCAGGGCCAGCAGGGCGCCCACCGCGGCGCCGCCCGACACGCCGAGCACGTAGGGATCGGCCAGGGGATTGCCGAGCAGCACCTGCATGAGCGCCCCGGACAGCGCCAGCAGACCGCCCACGGCGAAGGCCCCGAAGGCGCGCGGCAGGCGCAGTTCGAGCACCACCTCGCGACCGAGGCCCGGCTCACCGGTGAGGGCCGCGAGCAATTCGGCGGGGGAGAGGCTGATGCTGCCTGACGCCAGCGCCGCGAGCAGACTCGCCAGCGCCAGCGACGCCAACACGAGCAGCAGAGCGCCGCTGGGCAGCCGCGGACTCATTTGAACATCCCGCTCCGCAGTCGCGAAGACATGGCACCGACAGAGAAGCCGCCACCCACCTTCAAACCCTCCGCGTCCTCCGCGCCTCCGCGCCCTCCGCGTTTTGGCGCTGGAGCGAAATCAACCATTCCCGACCGCGCCGAAGTCCTGTCCGCGCAGGCTGATCACCGGCCAGCCGCGGGCGCGGGCGTGGTCGAGCAGGGTGTCGTCCGGGTCCACCGCCACCGGGTGGTCGACGCATTCCAGCAGCGGCAGGTCATTGTGGGAGTCGCTGTAGAAGGAGGCACCGGCCAGGTTGAAACCGGAGCTGGCCAGCCAGTCCTCCAGACGTTTCACCTTGCCGCCCTGGAAACAGGGCACCCCGGTCATGTTGCCGGTGTAGCGGCCCGCCACCAGTTCGGGCTCGGTGGCCAGCATGTGGTCCACGCCGAAGGCCTCGGCGATGGGGCTGGTCACCAGTCGGCTGGTGGCCGTGATGATGAGCAGGTAATCCCCGGCCCGGCGATGGCGGGCCAGCAGTTCCTGCGCGGCCGGCAACATGATGGGCGCGATCTTTTCCGCCATGAACCGTTGGTGCCACTGGCCGATCTCTTCGGGGGTCCGGCCGGCCACCGGGCCGAGTGCAAAGCGCTGGTATTCGAAAATGTCCAGCGTGCCCGCCTTGTATTCTTGATAGAAGCGCTCGTTCTCGCGGGCATGCCAGTCGCCGTCCACGAGGCCCTGTTCCACCAGGAAGCGGCCCCACAGGTAGTCGCTGTCGCCGCCGAGCAGGGTGTTGTCGAGATCGAAAATGGCCAGTTTCAAGAAAGGGATCCGTCACAGTCAAACAAGGCCTATAGGATACCGGGGAAAGGAACCGAACGCCCGTGCGCGCCATCGAACAGTTGATTGCCAGTAGCAAAATTGCGGTGTTGCCCGTTTGCCCACGAAGCGCTTTTTGTGGAACAATCGGGCCGAGATCGGGGGGCGCAAGTGATTGATCCAGACGGGTATCGGGCGAATGTCGGCATCATCCTGACCAACCGGTCGGGCGAGGTGCTGTGGGCCCGGCGCGTCGGTCAGAATGCCTGGCAGTTCCCCCAGGGGGGCATCCTCCGCCACGAGACACCGGAACAGGCGGTCTACCGTGAGCTGAACGAGGAGATCGGCCTGATACGCAGCGACGTGGAGGTCATCGGCTGCACGCGCGGCTGGCTCCGCTACCGGCTGCCGCGGCGCCTGGTGCGCTACGATCGCAAGCCGGTCTGCATCGGCCAGAAACAGCGCTGGTTCCTGTTGCGTCTGGTCGGCGAAGAGGGCAGTGTGCGTCTGGACACCACCGCGACGCCCGAGTTCGATGCGTGGCGCTGGGTCAGCTATTGGCAACCCCTCGATGAAATTGTGTTCTTCAAGCGCAAGGTCTATGAACGCGCCCTGCGCGAGCTGGAACCGCTGCTCTTTGCCTGTCCGCGCGACGGCGCCGCCGAGCGCCGCGACGCCGCCCTGAAGTAGCCGCGGACCCCCCTGTGCTCAATCCCCTTCGCAGCATCGTCCAGGAAGTCAGCGCCGCGCGCGGCCTCGATCAGGCGCTCGAGATCATCGTCGCCCGGGTGAAAGAGGCCTTGGGCGTGGATGTGTGCTCGGTGTATCTCACCGACCAGCAGTCCGGGCAGCTGGTGCTCATGGCCACCGACGGCCTGCATCCCGAATCCGTGGGCACCGTGCGGCTCGACATCACCGAGGGCCTGGTGGGTCTGGTGGCCGAACGCGCCGAACCGGTGAACCTGGACGACGCCCCCACCCATCCCCGTTACCGCTATTTCCAGGAAACCGGCGAGGAGCGCTATCACGCCTTCCTGGGCGTGCCCATCATTCATCACCGCCAGGTGCTTGGTGTGCTGGTGGTGCAACACCACGCGGAAAGCCGGTTCAACGAGGAGAACGTCACCTTCCTCATTACCATCGGTGCCCAGCTCGCCGGCGCCATCGCCCATGCCGAGGCCAGTGGCGGCATCGACGGCCTGATTCAGCGGCCCATGGACGGCCGTGCCATGCTGGGCCAACCCGGCGCCCCTGGCGTCACGGTGGGCACCGCGGTGGTCATGGCTACCCACGAGGACTTGGACGGTGTGCCCGATCGCCCGGCGCAGGACCCGGCCGCGGAGCAGGATCGCTTCCGCAAGGCCGTGGTCGCCGTGCGCAACGACGTCACCGAGATGATCGGCCGCATCGGTTCCGTGCTCACCGCCGGCGACAAGGCCCTGTTCGACGCCTACCTGCTCATGCTCGAGAGCGACACCCTGGTGGGTGTGACCCTCGCCCGCATCGCGGCGGGCAACTGGGCGCCCGGCGCCCTGCGCGAGACTATCCAGGAACACGTGCGCACCTTCGAGATGATGGAAGACCCTTACCTGCGCGAGCGCGCGCAGGACGTGCGCGATCTCGGCCGGCGCATCCTCCTGCGCCTGCGCGAGGAAGCCCCCGACATCCGCGAGTATCCGAAGAAGACGGTGCTGGTGGGCGAAGAGATCACCGCCTCCATGCTTACCGAGGTGCCGCCCAAGCGCCTGATCGGCGTGGTGTCGGTGCGCGGCTCGCGCACCTCGCACACCGCCATCCTGGCGCGCGCACTGGGCCTGCCGGCGGTGATGGGCTGCACCGACTTGCCGGTGGCGCGCATCGACGGTCGCGAGATCATCGTCGATGGCCACAGCGGCCGCGTCTATGTGTCGCCGTCGGCTCAGGTACGCAAGGAATATCAGCGCCTGCAGCGTGAAGAGGCCGAGCTGTCCGCGGGCCTGCTGGAGCTGCGCAACCTGGTCTCCGTCACGCCGGACGGACTGCGCGTGCCGCTGTACGCCAACACCGGCCTGTTGTCCGACACCACGCCGTCGCTCAAGAGCGGTGCCGAGGGCGTGGGCCTGTACCGCACCGAATTCCCGTTCATGATCCGCGACCGCTTCCCGGGCGAGGAAGACCAGTATTCGGTGTACCGCCAGGTGCTCGAATCCTTCCACCCGCGGCCGGTCACCATGCGCACCCTGGACGTGGGCGGCGACAAGGGGCTGCCGTATTTCCCCATCAGCGAAGACAACCCGTTTCTCGGCTGGCGTGGTATCCGCATCTGTCTCGATCATCCGGAGATCTTCCTCGCCCAACTCCGCGCCATGCTGCGCGCCAGCGTGGGCCTCGACAACCTCAAACTGCTGCTGCCCATGGTGAGCGCCGTCGCCGAAGTGGACGAGGCGCTGGCGCTGGTGCGGCGCGCCAAGCAGGAACTGCTCGAGGAAGGCCATGCGGTGCACATGCCCGAGGTGGGCGTGATGGTGGAAGTGCCGTCCGCCGTCTACCAGGTAGGTGCGCTGGCGCGGCGGGTGGACTTCTTCTCCGTGGGCACCAACGACCTCACCCAGTACCTGCTCGCAGTGGACCGCAACAACTCGCGGGTGGCCGAGTTGTACGAGCCCTTGCACCCGGCGGTGATCCGCGCCATCAAGCAGGTGGTGGAGGGCGCCCACCGGCATCACAAGCCAGTGAGCGTGTGCGGCGAAATGGCCGGCGATCCGGCGGGGGCGCTGGTGTTGATCGGCCTGGGCGTGGACTCGCTCAGCATGAGCGCGTCCAGCCTGCTGCGGGTGAAGTGGATGATTCGCACCGTGATGCAATCGGAGGTGAAGAACCTCATGCGCCGGGTGCTGCGCTTCGACGATCCGCGCGAGGTGCGTGCGCTGCTCAATCAGTTCCTGGAAAACGCCGGCCTCGGTGGCCTGATACGGGCCGGCAAACCGGCCGCCCCGGCGGCCGCGGCCTGAGCGAGTACGGGAATGCCGCCTATGCAGTAGGTCACGTTGCCGCCTAGCGGCTACGTGACAGCTGCGACCGCGCCGGAGCAGCCTGCGCTACTGACCGGTGACGGCGAGACTCTCCAGGATCTGCGCCACTTCTTCGTCCTCCACACCCTCACCCTCGCGCGGGCAGTCGTAGGTGACGTAAAACGCGCACTCGCCGGCGGCCAGGAACCATTCCTTCCAGGACTGATCGCCGTCGTAGTAACGAAACATGATTCCCTGCTTTCCGCCGATCTCCACGTCGGTGTGGCGCTTGCCCTCATCAACCAGTTCGGCGGCGAGATCGAGCAGGTCTTCGCGCGTGACCGGCTCGTCCGCGCAGATACAGCTTACCTGTACGGTGCCGACCTCGGCTTCGCTGTCGTACAGCACCACGCTGTCGTCGGTATGTTCTGCGCTCCAGCCATCTGGATAGACGGCTTCCCAAGCGGTGTTTTCGAGATTGGGCATGGGTTTTGGGTCCGAATGAATAATCTGCGGATGGTATGCCGAACGCGAAGGTATTGCATGGGGAAAAACAGCAAACCACGCACCCTCGCAGCATCATTCGCCGGCATCGCTGCCGTTAACATCCAACAGTGCCCGTGCGCGCCTCAGGTCGGCGACGAAGTTGGTGTATTCGCGCGCGTAGTCGTCACGCCATTCCGGTCTGGCGCGCAGGCGCAGGATGGCGGAGGGATGCACGGTTACCAACGTGTGCGGCGACAGGCGCGTGACGTGGAAGCGGCCGCGCAAGGCGTGCACACGCACCGCATGGCCGAAGGCTGCGTGCGTCGCGGTCGTTCCCATGCACACTACGGCGGCGGGGTTCAGGGCGGTCAATTCGGCCAGCAACCAGGGATTGCACGCCATGATCTCCCGTTCGTTCGGCTTCTTGTGGATACGACGTTTGCCGCGCAGCGCCCATTTGAAGTGCTTTACCGCGTTGGTCACATAAGCGTCGCCGCGCGCGATGCCCGCATCGGCGAGGGCACGGTCGAGCACGCCCCCGGCAGGACCGACGAAGGGCCGGCCGGCACGATCTTCCTTGTCGCCGGGTTGTTCGCCGATGAGTACCACACGCGCGTGGGCATCGCCCTCGCCGAAAACTGTCTGGGTGGCGCCCCGGTAGAGTTCGCAGCCCCGGCAGGCCGCCGCGGCGTGGGCAAGGGACGGGAGATCGAAGGTGTCAGGGATCCAGGCGGCGGCGGAGCGCTGTTCCATGCAGGGAACATAGCCGGAATCGCCTGGGAATGACGGGCCCGGCAACAGGTGCCGGGCCGCGCTTTCGTCCCTGGTTACTTCGGCAGCGCGTAAACGCCGCGGGAAGGGGACACCACGCGTCCGTTGCGCTTCAGGTAGGCGAGCATCTGGTTCAGGTTCTTGGTCTCGACACCGCTCGCGTCCAGGCTGGCCTTCAGGTCTTTGGTGCTGATGCGCCCGGAGGCTTCGAT
>JALOAT010000104.1 GCA_023228645.1 Gammaproteobacteria bacterium | reverse complement strand
CGGGCAGGGTGAAGCGGCGGAAGAAGCTGCCATAGGCGCGTTCGATGCGCTTGTAGCCGTCGCGCTGCTCCTGTTTGTGCACGTCACGCTCGCCCTTGATGACCAGCATACCGTTCTCCGTGTGCACATCGATGCCGGCGGGGTCCACGCCCGGGACGTCCGCGGTGATGACGAAGCAATCGCCCTCCTCACGCACGTCCACGGCCGGCACCCAGTCACTGGCCGTGACGTTCTCTTCCGCGCCCTGCCCGCTGGCGCGTTCCATCTCGCGGCGGAGCTGTTCGAACAAGGTCCAGGGGTCGTTACGCATCAGTGCCATGGCGTTCTCCTTTCGGTTGTCGACAGTGGTTTGACCTTCATATAGGGGTGTCCGGGCGCCTTCTCAATGGTGGCCTTTGCGGCCAAGCGAGTGCTCACTGTTAGGCCAGACGTGGAAAACAGGGTAAATTAGCACCACTAGATATTGTGGTTGCCATGCCAATTGAGATCCGCTGGCTATGTTGCTGAGAAATCTTGCGTTTTGCTTCACTGCGCTTGGCCGCGCACCCGCCACCGTCCTCTTGAGCACGTGCAAGTCATTGGTGAGTAACACATTGTTTAGAAGTGTCAAGGAATCTAGGGAAAATTCGATGACATGGGTTTTTTCCAATTGACTCGCCAGAAACGCCTCGTAGAATGGCGAGCCACCCACACAAGATATTGTGTATCCCCGCCTGGAAGCGGGCAACGATAAAAGCCGAAGGGAGACCCTGTGAGCAAACACTCCGCTCATCTCAAAGCCGTTCCGACCACCGTGACCGATATCCCTTTCCAGCCCGCCTCCGTTGACATCTGGGACAAGAAATACCGCCTGAAAACCAAGAGCGGTGAGCCCATCGACGTCTCCATGGACGACACCTACCAGCGTGTCGCCCGCGCCATCGCGGAAGTGGAGACCACCCCCGAGAAGCGCGAGGAGTGGTACGAGAAATTCCTCTGGGCCCTGCGCCGCGGCGCCATTCCTGCCGGCCGCATCACCTCCAACGCCGGCGCCCAGGCCTACAAGCCCGCCACCTCCACCATCAACTGCACGGTGTCGGGCACCATCACCGACTCCATGGACGACATCCTGCAGAAGGTCCACGAGGCGGGGCTGACCCTCAAGGCCGGTTGCGGCATCGGCTACGAGTTCAGCACCCTGCGCCCCAAGGGCGCCTTCGTGGCCGGCGCCGGCGCCTACACCTCGGGCCCGCTGTCGTTCATGGATATCTACGACAAGATGTGTTTCACGGTGAGCTCCGCCGGCGGCCGCCGCGGCGCCCAGATGGCCACCTTCGACGTGGGCCATCCCGACGTGGCCGACTTCATCCGCGCCAAGCGCGAGGATGGCCGCCTGCGCCAGTTCAACCTGTCGCTGCTGGTCACCCGCGACTTCATGGAAGCGGTGAAGAACGACGATGTGTGGCAACTGGCCTTCCCGCTCACCGAAAAGGAAGTGGAAGTCGACGCCATCGATCTCGCCAACGCCACCGACGTGGTGTGGCGCGAGTGGCCCACCACCCGCAACTACATCGTCAACGAGGAAGGGCTGGTCGCCTGCAAGGTCTACAAGACCATCAAGGCCCGTCGTTTGTGGGACCTCATCATGTCCTCCACCTACGACTACGCCGAGCCCGGCTTCATCCTCATCGACCAGTACAACGACATGAACAACAACTGGTGGTGTGAGAACGTCCGCGCCACCAACCCCTGCGTCACCGCCGACACCTGGGTGCACACCGCCGATGGCCCGCGCCAGGTGAGCGAACTCATCGGCAAGCCCTTCCTGGCGCGCGTGGACGGCGCCGATCACGCCACCGGCCCCGAAGGTTTCTTCCGCACCGCCACCAAGCCCGTGGTACGCCTGCACACCACGGAGGGTTACAGCCTGCGCCTCACCGCCGATCATCGCGTGCGCCGTGTCACCCGCTTTACCCGCTACAGCACGGAAACCGAGTGGTGCGCCGCCGGCGAGCTGCGTGCGGGCGATCGCGTGCTGCTCAACGATCACAGCGAAAACGCGCAGTGGTCCGGCGCCTACGGCCACAACGAGGGCTACCTCATGGGCCTGTTGCTGGGCGACGGCACCCTCAAGCAGGACGCCGCCGTGCTGTCCGTGTGGAAGCAGGTCGCCGCGGTGAACGGACTGCACGCCGGTTTCTCTGCGGGCACCCACGCCGTCATGAGCGAGGCGCTCGTCGCCGCGCGCACCCTGCCGCACCGCGCCGACTTCATGGGCTGGACCGAAGTGGCCGGCCGCAACGAATTCCGCCTGTCCACCGCCGCCATCCGCGATCTGGCATTCGACCTGGGCCTGCGCCCGGACGCCAAACGCATCACGCCCGCCATGGAAGCGGCTTCGTCCGACTTCTATCGCGGCCTGCTGCGCGGCCTGTTCGACGCCGACGGCTCGGTGCAGGGCTCACAGGAGAAAGGCATCAGCGTGCGCCTTTCCCAGTCGCACCTGGGGGATCTGGAAGCGGCCCAGCGCATGTTGCTGCGCCTCGGCATCGCCTCGACCATTTACCGCAACCGCCGCGCTGCCGGTAGTACCGTGCTGCCCGACGGCCAAGGTGGCAGCAAGGTCTACGCCACCCAGGCCCAGCACGAACTGGTGATCAGCGGCGAAAACCTGCGCCGTTTCGAGGCGCTCATCGGCTTTGCCGACACCGACAAGGCCGCATGCCTCGCCGAACTCCTTGCCGCCTACAAGCGTGCCCTCAACCGCGAGCGTTTCACCGCCCGCGTGGAGGCCGTCGAGGCCGACGGCGAGGAAGACGTGTACGACGTACAGGTGCCAGGCATCAACACCTTCGACGCCAACGGCCTGCATGCCCACAACTGCGGCGAACAAGGCCTGCCGCCCTACGGCGCCTGCCTGCTCGGCTCCATCAACCTCACCAACTTCGTGCTGGACCCGTTCACGCCCAAGGCCCGCTTCGACTGGGAGAATTTCCGCGAAGCCGTGGCCGTGTTCACGCGCATGCTCGACAACGTGGTGGAGATCAACGGCCTGCCGCTGGAGCAGCAGCGCAAGGAAATCGAACAGAAGCGCCGCCACGGCATGGGCTACCTCGGCCTCGGCTCCACGCTCACCATGCTGCGCATGAAATACGGCGAGGCCGACTCCCTCGAATTCACCGAGCGCGTCACCCGTGAAATGGCCCTGGTGGGCTGGCGCACGGGCCTCGAACTCGCCAAGGAAAAGGGCCCCGCGCCCATCATGGAACAGGAGTTCGAAATCACCGCCGACATGCTGCGCAAGCGCCCCGAGCTGAAGCGCGACGGCTACAAGCTGGGCGACAAGCTCAAGGGCAAGGTGCTGCACGCGCGCTACAGCCGCTACATGCAGAAGGTCGCCGAAGTGGACGCCGAACTGGTGGACGAACTGTCCGTGGTGGGCGCCCGTTTCACGCACCACAGCTCCATTGCGCCCACGGGCACCATCTCGCTGTCGCTGGCCAACAACGCCAGCAACGGTATCGAGCCGAGCTTCGCGCACCACTACGCGCGCAACGTGATCCGCGAAGGCAAGAAGTCCAAGGAAAAGGTCGACGTGTTCTCCTTCGAGCTGCTGGCCTACCGGCACCTGGTCAACGCCAAGGCCATGCCCTACAGCCAGAACCCGGGCGAGGAACTGCCCGACTACTTCATCGCCGCCGAACAGGTGAGCCCCAAGCAGCACGTGGACGTGCAGGCCGCCGCGCAGAAGTGGATCGATTCGTCCATCTCCAAGACCGCCAACGTCCCCACGGAATTCCCCTTCGAGGAATTCAAGGACATCTACATGTATGCCTACGACCAGGGGCTGAAGGGCTGCACCACCTTCCGCTACAACCCCGCAGCATTCCAGGGCGTACTGGTGAAGGACTCCGATCTGGAAAAGACCACGTACACCTTCAAGCTGGAAGACGGCAGCACCGTGGAGCTGAAGGGCAACGACGAGATCGAATACGACGGCGAAATCCACACCGCAGCGAACCTCTACGACGCCCTCAAAGAGGGGTTCTATGGAAAATTCTGACGGAACACGTCAGGTATTCGCCGCCCAAGTCACCGTGGGAGCGACCTTCCGGTCGCGATAACACTCAAAACCGCCGCCACTGAGGCGCGGAAAGACCCAACAGAACACCGCCCGCCGCTCGAAGCGGCGGGCCAGAAGGGAGAAAAACAAATGGCAGTCAAAATCGACAAAAAAATCGTCGGCTACAGCGTCCAAAAAGAAGAAGAGGCCAAGCCCGCCGATACCAAAACCGAAGCGAAGTCCGCCGCCAAGGCGACGAGCGCCGACAACGTCGTCCACCTCACCGAAAAACTCGAACGCCCCGAAATGCTCCTGGGTTCCACCTACAAGGTGAAGACGCCGCTCACCGAGCATGCGCTCTACATCACCGTCAACGACATCATCCTCAACCCG
>JALOAT010000007.1 GCA_023228645.1 Gammaproteobacteria bacterium | reverse complement strand
GGAGAACTTCCAGAAGCTCGGCCGCAATCCCACCGACGTGGAACTCATGATGTTCGCACAGGCGAACTCCGAGCACTGCCGTCATAAGATCTTCAACGCCGACTGGATCATCGACGGCCGGAAACAGGAGCACTCCCTGTTCAAGATGATCCGCAACACTTACCACCACCACAAGGAAGGCGTGCTGTCCGCCTACAAGGACAACGCCGCGGTGCTCGACGGGGCGGTCGCGGGCCGCTTCTTCCCGGATCCGTCCACCGGCGAATACGGCTATCACCGGGAACCGGTGCACATGATGATCAAGGTGGAGACGCACAACCACCCCACCGCCATTTCCCCGCACCCGGGCGCGGCCACGGGCTCCGGCGGCGAGATCCGCGACGAGGGTGCCACCGGCCGCGGCGGCAAGCCCAAGGCGGGTCTCACCGGTTTTTCCGTGTCCAACCTGCGCATCCCCGGTTTCGAACAGCCCTGGGAGACCGATTTCGGCAAGCCCGGGCGCATCGTCTCCGCGCTGGACATCATGCTCGAAGGCCCCATCGGCGCCGCCTCGTTCAACAATGAATTCGGCCGGCCGTCCATCAACGGCTACTTCCGCACTTTCGAGGAGAAGGTGCCGGGACCGAACGGCGATGAGGTGCGCGGCTACCACAAGCCCATCATGATCGCCGGCGGCCTCGGCAACATCCGCGCCATCCACGTGGAGAAGGATTTGATTCCCCCCGGCGCGCAGCTCATCGTGCTGGGCGGTCCGGCCATGCTCATCGGCCTGGGCGGCGGCGCGGCCTCGTCCATGGCCCAGGGCACCAGCCATGAGGACCTGGACTTCGCCTCGGTGCAGCGCAGCAATCCGGAAATGGAGCGCCGCTGCCAGGAGGTGATCGATCGCTGCTGGCAGCAGGGCGAGGACAATCCCATCATCTCCATCCACGACGTGGGCGCGGGCGGCCTGTCCAATGCCATGCCCGAACTGGTCAACGACGCCGGCCGCGGCGCGCGCTTCGAATTGCGCACCATCCCCAACGACGAGCCCGGCATGTCGCCCAAGGAGATCTGGAGCAACGAATCCCAGGAGCGTTACGTGCTCGCGGTATCTCCCGAGCGCATGGAGGAATTCAATGCCATCTGCGAACGCGAGCGCTGCCCCTACGCGGTGATCGGCGAGGCCACCGAGGAACAGCAACTGGTGGTGGGTGACGCGCACTTCGACAATACGCCCGTGGACATGCCCATGGAGGTGTTGCTGGGCAAGCCGCCCAAGATGCTGCGCGACGTGCAGCACAAGCCCTTCCACAAGCCCGACTTCGACACGCGCAGCATCAACTTGCGCGACGCGGCGTACCGCCTGCTGAAACTGCCCACCATCGCCGACAAGCGCTTCCTCATCACCATCGGCGATCGCACCGTCACCGGCCTCATCGCCCGTGACCAGATGGTCGGCCCCTGGCAGGAACCGGTGGCGGACTGCGGCGTCACGGCGGCGAACTTCGATACCTATACCGGCGAGGCCATGGCCATGGGCGAGCGCACGCCGGTAGCGCTGGTGGACCACGCCGCGTCCGCGCGCATGGCCGTGGCCGAGGCCATCACCAACATCGCCGCGGCGCGTATCGACAAGCTTTCCGATATCAAACTGTCCGCCAACTGGATGGCGCCCGCCGGCCACCCGGGTGAGGACGCCGGTCTGTTCGATGCGGTGCGGGCAGTGGGCATGGAACTGTGCCCGGCGCTCGGCCTCACCATCCCGGTGGGCAAGGATTCCATGTCCATGAAGACGGTGTGGGACGACGACAAGGGCGAGAAACAGGCGGTGACTGCGCCGCTGTCGCTCATCGTCACCGCTTTCGCCCCTGTCACCGACGTGCGCCGCACGCTCACCCCGCAGCTGCGCAATGAAGAGGGTGACACGGACCTGATCCTCATCGATCTCGGCCGCGGCAGGCAGCGCCTGGGTGGCTCCTGCCTGGCACAGGTCTACAAGCAGACCGGTCACCAGGCGCCGGATCTGGAAACGCCCGAACACCTCAAGGCCTTCTTCGACGCCATCCAGACCCTGAACGATCGCAAGCTGCTGCTCGCCTATCACGATCGCTCCGACGGCGGCCTGTTCGTCACCCTGGCGGAGATGGCCTTCGCCGCCCGTACCGGCGTCACGGTGCAGCTGGACGGACTGGGCGAGGATGCCGCGGCGGCGCTCTTCAATGAAGAATTGGGCGCGGTGATCCAGGTGCGTCATCAGGACACCGACGACGTGCTCGCCTGGCTGCACGATTTCGGCATGGGCAAGCACAGCCATGTGATCGGTGAACTCAACGACGAGGATCGCGTGGTGATCATGCATCGCGATCTCGAGGCCTTCTCGGAGCTGCGCGTCGATCTGCAGCGCGCCTGGGCCGAGACCAGTTATCGCATGCAGTCGCTGCGCGACAACCCGGAGTGTGCGCAGGAGGAATTCGATCGCCTGCTCGACGTTTCCGATCCGGGCCTCAGCCCCGTGCTCACCTTCGAGCCCGACGAGGACATTGCCGCGCCGTTCATCGCCAGGGGCGTGCGCCCGCGCGTGGCCATCCTGCGCGAGCAGGGCGTGAACGGTCAGGTGGAGATGGCGGCGGCCTTCGACCGCGCCGGCTTCGCCAGCGTGGACGTGCACATGAGCGACGTACTGAGCGGCCGCGTGCAGCTCAAGGACTTCCAGGGCCTGGCGGCCTGCGGCGGTTTCTCCTACGGCGACGTGCTGGGTGCGGGCGAGGGCTGGGCCAAGTCCATCCTGTTCAATCCCCGCGCGCGCGAGGAATTCGAGACCTTCTTCCATCGCGGCGACAGCTTCGCCCTGGGCGTGTGCAACGGCTGCCAGATGATGAGCAACCTGCACGAACTCATTCCGGGCGCCGACGGCTGGCCGCGCTTCGTGCGCAACGGATCGGAGCAGTTCGAGGCGCGCGTGGCCATGGTGGAGGTGCTGCGCTCGCCGTCCCTGTTCCTCAAAGGTATGGAAGGCGCCAGGCTGCCCATCGCCGTGGCTCATGGCGAAGGCCGCGCGGAATTCCGCGACACGGACGCGCCGGCCCATGCACTGCGTGAACACCTCGCCTGCGTGCGATACGTGGACAACTACGGCGATCCCACCGAGGTGTATCCGGCCAACCCCAACGGCTCACCGCTGGGCCTCACCGGCCTCACCACCCGCGACGGCCGTGTCACCATCCTCATGCCGCACCCAGAGCGCGTGTTCCGCACCGTGCAGTATTCCTGGCACCCGGACGACTGGGGCGTGGACGGCCCCTGGATGCGCATGTTCCGCAACGCGCGGGTGTGGGTGGGCTGAGGCGGGCGAAGTGAAGCGTGTATGAAGGGATAAGCGTCACGCGGAGGGCGCGGAGGCGCGGAGGACGCGGAGGGAATGAGATACCCAACGGGTTACGTTTTCGCGGGGAGGGAACCCTCGTGAAACGCTACCTGTCCTGCGTCAGGTTTTCTGATGAGCTTTCACTCTAGAGAAACCCCCCGCTTTCTCCGCGTCCTCCGCGCCTCCGCGCCCTCCGCGTTCAAACCCGACCCAATGCTCTTGCTTCACTCGGCCATGGACACCCCGGCACGCGCGGCCAGCTGCTGGGCCATGGTGAGGTGGCCCTCGAGGACGGGCAGGGTTTCGCGGGCGAAGCTGCGCAACTCGGCGGACTGGCCGTTCTGCGCCTGCAGCCGGAACAAATTCACCGCATCCTGATGCATGCTCACCTGGCTGGCCAGGTATTCCCGATCGAACTCCCGTCCCGACAAGTCGGCCAGCTGGTCGCGCATCTTCGCGTGTTCCGGTGCGATGGCCTGGGGCGCCACGATGCCTTCGTCCTGGGCCTTCTCCAGCAACTGCGCGTTGGCGTTGCGGTGATCGGTGATCATGCGGTCGGCGTATTGCTGGACGGCGGGGCTGCGTGATTTCTGACTCGCCAGGCTGGCGAGGGCGATCTCCGCTTGATTGCTCTGCGCGGCCTTGGTGACGAAGTTGTGGTCCTGCGACGACACACCGGAGCGGGTCGCGGCCTCGTCGGTGGTGTCACGGTCCGTGGCACAGCCGGCGGCCATGCCGGCAAGCAAAATTAACGCAAGCGTTGCGACCTGTTTCATGCGTGCCTCTCCTGGATGTGCTGGCGTGTGCACAGCGTAGCAGCGCGACTTCGCGGTGCGATGCGGCTGGCCCGTTTCCAACGGATTGGTGACCTCATCTCCGTGGAAATCGTTGCCTATCGAAGCCGTGTTTCAGTGCAATGGCCGCCGTGGGTCCTCATAATGCGTGCCCGGCACCGTGTCGCCGAGCAGATGCTCGCGAAACCGCTCCAGGTCAAGGTGGACGCGACGCATTGCGGCCTCCAAATAGGCAGAGGCGTCGTGCGTGGGTTCCGAGGGTTCCAACTCCATGTCCACGCTCAGGCGCGTGGTACCGAATGCCGTCGGCACCATGTCGACGACGGCATCGTTCAGGTGCTCGGGGCCGCGCCAGGCAAGGCGTCTCGCAGGCACGTTCTCGATCACCTCGGCTTCCCACTCGCGCATCTCGCCGTTGATGCAGCCTCGCCAATGCATGCGTCCGTCGCCCACGTGGCGGACCTCCGCGATGTCGACCATGAAGCATGGGTAGTCTTCGAAACGCAGCCATTGGTCGAACACCTGTTCGACCGGTGCGGTGATCTCGATGGAGTCATGCACACGCGCCATGGGGTCGGCTCCGTCGGGGCCAGGTCCCTCTGGCAGAGATGGTCTGTCTGTTTCCTACTCTAGCGTCCAAAGGCGCACGCGCACCCAACCATCAGCAAATTGGAGACGAGGTGGCTATGCTTTCGTCAGGTGCTGATGGAGGCGGGCATGCCTGCGAGTCGTGAAGGCAAACGGGTGCCGGACGTGGTGTTCAAGGTCCACGAGGACGAGCACTGGAGCGATGTGAGTTCCAGCGAGGTGTTCCTGGGCCGCACCGTGGCGGCGTTCGCATTGCCGGGCGCCTTCACTCCCACCTGCAGTGCGGCCCACCTGCCGCGTTTCAACGAGCTTGCCCCGCTGTTCCTCGCCAACGGCGTGGACGAGGTGGTCTGCCTGTCGGTCAACGACGCCCACGTGATGAACGCCTGGCGCAGGTTACAGCGCATTAACCACGTGCGCCTGCTGCCGGACGGCAACGGCGACTTCGCCGCCGGTATGGGCATGCTGGTGGACATGCGCCACCAAGGCTACGGTTGGCGCTCCTGGCGCTACTCCATGCTGGTGCGCGACGGGATCATCGTGAAAATGTTCATCGAGCCGGAGCAGGAGGGCGATCCCTACGAGGTCTCCGACGCGGACACGCTGCTGCACTACATCAATCCGCAGGTGGTGATTCCGCCGCCGGTGACCATCTTTACCCGCGAAGGCTGTCCCTACTGCGCGCGCGCCAAGCGCATGCTGGAGGAGCACGGCTATTCCTATGAGGAAGTGGTGGTCGGGGTCGGCCTAAGCGAGCGCAGTCTGCGTGCGCTCAGTGGTAGCGAGATCACGCCACAGGTGTTCGTGGGCGGTGAGCTCGTCGGCGATTCCGAGGCACTCGCCACCTATTTCGCCAACTAGGGTTGATCGTCCCCGGGCGTTGCCGTCGCGGTGGATGCAAGGCATGATCCATCCCCTTCTATTCATGCCGACTGCGGTTAAGGCCGGCCGCTCCGATGCCCATCATGACCATTGCCTTTTTCCGCCTGCGTGCGCTGCTTGTGTCGCTGGTCGCCCTCGCGGCGCCCGTGTTGCTCGCCGGCGTGCTCGATATGTATGTGGCCGAGCCGCTGCGTGATGCACGCACTCTGCATATCCGCCTTGTGCCGGTGCACGCCAAATCGGCGGCCGAACTGGCGGCGCGCATGGGGGCAGAGCAATATACGTGGCCGCCGGCCGCGCCGGTCCCGCGCTTTGCGGTAACCGCGTTGCCGAGCGACATGGGCTCGCTCGATGTGGCACAGCGCAAGGCCGTGTTCTTTCGCAGCGTGTTGCCGCTTGCCATTGCGGAGAATACGCGCCTCGCACGCCTGCGCACCGTGTTGGAAGGTGCATTCGCGGTGGGGCCCCTGACGCCCGGTACATGGCGCTTCCGCCAGGCGTCGCAGATTGCGCGCGCCTTTCGCCTGGAAGGGGACCTGAACGATGCGGCGCTACGCTCGGAGCTGTTGCGGCGCGTGGACATCATCCCCGTGGCACTGTTGCTCGCGCAGGCCGCCAACGAAAGCGCCTGGGGCGGTTCGCGTTTTGCGCTGGAGGGGAATGCGCTGTTCGGCCAATGGACCTGGATGCCCGACGCAGGCATCACGCCGCGGCAGCGCAAGAAGGGGGCGCGCCATCAGGTGCGCGCCTATGCGGATCTACGCGGCTCGGTGCGCGCGTATCTGCACAATCTCAACACCGGGCATGCCTACGAGGATCTGCGCGCGCTGCGCGAAGCCATGCGCCGGGAAGGTCGTGCACCCGATGCACTGGCGCTGGCCGGGACGCTGTTGCGCTATTCGGAGCGGCGCGAGGCCTACGTGGCCGAGGTGCAGGCGCTCATTCGCAACAACGGTCTCGATCAGTTGCCGCCGTTGCAGCTGGCAGCGCTGCCCGGTGTGACGCCCTGAACGAGTGTCGCGGGAGCGGCTTCGGGCCGCGATTCATGGAGTGTTCTCTCGCCAAGATGCAGAGAACGCCAAGATAAACGTCGCGACATTCTCCTGGGCGATCCTGGCGTCTTTGCGAGAGTCGCTTGTCGTCACCCAGCCTGTTCAGTCCACCATCCACGGCTGGCTGAACCAGTAGTAGCGTTTCCCGCCGGCGGGGGCGGTGCAGTTGTAGCGGCTGCGTCCTTTCGGCAGCGGTGCACTGGCCTGGATGCGGAGACGGCGCGCTTCGATTTCCACACGCATGGGCCTGCCGTTCAGATAACATGCCACGGCCTTTGGCGCGGGCCCATGTTCCGCCAAGGTAATATCGAGCCGGGGTGGATTTTCGCGCACCAGCGGCTCGGCAGGTTCCACCGCCGCGACCGGCAGCGGCAGGCTCGCGGCCTTGGTGGCGAAGCCGTCGCGCGCGGCATAGGGTTCGGCCATGGGATAGCGTGGCAGGGCGCGGCGATCGGACAGCGGACCGATGGCACCCGAGTGCTGACCGAAGCCCACGTAACCCAGTTCCTTCACGTAGTCCGCCAGCGCGAGCGTGTATTCGCCATAAGGAAAGGCGAACAGGGCCGGCGCCGTGTTGGTCTGCGCCCCGAGTTCCTCTTGCAGGCGCGCCTGTGCCTGTTCCAGGTCCTGGCGCACGCGTGTGCGCCAACGGCTTTCATCCTCCTCGGGCAGACGGCGCCACAGCGCGGTGTGGCCGGCACCATGATTGGCGAAGCGCACGCCGTGCCCCTGCATCTCCCGCATCTGCGCCCAGGTCATGTAGTCGCGCAGGCCGCGGTCCACCGATTCCGTGTTCACGAACACCGTGAAGGGCCAGCCACGATCGCGCAGGCGTGGGAAGGCATGGCGGTACACCGAGGCGTAAGCGTCGTCCACGGTGATGGCGATCGTGCGATCGGGAATGGCCTCGCCGCGCTCAAGGTACTGCACGATGCGCTCCAGCGGCCAGACCGTATAGCCGCCGCCCGCGAGCCAGTCCAGATGGGCCTCGAACTGATCGATGCGCACGCTGGTGGAGGGATAACGGTCTTCGCCGAAGCGGTGGTACATGAACACCACGGCATGGGATTCCACGGCGGCGGCGAGGGCGGGGAGCAACAGCAGCAGGGCAGCAAGCAGGCGCACGGTCGATTGTCTCGCAGTGAGGCAGATGGACTATTTAGCCACGGCTTTGGACCAAGGCATAGTCGCCGCTCTTTGGCTCCTCTCCCGGAACCCCGGAGGGAGAGAGGGCAAGAGAGGCACCAGCAGGCAGGCGCCGGAGCTCAGGGTTGGCGCGGAGGAGCGTCGTTCGCCAGTTGTTCGTTCAGCCAGGTGATGAGCCGCTCGCGCTGTCCCTTGTTGGTGAACACGGCGATGTGGCGCGCACCGTCCACCAGCCAGAGGGTTTTCGGTTCGCGGGCGGCCTCGTACAGGGCCTTGCCGTGGTGCGGTGGGATGATCTGATCGTCCCGGCTGTGCACGACGAGCAGCGGTACCGGGCTGATGTCGTCCACCGCGTCGAGCGGTCGGAAGTCATCGGAGATGGTGAGCGAGAGTGGCCATTGCAACGGCCAGGTCAGCCACCATTCGGAAAGCAGTTCGCGCGCCAGGCTGCGATAGCTGGAAGGCGCGCCTTCTACCACCAGGGCGCGTACTTGGGTGCGCGCCGGCGCGCGCGCGAGTCCGCTGATGGCCGTGGCGCCGCCCATGCTCTGCCCGAATACGACGACGCGTTCCGGGTCCACCTCGGGCATGGCGGACACGTGCTGGAGTGCGGCCGCGAAATCCATCTGCAGGCCGGCCAGTGAAGGACGGCCATCGGAATGGCCGTACCCACGGTAGTCGAACAGGAACACCTGGTAGCCGTAGTCCGGCATCCAGTACACGCTGCCGATGTGGGTGCTCACGTTTTCCGCATTGCCGTGCAGGAACAGCACGGTGCCGCGCGGTTCCCCCTTCGCGGGCAAGAACCAAGCGTGCAGGCGCGTGCCGTCGCCGGCGCGGAACCACACGTCGCGGGCCTCCACGCCCACCTCGGCGGGGGTGAGCACGTGCTGGCGCATGGGCTGGAAGATGAGTCCGGTGCAGCCGCTGAGCAGGAGCGTAACGAGCACCGCCAGCAGTCGCACGCGCATCAGAAGTACCAGTGCAGCGACAGGCCGCCGTCGATCAGGTCGGTATGCTCGAGACGGGTGGCACGGAGTTCCAGGCGCAGCGCCATGTGGTCGGCCAGCGTGAAGCCCGCCTGGGCGAAGACCTCCGTCTCGTTGGTCCAAAGTTCCGTGTAGCGACGCGCCCGCGCGCCCGCGAGCAGGTTCAGGTCGTCCCCCACATTGGCGTACACGCCGAGCAGGGGGCCGGCGGCGAGGGAGTAACCCTTCGGCAGGCTGTCGTCGGCGAGCACGTCGGCCTCGAGCATGGCGAAGGCGTAGACGTTCGGGCGCCATTCCCAGGTGCCGCCCGCGCCGCCGTTCACGGTGAATACCACCTCGTCGCCTGCCACGGCGCGGTTCTCGAAGGCGGCGGTGATGCGCCAGGACAATGGCTGGAAGAAGTCGTCGCGCGGGCTCAGGGACACGATGTCCACGAACCGGAACCAGCGCAGTTCGAAGTCGTCCTGGTCCGGGTACCAGCGGCCCGCCAGGTCGAAGAAGTTGATCTGCGCACCGGGGGCGTAGCCCGCCTGCGGGTCGATGAGGTCGTGGTAAGCGGGGCGGACGCGCAGTTCCGTAAAGCCTTCGCCGTCCCGAGCGCCCGCGCCGAGGGCGACGCGCGCGGTGCCGTGCCCCTGGTCGGGGCGCACGGCCGGTGCGGGGGGTGAAACAGGTGCATCGGCCGCGGGCAGCGTGCTGCGCAGACGCAGCAGGGCCAGGGCGCGCGGCGCCACGTAGTCACGCGGCAGGTCCTCGTCGACGCGGCGGTACTGCAGATAGTCGTAGGCCAGTTCGGTGACCGCGACGGCCTGCACCGGCGCCAGGGCCAGGGTGCGCGTGCGCGGTTCGCCTTCCGGATCGGCCGCCAGTTCGCGGGCGAGGCGCGCGAGTGGCGGTGTGAGGCCGGCGACGCGGTGGCGGATGAGGGTGGCGTTCGAGGGCCGGTAATGGGCGCGGCGCAGGAAGCCTTCTTCCTCCAGCGTCGCGCGCACGGTGTCGCTCGGGATCGCCCAGCCGGGGAAACGATCGGCCAGGTGACGGCCGGGTCGCGCCACGTCCATGAGCGCCACCAGCTGGTAGGAGCAGTTTTCCGACAGGAAGTAATAGTCGAAGTTGACCTGGCCCAGTTCCCAGGCGTGCTCCAGCAGGCGGCGGGTCTCGGCGGGCGTGAAGGCCAGTTCGTACTCCCAGATGTCGCGGTTTTCCAGGTCGTTGTACTCCTTCACCTTCTCGTAATAGGGCGTGATGGAGAACAGGCCCGGATAGCCGCCGAACAGGCCCTTGGCGGCGAACACCACGCCGTTGGTCTCGTCGGTTTCAGCGGCAAAGTTGATGGCGTAGGAATACAGGCGCGTGGCCTCGGACTGTTGCGTGTTGTCCACGCGCAGCAGGGTGTGGCCGAAGCTGGAGGAGGGATTGTTCAGGTAGGCCGCCGGGAAGATGAGCGTCACCTGACGCGGGTCGATGGCGGCGTGCCAGGCCTCGAAACGTGCACAGTGCTTTTCCGGCAGGCGCGCCGGGTCGAACGCCAGGCGCTCCTTGAGCCACGCATAGCGCGCGATGAAACGGCACTGCGGATGCTGCCAGGTGGGCGTCTCTTCACCGGGCCCGAAGAAGGCGGCGAGGGTGGCGTCCAGCTCCGCCTCGGGATCAATCTTGCCGCCAGGCGCGAGGAAGAAGCCGGGGGCGTCGGCCAGGCTGGTGTAGCCCGGCAACAGCGCGTTGGGGCGCCAGTGGCCCAGGTCGAGCCATTCGCGCTGCCCGGCCAGTCCGGCGCTGCGGGCCGCGGCCTGCAATTCGTTGAGATAGTCCGCCCGCGCCAGACCGGCGCAGGAAAGCAGAAAGACAAAGAGAAGAAGTGGTCGCATGACGAAAAAGGCGACACCCGCGTGAGCGGGTGTCGCCTCTTGACGCATCACTGCTTAGGCAGCGTAGCGGGACAGCTCGGCGTCGGCCGCCAGGACCTCGTTCAGGTTGGCGATGACTTCTTCGGCGGTCACATTGGAGCTGGTGAACACCTTGTCGAAGTTGTCGCGGGTGGCGGTGAAGAACGCGGCCTTGTCCGCGGCCTCGACGCCCATCAGGTCGGCGAGGGTCTCCAGGGCTTCGCCCTGGCCCTTGGACATGTCGGCGGCCAGCTTGTCCATGTTGGAACCGGTGAACATGGAGAGCTTGACCGTGGAGGACACCGTGCCGTCCTGGGTGCAGCCCAGGGTGCCGGAGGTGATACCGAAGGTCTGGTTGCCGGAGGTGCCGTTGGTGGTGGCGGCGAGCACCTGGGGAGCGATGCCGCTCTGGCCGTCGAACACCATGGAGCCGAGGCCGCAGCCGACATTATTCTGCTGGGCGAAGGCGGTGCCGCTGGAGAGGGCAAGGGCCAAAGCGGAGAACGCGATCTTCTTCATACGATTCCTTCCTCGTGAGTCTTGTTAGGGTATTTGTGCGCCCTTTATTTCCAGGGTGGACGCGGGCCTTGTTTATCACAGGACTTCCCGGGCGTCCATGCCGGGACGTTTTCTGATGCCGATTTTGCGAACCTCTGGGAACAATCCGTACAGCCAGGTTCCGAGCATCAGGCCGGCCAGGGTCGGCAGTACCGCAAGCTTTCCCTCGCCGAGCGTGGCGAGCACCGAGTCCGGGCAGGCGCCCGCCAGGCCCCAGCCGATGCCGAACAGAAATGCCCCTAAAATGAGGCCGCTGCGGTATGGACGCCCCTGGAAGTCGATGGGCTGGCGTCCACCAGGCTATGCGCACCGCTGTACTTGAGCAGCATGACGCCGACGAGCCCGACCGCCACCGCGGCGCTGATCATCCACAACACCTGCAGGTCCTGGAACAGGAACAGCTGCACATAGAAATCGAAATGGGTGGCGCCCCCACGGCTCAGCAGGAAACCAAAGCCGATACCGAAGGCAAGATAGAAAAACGCATGGCTTAAACCTGGCTCACGCGGAACAGGACCTGCACGGCCACGGTGCCGCCCACGAAGAACAGCGCACCTGCCAAGAAGCTGGGCCGGTTCATGGGAATTCCTCGGAGCGGAAGGAGCCGGCGCCCGGGAGCACCTGGCAGGCATAGCTGTAAACGGTGGAAATGCCGAGCTGTTTGTTGGCGAACCAGTAGAGGGCAATGGTGAGCAGCCCGAGAAGGCTGCCCGCCAGCCAGCCTCACCAGACAGGGGTCATCAGAAAAACTCCAGGTCAACGGGGGAGGGGCGGCAGTATCCCCTCCCGCGCCGGACAGGGAAATTAGAATGTGTATATCGGCGTATAAGAACATGCGTATACGCTAACAGACGCCCCGATATGGTTTGAATGCCCGGGGCGCAGCACTACAATGCCGCCCCTCGCCATTCACCAGCCTGGAAGCGCCATGACCATTTCTCAGCGCATCGCTCAAGAACTCGCCGTACAGGTCTCGCAGGTGGAGGCCGCCATCCGGCTCCTGGACGAAGGCGCCACCGTCCCGTTCATCGCCCGGTATCGCAAGGAAGTCACGGGCGGCCTGGACGACACCCAGCTGCGTACCCTGGAAGAGCGACTCACCTATCTCCGTGAGCTGGACGAGCGCCGCGCCACGGTGCTCAAGAGCATCGAAGAACAGGGCAAGCTCACCCCCGAACTCAAGGCCGCCATCCTGGCCGCGGACACCAAGGTCCGCCTGGAAGACCTCTATCGCCCCTACATGCAAAAGCGCCGCACCAAGGCCCAGATCGCCAAGGAGGCCGGGCTGGAGCCGCTGGCGGATGCGCTGCTCGCCGATCCGACGCTCACCCCCGAGGCCGCGGCCGCCGCCTACGTGGATGCGGACAAGGGCGTGGCCGACGTGGCCGCCGCCCTGGATGGTGCCCGCCAGATCCTCATGGAGCGTTTCGCCGAGGATGCGGAACTGGTGGGCCTGCTGCGCACCTACCTGTGGGAGAACGCCCACCTCAAGTCCACTGTGGTGGCGGGCAAGCAGGAGGAGGGTGCCAAGTTCTCCGACTACTTCCAGCACAGCGAGCCCCTCAAGGGCGTGCCCTCGCACCGCGCCCTGGCCCTGTTCCGCGGCCGCAAGGAGGGTGTGCTCAACCTGGAACTGGTGATCCCGGCGGACGATGTCCAGGGAAGGACGAATGCCGCCGAGGGCAGGACGCCCGGGAGCGGCCAGACGGAAGGCCGCAAGCCCACCGACCCGTCCGTGTGCGAGGGCATGATCGCCAAGCACGTGGGCATCCGCGCGGAAGGCCGGCCTGCCGACAGATGGCTGCTGGAAACCGTGCGCTGGGCCTGGCGTGTGAAGATCCTCAGTCACCTGGACACGGAACTGAAGGCGCAGCTGCGCGAGGGTTCCGAGGAGGAGGCCATCAAGGTCTTCGCCCGTAACCTGCACGACCTGCTGCTCGCCGCGCCCGCCGGCGCGCGCGCCACCATGGGCCTGGACCCGGGGCTGCGCACCGGCGTGAAGGTGGCCGTGGTGGACGCCACCGGCAAGCTGCTCGGCACCGGCACCATCTATCCCCACGCGCCGCAGAACCGCTGGGACGAATCCATCGCCACGCTCGCGGCCCTGTGCCAGAAGTTCAACGTGGAGCTCATCGCCATCGGCAACGGCACCGCCTCGCGCGAGACCGACAAGCTGGCGGGCGAACTCATCAAACGTTATCCCGCACTCAAGGTCACCAAGGTGATGGTGAGCGAGGCGGGCGCCTCGGTGTACTCCGCCTCGGAACTGGCGGCGAAGGAATTCCCGGACCTCGACGTGTCGCTGCGCGGCGCCGTGTCCATCGCGCGCCGTTTGCAGGACCCGCTGGCCGAACTGGTGAAGATCGATCCCAAATCCATCGGTGTGGGCCAGTACCAGCACGACGTCTCGCAGACCCGTCTGGCGCGCATGCTCGACGCCGTGGTGGAGGATTGCGTGAACGCCGTGGGCGTGGACGTGAACATGGCCTCGCCGGCGCTGCTGACGCGCATCTCGGGCCTCAATACCACGCTCGCCAGCAACATCGTCACCTATCGCGATCAACACGGTGCCTTCAAGACCCGCAAGGAGCTCATGAAGGTGCCGCGCCTGGGCGAAAAGGCCTTCGAACAGGCGGCCGGTTTCCTGCGCATCATGAACGGCGACGACCCGCTCGACGCCTCCGCGGTGCACCCGGAGGCCTATCCGGTGGTGCAGCGTATCGTCGAGGTCACGGGCAAGGGCATCCGTGACATCATCGGCGACGGCAGCTTCCTCAAGGGCCTCAAGCCCGCCAATTTCACCGACGAGAAATTCGGCGAGCCCACGGTGAAGGACATCCTTGCCGAGCTGGAAAAACCGGGCCGCGACCCGCGCCCCGAGTTCAAGACCGCCACCTTCAAGGAAGGCATCGAGGACCTGAAAGACCTGCAGTCGGGCATGATCCTGGAGGGTGTGGTCACCAACGTGACCAACTTCGGCGCCTTCGTCGACATCGGCGTGCACCAGGACGGCCTCGTGCACATCTCGGCGCTCGCCGACAAGTTCGTGAAGGACCCGCACGAGGTGGTGAAGGCGGGCGACCTGGTGAAGGTGAAGGTCATGGAGGTGGATGTGAAACGCCGCCGCGTGGGGCTGTCCATGCGGCTTAACGATGATGTACGCGACCAACCGAAGGACATGCCGCGCGACCGCGGCCCGGGGCCGAAAGCCGGCAAGCCGCGCCCGCCGCAGGGCTCGCAACCCATGGGCGCCATGGCCGAGGCCTTCGCGCGCCTCAAGAAGTAGCGCGAGAGAGAGGGCATAACGCGGAGGTCGCGGAGGGCGCGGAGAAAAGTCAGGGGGTAAGACTGCTAAACCCCCGCTGTGTCCTCCGCGCCTCTGCGTTGAGAACGCCTGCTTTCTCGACACCACTGGCAGTGTGCCCCGTCGTCAGGCGCTTCGTCCCTTCTCGATTTCCTCCGCGTCCTCCGCGCCTCCGCGCCCTCCGCGTTGAATCGCTGTTCCGTGCGCCTCCGCATCGAATCACTTTTCCGCCCGCCGTACGCCGGTCTAGAATTTGCGCCTCCGTGGCAGCCTCGGCGGTGTATGGCGAATCCCTGTCTCGATTGCGGCGCGTGCTGCGCCTTTTACCGCGTGTCCTTCTACTGGGCCGAAGCGGAGCTTTTCCTGGGCGGAACCGTCCCCGCCGAACTCACTACCCAACTGAATCCGCACCTCGCCGCCATGCGCGGCACCGAGGCCAGGCCGGCGCGCTGCGTGGCCTTGCAGGGCCGCATCGGGGAAGCGGTCGCCTGCGGCATCTACGAGCACCGGCCCTCGCCGTGCCGCGAGCTGATGCCCGCGTGGCTGGATGGCGAGGCGAGTCCCAAGTGCGACAAGGCCCGTGCCGCCCACGGCCTGCCGCCGCTCGAACCGCCCGACTGTCTCGGGCCCGTATCCAATCCGCCTGTGCCTGTGCCGGCGTGACCGGACGTTTCCGGCCGTGCTCGGGTATAGTGCGTCCACCGGTGCAGGCTGGGGGAGAGGAAGACACGATGAAACGACGCGCGTTCCTGATGGCGGTGGCGCTGTTCAGCGCGCCGGCCTCGGCCGGTCTCGCCGACCTGTTTTCCAGCAAGCCCAAGCCGCATGGCGAGGGCGTGCTGAATCGCGTCGATGCGGGCACCGGCATCATCAACCTCACCCACGGGCCGGTCGCCTTCGCCGGTTGGCAGACCATGACCCGCGACCTGCGCCTGCAACCGAAGACCCTGGCCAACGGCCTGCGGCCCGGCATGCAGGTACGCTTTCGTCTGCATCGCGAAGATGCGCTGCATTACACCGTCATCGCCATCGAACCGCTGAGGTAGACCATGCAGCGCGCGCCGCGTGCCATCCTGCACGTGGACATGGACGCCTTCTACGCGTCCGTGGAGATCCGCGAGCGTCCGGAACTTTCCGACAAGCCCGTGATCGTGGGCGGCACGCCGGAGGGACGCGGTGTGGTCTGCGCCGCCAATTACATCGCGCGCCGCTACGGCGTGCACAGCGCCATGCCCGCGGGCATGGCACGCCGGCTCTGCCCCCAGGGGGTGTTCCTGCGGCCGCGCCACGACCTGTACGCGCAGGTGTCGCGCGCCATCCACGCCATCTTCGAACGCTACACCCCGCAGGTGGAGCCGCTGTCGCTGGACGAGGCGTTCCTCGACGTCTCCGCCAGCGAGGCTCTGTTCGGTCCGGCCGAGCACATCGCGCGCTGCATCAAGGACGCCATCCGCAGCGAGTTGCAGTTGGTCGCCTCGGTAGGTGTCGCGCCCAACAAGTTCCTCGCCAAGATCGCCAGTGACATCGACAAGCCCGACGGCTTCAAGATCGTCACGGCGGCCGAGGTGCACGCGTTCCTCGACCCCCTGCCGGTGTCGCGCCTGTGGGGTGTGGGGAAGGTCACCGAGCAGGCCTTCCAGCGCCTGGGCATCCGCACCATCGGTCAGTTCCGCGGTTATCCCGCCGCACTGGTGCGCGAGCACTTCGGCAATGCGGGCGCACACCTGCTGGCCCTCGCCCACGGCCGCGACGAGCGGCCGGTGGAGGCGGGACGCGAGGCCAAGTCCATCTCCCACGAGACCACCTTCGCCCGCGACATCACCGACCGCGAGGTGTTGCTGGCCTGGTTGCTCGATCTCACCGACCAGGTGGCCGGCCGCCTGCGCGCCCACGGACTCGCGGGGCGCACCGTGCAGATCAAGGTCCGCTACGGGGACTTCACCACCATCACCCGCTCGCGGAGCCTCGGCGCACCGACGGCAGTGACCGATGTGCTGTGGCGCGCGGCGCGTGAGCTATTCGAGAGCCGCTTGCCGGCGCGCCTGCCGCCGGTGCGTCTGCTCGGCATGGGGGTGAGCGGTTTCGATGCGGCCGAGGCCGTTCAGGGTGAGCTGATTACGGCGCCGACACCGGCGCGTCAGGCGCAGCTGGATGCGGTCACAGATTCCATCCGCGCGCGTTTCGGCCCCGACGCGCTGGCCCGCGGCGCAGCGGCACGGATCCGCAGGCGCCCGCGGGAAGCGTGAAGCACATCACGTTGCCGGCATTTCGACGTGACGCCGTTACCACTTCTGTGAAGCGGCCCGCGGCCTGCCTTGTGGCATTCGGCTAGATTTCTTGCCAAAGAAGCAACTCCGATGTGTACGCCATGACTATTCCTTCCATCGTCAGCGAATATCTGCGCCGCAAGGGTGGCCAGTTCAAGGCGCGCGTCGGGGTGGGTGGCGACAGCCTGCACTCGGCCATCACAGAGGCGAAACTGTCACCGGCGCGGGTGGCGCAGGCCACGGTGCTGACCACCGGCAAGTCGGCGCTGATGATCGTGCATCCGGCAGACCAGGAACCCGATGCGGCCGCCGTGGCACAGATGGTGAAGCGGCCGCTGAGCCATGCCACGTTGCAGGATCTCTCGAGGTTGTTTCCGGATTGTGATCCCCAGGCTATCCCCCCCCTCCCGGAGGCCTTTGGCCTCAAGGGCATCGTCGATCCGGCACTCACCGAGGCCGACCATGTCTACTTTTCGGCGGGCCGCCTCGGCGTCTTCGTACGGGCCAGCGGCGCCGATCTGGCGAGACTCATGGAAGGCAGCTGGGTCAGGACCGTGTCCCGGCGCCGTGAAGAATCGGCGGCACCGGCTGGCGGTGACAAGATCGAGGCCATGCGCGAGCGCGTGCGGCACGTGCACCAACTGCCGTCCATGCCGGGCATGGCCATGCAGATTTTGAAGCTGCGCAACAACCCGTATTCGCATGTGAGCGAGTTGGCGGCCATCGTCGAGCAGGACCCGTCGTTGTCCGCGCAGATCATCCGCTATGCCTCATCACCGTTCTTCGGCTACCAGGGACGGGTGGATTCGGTCGCCATGGCCATTGCCCGGGTGCTGGGCATGGATTTCGTCATGGACCTGGCGTTTGGCCTGTCCCTGGGCAAGTCCTTCCGCAACCCCACGAGCGGGCCGCTCGGTTTGAACAACTTCTGGCAGCACGCCACCTTCACCGGCGCACTCACCCAGGCCCTGTGCCTGCGCATCCCTTACATGCGCCGGCCCTCGCCCGGCATCGCCTACCTGTCGGGCCTGCTGCACAACTTCGGTTTTCTGCTGCTCGGGCACTTGTTCCCGGATCAGTTCGCGCGTCTGAACAAGGCCCTTGCGGAGCACCCGGAGCGGCCGATCACCGAACTGGAGCACGAAGTACTGGGCATCAGCCATGCGGACCTGGGCCTTTGGCTCATGGAGGCCTGGGGCATGCCCAAGGAGGTCGTCGACGCGGTGCACGAACACCATAACCCGGCATTCCGCAGTGATTTCGCCGTCTACGCCAACCTGGTCTACATCGCCAACGCCTTGCTGAGCCGTCACGGCATCGGCGAATCCGAAACCCTGCAAATCCCGCAGCAATTGCTCGATGCCACCGGGCTCGACGAAATCCAGGCGGAGGCCGCGCTCGGTACGGTGCTCGAGAGCCGCGAAAGCCTCGAGTTCATTGCGCGCAAGATGGCGGCCTGACCGGCCGACGATATCCAGGCCCCACCAGGGCGTACAACCGCGCCCTTTTCGCACACCGTCCTGGCAAAACAATGTGTTACGCTGAATCCGTGCACTTTTGCTCCTTTCATTTTGTTATCCCGTTCACACTTTGCCATTATCAATCCAGTGGTGAGCGGGGGTAATATGCTCCTAACCTCGACAAGATTTTGGTGAACGGATACGCCCATGGGACGTTCCAGCGGCTTTTCACTGATCGAGCTGATGGCGACCGTCGCCGTACTCGGCATCGTCGCCGCTATCGCGATTCCGTCTCTCCAGCCGGTCATAGCGAACAACCGGGCTGCTGCGATCACCAACGGTCTCTCCGGCGCCCTGCATCTCGCCCGTTCCGAAGCCATCAAGCGCGCCCGCAATGTAGTGGTCTGCCGCCGCGGCGCGGATAACGCGTGCGACAACGGCGCAGACTGGTCCGTGGGCTGGCTGGTGCAAACGACGCTGCCGGATGGTACTACCCAGGTATTGCAGGTGTGGGACGCGCCAGGCGGCACCCCCCAACTCGCGGGTACCGCAAACGGCGTGACGTTCACCCCCCAGGGCGCCGCCGCGGCCACGGCGAACTTTGCCCTGCAATTCGCGAACTGTACCGGACAGGGGCGACGCACCCTCACCGTGGCCCTGTCGGGCCATCACGTCCTGGAAAGGAGTAATTGCCAATGAGGGCGCCCAACCCCAAACGCGCGATGGCCGGCCTGACGCTCGTGGAGGTGCTGGTCGCACTGCTGGTGCTCTCCATCGGCCTGCTCGGGCTCGCCGGCCTGCAAATGACCGTGCTGCGTTCCAACCACAGCGCCTACCAGCGATCACAGGCCACCTTGCTGGCCCAGGACATCACCGAACGGCTGCAAGCCAATCGCGCGGCGGCCCTCGATGGCGCCTACGACGACTGCACCCATCCCGATTGCGCGACGTGGGCCGCTCGCGTCCCGGCGCTCCTCGGCGAGGGTGCCGTCGGCGCCCTGGAAAGGAATGGCACGGCCATCCAGGTGACCATCACCTGGGATGAGAGTCGGGGCCGGATCCGGGACGGCAGCGGTACCGCCGTCGGGGACGACGACAGCACCTTCGTTTACCGGACGGGGATCTGATCATGCGCATGCAAACGGGTCAGCGCGGCTTCAGCCTCGTTGAGATCCTCGTGGTGCTGGTCATCAGTCTGATACTCCTGGCGGGCGTCTGGAACGTCTTCCTCGCCAGCCGCCAGAGCTACCGCACCAACGAGGCGCTGTCCCTGGTGCAGGACAACGGGCGCTATGCCGCCGGCCTGCTCGCCCGTGAACTCCGCCTCACCGGCTACAAGGGCTCATGCGGGCCGAATACCACCATCAATA
The DNA here is from genome assembly GCA_023228645.1 of Gammaproteobacteria bacterium. Taxonomy (GTDB): domain Bacteria; phylum Pseudomonadota; class Gammaproteobacteria; order Thiohalomonadales; family Thiohalomonadaceae; genus JALOAT01. The sequence goes on along the minus strand of JALOAT010000007.1, from coordinate 86,973 downwards.
ATCTGCTCGATCCCGGTGGTGCCGGCTACGAGCCGGCGCTGTTCGATCTGGACAACGCCTTGCAGGGCTGGGACAACGCCCTTCCCGTCGAGACCTTTACACAGGGGGTGAGCGGCTACGTGGCTGGAACGGATGTGCTGTTGTCCAAGCATGCCGGCTTGCTCACCAGCCTGACAGCCTCGGGCAATACGGCAACGAATGCGGTCGACATCAATCTCACCAATTCGAGCGGGATCCCTACGGGCGCTATCGTGGTGGTCTCCGATCACCAGGGCTGCGACATCTTCCAGAACGGCGCCGATGCCAGCGCCAGTAAACTCAACCGCGGTGCTGGTGGCACACCTGGCAACATCAATCCGGATACCAGTTTTTTCAGTCACGAATATGAAGGCGACATGGAAATTTATACCGTCCGTAGCGCCCTCTATTACATCGGCGCCGACACCGACGGACGTCCTGCGCTGCGCCGCCGGCTGTTCGATCAGGGCAGTGCCAGCGATGAGTTGCTCGCCGACGGTGTCGAGGATATGCAGATCACCTACGGTGAGGACCTCAACGGCGATCGGCGCGTGGACCGCTACTGCCCCGCCGACGCCATCGCCTCCTGGCGCGACGTGCTTGCGGCCCGCGTGACCCTGCGGGTGGCGAGTCGCACAGCGGATATTCTCGATGTGGATCAGGCGCTGACCTATGACGACGGCGCAGCGGACCCGGACCCGGCCGGGTGTGAAGCGACGGAGGTCACGTCCAGCGATCGCCGGCTGCGTCAGGTCTTTACCACCACCATTGCGTTGCGTAACCGCTTGCCATGAACGGATCTCCCTACGTGCCTCGCCGTGAAAAAGGTGTCGTCCTCGTGGTGGCGCTCGTGATTTTGTTGGTGCTGACCATCCTCGGCGTGTCCGGCATGCAGGGAGCTGCGATGCAGGAGCGCATCGCCGGCAATCTGAAGGAAAAGCAGCGGGCTTTTCTTGCCGCGGAGTTGGGGCTGCGCGCCGGAGAGGCGTATGCGACAGCCAACACGCCCAACGATCCCTGCACGCAAGCGACCGAACCCCCGTGTGGGGGTATCAATGCAGTGGAAGCCTCGCCCGGTGAGGTCGCCCCCGGATTTGCCTTCGAACTGCCCAGGGAACCCGCGCTGCGTGAAATCACCACGGCGACCGGTGCCACCGCTACCGGCGCAAAAGGCGGCGCGCGCAAGCTTTATGCCGCTCACTACCAGGTGGATGCCACCGGTTCCGCAGGTGATGCCGCCAGCGCGGTCCGTTCCGATTACGCGGTACCGTTGTTCTGAACTATCGAAGTGCGGTGTCAGAGCACCGCGCAACTTGTGACGGCTTGAGGGCGAGGAACCTATCGCCTGTGGGAGAAAAAACATGTGCAGGCCCATCTCGGTACAGCTCGGCGCCCTGACTGCAGTCATGATTTTGTGTCTGTCTGCACCCCAGGTCGTCGCCGGTCAAATCATCGGCCGAGTGGACAGCGTCGCACTCGCGCAGGGAACGGTGAGCATTGACGGTGCGGCCTATGAGATCCACCGGGGGAGGGGGCAAGCCTCGTCCCGCGGCCTCGAGACGCAACTGAGAAATCTCAAGCCAGGCCAGGTGGTGTATTACCAGTTAGAGGACGGAAAGGTCACCGCCATCACCGTACTGCCCGGACTTAAGGAAATCCCGCATTGAATCGTGCTTGCCAGTCCCTCCCGGGACAAGAGCCCGCCTGGAGACGAGTCAAATGAACAACTTGAATCACGTATCCGGACTCATCCGCATCCTCAGGGTGGTTCGTCGGGCCGCGGGCTGCGGCTTCACTCGCAGGCGTGTGGATGTCCATCCGCGCTCAGGGTGGTGGGCGGTCTCGAGTATCGGCATGGCGCTACTGCTGTCTCTGGCGGCCGCAAGTGTTCAGGCGGCTTGTCCCTCCATCACCGTTGAAAAGGCGATAGGCCCGAGCAGCAAGACCACGAAAACCATCACAGTCAGCGAGCTGGAGACCATCACGGACGTCTCGGGCAGTGGCGGAACTAAGTGCACTCACAGCAAGATTCATCCCAATAAATTCGAGTACCGTAGATGCAGCGGCACCTTCAGTTTCACTGGTCCCGCTGCCTCTTGCCCGAGTGAATCGGGCCCGGTCGAAGTCTCGCAGGTGCCGCTGTTCCTCGGCGGACAGGTGGACCCGAACGTCATGTTCATTCTCGATGACTCGGGCTCCATGCAGTTCGAGATCATGCCTGACGATTACACCAAGGGTGATACCAGGTACGTCTTTCCACGTGCCAGTGGCGTATATGGCAGCAGTGATTACAATAACTACGTGGCGACGGTGGACGCCGGACAAGCGTTCGGGGCACTGACGCGATCACCCCAGGTGAATACGGTCTACTACGACCCCGGTATCACCTACCTGCCCTGGATCAAATGGGACGGCACCGATTACCCCGCGGCCGATCCCAAGTGTGCGTTGCACAATCCGGAACGTTCCGGCACCGGCCAAGCCTATTGCCGTGACTTGACTGAGGACAACAGCAACTACAACTTCAACCGGTGGTTGACTTGCGGTAGTGGCGGCAGTTGCAGTTCTACATCGAGCACCAAGTCCTTCTGGCCTGCCACCTACTTCTGGAAGGAAGACGATGCGAGCGATGCGTGGAATTGGGACAACTACACGAAAGTCGAGATCACGCCAGCGATTACCACTTACAGCGGTCATGGGCGCGAAGGGCGGGACGACTGCAATGCGGGTATCTGCACCTATGATCAGGAGATCCAGAATTTCGCCAATTGGTATACCTATCACCGGTCACGCATCCTCGCCGCGCGCGCAGGCATCGGTCGTGCATTCGCCGAGCAAGGCCCGGGCATGCGTGTTGGCTTCAGTGCTATCAACAAGGGATCGAGCTCCGTCGACGGCGAGAACACCGCGACAGTCGTGAGGGGCGTGCGGCGGTTCAGCGGCACGGACCGCAAGGCCTTCTTCGATGAGCTCTACACACGCGACATCCCGGCGGCAGGTACGCCGTTGCGTACGGCGCTCGATGACGTGGGGAAGTACTTTTCCCGCACGGGCAACCGCGGGCCGTGGGGGGCTGTGCCGGGCACCAACGACAACACGCCGCAGTTGGCGTGCCGCCAGAGCTATTCCATTCTGATGACGGACGGCTACTGGTCGGGCGGTAGTTCCTACGACGCGCGTACGGAGAAGGCCCGTAAAAATGTCGACAATTCCGCCGGTTCGGAGATCACTGCGCCGGACGGCACCAGCTATCAGTATTCGCCGAGCGATCCCTATAAGGACGGATACAGCAACACCCTGGCGGACGTGGCCATGTACTACTGGAACCGCGATCTGCATGGTGACCTCGCAAACCGGGTGCCGGTCACCCCGGACGATCCGGCCTTCTGGCAGCACATGGTCACGTTCGGTGTCGGTCTTGGCGTCACCGGCTCCGTCGACCCGGACGAGGCCTGGGACGCAGTCCACAGCGGTGATCAAATTGATTGGCTGAATACCAGTCCAGACACCCAGAATTGCTCAGGGACGACGTGCGCGGCGCGCCTGGATGACCTGTTGCACGCCGCGGTGAACAGTCGGGGGGCTTTTTTCAGCGCCAAGGACTCGCACGATTTTTCCATCAGGCTGTCGGCGATCCTCGCGAACATCGTCGATCGAACCCGCACCTCCTCGACCACCACGGCCATCAACTCGGTGCGTCTCGACACCGATTCGTTGGCCTACCAGGCGACGCTGAACAGCGCCGACTGGAGTGGTGAACTGGTTGCCTACGAGCCGAAGGTGGTGGAACATCGCCTGACGCTGACCGAACAGTGGAACGCCGCAACCCGCATTCCGGACGACCCGCTTGCCCGCAACATCCTCAGCAACAGCGGTGAGACCAGCGGCGGCTTGAACAATAAGGGCATCACCTTCACCTGGAACAGCCTGACGGCGGCGCAACAGGCGCATCTGGAGAACAAGTCTCAGATACTCGACTACCTGCGCGGTGACCAGAGCAAGGAACAGAAGAACGGTGGGACGTTCCGCGACCGCAGCACGCTCCTCGGCCATATCGTGAATTCGGACCCGGTATTCGTTGCGCAGGAGCATTTCGGTTTCCATAACCTCCCGGAGGCTGATGGCGGGACGACGTACCAGGACTTCGTGCTTGGAAAATCGCAACGCAGGTCCATGGTCTATGTGGGGGCTAATGACGGCATGCTGCACGGGTTTGATGCGAGCGAGGGCAACGAGGTCTTCGCCTATGTACCGAATGAGGTCTATCCGCGTCTGGCCGCACTCGCCAAACCCGGCTATGCGGGACACTTCCTCATGGACGGCGACATCCACGTGTCTGATGCCTACTGGGGCGGCGCATGGAAGAGCATCCTGCTGGGCGCCACCGGGGCCGCCGGTCGTGCCGTGTTCGCCCTGGACGTGACCGATCCGGAAGGCATGGACAGCAGCAAGGTGTTGTGGGAATTCTCCAGCGCCATGGACAACGAGCTTGGTTTTACCATCGGCAAGCCGGTGATTGCCCGCCTGAAGGACGGCACCTGGGCAGCACTGTTCGGTAATGGCTACAACAGCCAGAGCCAGCGGGCACAGCTTTTTATCGTGAATCTGCAGACCGGCGCGTTGATTCGCAAGATCGATACGGATGTTGGCAGCAGTACCGAGCCCAACGGCCTCGCGACTCCGGCCTTCGTCTACGATGGTGACGGCGGCTACGCGACCTACGTGTATGCGGGTGATCTCCAGGGCAATCTCTGGAAATTCGACCTCACCGACAACGACACCGACAATTGGGACGTCGCCTTCAAGTCCGGCGGCACCAAGCATCCGCTCTTCAAGGCGCGTAATGGCGATGGTCAGGTGCAGCCCATCACTGTCGAGCCCGAGATCCAGTATCACCCCGAAGGCGGCTACCTGGTGTTCTTCGGCACGGGCAGCTTCTTCCAGGTGGACGACCCCGAAGACACCACGGTGCAAAGCCTGTATGGAATCCGCGACAACGGCGCACGCATCGAGGAACTGGATCGCAGTACCTTGCAGCAGCAAGAGATCACCATGGAAACCACCCACGCCGAGTCCGGTTATGAGGTCCGGCTGGTGAGCAACAACACCGTGGACTGGAGTACACAAGACGGCTGGTATCTCGACCTGGTCTCTCCGGTGAACGATGAAGAGGGCGAGCGTGTCGTTTATGCGCCGCAGATCTGGTTCGACCGCATCCGCTTTGCAACCAGCATTCCCCAGAGCGATCCCTGTGCCGGCGGTATGAGCGGCTGGCTAATGGAACTGGACTTTGCGACGGGCGGACGGACGGCGGATACCTTGTTCGACCTGAACGCCGACGGCAGTCTGGACGAATTCGATCAGATCTGTGTCGACGGCGACTGTGTGCTGCCCAGTGGGCTGCGGCGTGACGTTGGTAGGGGTGTTACGCCCACCATTTTCGATGGTGAAGCAGAGTATCTGGTCGAGGAGGACGGTGTCGGAATGCGTTCACAACTGGGTCGCGAGTTGGGTCGCAAGGCCTGGCTTGAGGTTTTCTAGCAGGAGTCATGCATGCACAGACGTGCTCAGGGTTTCACCCTCATCGAATTCATGATTGTCGTGGTCGTCATCGGGCTCCTGGCGGCCATCGCGATCCCGAATTATCGCGAGTCTGTGGCGGCCGCCCGACGGGTTGACGCCCAGGCGGCATTGATGGAACTGGCACAATTCATGGAACGTTATTACACCGCCCACGGAAAGTATCGGGATGGCAGCGGCAATCCACCCGCGCTCCCATTCACTGAATCCCCCAAGACCGGGCTCAAGGTGTATAACCTGAGACTTGCTGCCACGGATAGCGCTTACACGCTCTCCGCTGAGCCCAAAGACATCATGAAAGAAGACCGCTGTGGCACGCTTCAGCTAACGAGCGCTGGTGTAAAGGGCATCGTGCTTGATCCTCCCAACCCGGACGTGACCGTGGAGCAGTGCTGGCGCCGCTGATGTTCAGCTTGAGACCGTGACCTCAATGAGCCGCTTGCAAGGCTCTTTGAGCTCTACATAGCTGTTGCGGACCCGGACACACATGCCATCTTGCACAGACGCCAGGATCGCAAGGAAAGCGCGAGAGAAAGCAGGCGATCCTGCTTCGATTCCAGCTCTTGGCGTTATCCGTGTCGTGGCGAGCGTTAATCCAGGTCTCGTGGTTCAAACAGTTATTTAGCTGTGGGAGCGTGTTTCTGCCCTGGAAGTGCGGGGAAGACTTGTGTCGCCATTTTCAGCCGCGTAAGCGGTTGAAAATGAAGGTGAGCAAAATCTTTTGCTCACCTTGCGCTGAGAAAGACAGGATGGTTTTGCTTCCCCTAGCCTCTCTTCTTACCCCCTCTCCCTCCGGACTGTCTCTTCGTCACATTTCGCGGTTGTCGCGAGAAGCCCCGAAGTCTTGCTGTGGCGCCTTGACGAGAGAAGGAATCGGATGTCTGAAATCCGCTCCGGCACCTGATCTTCTTGCAGCGTATGCCTTGGCAGCCTGCGCGCGAAACGTCGCCTGCAGAGCTTCTGTAGTGGAGCCAAAAAAGAACCCGGCTTGGAGCCGGGTTCTCTTGAAGCGATGTTGTGTTACTTGCGCGTACTCGGTGCGTTCACCTTGATACCGTTACTCATGTACGTGTGGAAGTACTCGAGCGCCCGGTATTCAGGCCCCTGATCGGCAAACGCCTTGGCGCGCACCTGCTCGTTGCAACCGCCGTAGCGCCGCTGCAGTGTGCCCAGGTTACCCCAAGACAGGCGATGCACCGGGAAGTGCGTCGGGTGGCCGAGGGCGGGGCTCAATACCTCGGAACGAACACGATTACCGGCGTTGTCCTGGTGGCAATTCGCGCACGACATGTTGAGCTGCCCGCGCTTCATGTAGAAATGGGCCTTGCCCTTCTCATACCACGCCAATGCACGCGGGTCGTTCGGGATCTTGATGTCGAGTGCCTTGCCGTTGGACGTGGATGCCATGTAACCCGAGATAGCGGCGATGTCGCCCCTCTTGCCCGGCAGGGGCTTTTCGCCATTCTTGACCCGACACTCGTTAATTTCCTGCTCGAGGGTCTTCACTTCGCCGCTCTTTGCATCGAAGTACGGGTAGTTCTGGCGAATGCCGATACCGCCATTGCGGAAGCAACTGGCGTAGGTCTTGCCATTCGCAAAAGGCGTATTGAACAGCTTCTTGCCCTTCTCGAGTTCCTCGTCGTACGGCGGGAACTCCTCGATGGCTTCCCAGGATGAGCGCGCATCCGCATCGATGGCGTAGACACCGTTTCCGAACTCGTTGAGCGGTACACCGGGAAAGCGCTTCATGTAGAAGTCACGAAATGCCTTCAGATCCTGTTCCGGCGTCGCCTGCCCGGCCAGCGGCATGCCTGCGAGCAGGGTAACGGCCGCCGCCATCGTCAACATTTTTTTCATTGTATGGGCTCCTTCCATCCTCTTATGGTGGCCGGCGCGTTACACGGTGTGTTCAGCCGAATCGCTCTCGCCCGTGTTGTCGGTCCAGCTCAGCACGAGCTTGTCGCCTGCTTTGGCGCCGCGGAACTCGAACGAGAGATAGGGATTGGCGGAAACGGCCGTACCCCAGTTCGCGTTCAACACGGCCTTGCCGTTATGGGTGCACACCAGTTCCTGGATGAACTTGGCGGGAATCACCTTGCCGGTCTTGGCGTCCTTGCGCTGGCCCGTCTCCATGACGTGCTTGATAAGTGACTTGACATTGCATACGTCGCCATTGACGCTGGTCTTGATCTTGATGCTGTTAGCCATGAATCGTTTTCTCCGAACCGGTGTTGTTGGTTAGCCGCCGCAGCCGCCGATGGTGACCTTCACTTCCTTGCGGGCGCTGTACAGCTTGCCGCCAGACTTGATCACAGCGACGACGTTGGAGGTTTTGCCCATCTTGATGCGGGTGGAAACGGAACCCGCCGTGTTGGCCGCGAGCATGAAGTTCGCAGCGAGCGGGGTGGGATTGCCATCGGCAAGGATGGAGATCGATTCGGGGTTCGACAGATTGGTCGATACGGTCACGGGGACCACGGCGCCGTTTTCTGCGATGTCCGGGGCCTTGATCTGGATGGCGTCGGTCGGTTCGGTCAGTTCACTGCCGAATGCACCATTGAGGGCTTCCTGCATGCTCTTGGCTTCGAAGGCGGATTTCGGCCAGGCGGCCAGAACCTGGCGCGGATTGAGAAGACCGGCACCGACGGCGACGGCGACGGCGCTGCTGGCCAGGGTGCCTTTGAGGAAAACTCTGCGCTTCATGTGAATCACCTTGCTGATTGGCTGGAAGGGTGCCGTTAGAGGCTGTAAATGAATTCGACGACCTTGTCGAGCTCGTCGGACGTGAGGATCTGGTGACGACCGAACGGCGGCATGATGCTGTTGGGATTGGCCTGCGTCGAATCGAAGATCTGTGCGCGCAACTTTGCCTTGTCCGGAAAACGCGCCTTCATGACGACCAGCGGCGGGCCGATGTTGCCGGGAAGGTCGCCGCCTTCGATCTGGTGGCAGGCGAGGCAGTTGCCCTTCCTGTTGTCGAAGGAAATCGCCTTACCCTGCTCCAGAACCGACGGCTCTGCCGCGGCCACCGGCAGCGAAACGCTGAGTGCGCCCAGCAGGGTCGCTACTGCGCTCGCAGCGGTGATGAGTTGAGCGGTGTTCCGCATTCCTATCCTCCTGGTTGGCTCAAGCGGCACTGTCACGTGCCGTGCAATCGAAGATAAATGTGATGTTTTTATTGGGGTATCTCTCGGAGTGGATAGTAAACCACGTCCGCTGATGCACGGACCTAAGCATACCTAACGATAGACCGATGGCAAGTTCTGTCCGAACGTGGCCCATCAGCATATTAGTGACGTCTTATGTCGACATCACTGCCGTCCAAAAGCACATGCAATGTGAGAGTGACGCGAGCTGCGCGTTTTATTCCACGTGATTTTTTACCGGCGGGATGCGGGGTCGCGGAGCTGTTGTAGACGCGCTTCGACGCGTGCGAGATCGTAGAAGTCGACCCCCTTTTCCCGGCGCGCCATTTCCAACTGCTCGATGGCCTGATTCTTCTCGTCGAGGAGAATGAAGCGCTCTGCAAGCGCGAGTCGGGCAGCGGCGGGGTTGCCGGCGCCGTGCTCGGACTCGGCGAGGGCATTCAGCAGGGGCGGCGAGGTGTGATAGTCGCGCAGGAACGCACGCAACGTGGCGACTGCGTCGGCATGCCGGCGTGTTTCTGCGAACAGACGGGTGTATGCAAGACAGAGGGCCTCGTCGCCTGGATAGAGGTCACGGGCCTTCTTCAGGAGGACCTCGGCATTTGCGTATTGGCCGTCGGCCAGTTCGAGTTCTGCTCGTACTCGCAAGATACGTGCCTGTACCTCGGTCGGGGCATCGATGCGCTGCATGGCCGCCTTTGCGTCAGCGATGCGCCCCGCGCGCCAGAGCGCCAGGGCATAGCCGTAGCGGGTCGCCTCCAGCGAACTCGGCGCACCGGCCTCGAGCTGCACGCCGAGCTGCCGGGCCAGCGCGGATGGGTCGGCGGCCAGACGTGCGCGGAGCTCAAGCTTGATGAACTCGAAGGTGGCGGCTGCTGGCGCCTGCTGACGGTCGAACTCGGCGGCGCGGTTACGTGCATCGGAAATGCGCGAGATGGTCACCGGGTGGGTGCGCAGGAACTCCAGCTCGCTCGCTTCACCGCCGGCGAGGCGCGTTTCCTGATAGAGCCGTTCGAAGAAGGAGGCCATGGCGCCAGGTGCGAAGCCCGCATCACTGAGGATGTGCATGCCGATGCGATCCGCTTCCTGCTCGTGCGCGCGCGAGAAGTCCAGCTGGCTCTGGGTGGCTGCCCCCAGTGAGCTCGCGATGGCGGCCTGGCCCAGCTCCGGGTTCTGGCTGCCGAGCACGATGGCGGCGATGAGGGCCGCAGTCATGGGCAGGTTGGAACGGTTCATCTGTTCGATGCGCCGCGCGATGTGCTGCTGCGTCACATGGGCGATTTCATGGGCGACCACGCTCGCCAACTCACTCTCGGAACGGGCTGCCAGGATCAGGCCGGCATTCACGCCGATGAACCCGCCGGGAAGGGCGAAGGCGTTGATGGTGGGGTCGTCCAGCAGGAAAAAGCTGAACTGTTGCCCGGCGCCCGAGGCCGAGGTCAACCGCGCGCCGAGGTCGTTGATATAGGCGGTGAGGCCAGGATCATCGACGATGTTGCCGGCTCGGCGCAGCTGGCGGACGATGTCCCGGCCGATACGCTCCTCCTCGACAGGCGTGATCGCCGTCGACCCGGAGCCCATGTCAGGCAGCTGGATTTCGCTGTGTGCGGCGGCGGGGGCGAAGCTCAGCCACAGCACCAGTATGAAGCGCAAGGCGTTACGCAAGTCTCCGTTCCTCAAGCAGTTTCTGGTTTCGTGAGGGCGCCGGGCGGATGCCGCGATGCCGGGTTGAAACAGCGGTTGGCCGCCCTATAATATTAGAGCTTGCTAAAATGCCCATGCGGGAGAAAACGCACATATGTTCAATATAAAGGAAGTCGATGCCGGTGACGTGTACCACAAGATAGCCAACACGGCCGGGCTGCGACTCATCGACGTCCGCTCCGAGGGCGAGGTGGCCCAGGGTGCCATCCCCGGTGCGGTGCACATCCCGCTGCATCTCCTGCCCATGCGGGTGCACGAGATCAGTGATGACGCCGAAACCATCATTTACTGCCGCAGCGGCATGCGCTCGGCGCAGGCCTGCGCGTTCCTTCAGGCGCAGGGCAAGAGGAACGTGTTCAACATGCGCGGCGGGATCATCGCCTGGGTGCAAAACGGCCTGGCGGTCGCCTAACCTTGACCTAACCTTACCTGAACCCGCTCCTGTTGGCGCGTGACGGCTTGCCATGGAGGACTGTCGCAGCGCAGTCACGGCGGGTTTCCTTCGGCATGCCGCCAAGTGACATTACACCGGGCGGGGCTATCACCAATGGGGGGTTGCGTCATGGCGATGTTCACATATAAGTTCAGGCTTGAATTCTAATTCCCGCGCTGAATCCGGCAGGATTCGGCGTTTTTGTTACGTACGAAGGAGAACCGTGATGGCAAACTACGATCAAGAACTCGACGCTTCCGGCCTGAACTGCCCCCTGCCGATCCTGCGCGCCAAGAAGACCCTGGCAGGCCTGCAGTCCGGCCAGGTGCTGCGCATCGTGGCCACCGATCCCGGTTCGGTCAAGGACTTCGAAGCCTTCTCCAAGCAGACCGGCAACCCGCTGCTGGAATCCGGTGAAGAAGGCGGCAAGTTCGTCTTCCTGATCAAGAAGGCCTGAGCAACAACTACTTAGTGGGAGAGGTGTCGGATGTCTAAGAAGCTGGCCATCATCGCCACGAAAGGAACGCTGGATTGGGCGTATCCCCCGTTCATCCTGGCGTCCACCGCCGCTGCCCTTGGCTATGACGTGGAAGTGTTTTTCACGTTCTACGGCTTGCAGTTGGTCAAGAAAGATCTCGACCTGAAGGTATCGCCGCTCGGCAATCCCGGCATGCCCATGCCCATGGGCATGGACAAGTGGTTTCCCGTGCTGGGTACCGCCATCCCGGGCATGGAGAGCGTGATGACCTCCATGATGAAGAGCAAGATGAAGGCCAAGGGCGTGGCCAGCGTCGAAGAGCTCCGCGAACTCTGCCAGGAAGCGGGTGTGCGTTTCGTGGCCTGCCAGATGACCGTGGACCTGTTCGACATGGAACCCTCGCAGTTCATCGATGGCCTGGAATTCGGCGGCGCCGCCACGTTCTTCGAGTTTGCCGGCGAATCCGACATCTGCCTGTACATCTGACGCCCACTTCCGTCAGATGCAATGAAAACCCCCGCCTTCGTGCGGGGGTTTTTCGTTTTTACGGCCAGGCTGTCAAACAAGTATTAAACGGCGCTTATATAAGCGATTTCTAACTACCCAATACGGAGTAGTGACCGTCCTTGTACTTCCTCCTATGTTTTGTGCGGGCCATTATCAAAATGCCCCTGTTCCAATAGCGACAATAAAAATCCTAACTAGACTTCAGCCGAACGCTTTCGCCACAAGAGGAGACATCATGGAGAGAATTTCGAAGGGCCTGCTTGCGACCGCCGTAAGTGTCGCGCTGGGCGCGCCCGTGGTTGCCCACGCCACGAACGGTATGAATTTGGAAGGCTATGGCCCCATCGCCGCCGGCATGGGTGGTGCATCCATGGCATACGACAATGGCACGGCGGCTATGATGAACAACCCGGCGACCATTGGCCTGATGGGTGAAGGAAATCGCGTTGACGTGGCACTTGGTGTTCTTGGTCCCGACGTAGACGCAAAGAACGTTCATGGTAGCGCGAGTTCGTCTTTAGATTCCTTTTTAATGCCTGCAATCGGTTGGAGCAGAAAGCGCGGTCAGTTCACCTATGGGGTCGGTGCTTTCGCCCAAGGTGGCATGGGTGCGGAATATGACGCCGGTAGCGCAGTTGATCAGAGTGCCAACGGGATTCCTTTCTCGATGGCTCCTACCAATGGCGATTACAGCGGACACGAGCAGCGCTCCGAGCTTGGCGTTGGCCGCCTCATTTTTCCGCTGGCCTACACCGTTAGTGATCGTCTCACGGTTGGCGGTTCCATTGATTACGTATGGGGTGGACTCGATATCCTATGGTCCATGGACGCCAACAATTTCTTGGGCGGCCTAGATCAGATGTACGCAAACCCGAACTTCACGCCATCTAACAATCGTTCACACATTAGTGGCACGATGGTGGACGCTTTCCTGGGTGCTATGGACCCTAGTGCGACGAATAATGGCGCCGGTCCGATGACGGCATTCTACTGGGGCAACTTCGCGTTCAGCGATTCCAGTGATTTCACGCAAGAGACGCGAGGCGATGGCTTCGCGGGCAAGCTTGGGTTTGTTTATAAAGTAAACGAAAAGCTGTCTGTCGGTGGTGCATACCATGCAGAAACAAACATGTCGGATTTCGAAGGAGATGTCGACATGTCTTTCAACGTGGATTTCGCGGGCGCAGGAAATCAAACGGTTCCTGTCTCAGGCAAGGTCAAGGTAGTTGACTTCCAGTGGCCGGAAACATACGGGCTGGGTCTGGCTTATAAAGCGACCGACCGGCTTATGGTTGCGGCTGACTGGAAACGGCTCAACTGGTCTGAGGTGATGGAATCGTTCAACATGGTAATCACCACGGACAATACGCCGACTAACGGTGGATTCGCTAACAAGGTGCTTGAATTCGAGTACTTTCAAGACTGGGATGATCAAGATGTGTTCCAGATTGGTGCGGCATATGACGTCACTGACAAATTCACTGTTCGCGCTGGTTACAACTATGCTAGCAATCCTATTCCCGATGAAACTGTTAGCTTCCTGTTTCCTGCAACCATAGAAAAACACTACACCATTGGCGCCGGTTACAAGTTCACGGAGCTATCATCAGTGGATTTTTCGCTGACGTATGCGCCTGAGGTGAAAGTGACTGAGTCGAGCACAGAGGACGCAGCTTTCATGGGGGGTACTAACGCGACCTCGCCGACCACAATATCTCATAGCCAAACGAACTGGCAGGTGATGTACAGCCACCGCTTCTAAGTGAAGCAATAAAGAAACGGAGGCGCCTGCCTCCGTTTCAATAACAAAAAAACACCACCACAAATAGGAGGCGCATCATGAATGCTCGCAGGAGTTGGGCGCTGGGGCTGTGCGTGTGGATGCTTGCTGCTGCGGCGCAGGCGGCCGATGCCTACAAGCCCTTCGTGCTCGCCTACAAGGGCAGCGGAGAGATCACCGCCACGGTGGAAACCGTGACCACCAAGCTCACCCAGGCCGGTTTCGAGGTCGTGGGAAGCTACAGTCCGTATGCCACCGCGACCATTCTCGCCGTCACCAGTGACGAGCTGAAGCAGGAGGCCGCCAAGTCGAAGTTCGGCGGCTACGCCGCGGCGCAGCGCGTTGCGATCACCAAGGTCAGCGATGAGCTGCAGGTGGCCTATACGAATCCCATCTATATGGCCCATGCCTACCGCATGGAAGGCGACCTGAAGGCCGTGGCCGACAAGCTGGCCGGCGCCCTCGGCCGCGAGACCGAGTACGGCCCCGAAAAGGCCATGAACGCCAAGCAGCTGCGCAAATACCACTACATGTTTGGTATGGAGTATTTCGACGAGCCGAGCCTGCTTGCTGAACACGACAGTTATGAAGCCGCGGTGCAGGCCGTGGAGTCAAAGCTGACCGAAGGCGTATCCGGCGTAAGCAAGGTCTATCGCATCGACGTCCCGGGCAAGCAGGAGACCGTGTTCGGTGTGGCCCTGCGCGGCAACAATACCGACAAGGGCAAGTATCAGGATGACAAGTTCATCATGAGCGAGATCGACTTCAAGCCGGTTCGTTCCACGGCGCACCTGCCGTACGAAATGCTCGTTTCCGGCAACAAGGTCTATGCGCTGTATGCCCGTTTCCGCATCGCCATCAACTTCCCGGACCTTTCCATGATGGGCAAGAACAGCTTCATGAACATCATGGAATCGCCGGCTGCCATCGAGCGCGCGCTCACCCTGGCTGCGGGCGGCGAGGTGAAGAAGAACTCCTGGCAGTAACGGTTTCGCGAACCCTGTAAGGGCCGCACCGGATTCAGGGAAAGGCCTAGGACGGGCATTGACAGGGACGTCCAAACAACCAAAAAGAAGCCCCCCAAGGGGCCGGGATTCTTCCCGGGAAGGACTCCACCCATAACCCCGCCAACGGCGGGGTTTTCTTTTTGCCCGTCCAAGTGCTGGTAGGGAAGAGAAAAGCATTAACCACGGGGAACACGGGGAACACGGGCGCACCTGAATTGATCCCCTCTCCCCAGCCCTCGGCAACCGCTCCCTGCGTTGCTCTACCTCGCGCATCCATGCGCTCGTCTCCCGGAGGGAGAGGGGGCAAGATGTGACAAAGAGACGGCCCGGAGGGAGAGGGGGCAAGAGGGGCAGGCTACAACGGCGAAATGTGACCAAGAGACAGGCCCAGGAGGGGAGTTGGCGGAGTCAGGTTCTAAGTGCACCACGTAGTGCTTTGGCGAAGGCCTCATAGGGCGACTGGTAGTCGAGGCACTTCCGCCCTGTGACCACCGGGTTTGTGGGAGCGAGCTCTTGCTCGCGATGGTTCCAAAGAAGCCCCAGCCTGAAAATCGCGAGCGGAAGCTCGCTCCCACACACGAAAATCCCTCACCCCAATTCACTGTGGCGGGATGAAAACCATGTGGTCTGAGGCCGCTCCGGCACTCCATTCAACGCCAAAATCGCCGCGGGGTTTGACACGTAGGACGGTATTCGCCGACGGTGTCGGCTCCTACAAGGTTTCGATAACCACCCGTAGGAGCCCACCCCGTGGGCGAATGCCTTTCACAACCACCGGCGGTCATCGAAACCGCATCTACAGAACAACATGGATTTCCCCGTGTCCCCCGTGTTCCCCGTGGTTAATGCTTCCTCTTCTCTGCTGCCCCCCGGGCCGAATGCAAAAACGCCCCGGATCAGGTAACCTTTCCGGTCTTTCGCGGAGCCCCTCCCGCCCTACTTCCGAGCCGATTCAGGAGTGCCGATGTACACGAAAAACATGTCTATCGACGGTTTTGACCCCGAACTGTTCAGCGCCATGGAGCAGGAGCGGGTCCGCCAGGAAGAACACATCGAGCTCATCGCCTCGGAGAACTACGCCAGCCCCCGCGTGCTGGAAGCCCAGGGCTCCGTGCTTACCAACAAGTACGCCGAGGGTTACCCGGGCAAGCGCTACTACGGCGGCTGCGAGTTCGTGGATATCGCCGAGCAGCTGGCCATCGACCGCGTGAAGCAGCTGTTCGGCGCCGACTATGCCAACGTCCAGCCCCATTCCGGCTCCCAGGCCAACGCCGCCGTGTACATGGCCCTGCTGAACCCGGGCGACACCGTGCTGGGCATGAGCCTGGCCCACGGCGGTCACCTGACGCACGGCGCCAAGGTGAATTTCTCCGGCAAGATCTACAACGCCGTGCAGTACGGCCTGAACGCCGATACCGGTGAAATCGACTACCAGCAGGTCGAGTCCCTGGCCCTGGAGCACAAGCCGAAGATGATCGTGGCCGGCTTCTCCGCCTATTCGCGCGTGGTGGACTGGCAGCGTTTCCGCGACATCGCCGACAAGGTAGGCGCCTACCTGATGGTGGACATGGCCCACGTGGCGGGCCTCATCGCCGCCGGCGTGTACCCCAGCCCGGTGCAGATCGCCGACGTGACCACCTCCACCACCCACAAGACCCTGCGCGGCCCGCGCGGCGGCATCATCCTGGCCAAGGCCAACCCGGATCTCGAGAAAAAGCTCAACTCGCTGGTGTTCCCGGGCACCCAGGGCGGCCCACTCATGCACGTGATCGCCGCCAAGGCGGTCGCCTTCAAGGAAGCGCTGGCCCCCGAGTTCAAGACCTATCAGGCTCAGGTGGTCGCCAACGCCCGCGCCATGGCCAAGGTGTTCATGGATCGCGGCTTCGACATCGTCTCCGGCGGCACCGACAACCACCTGTTCCTGGTGAGTTTCATCAGCCAGGGCCTCACCGGCAAGGACGTGGACGCCTGGCTGGGCGCCGCCTATATCACCGTGAACAAGAACTCGGTCCCCAACGACCCACAGTCGCCCTTCGTCACCAGCGGCATCCGCATCGGCACGCCCGCGGTGACCACCCGCGGCTTCAAGGAAGCGGAGTGCCGCGACCTGGCGGGCTGGATCTGCGACGTCATCGATGCCCGCGGCAGCCAGGAGGCCGTCGCCGCCGCCAAGGCCAAGGTGCTCGACCTGTGCAAGCGCTTCCCGGTCTATGGCTGATTGAACAAAGTCCGCCAATGAACGCGTGGGCGCCAAGGCATGTCAAACATGTGCGTTGCGGACTGGTGTCGTAGCCATGGCTTGCATCCGTCGCGGGGCACGCGAATGACATTGGCGTTCATTGGCGTTCATTTGCGGACTTAAAGATCATGCGTTGTCCTTTTTGCGGTGCGCCGGACACCAAGGTCATCGATTCGCGCCTCGCGAACGAGGGCGACATGGTGCGCCGGCGTCGCGAATGCCTCACTTGCAGCGAGCGCTTCACCACCTTCGAATCGGCCGAACTGGTGATGCCGCGCATCGTCAAGCGCAGCGGTATCCGCGAGCCGTTCAACGAGGACAAGCTGCGCGGCGGCCTGCTGCGCGCGCTGGAAAAACGCCCGGTGAGCATGGAGGCCATCGAGGCAGCGGTGAGCCGCATCAAACACAAGCTGCGCGCCACGGGCGATCGCGAGGTCGCCTCGGGCCTGCTCGGCGAGTGGGTGATGGACGAGCTGCGTGCCATGGATGAAGTGGCCTACGTGCGTTTCGCCTCGGTCTACCGGCGTTTCCAGGACGTGAACGCCTTCCGCGAGGAGATCGAGCGCATGCAGAACGAACCCTCGGCCGAGGCCCGCCGCAACCAGCTCCCCCTCATCGGAAAGGGCGGCAAGTCGCGCCCATGAACGCTTTCACCGCGGCCGACCACGCCCACATGGCGCGCGCCATCCAGCTCGCGGCACAGGGCCTGGAGACCACCAGCCCCAATCCGCGCGTCGGCTGCGTACTGGTGCGCGACGGCGAGACGGTGGGCGAGGGCTGGCATGAACGCGCCGGGGGTCCGCACGCGGAGGTGGTGGCCTTGCGCCAAGCCGGCGAACGGGCACGCGGCGCCACCGCCTATGTGAGCCTGGAACCGTGCTGCCATCACGGCCGCACACCGCCCTGCACCGACGCGCTGCTCGCCGCCGGCGTGGCGCGCGTGGTCGCCGCCATGGAAGACCCCAACCCCAGGGTGGCAGGCAACGGCTTGGCGCGGTTGCGGGCGGCGGGCGTCGCGGTGGCGAGCGGGCTGTTGGCGGCCCAGGCCGAGGCCCTGAATCCCGGATTTGCCAAGCGCATGCGCACCGGCCTCCCTTATGTGCGCGTGAAGTCCGCTATGAGTCTGGACGGGCGTACCGCCATGGCCAGCGGCGAGAGTAAGTGGATCACGTCAGAGGCGGCGCGGCTCGACGTACAACACCTGCGGGCGCGCAGTTGCGCCATTGTCACGGGCGCCTACACGGTACTGGCCGACGACCCGGCAATGACCGTGCGCCTCGAGGGCCGCACGCACCAGCCGCTGCGGGTGGTGGTGGATTCGCGGCTGCGCATCCCCGCCGACGCCCGCGTGTTGCAGGGCGGGGCGCTGATCGCCACCACTGCCACGGTACTGACCGCCGCGCTGCGCGAAGCGGGTGCCACGTTGCTGCAGCTCCCCGCGCGAGGCGGCCACGTGGATTTGGCGGCCCTGCTGCGCGGTCTCGCCGCGCGGGATGTGAACGAGGTCCTGGTGGAGACCGGACCGGCCCTGGCCGGCGCTTTTGTTGCCCAGGGGCTGGTCGATGAAATGGTGATCTACGTCGCCCCGAAACTCATGGGCCACGGCGCACGTGCGCTGTTCGAGCTACCCGGTCTCGATGCCATGGCCCAGGCCATCCCGCTCACTATCACCGACATCCGTGCCGTCGGTCGCGACTGGCGCGTCACGGCTCGGGTGACAAGCCTGCGCTGAGGGGCATATCATGCGGGTCGGTTTCTCGAGACTTTCTCCCTCATGTTCACCGGAATCATCCAGTCAGTAGGCGAGGTCGCCGCCCTGGAGCCGCGCGGCGCGGATGTGCGCCTGCGTGTGCGTACGGGCCGGCTCGATTTGGGCGACGTCCAGCTTGGTGACAGCATCGCCGTGAACGGCGTCTGCCTCACGGCGGTGGAGTTGCCCGGCGACGGCTTCTGGGCCGACGTGTCCGGCGAGACGTTGGCGCGCACCAGCTTTTCCGAACTGCGCATCGGCAGCCGTGTGAACCTGGAGAAGGCGCTCACACCCAACTCGCGCCTTGGCGGGCATCTGGTGTCCGGCCACGTGGACGGCGTCGGCAGTGTGGTGCGGCGCTGGGACGACGGTCGCTCCGTGCGTTTTGTGATTCGTGCGCCGGACGAACTGGCCAAGTACATCGCGGAAAAGGGCTCCATCTGCGTGGACGGCATCAGCCTCACCGTGAACGCCGTGCAAGGCGCCGAGTTTGAACTGAACATCGTCCCGCATACGCTCAGCGAAACCACCATGGGCGACTTCACCGTGGGTCGCCGCGTGAATCTCGAAGTGGACGTCATCGCGCGCTACCTCGAACGACTGCTGCTCGGCGAACGCGCCGCGCAGGCCAACACGCCGGGCATCACGCTCGATTTTCTGGCCGAGAACGGCTTCCTAAAAAAGTGATCGTCTGACATCCATGGCTTTCAACAGCATCGAAGAAATCATCGAGGACATCCGCCAGGGCAAGATGGTCATCCTCGTGGACGACGAGGATCGCGAGAACGAGGGTGACCTGCTCATGGCCGCCTCGCTGGTGCGGCCCGAAGACGTCAACTTCATGGCCCGTTACGGACGCGGCCTGGTGTGCCTCACCCTCACCCGCGAGCGCTGCGAACAATTGCGCCTGCCGCTCATGGTGACCGACAACAACGAGAAGCACTCCACCGCCTTCACGCTGTCCATTGAGGCGGCGCGCGGCGTGACCACCGGCATCTCCGCCTACGATCGCGCACACACGGTGCGCACGGCCGTGGCGCCCAACGCGCGTCCCGATGACCTGGTGCAGCCCGGCCACATCTTCCCGCTCATGGCGCGTCCCGGTGGCGTGCTCACGCGCGCCGGCCACACCGAGGCCGGTTGTGATCTGACCCGCCTGGCCGGCCTCGAGCCCGCCGCGGTGATCGTGGAAATCCTCAACGAGGACGGCAGCATGGCGCGCCGGCCCGATCTGGAAATCTTCGCCGCCGCGCATGGGCTGAAGATCGGCACCATCGCCGATCTCATCGAATACCGCCTGCGCAACGAACCCACCGTGGAGCGCGTCGCCGAGTGCAACATGCCTACGGAATATGGCGAGTTCCGTCTCATCGCCTATCGCGACGTGATTGAGCGCTGTGTGCATTTCGCCCTGGTGCGCGGGCAGATCGATCCGGAAACCGCCGTGCCGGTGCGCGTGCACATGCAGAACACCCTGTGCGATGCCTTCGGCAACCTGCGCAGTGATTGCGGTTGGCCGCTGTCGCGCGCCCTGGCGTATCTGGGCAAGCAGGCGTCCGGCGTGGCGGTGATCCTGCGCCAACAGCAGACCCCGGAAGTCCTGCTGCGCCACGTTCAGGACTACGCCCTGGAGGACCGCGGCATCAATCCGCCGCGCCAGGAGCCCACGGCGGACCTGCGCACCTACGGCATGGGTGCACAGATCCTCAAGGATGTCGGCGTGCGCCGCATGCAGGTCTTGAGCTCGCCCAAGAAAATGCACGGCCTGTCCGGCTTCGATCTGGAAGTGGTCGGCTACATCCACGGCGACGAATAAAACATCCGTGGGCGAGACACGAGCAGGGTGGAACATTCTTCCCAACCCGCGTTCCCCGTGTCCCCCGTGGTTAAGGCTTTTCTCTGCGAATTTGCGAACTTGAGAAGGAACAACACATGGGCAGCATGAAGACCATCGAAGGCAACCTGGTCGCGGGCGGTGCCCGCTTCGGCATCGTCGTCAGCCGCTTCAACAGCTTCGTGGTGGAGAGCCTGCTCGAGGGCGTGCTCGACACCCTGCGTCGCCACGGCGCCGAAGACGGCGCCATCGAGATCGTGCGTGTCCCGGGCGCGTTCGAGATCCCGCTGGCGGCACAGCGCATGGCCGCCGGCCGCAAGTACGATGCCATCATCGCCGTCGGTGCGGTGATCCGCGGCGGCACGCCGCACTTCGACTATGTGGCGGGCGAGTGCGTGAAGGGCCTGGCCCAGGTCTCCCTCGGCCACGACGTGCCGGTGTCCTTCGGTGTGCTCACCGTCGACACCATCGAGCAGGCCATCGAACGCGCCGGCACCAAGGCCGGGAACAAGGGCGTGGAAGCCGCACTGTCGGCCATCGAGATGGTGAACGTGCTGGGCAAGCTTCGGGCCGAAAAGTAAGACATGGCCGCGAATCCTCGTTCACGCGCGCGTTCGCGCGCCGTCCAGGCGCTGTACCAATGGCAGCTCACCGGGCAAAACGTCTCCGACGTGGAAACACAGTTCCTGGCCGAGGAGGACATGAGCGGTGTCGACGTGGGGTATTTTTCTACGTTGCTCCATGAAGTGCCGGCCAACCTGAAGAGCTTCGACGAACATCTTGCGTCGGTCATCGATCGCGGTATCGATGCGGTGGACCCCGTCGAGCGGGCGGTTCTGCGTCTCGGCGTGTGTGAGCTTGCCCTGCACCCGGAAGTCCCGTATCGGGTTGCCATCAACGAGGCGGTGGAACTGGCCAAGGTGTTCGGTGCCGAGCAGGGACACAAGTACGTGAACGGCGTGCTCGACAAGCTGGCGCGGAAGCTGCGCAAGCCCGAGACCAGCGCCCGCAAGTAAGCGCGTGGCGCTGGGCGAATTTCAGCTCATCGAGCGCTTTTTCACCCGCCAGAGGGTGAAGCGCGACGATGTGGAGCTGGGCGTCGGGGACGATTGCGCGTTGCTGCGCATGCCGTCGGATGCGCGGCTGGCGGTCACCATGGACACACTGGTGGAGGGCCGTCATTTCCCTCAGGCCACCGATCCCGCTGCACTTGGCCACAAAGCCCTGGCAGTGAACCTTTCGGATCTTGCCGCCATGGGCGCGGAACCCGCGTGGATCACGCTCTCCCTCAGCCTGCCGTCGGTCGACGAGGCCTGGCTGGATGCCTTTGCCGGCGGGCTGTTCCAGCTCGCCGAAGCCCATGGCGTGCAGTTGGTGGGTGGCGACACGGTGCGGGGGCCGCTGACCATCACCCTTCAGGCCCACGGCTTTATCCCGGCCAACCAGGCACTGCGCCGCGACGGCGCGCGTGTGGGCGACCTTATCTACGTAACCGGCACGCTCGGCGACGCCGGCGCCGGGTTACGCATCGCGCTGGGTGAGCTGTCTGCCGATGGCGCCGATGGGCAATTCCTGCGGGGGCGCCTGGACCGGCCGACGCCGCGCGTTGCCTGGGGTCTTGCCCTGCGTGGACTGGCCTCCGCGGCCATAGACGTCTCGGACGGTCTTGCCGCCGACCTTGGCCACATCCTCAAGGCCAGCCGCGTGGGCGCCACGCTCAAGTTCGCGGATCTCCCGATTTCCGATGCGCTCTGCCGGAGGGTGGGTGAGGCCGGGGCGCGCCAATTCGCCCTGACCGCCGGAGACGATTACGAGCTGTGCTTCACGGCGGCACCCGCGCAGGCCGAGGCCATCGCCGCCCTGCCGTTTCCGTGTACGCCGGTAGGGGTGATTGAGGCCGGGGAGGGGCTGCGTGTGTACGGTCCGGATGGGCACCGCATGCCTGTGGAGCAGGCCGGTTTCGATCACTTCGGGGCGTCGCCATGAGGCGCCTTCTGTTGCGCGATCCCGGCCACCTGCTGGCGTTCGGATTCGGCAGCGGGCTGGCACGTCAGGCGCCCGGTACCTTCGGTACCCTGGCGGCCGTCCCGTTGTACCTGCTCATGCGCGACCTGCCGCTCGGCATGTATCTCGCCGTGGTGGCCGCACTGTTCGTCCTGGGCATCTGGCTGTGCGGGCGCACCGCGCGGGCGCTGGGCGTCCACGATGCACCTGCCATCGTCTGGGATGAGGTGGTGGGCTATTTGCTGGTGATGGCCGCGGCACCTCACGCGGTTTGGGCGGTGATCCTCGGCTTCGTCCTGTTCCGCCTTTTCGACATCGCCAAGCCCTGGCCCATCCGCTGGGTCGACCGGCGCGTCACGGGCGGCTTCGGCATCATGCTGGACGACGTGCTCGCGGCGCTGCCCGCCTGGCTGTTGCTCCAGATCACCGCCCACCTGCTGGCCTGATACCCGCTCCCGCACCGTTGCGGTAAGCTGGCGCCATGAAACGCTGGCTGCCTGCCCTGCTGCTCCTGCCTTCACTCGCCATGGCTGCGCCTCAGGAGATCACCGTCCTGGCCCTGTTCCGTGACCGGGCGGTGCTCAGCGTCGACGGCCAACGCCGCATCCTCTCCCGTGGCGAAACCAGCCCCGAGGGCATTCAATTACTGAGCGCGGACAGCAACGCGGCCACGTTGCTCATCGATGGCAAGGCGCGCCGTTACCCCCTCGGGGCACAAATCGGCGCGCAATACACGCCGCCCACGGAAAGCACCGTGCAGATCTGGCCGCAGTCAGGCCTCTACCGCACCGGCGGGTTCATCAACGGCCAGGCGGTGGATTTCATCGTGGATACGGGGGCGAGCAGTGTCACGCTGGGCGCGGCGGAGGCCCGTCGGCTCGGCATCGATTACCGTCTGCGTGGCGAGCCGCACACCGTGCTGACCGCCGGTGGCCCGGTGAATGCCTGGCTGGTGAAACTGGACACCGTGCGCGTGGGTGAGTTGCAGCTACGCAACGTGGAGGCCTCCGTGCTGGACAACGACGCCACCGGCAACCAGGTGCTGCTCGGCATGACCTATCTGGGACGCATCGAAATCCAGCGCGAGGGCGCTGCGCTCGTGCTGCGGCAGAAGTATTGAAGGGCGGTGAAGAAACGGCCCAACGCGCATCTTCCAGGTCAGCAGCGCAAAGGACGCGAAGGTCTTTGCGTCCTTTGCGCCTTTGCGTTGGCGGTTTTCTAGACAGCCTTGCGCTTGTCGTGCTCGATGAGGGCGTAGGCGGAATGGTTGTGGATGGATTCGAAATTTTCCGATTCCACCATGTAGGAAACGATACGCTCGTCCTGGTTCAGCCGCGCGGCCACATCACGCACCATGTCTTCCACGAATTTCGGGTTGTCATAGGCGCGCTCTGTCACGTACTTCTCATCCGGGCGCTTGAGCAGGCCGTACAGTTCGCAGGAGGCTTCCTTCTCGACCAGGTCGATGAGTTCCTCGATCCACACGAAACCGTGGCAGCAGGCGGTGACGGTCACGTGGGAGCGCTGGTTATGGGCGCCGCGATCGGAGATCTCCTTGGAGCACGGGCACAGACTGGTGACCGGCACCACTACGCGCACCTTCATGCTCGGCTGGCCGTCGACGATCTCGCCAATGAAGCACACGTCGTAGTCCATCAGGCTCTCCACGCCGGACACGGGGGCCTTCTTCTGGACGAAATAGGGGAACGACATTTCGATGTGCCCGGCCTCGGCCTCGAGCACCTGGACCATTTCCGCCAGCATGTCCTTGAAGGACTTCACCGACAACTCGCGTTCGCGGCGGTTAAGGATTTCCACAAACCTCGACATGTGCGTGCCCTTGAAGTTATGGGGCAGGTTCACGTACATGTTGAAATTCGCGATGGTGTGTTGCTCGCCGCCGGTGCGATCGAGAATACGCACCGGGTGGCGGATGTCCTTGATACCCACCTTGTTGATGGGAATGCGGCGGGTATCGTGGCTGCTCTGTACGTCAACCATCGGGGTGTTACAGCATTCAGTCATTCTCAGCTTCCTTCGCGTAACGGATGCAAGCGCGTTCCGTCTCCCAGACGGTGACGGCGCTCACCTGCACGCGTTCGTTGTCGAGGGTCTCAGCAATACGTTCGAACAGGTGCGCAGCGATGTTCTCCGCTGTCGGGTTGACCTGATCGAAGGGCGGCATCTCGTTTAAGTAACGATGGTCCAGTTCACCCGCCGCCGCACGCGCCGCCGCCTTCACGTCTTTGAAATCGATAGCCATGCCGAGCCGGTCGAGCGCGGAGGCCACCACTTCCACTTCCACTTTCCAGTTGTGGCCGTGCAGCCTGCGGCATTCCCCGGCATAGTCCCGCAAGGAATGGGCGGCAGCGAAATCGGTCACGACCTTGAGGGTATACCTGGGTTTCATGGTGAAATGTTGAGGGGAGCGCTAGGAAATTTACGTGAGCCCGGGCGCGTTAGCAAGTCCCGGTGGAAAAGGCGCGAACGGCGGCGATTATACCATCCGTATCGAGGCCGCATTCCGCCAGAAGTTCTTCCCGGCTGCCTTGCTCGATGACCGCGTCGGGCAGGCCCAGGTGGCGCACCGGACAGGTGCTGCCCGCGCCGGCCAGGTACTCCGCCACGGCGCTGCCGGCGCCGCCCGCGATGACGTTCTCCTCAAGGGTGACCAGCAGGCGATGGCCGGTGGCGAGTTCGCGCAGCAGGGTCTCGTCGAGCGGCTTCACGAAACGCATGTTCACCACCGTGGCATCCAGCGCCTCGCCGGCGGCCAGCGCCGGCGCCAGCAGACTGCCGAAGGCGAGCAGGGCGATGTCCCGGCCCTGGCGGCGCAGCTCGGCCTTGCCCACGGGCAGCGGCTCCAGGGTCCTGGTGACCGGTGCGCCGGGACCGGTGCCGCGCGGGTAGCGCACCGCAGCGGGGCCATCATGCCGGAAGCCGGTGGTGAGCATGCGCCGGCACTCGTCTTCGTCGGACGGGGCCATGATCATCAGGTTGGGCACGCAACGCAGGAACGATAGGTCCAGGGTGCCCGCATGGGTGGGACCGTCCGGTCCCACGATGCCGGCGCGGTCGATGGCGAACAGCACCGGCAGGTTTTGCAGCGCCACGTCATGGATGAGCTGATCGTAGCCGCGCTGCAGAAAACTGGAGTAGATGGCAACCACGGGCTTGATGCCTTCGCAGGCCATGCCCGCGGCCAGGGTCACGGCATGCTGTTCGGCGATGCCCACGTCCAGGTAGCGTTCCGGGAAACGCTCGGAAAAGGTCACCAGCCCCGAGCCCTCGCGCATGGCCGGGGTGATGCCCCACAGGCGCGGGTCGCGCTCGGCCATGTCGCACAGCCAGTCGCCGAAGACCTGTGTGTAGCTGGGTCCCGACGCCTTGCTGCGCATGGTGCCGGTGGCGGGGTCGAAGGGTGTGACGCCGTGATAGAAGCAAGGGTTCTGCTCGGCCGGCGGATAACCCTTGCCCTTGTGCGTGACGATGTGCAGGAACTGCGGTCCGGACAGGGAGCGCAGGTTCTGCAGGGTCTTGATCAGGGTCTCCAGGTCATGGCCGTTGACCGGGCCGATGTAGTTGAAGCCCAGTTCCTCGAACAGGGTGCCGGGCACCACCATGCCCTTCACGTGCTCCTCGGCACGACTCGCCAATTCCCATAGCGGCGGCACGTTCTTGAGCACCTTCTTGCTGCCCTCGCGCACGGTCGCATAGAACCGGCCGGAGAGCAGGCGCGCCAGGTAATTGGACAGGCCGCCCACGTTGGGCGAAATGGACATCTCGTTGTCGTTGAGGATCACCAGCAGGTCCGCATCCAGGTCGCCCGCGTGGTTGAGCGCCTCGAAGGCCATGCCGGCGGTCATAGCGCCGTCGCCGATGACGGCGATCACCTTGCGGCGCGGATCCGTGCTGCGTGCCGCGAGGGCCATGCCCAGGGCGGCGCTGATGGAGGTGCTGGAGTGGCCGGTGCCGAAGGTGTCGTAAGGGCTCTCATCGCGCTTGGGAAAACCCGACAGGCCGTGGCGCTTGCGCAGCGTGGACATGCGTTCGCGCCGGCCGGTGAGGATCTTGTGCGGGTAGCTCTGGTGACCCACGTCCCAGACGATGCGGTCCGTGGGTGTGTTGAACACGTAGTGCAGGGCGATGGTGAGTTCCACCGTGCCGAGGCCCGCGGCCAGGTGGCCGCCGGTGCGGCTCACGGAATCGATCATGAATTCCCGGAGCTCTTGGGCCAGACGCTTGAGCTGCCCCAGCGTGAGGGCGCGCAATTGCTCGGGATTGTCGACCCGCTCGAGAACGGGCTGGGAGGAATCAGGCATTCAAGTGAGGCCGGGGCAAGCTGAGAAAGCGTTCAATAATGGCGGCGCGGCCGTGCGCATGCAAGGGCCGCAAGGCAATCAGGGGAAGAACAGCCCAACGTAAAGGCGCTAAGGCCGCAAAGAGCGCGAAGACCTGTGAATATTTTCACGAGGCGCGCCTCTCCTGGAGACACCTGGAGACGGGGGACCGGCCGCCATGCGCCCTCCGAGCCGGCATTGAGACCGTGTAAATCCTTTACCCCTTCGCGTCCTTTGCGCCCTTCGCGCCTTTGCGTTGATCCTTTTCAGGTCAGTTGCCGCGTTCGACGATGTAGTCGGCCAGCCAGCGCAGCGGGTCGGCGGCGGTGTCGAAACCGTCCAGGCTCGCCAGGGCGGCGGTGTGGACCTCGCGCAGCTTGTCCTTGGCGCCCGTGAGGCCGAGCAGTGAGGTGTAGGTGGGCTTGTTGCGGGCCTGGTCGGAGCCCTGCGTCTTGCCGAGGGTGGCGGTGTCCGCCTCCACGTCGAGGATGTCGTCGCGGATCTGGAAGGCGAGTCCGATGCAGGCGGCATATTCGTCGAGCAGCGCGCCATGGGCCTCGGTGTATGCGGGGGCGCTGAGCGCGCCGAGCCGCACGCTGGCGCGGATGAGGGCGCCGGTCTTGAGGCGATGCATGTGGGCCAACTCGTCAAGGCCCAGGTGCCTGCCCTCGGCAGCGATGTCGATGGCCTGCCCGCCGGCCATGCCCCCCGAACCGCTGGCCAGGGCCAGTTCCGCCACCATGCGCAGGCGGCGGGTCGGATCCGTGAGCATTGCGGCGTCGTTGGCCAGGACTTCGAAGGCGAGGGTCTGCAGGGCATCTCCGGCCAGGATGGCGGTGGCCTCGTCGAAGGCCTTGTGGCAGGTGGGTTTGCCGCGGCGCAAGTCGTCGTCGTCCATGGCGGGCAGGTCGTCATGGACCAGGGAATAGGCGTGGATGAATTCCACTGCGCAGGCGGGCCCGTCCAGCGCGGCCTGGTCGGCGCCCAGCGCGCCGCCGGCGGCGTACACCAGCAGCGGACGTACCCGCTTGCCGCCGTCCAGCGATGCGTAGCGCATGGCCTCGTGCAGGCGGGCAGGGGCCTCTTCGGCAGATGGCAGCCAGTGCGCCAGCGCCGCTTCGACGCGGGCCTGGCATTCGGCGGAGAACGCCTTAAGCGTCATCGTCGTCTCCCGCGCCTTCCTGCTTCAACGCGAACGGCACCAGTTCCTCGAGCCCGTTTTTTTCCAGGAGCAGACGCACCTTCTGCTCGGCCTCGCCGAGGGCCTGATGACAGGCGCGGCTCAGTTGCACGCCTTGCTCGAAGTCCTTCAGTGCCTGTTCCAGGGAGAGCTCGCCGTGTTCCATGCGCTCCACGATGGCCTCGAGTTCGGCCATGGCGCGTTCCAGGTCGAAGGCGTTGTCGGATTTGCGGCTGGCGGTTCTTGCCATGGGTAACCCTCCAGGGCGGGGGCGGTACGGTAACACACAGGGGCGGTCCGGCAAACACCGCATCTGGACCCAAGGGATTGGTTGCACAGCGCAACCCGGTTTCGCGATACTCGGCCAAACAAAAAGGCGAAGGAGACACGCCGTGAAGTCCCACCCCTCCCGATGGATTGGCCCCGCCCGGTGCGCCGGCGCGTTTCTCGGCATTGCCCTGCTCACCGTTTCCCCTTTTGCCTTCGCCGAAGTGAGTATGCGCCTCGGCGCCGGTGTCGAATATTTCAACTGGCGCGAGTACGACGACCTGGAGCACCGCAAGGCGGTCGACGAAACCGGCCCGCGGGCGGTCGCGACGCTGGATCTGTCCGCGGGCGTGGCGCGGCGCACCGACCTGATTGTGCGCGGCCGGCTCTATGGTGGGGAAGTGGATTACGACGGTGAGCTGAACGACCCGGCGCACACGCCGCTGTCTTCCAAGACCGACTACCTGGGACTGGCGGTGGAAGGCGGTTTTTCCTTCAAGCCCAGGAACCATCGCGGAGACACCGCCTCCGTGATCCTGACCTTCGGCGTGGACGATTGGACCCGTGAGCTCAAGGGCATCTACGCTACGACGAGGAGTACACCATCATGTTCGTGCGCCTCGGCGCCGAGGCGCAGGACCGGCGCTGGACGGCGCGCGGGGGGATGCTGTTGCCCGTGGATGCCGACGAGCATATAGACGTTTGGGGCGGCCTGGATCTGAAACCCGAGACCAATCCCTGGTTCTATATAGGTGTGGGATATCGCTTCAATGAGGCCTTGGAACTGGCGCTCGACTACCAGGGCTATCGTTTTGACGTTTCAGATCCCGTCGCCGTGGACGTTGACGGCGACGGTGCCGTCGATGGGTATGCCTGGCAGCCGCGCAGTGAACAGGACACGCTGACCATCACCCTCAGGGCTGGCTTCTGAACGGACGTCGACAAAACGGCGGGCGACGCCGTCCACAGGACAGCAGGCGAAACAACCCGCCGATGCGCTCTTGCATCCGGGCTTGTTCGAATTGAGATGTGTGAATGAGCGCGAGAGAGTGGCGCTCCCACGGGGACTCGAACCCCGGTTTTCGCCGTGAGAGGGCGACGTCCTAGACCGCTAGACGATGGGAGCATTGATAGCCGTGTGGCTCAGCGCGGTGGTATTATACGCAGATGTTTTCCTGGCTCAAGCAATCCGCTAAAAAATTCGGACTCTTTTCAGACGACGACCCGCCGCCTGAGCGATCCGGTCCCCGCCTCATCCCGCGCGATCAACACATCATCTCCCGCGCCCACATCAGCCCCAATGCGCTGAAGGTGTTGTACCGCCTCAGGCAGGAAGGCTACCAGGCCTACCTGGTGGGCGGCGGCGTGCGCGACCTGTTGCTCGGGCGCGAGCCGAAGGACTTCGACGTGGCGACCAACGCGCGCCCGGAAGAGATCCGGCGCGTGTTCCGCAACTGCCGCATCATCGGCCGCCGCTTCCGACTCGCGCACGTGCACTTCGGCAAGGAGATCATCGAAGTCGCCACCTTCCGCGCGCAGCACGACGAAGAGAGCGAGGAGGACGCGCTGAATGAGAACGGCCGCATCCTCAGCGACAACGTCTACGGCACCATCGAAGACGACGCGTGGCGTCGTGACTTCACGGTCAATGCGCTCTATTACGACATCAACGATTTCTCGGTGGTGGATTACACGGGCGGTGTCGCAGACCTGGATGAAGGCCGCCTGCGCATCATCGGCGACCCGGTGCAGCGCTTCCGCGAAGATCCGGTACGCATGCTGCGTGCAGTGCGCTTCGCGGCCAAACTCGGTTTCCGCATCGACGAGGCCAGCGAGCAGGCCATCCACGATCTCGGCCACCTGCTCGAGGATATCTCTCCGGCGCGCCTGTTCGACGAGACCCTGAAGATGTTCCAGGCCGGTTATGCGGCCGAGACCTTCGAATTGCTGCGCCACTACGGGCTGTTCGGTTACTTGTTCCCCGAGACCGATGCGCAACTGGCCGAAGAGCGCGACAACTTCCCGCAGGTGTTCGTGGCGCGTGCACTGGAGAACACCGACCGGCGCGTGGATGAGGGCAAGTCCATCACTCCGTCGTTCCTGGTGGCCGCCCTGCTGTGGGGGCCGGTGTCGCGCGAGGCGGAGCAGAATGTCGCGCGTGGTATGAGTGAACTGGAGGCCATGCAGGTGGCGGGCGATGCGGTAGTCGCGCGCCAGGTGCGTCATGTGGCTTTTCCGAAACGCTTCACCCTGCAATCCCGTGAGATCTGGACCTTGCAGGAACGCCTGAAGCGCCGAGGCGGCAAGCGCGCCGAGCTGCTCATGCAGCACCCGCGTTTCCGCGCCGGCTACGATCTCCTCATGCTGCGCGCCGAGTGCGGCGAAGACGTGGCAGAGCTGGCGGATTGGTGGACCCGCTTCCAATCCGCAGACGAAGACGCTCGCCAAAGCATGGCGGTCCATACCGGTCAGCCCGCCAAAAAGCGGCGCCGCCCGCGCAAACGCAAGCGCAAGCCGGCCGACCAGGGGACGGCGTGAGGGCGGTGCGGGCCTGTATAGGCCTTGGCAGCAATCTCGACCATCCGGAACGTCAGGTGCGCATGGCGCTCCAGGCGCTTGCCGAGCTGCCACAGAGCCGTGTGACCTCCGTGTCGTCGCTCTACCGCACGCCGCCCATGGGCCCCGCCGGCCAGCCGGATTACGTGAATGCGGTGGCCGTGCTCGATACCACGTTATCAGCCCTGGCGCTGCTCGATGCCTTGCAACACATCGAGGCGGTGCAAGGGCGCACGCGCAGCGGCGAACGCTGGGGCCCGCGTACGCTCGATCTGGACGTGCTGCTCTATGGTAACGAAGTGATCGATCACCCGCGCCTCTCGGTGCCGCACCCGGGCATCGCCCAGCGCGCCTTCGTCCTGCTGCCGCTCGCGGAAGCGGCGCCCGATGCGAAGCTGCCTGACGGCCGTGCGGTGACCGTGCTTGCCGCCGGGTGTGATGCAGGCGGCGTGCGTCGGCTCATCCAGGCACCGTGATATCCTTGCGGTTTCGCTTCCGAGTGGCAGACTCCGTTGTCAAAAACCACACTGCGTCACATCGTCGTTGAAGGGCCCATCGGCGCGGGCAAGACCACGCTCGCCCGGCGCCTGGCCGATACCTTCAATGCCGAGCTGGTGCTCGAAGCCGCCGACGAAAACCCGTTTCTGGAGCGCTTTTACCAGGACCCGCGCCATGCGGCCCTGCCGACGCAGTTGTTCTTCCTGTTCCAGCGTGCGCGCCAGCTCCAGGCCATGCGTCAGGCGGATCTGTTCGCACCGGTACGCGTTGCCGATTTCCTCATGGACAAGGACCCGTTGTTCGCGGAGCTCACCCTGGAACCTGACGAACTGCGCCTCTATGAGCAGGCCTACGAACAGCTCACCCTGGAGCTGCCCGCGCCCGACCTGGTGATCTACCTGCAGGCGCCGGTGGAGGTGTTGCAAGCACGTATCGCCAAGCGCGGACGAGCCGCCGAGCGGGGCATCGGCGCGGATTACCTGCTGCGGGTCGTAGAGGCGTATGCGCGCTTCTTCTACCATTTCGACAAAGCGCCCCTGCTCATCGTGAATGCGGCGGAAATCGATCTGTCCTCCGGCGAGCATGACTATCAGCAACTGCTCGCCCAGGTGCAGTCCATGCGTAGCGGGCGACATTTCTTCAATCCTCTGCCCATCGGTCTGTGAGCCCTATGAGCATCACCGTCACGCAATTGCGCAAGTTCAAGGAACAGGGCCGCAAGTTCGCCGCGCTGACCGCCTACGATGCGAGCTTCGCCCGACTCATGGATGAGGCCGGTATCGAAGTACTCCTGGTGGGCGATTCGCTCGGCATGGTGGTGCAGGGCCAGGAATCGACCGTCCCCGTGACCATGGACCACATGGTCTACCACACGCAGCTGGTGCGCCGTGGTGCCGCCCATGCCCTGGTTATGGCCGACATGCCGTTCCTGAGTTACGCAACCCCCGAGCAGGCGCTTCGCAACGCGGGCCGGTTGATGCAGGAGGGCGGCGCACAGATGGTCAAGCTCGAGTGCACCAGCGACGATGTAGCGATCGTCCGCCATCTCACCCGCCACGGCGTGCCCGTGTGCGTGCATCTCGGCCTGTTGCCGCAGACGGTGTACAAGCTGGGCGGGTACAAGGTGCAGGGGCGCGGCGAGGAGGCGGCGGACGCCATGGTGCGCGATGCGCAGGCCTTCGAACAGGCCGGCGCCGATGTCCTGCTGTTGGAGAGCATCCCGCGTAGCCTCGGCGCGACCATCACGCGCTCGCTGGGTATTCCCGTGATCGGCATCGGCGCCGGTCCGGAGTGCGACGGCCAGGTGCTGGTGGCGTACGACATGCTCGGCATCACCCCGGGCAAGCGACCGAAGTTTTCCAAGGATTTCCTCGCGGCAGCGGGTAGCGTCCCGGCGGCGCTGGCCGCCTACGCCGCGGCCGTCAAGGACGGCAGTTTCCCCGCCCCTGAACATTGCTTCGAGTGAGTCTTCCATGCACACCGTGAACACTGTCGCGGGCGTGCGCGAGCGGGTGCGCGCCTGGCGTGCCGCTGGCGAGCCCGTCGCCTTGGTGCCCACCATGGGCAATCTCCACGCCGGCCACATCGCGCTGGTCGCCCGCGCCCGTGCACTCGCCGCGCGCGTGGTGGTGAGCGTGTTCGTGAACCCCTTGCAGTTCGGTCCCAACGAGGACCTGGCCGCTTATCCGCGCACGCCGGACCAGGACGCGGAGAAACTGCGTGAGGCGGGTGCCGACCTGCTGTTCATGCCCAGCGTGGATGAGATGTATCCGCACGGCAACGCGGGCGTGACCCAGGTGGAGGTGCCGGGCCTGTCGGACATCCTGTGCGGTGCCTCGCGCCCGGGCCATTTCCGCGGCGTGGCAACGGTGGTGAGCAAGTTGTTCAACATCGTCCAGCCGGACGTGGCGGTGTTCGGTGAGAAGGATTACCAGCAACTGGCGGTAATCCGCCGCCTGGTGGAGGACCTGTGTTTTCCCATCCGCATCGAGGGCGTGCCGACCGCCCGTGAGTCTGACGGACTCGCCCGCAGTTCGCGCAACTGCTACCTGTCCGCAGAGGCGCGCGCCCGCGCGCCCGGGCTTTACCGCGCGCTTGTAGAGATCGCCGAGGCAATACGGGCTGGGCGTCGCGACTTCTCAGCCTTGGAGCAGCAGGCTGCGCATGCATTGGCGCAGCAGGGCTTCCACCCGGACTACGTCAGCATCCGCCGTGCGGCGGATCTGACAGAGCCGGGTGACGCCGACACGTCGCTGGCGGTACTGGCGGCGGCACGCCTCGGCACCACGCGTCTGATAGACAACCTGTTGATTGGACTAGACTAACAGGCGAGACACCGAGGTCGGCTCAGGGGTGTTTCGTTGAAATGGTGGGCAGGTAGGCCCCATAATATCGCGTTCCATGCGACGGTTTACCGTTACCTAAGAGGCCTTTCCATGCAGTCCATGATGCTCAAAGCCAAGTTGCACCGCGCCCGGGTGACCCACTCGGAGCTCGAGTACGAGGGCTCGTGCGCCATTGACGGCAAATTGCTCGATCTTTCAGGGATCCGCGAGTACGAACAGATCCACATCTACAACGTCACCAACGGTGAGCGTTTCGTCACCTATGCCATCCGTGCGGAAGACGGCTCGGGGGTGATCTCGGTGAACGGTGCGGCCGCGCACAAGGCAGCGCCGGGCGATATCGTCATCATCGCGGCCTTCGTCGGCCTCAGTCAGCAGGAACTGGCCAGCTACAAACCGACCCTCGTCTATCTCGACGCCCACAACAACGTGATTCGCAGCGCCAACGCCATCCCTGTGCAGGCGGCCTGAATCACGCGTCCTTGCGCGCCGCCGGCAGGCAGTCCGTGCGCCACAGGCAGGTTTCCTGATCGCAGTAGTTGCTGTCTGCCCTGCCGAAACAATCGAAGTTGCCCTCGTCGCGCTGAATGGTGCGAATGAGGGCGGCTTTGCCTGCAACCCCCGGCTTCAGACCGCGATCGCGGGCAATGGCACGTATTTCAGGCATCTTCATGCTGTTCTCCCATTAAGCGGTGCGGACCCCGGGCCCGACCCGGCCTAACTATAGCCGGACACGCGGCCGTTGCTACCGAGGAATCCCCGATTTGCGAGCCGGGTCGCGCAGGTTGAAGCAAGGGATTATGGAGGCCACGGATCCCGCTGGGTGACGCGCAGTGGTCGTCGTCTCCGTGGTACAGCGTGCGTTTACCTTCCCGCTCATGCAGGCTCTCGGCAACTGCCCGGGCGGGCGCTGCCGAGAGTGTACAGCCTAGCCCGTGTTGCGCATGCCGGCCGCGATGGCATTGATGGAACGGAGCAGCGGCGCCAACCAGCGTTGGCGTTCCTCGGGGGTGAGCCGCTCGTCGCGGTAGCGCTTCAGCAATGTGATTTGAATGTAGTTGAGCGGATCGAGATAAGGATTTCGCCGGCCCAGTGCCACGGCCAGCGATGGGTTTTCGTCGAGCAGGGCCTGTTGACGTGCCACCAGCAACACCTGATCCACGGTGCTGCGATATTCGTCCCGGATACGGCGATACACCACCTGTGCCTTGCCCTGGTCGGCGCACAGCCTGGCATATTCGGCGGCGATGTCCATGTCGGCCTTGAACAGCGACATCTGCGAGTTGCTGAGCAGGGCGCGGAAGAACGCCCAGTCCGCGTACATGGCCTGCAACTGCGCGACCCGTTCGGCGTCGCCCCGGCTCCAGCGTTCCAGTGCGCCGCCGATGCCGTACCAGGCCGGGAGGGTCTGGCGCGACTGGCCCCAGCCGAACACCCAGGCAATGGCGCGCACCGAGGCCTTGGAGCGGTCCCCTTTGGTGCGGTGGGATGGCCGCGAACCGATGTTGAGCAGGCCGATCTCGGCGACTGGCGTGGATTCGTAGAAGTAGTCGAGGAAGCCGTCGGTGCGATCCGTGAGGTCGCGGTACACCTGTTCGCCGGTGTGCGCCAGCTCATCCATGATGTCGCTGTAGTCGGGCTTGTCGTTGCGCGGCGGGCTCACCAGGAAGCGGCTGGCCTTGAGCAGGCCGCTGAGCGCCATGGTGAGTTCGTAAGTGGCGGTTTCGCTGTTGCTGTACTTGTTGGACAGCACCTCGCCTTGCTCGGTGAATTTGATCTCGCCGTGCACAGTACCCTCGGGCTGGGACAGGATGGCCTCGTGGGTCGGGCCGCCGCCGCGGCCGATGGTGCCGCCGCGGCCATGGAACAGGCGGTAGTCGATGCCGAATTCACGGGCCAGCTCGGCGATCTTGAGCTGTGCCTTGTAGAGATTCCACGACGAGGCGAGGATGCCGCCGTCCTTGCACGAGTCCGAGTAGCCGAGCATGACCTCCTGCTTGTTGCCGGAGGCCTTGAGGAGGGTGGCGTAGCACGGATTGCTGAGCAGCGTGCGCATCACCGGCTCGATGTGCTCCAGGTCCTCGATGGTCTCGAACAGCGGCGAGATGTGGATGTCGCAGAACCAGGTATCGCCGCGCCGGCCCGCCAGGCCGGCGAGACGCGCCAAGAACATCACCTCCATGACGTGGCTGGCCGCGTGGGTCATGGAAATGACGTAGTTGCCGAAGGCCTCCGTGCTCACTTCCCGACGCATGCGCTCCATCACGTCCAGCACCTCGATGATCTGGCGCGTGGGCTCGGTGAGGGCCATGCGGTCGACATTGACGGCGCTGCTCTGGCTGATAAGTTCCGCCAGAACCGCCACGCGGCGGTGTTCCTCCAGGCCCTGGTAATCCAGGCCCAGATGATTGAGCACCTCCATGACGGCCCGGGTGTGGCGGCCGGATTCCTGGCGCACATCCAGGTGCACCAGATAGAAACCGAAGGTCTCCGCCAGGCGGATGAGATCCTTCAGGCGGCCATCGGCGAGATTGGCGTCGCCGTGGCTCACCAGTGACTCGCGGATGGTATAGAGGTCGTTGAGGAATTCCTTTTCGGAGTGATAGCCGGCCGTGCTGTCCGGTTTGCGGCCGTCCATGCGCGCCTCGACCGCGCGCAGGTTGGCGTGCAACCGATAGCGCATGAAATAGAGCTTGCGGCGGTAGGGCTCAAAGCCGAAGCGGTTCTCCTTGTGGCCGAGGAAGGCGTCCGGATGGGCCGCCTCGTCACGGGCCAAGCCCGCATCGAATGCCGCCGACGGCGTGAACAGCACGCGCGAGTGGGTGAGGATGTGGCCCAGTTCGGTCACTGAGCGCAGGTATACGCGCAGCACCTCGCGATGGTGCAGGCGCACGGCCATGGCCGTGGTCTCGGGGGTCACGAACGGGTTGCCGTCGCGGTCGCCGCCGATCCAGGAGCCGAAGCGCAAACAGCTCGGCACTTTGATGCCGCAATCGGCGCCGTAGATGCGGCGCAGGGCCTTATCGAGATTCCGGTAGGTCTCCGGCACCGAGGTGAACAGGCTCTCGCGGAAGTAGAACATGCCGTTCTTGATCTCGTCCCGCACCTGCGGGCGTTCCGTGCGCACCTCGTCGGTCTTCCACAGGATCTGAATCTCGCCTTCGATCTCCTGGAAGATTTCGGCGCGCTGCTCGGCGCCGATGCGCGGGTCGTCCAGGTTCTCGCCCACCACGAAGATGCGGCGCACGCACTCCATGAGGGTGCGGCGCTTGGCCTCGGTGGGATGAGCGGTGAACACCGGCACCAGGCGCATGCGGTTCAGCAGCGTCTGCAACTGCTCGGCGGTAATGCCCTCGCGCTTGAATTCGCGTAGCGCGTCATCGAAAGAGCCGCGCCATAGCGGGCCGCCCACGCGCATCTGACGGCGGCGCTCGCGGTGGTGGAACGCCTCTTCGGCAATGTTGGCGAGGCTGAAATAGGCGCTGAAGGCGCGCAGGACGTGGGTCAGTGTGACGACGTCCAGGGATTCGATGAAACCCATGAGGCGCGCACGTTCGCGGGGATCGGGACGCTTGCGCAAGCGGATGAAACCCTTGCGGAGTCGCTCGACGGCGGCGAGGACCTCAGGACCGGCGTGAGTAGTCAGCACGTTCCCGAGCAGGTTGCCGAAGAGCTTGACCCGTGCTCGTAACTTCTTGTCGCTCACTGTTTTTGATTCGCGGTAAGGAGGGGGGCGCTTGGGTACGGGCGTCGGCCCGCAACGAAGCGCGCCATTATAGCGCGCCTTTGCAGGAAATTTCTTACATCGCGGTGGGATTAGGGCGGCCCATGGCCGCCGTCTCCCGGAGGGCAACAAGTTGGCGGGCGCGGCCCGCCCTAGGCGCGCGCCTTGGCGTAGATCTGCAAGTACTGGCGGGCGCTGGCATCCCAGCTGAAGTCCTGGGCCATGGCGGTGGTGACCAGTTGCTGCCAGGGCTTGGGTTGACGGTACAGCGCCAGTGCGCGTCGCACGGCGCCCAGCATGGCTTCCGGCGTGGGCTCATCGAACACGAAGCCGGTCGCCTTGCCGGCGGCGAGGGTCTCGGAGGTCGCGTCCACGACGGTGTCGGCCAGGCCGCCGGTGCGGCGCACGATGGGCGGCGTGCCGTAGCGCAGGCTGTAAATCTGGTTCAAACCACAGGGTTCGAAGCGCGACGGCATCAGGAACATGTCGGCTCCCCCCTCTACCAAGTGGGCGCGCTCCTCGTCGTAGCCGATGTGATAGCCGATGCTGTCCGGGTAGCGCTTGGCCTGGGCGCACAGCTCCGCCTCGAAGCCCTTGTCGCCGGTGCCCACGACAGCGATCTGCACCTTTTCCTTCATCAGGGCCGGTATCGCCGCCAGCAGCAGGTCGATGCCTTTTTGCTCCACCATGCGGCCGACCAGGCCGATGAGCGGCTGGTCCGCCGGGGGTAGATTGAAGCGCTGCTGCAACGCCGCCTTATTGAGGCGCTTGCCACGCAGATCGGAGGCCGAGTAGTTGTGCGCGATGAGCGGGTCGTGCTGCGGGTTCCAGACGTCGTAGTCGGCGCCGTTGAGGATGCCCGACAACCGATCGGCGCGGTGCCGGAGCAGGCCATCGAGGCCGCAGCCGAGATCCGGCGCGGTGATCTCACGCGCGTAGGTGGGGCTGACCGTGGTGATCTGGTCCGCAAACACCAGCCCGCCCTTGATGAAGGAAAACCGGTCGTAGAATTCCATGCGATCCATGTGCCACAGATCGGCCGGCAGCCCGAGCGCGGCGAACTGATGCCACGGGAACAGCCCCTGATAGGCGAGATTGTGCACGGTGAACACCGTGGCGGGCCGCTCTTGCTCGCGGGCGAGGAGGGCCGGCACCAGGCCGGTCTGCCAGTCGTTGCAGTGCACCACGTCGGGGCGCCAATTCAGCCCCGCACGGTCCATGGCCAGTTCCACGGTCACCCGGCAGAAGGCCGCGAAGCGCTCGGCATTGTCGGGCCAGTCGCGGCCGTCGGCGTCCAGATAGGGATTCCCCGGGCGATCGAAATAGCCCGGTGCATCCACCAGCCACAACTTCACTCGCGAGTCCGGCATCACCCCTTCCAGAATCCGTACCGGTTCAGTACCGGTGAGCTTCAGGGTCGCTATGGTCTTCAGCTTGCCGGCTCGGGCCTTTAACTGTTGATAGGCCGGGAGCACAAGGCGTACGGTGTGACGCAGACGCTTGAGTGCGGCGGGCAGGCTGCCGCTGACATCGCCAAGGCCGCCCGTCTTCATGAGCGGGTGGGCCTCGCTGCTGACAAACAGGATCTTCGACATAGATTTACTCGTAACCGGTGGCAGCCCAGGAAACATAGACGTTCCTATGTTTCCGGCCCGCAGAATAAGGGTTGCATACTACATTAACGCCTTGGACTTTTTCCTGGAGTGAACGGCATGCGCATCGCAATCATTGGCCTGGGGAGGATGGGCGGTAACATGGCGCGGCGGCTGTGCCGCAAGGGCATCGAGGTGGTTGGCTACAACCGTACCTTCGAGGTCGCGCGCAAGATCGCCGATGAAGAGGGCATGATCGCCGCGTCCAGTGTAGCCGAGGCGCTCGATCAGCTGCCCAGCCCCAAGGTGGTGTGGCTGATGCTCCCGGCCGGGGCGCCCACCGAGGAACTGGTCCTCGACTTGTGTCAGCGCTTGGCCCCGGATGACGTGGTGATCGACGGCGGCAACGCCAATTACCGCGACTCGCAGCGCCGCGGCGCCCTGCTCGCGAGCGCCGGCATCCGCTTCGTGGATGCGGGCACCTCGGGCGGCGTGTGGGGCCTGGAGAATGGCTACTGCCTGATGGCGGGCGGCGATCCCGACACCCTCGCCGTCATTGAACCCGTGCTGCGCGCCCTCGCGCCGGCGCCTGACCGCGGTTGGGCGCATGTGGGCCCGGTGGGTGCGGGGCACTTCACCAAAATGGTCCATAACGGCATCGAATACGGCATGATGCAGGCGTTGGCGGAAGGTTTCGACCTGATGAAGTCGAAGCAGGAGTTCGGCCTGGATCTCGCGCAAATCGCCGAACTCTGGCGGCATGCTTCGGTGGTGCGCAGCTGGCTGCTGGACCTCACCGCCGACGGGCTGTCCCGCGATCAGGAACTCGCCGACATGAGCCGCGTGGTAGGGGACTCGGGCGAGGGCCGCTGGACTGCCGTGGAAGCGGTGGAGCAGGGGGTGCCGCTGCCGGTGATTACGCTGGCGCTGCAAATGCGCTTCGCCAGCCAGGACCCGCAAGGCTACCAGGGCAGGCTGTTGTCCATGATGCGCTACGGCTTTGGCGGCCATAAGGCCTGAAGCCGAGAGCTTTTTCATACCCGGCGGGCGGCGGCCTCAAACGCCCGGAGACATCCATGACTGAACCGTGCACTTTCGTCATCTTCGGCGCCACCGGCAACCTGGCGGTAAATAAGTTACTGCCTGCCCTCTATCACCTGGAGGAAGCGGGCAGATTGCCCGAGGGGATCGCCATCGTGGGCTTCGGCCGCCGTGAATGGGACGACGACACCTGGCGCGACGCGGTGCAGAAGTCGCTTACCCCCAAGGCGCGGCGGGGACTGCACGAGGAGACGTTCAGGCGTTTTCGTGCGCGCCTGCGTTTTTTCCAGGGCGACCTCAACGAATACGAGGCTTACGGCCGGCTTCGCCACTTCATCGAGAACGCGCCGGACCTGTCGCAGAACGTGATCTTCTACATGGCCATCCGGCCATCCGAGTTCGCCATAGTGAGCGAATATCTGGCGGCGGCGGCGCTTAACTATGAGAACGGCGGCTGGCGCCGGCTGGTGATCGAAAAGCCCTTCGGCTACGACCTCGAGAGCGCGCAGATGCTCGAAGAGCGGTTGCATCGCAATTTCACCGAGGAGCAGCTGTTCCGCATCGACCATTACCTGGGCAAGGGCACGGTGCAGAACGTACTGGTGTTCCGCTTTGCCAACCTGCTCATGGAGCCGCTGTGGAGCCGCAACTACATCGACCACGTGCAGATCACCCATTCGGAAGTGCAAGGCATCGAACGGCGTGCCGACTACTACGACGGTGCAGGCGCGCTGCGCGACATGCTGCAGAGCCATCTGCTGCAGCTGCTCACCCTGGTGGCCATGGAACCGCCGGCCATGCTCGATGCCGAATCCCTGCGCGACGAGAAGGTGAAGGTGCTGCGCTCCATCCGCCCGATTCCGCCCAGCGCCGTCCACGCCCATGCCTTCCGTGCCCAGTACCGGCGCGGCCTCGTCAATGGCGAGAAGGTCTCGGCCTATGTGGAAGAGCCGGGCGTAGCCCCCAACAGCACCACCGAGACCTATGCGGCCATCAAGCTCTACATCGACAACTGGCGCTGGCGTGGTGTGCCGTTCTACATCCGCACCGGCAAGCGGTTGGCGGAGGACACCTCCATCATCGCCATCCGCTTCAAGCATCCGCCCCAGCAGTTGTTCCGCAAGACTCCCATCGAGGCCCTTGCGCCCAACTGGCTGATCCTTGGCATCCAGCCCAAGGAGTGCCTGCGCGCGGAG
Source organism: Gammaproteobacteria bacterium (assembly GCA_023228645.1). Lineage (GTDB taxonomy): Bacteria > Pseudomonadota > Gammaproteobacteria > Thiohalomonadales > Thiohalomonadaceae > JALOAT01. The sequence continues at coordinate 45,754 of JALOAT010000007.1, read as the reverse complement.
ATCCAGATCAAGGTGCCGGGGCTCGAAATGCGCACCCGCACCACGGTACTGGACGCGACCATCGACGTGCCGGATGCGGAGAAGCTGGATGCCTACGAGGCCTTGCTGCTCGATGTAGTCGAGGGCGACCACTCGCTGTTCCTGCGCTACGACGAGGTGCGTTGGGCGTGGCGCGTGGTGGACCCCATCCTCAAGGTCTGGTCCATGGAGCGGGATTTCATCCAGACCTATCCGGCCGGAAGCTGGGGGCCGGCGGAGGCGCTGCGCCTGTTCGACAGGGAGGATCAGACCTGGCGCCACTCCATCGATCCCAACTATGAGGACGAGCACTAGCAAGCCGTTGGAGGTGCCTGTGAATCAAACGGACGGCTCCGCTTCTGCGTGACCCATGGGCGGCAAGGGCCTTTCGCAACATCCTGTTAGGGCCGGCGAGGTTTTTGGGGCCGCCTCCGATTCCGTAAGCCGATTTCCCGGCTAGACTTCCCGGCTCACCATCCCGCGATTGGAAGTAAGGAAGAAAGGATATCCATGTCGAGATTGACCGAATCGCCGGCCTGGCAGGCACTGGCAGCGCACCATACGGAAATGGCGTCACGTCACATGCGCGACTTGTTCGCCGCCGATCCGCGCCGCTTCGAGAATTTCTCCCTGGCCCTGGAAGGCATGCTGGTGGATTGGTCCAAGCATCGCATCGACCAGCGCACCCTCGATCTGCTCATGGACCTGATGCGCTTCGCCGAGGTGGAGACCTGGCGCGAGCGCATGTTCCGCGGCGAGCGCATCAACTGGACCGAACATCGCGCGGTCTTGCACACGGCGCTGCGCAACCGCTCCGGTGCGCCGGTGGTGGTGGACGGCACGGATGTGATGCCCGAGGTCCGTGCGGTGCTGGCGCGCATGCGCCGCTTCAGCGAGCAGGTGCGCACCGGCGACTGGCGGGGCCACACGGGCAAGCCCATCGCCTCCATCGTGAACCTCGGCATCGGCGGCTCGGACCTCGGGCCGTACATGGTGTGCGAGGCGTTGCGCCCCTACGGCCAGGCCGGGCTCACCATGCATTTCGTGTCCAACGTGGACGGCAGCCAGATTGCCGAGACGCTCAAGCGCTGCGACCCGGAAACCACGCTGTTCATCGTCGCCTCCAAGACCTTCACCACCCAGGAGACCCTCACCAACGCCCATACCGCGCGGCGCTGGCTGGTGGAGGCGCTGGGCAGCGAGGCCGCGGTGGCGCGCCACTTCGTGGCGGTGTCCACCAATGCCGCGGCGGTGCGGGCCTTCGGCATCGACACGGATAACATGTTCGAATTCTGGGACTGGGTGGGCGGACGCTATTCCCTGTGGTCGGCCATCGGCCTGCCCATCGCGCTGTACATCGGTATGGATCGTTTCGACGAACTGCTCGATGGCGCCCATGCCATGGACAATCATTTCCGTGTCGCACCGCTGGAGCGCAACCTGCCGGTGATCCTCGCTGCGCTCGGCACCTGGTACGTGAATTTTTTCGGCGCGCGCACTCACGCCATCCTGCCCTATGACCAATACCTGCACCGCTTCCCGGCCTATTTCCAGCAAGGCGACATGGAGAGCAACGGCAAGCGCGTGGATCGCCAGGGCAACGTGGTCGACTACGCCACCGGCCCGGTGATCTGGGGTGAGCCCGGCACCAACGGCCAGCACGCGTTCTATCAGCTCATCCACCAGGGCACGCAGCTCATCCCGCTGGACTTCATCGCCTCGGTGCACACGCACAATCCGCTCGGCGAGCACCATACGATCCTGCTGTCCAACTTCTTCGCCCAGACCGAGGCGCTCATGCGCGGCCGTAGCGAAGCGGAGGCGCGGGCAGAGCTGGAGGCGGCGGGACTATCAGGTGAGGCATTGACGGCGCTGTTGCCGCACAAGGTGTTTCCGGGCAACCAACCCAGCACGTCCATCCTGCTCGACAAGCTCACGCCGCGGACCCTCGGCATGCTGATCGCCCTCTACGAGCACAAGATCTTCGTGCAGGGCGTGGTGTGGAACATCAATTCCTTCGATCAGTGGGGCGTCGAGCTAGGCAAGCAGCTGGCCAAGACCATTCTTGCCGAATTGGCCGACGAGAAGCCGGTGACTGCGCACGATGCCTCCACCAACGGCCTCATCAACCACTACAAGCGCGTGCGTGGCGCATAGAAGCCGTAGGTCACGTTGCGAAGCTACGTGACATTCCGGGTCATGAAGGCAAATGCCGAACCACGGAAGCCATGAAGGCAAGGGAGAAGAATGATTTCTTTCCTCCGTGTTGCCCGTAGCCTCCGTGGGTGGATTTCGGCCCCCCGCGTTGGGTCACGTAGCCGCTGCGCGGCAACGTGACCTACGGCTTCACGTTATTTGCGTTCAATTGCGGACGTTATGTTCCATGTCTCAACCGTCGCGCTGCCACGGCCAGCGGCCGTTGATTTCCAGTTCCAGGGAAAAGCTCAACAAGGTCCGGATGGCGACGATGCCGGCGAGCACGCCCAGATTGTTGAAGGTGGGCTCCACTGCCACAGTGCGGATGATGTCGGCGGCCACCAGGAATTCCAGTCCGAGCAGGATCGCGCGCCCGAGCCCTGCGCGGAAGCCGCGATAGGCGTCCGGCGCAGCGTAACGTCGGAAGTAACGCCACGACACCAGCAAGCTACCGAGTACGATCACGCCTACACCGATGCCCTCGACGGCAAGCACGAGGATTTCGATCACCGCTTTGAATGCCGCTTCCACACCTGTACCTTCCCTGGTGCCGCCGTTGTGCTGAGAGTAGCCCGGATGAAGCGCAGCGGAATCCGGGGAGCAGCCGCGGTGAGAAAGAAAACCGCCCAACGCTGAGACGCAGAGAACACCAGAGGAACGCAGGTCTCAGCCTGGTGATACACGGGAATGGTCCCACCAGGGCGGCCCGTGGCCGCCCGCGGTGTGCCGGTCAGTACCGCCGGCGATGCAGGATCAATCCGGCCAGCGGCGGCAGGCTGAGCAACAGGGAATGGTCGTGCCCCATCCAGGGCACCGGATCCGTATGGCGATGGCCGCCGGTGCCCGCATTGCTGCCGCCGTAATAAGCGGAATCGGAGTTGAGCAGGACCTCGTAGGACCCGGGCAGCGGCACGCCAACGCGGTAACCGTTGCGCGGCACCGGCGTGAAGTTCAACACCACCACCACCAGGTCGTCGCCGGCGCGGCGCGTGAAGGCAAGCAGCGAATGGGCAGCGTCGTCGCAGTCGGCCCAGGCGAAGCCCTCATGGTCGAAATCGTGGCGATGCAGGGCCGGCACGCGGCGATGCAGGTGGTTGAGGTCGCGCACCAGCCCTTGCACGCCCTGGTGCTGCGGGTATTCGAGCAGGTGCCAGTCCAATGAATGATCGTGGGTCCATTCGCGGCCTTGCGCGAATTCGTTTCCCATGAACAACAGCTTCTTGCCGGGCATGCCGTACATGTAGGTGTACAGGAGTCGCAGGTTGGCGAAGCGTTGCCAGTCGTCTCCCGGCATCTTGTCGAGCATGGAGCGCTTCATGTGCACCACCTCGTCGTGGGAGAAGGGCAGTACGAAATTCTCCGAAAACGCGTACAAGAGCCCGAAGGTGAGCTGGTTGTGATGATACTGCCGGTGCACCGGTTCCTTGTGCATGTAGTCCAGCGTGTCATTCATCCAGCCCATGTTCCATTTCATGGAAAAGCCGAGTCCGCCCATCTCCACCGGACGCGACACCATGGGCCAGGCGGTGGATTCCTCGGCGATCACCTGCGCACCCGGGAACATCTCGTGGACCACGCTGTTGAGGGTGCGCAGGAAGGCGATGGCCTCCAGGTTCTCGCGCCCACCGTGGACGTTCGGCACCCAGTCGCCGTGCTCGCGCGAGTAATCGAGATACAGCATGGAGGCGACCGCATCCACGCGCAGGCCGTCGAAGTGGAATTCCTCAAGCCAGTACACGGCGCTTGAGATCAAAAAGCTGAGCACCTCGGCGCGTCCGAAGTTGAAGATGAAGGTACCCCAATCGCGGTGCTCGCCGCGGCGCGGGTCTTCGTGCTCGTAGAGCGGGCTGCCATCGAAACGCGCCAGGGCAAAACTGTCGCGTGGGAAATGGGCGGGCACCCAGTCGAGCAGCACGCCGATGCCGTTCTGGTGACAGTAATCGATGAAATAGCGCAGACCGTCGGGATCGCCGAAGCGGCTGGTGGGTGCGAAATAGCCGGTGGTCTGGTAACCCCAGGAGGCATCCAGCGGATGCTCCGTGACAGGCAGCAGTTCGATATGGGTGAATTCCTGGGTTTTTACGTATTCCACCAGACGGTGGGCCAGTTCACGATAGTCCAGGAAGCCACCGTGCCCGTCCCGCTGCCAGGAGCCCAGGTGCACCTCGTAGATGCTCATGGGGGCGTGCAGCCAATCGCTTTCGGCCCTCGCCGTGAGCCAGCCCGCGTCCCGCCACTGGTGCGTGCTCGGCGGCGGGATGCGCGCCGCGGTACTCGGGCGCAACTCGAACCAGCGGCCGTAAGGGTCGGTCTTGACGGCCACCGCTCCCGTTCCGCGGTGACGGATCTCGAGCTTGTACAACTCGCCCGGCGCAAGATCCGGGATGAACAGCTCCCAGATGCCGCTGCTGCCACGGGAACGCATGGGGTGGCAGCGGCCATCCCAGCGATTGAAGTCGCCGACCACGCTCACGCGTTCGGCATTGGGCGCCCAGGTGGCGAAGAGCACACCGTCTACGCCGTCTATACTCAGGCTTCTTGCGCCCAGGAACCGGTGGCTGTGGCGGTGCCGTCCCTCGGCGAAGAGGTGGAGGTCCAGGTCGCCCACTAGGGGAGGAAAGCAGTAGGGGTCGTAGAACTCCCAGGTATGGCCGTGGCCGTCATGCGCTTCGAGCCGATAACGGTGTGGTACGGCTTCGGCAGGGCCATGCCACTCGAACAGGTCGGAATGCTCGACCCGTTGCATGGGCAGGCGCGCATCGGTGCCGTGGATGAGCACACTCGCCGCCCCCGGCACGAAGGCACGCACCACCGCGTGATCCGCGGACGGATGCCGGCCGAGAAGTTGAAAGGGATCGTGATGACGCGCCTCGAGCAACCTCTGCAGGGGTTCGTATGAAGAAATCAAAGCGTTCACTTGCGCCTCGCCGTACGCCTGGAAGTCAGGACACTGGTCTGCGCGCAAAATAACATCTATGACCGGTTAGTCAAAAATCCTGTGTAAGGATAAGATGACTTCCGACGCAGTGCCCCCAGGAGGAAGGGAATTTCTATGCCTTTGACCAAGACGTCTCGTTTCGTAAGCCGACTCACGCGCGATACGCTCGCACTGATCCTCGCCGGCGGCAGTGGTACCCGCCTGAAGGGCCTGACCCAGTGGCGCTCCAAGCCGGCGGTACAGTTCGGCGGCAAATTTCGCATCATCGATTTTCCCTTGTCCAACTGCCTCAATTCCGGGATTCGCCGCATCGGCATCGTCACCCAGTACAAATCCCATTCGCTCATCCGCCACGTGCAGCAGGGCTGGAGTTTTCTGCGAGCCGAGTTGGGTGAGTTCGTCGAGTTGTTGCCTGCGCAACAACGCATCGACGCCTGCTGGTACGCCGGTACGGCCGATGCCATTTATCAGAATCTCGACATCATCCGCTCCCATAGTCCGGAATACGTGTTGATCCTCGCCGGTGATCACATCTATCAGATGGACTACGGTCCGATGATCGCCTACCACGTGGAGCGGGATGCCGACATCACCATCGGCTGCCTGGAAGTGCCGGTGCCCGATGCACGATCCTTCGGTGTCATGAAGGTGGACGACCAGTGGAACGTCACCGGTTTTCTGGAAAAGCCCGCCAACCCCGAGCCGCTGCCGGGCAAGCCTGGCGTGGCGCTGGCGTCCATGGGTATCTATGTGTTCAACACCGAGTTTCTTTACGACCGCCTCATCGAGGATGCCGACAACGCACGCTCTTCACGCGACTTCGGCAAAGACGTGATCCCCTGGGTCATCGAACGCTACAAGGCCGTGGCCTATCCGTTCCGCGATCCGCACACCGGCGAGCAGGCCTACTGGCGCGATGTTGGAACAGTCGACGCCTACTGGACCGCGAACATGGAACTCATCGGTGTCACGCCGGAGCTCAACCTGTACAACACCGACTGGCCCATCTGGACTTACCAGGAACAGCTGCCGCCTGCCAAATTCGTATTCGACGACGACGATCGCCGCGGCATGGCGGTGGATTCCATGGTGTCCGGCGGCTGCATCATCTCGGGCGCCTACGTGTGCCACTCCCTGCTGTTCTCGAACGTGTGCATCAACTCGTTCTCCGAGGTGTACGACTCGGTGTTGCTGCCTAACGTCACCATCGGCCAGCGCTGCCGCATTCGCAAGGCGGTGATCGATAAGGGCTGCATCATTCCGGACGGCATGGTGATTGGCGAGAATCCGGAAGATGATGCACGCCGCTTCCATGTAACGGAGAACGGCGTGGTGCTGGTGTGCCCGGAAATGCTCGGACAGGACTTGCACCATGTCCGATGACGGTCGTCTGCCGGTGGTGCTGTGCTGGCACATGCACCAGCCCTACTATCAGGAACGGGAGGGCGGGAACTACCAGCTGCCGTGGACTTATCTGCACGCCATCAAAGACTACGTGGACATGGCCGCGATCATCGCGGAGGTGCCCGAGGCTCGTGCGGTGGTGAACTTCGCGCCGATCCTGCTTGAGCAGCTCGACGACTACGCGCAACAGATCCGCGACTTCCTTCGGGACGGCGAGGGACTGCGCGATCCGCTGCTCGCGGCGTTGGTGATGTCGGCGCTGCCGACCGAGGCGGAGCCGCGCGCAACGCTGGTCAAGGCCTGCCTGCGTGCCAACCGCAAGCGCCTGATCGACCGTTTTCCTGCCTACCAGCTGCTCGCCGACATGGCGGACTGCGTGGTCAACAACACCCAGGCGGTGCTCTATTTCGACGAGCAGTTCCTCGTCGACCTGCTGGTCTGGTATCACCTCGCCTGGCTGGGCGAGACCGTGCGGCGCGACGACGCCCGGGTACACACCCTCGTAGCCAAGCGACGCATGTTTACACAACATGATCGGCGTATCTTGCTGGAGGTGATCGGCGAACTCATCGAGAGCGTGCTGCCCCGCTATCGCACCCTCGCCGAGCAAGGACAGATCGAACTTTCAGTTACACCCTACGCCCACCCCATCCTGCCGCTGCTGCTGGACCTGCGGTCGGCGCACGAGGCCATGCCCGACGCTACCCTGCCGCTGCTCAGCGCCTATCCCGGTGGTACGGAGCGGGCGCGCTGGCACGTGGAGGAAGGACTGCGGGTTTTCGAGGCCCACTTCGGTTTTCGCCCAATCGGTTGCTGGCCCGCCGAAGGCAGTGTGAGCGACGCGACCCTGAAGGTCCTTGCGGAGGCCGGCTTCCAGTGGGCGGGCACCGGCGGCGGCGTGCTGCGCAACAGCCTGCACCGTGCAGGCATGGAAAATCTCCAGTGCATCCACCACGCCTATCGCGTGACGGGTGCCGAGATCGACTGCTTTTTCCGCGACGACGGCCTGTCCGATCTCATCGGCTTCAGCTATGCGGATTGGCATGCAGACGACGCCGTGAACAATCTCGTGCACCACCTGGAGAACATCGACAAGGCCTGCGCCGGCGAGCCTGGGCGCGTGGTATCCATCATTCTCGACGGCGAGAATGCCTGGGAGTATTACCCGGAAAACGGCTATCACTTCCTCAGCGCGTTGTACCGTCGCCTGGCGGATCATCCGAAATTCAAGCTGACCACCTTCAGCGAGTTTCTGGCGGGTCGCCCCAAGGCTGCCGAACTGCCGCACCTCGTGGCGGGCAGCTGGGTGTACGGTACGTTCTCCACCTGGATCGGCGAACGTGACAAGAACCGTGGCTGGGACCTGCTCGGCGAGGCCAAGCGCGCCTTCGACGCGGCAGTGACATCCGGCCGGCTCACCGGTGAGCGCCTCACGCGGGCCGAACGCCAGCTCGCCATCTGTGAGGGATCCGATTGGTTCTGGTGGTTCGGCGACTATAATCCTCCCGATTCCGTGCGCGACTTCGAACGCCTTTACCGCATGCACCTGGCCGATCTCTATCGACTCATCGGGGAAGAGTCGCCCGACTCGCTCACCCGGCCCATCTCCCAGGGCGGCGGCGCTCCGCAAATGGGTGGCGTCATGCGCCGCGGTCAGGAGTCCTGATTGGATCGTCGATGCGCCAGCGAGCACAGCCCACTCATGCGCCGGCGTGCCGGCCTGTTGTTGCACCCGACCTCCCTGCCGGGCCCGTGGGGCAACGGTGATCTGGGCGCCGAGGCCTACAACTTCATCAACTTTCTTGCCGCCGCCGGTTTCAGCGTGTGGCAGCTGCTGCCGCTCGGTCCGACCAACGGCGGTTCGCCCTATCAGTGTTTCTCGGCGCACGCCGGCAATCCGCATCTCATCAGCGTGGAGACCTTGCGCAGCTGGGGATGGCTCGACGCGGACCCGCGGCCTGGCGTGGACGCGCGTCTCGATCTCGTGCGCCATGCCCACGTGCTGTTTCGCAAGCGCAATGACCCCACCGAAGGAATGGAGTTCGCCCGCTTCAAGCAGGCCAACGAGCACTGGCTGAACGACTTCGCCCTGTATTCGGCGCTCAAGGCCGCCTACCACCAGGCGGCCTGGACCGACTGGCCGGCCCCGCTGCGCGACCGTGCTCCGGCCGCCCTTGCCGAGGCGCACCGCACGCATGCCAGCGCGGTGGAGGATGTGCGTTTCGAGCAATTCGTCTTCTATCGCCAATGGCACACCCTGAAGGCCTATGCCCATCAGCAAGGCATCATCCTGTTCGGCGACATGCCCATTTTCGTCGCCCACGACAGCGCCGACGTGTGGGCGCAGCGCGAATATTTCCAACTGGACGTACAGGGCCATCCCATCGTAGTGGCCGGCGTGCCGCCGGATTATTACTCCGCCACCGGGCAACGCTGGGGCAATCCGCACTACGACTGGCAAGCCATGGAAGCCGACGGGTTCGCCTGGTGGCAGCAGCGTATGGAGAGTCAGATCGACCTGTTTGATCTGGTGCGCGTGGATCATTTCCGCGGCTTCGAATCCTATTGGGAAGTGCCGGCCATCGAAGAGACCGCCATCAGGGGGCGCTGGGTGAAGGCACCGGGCGACGCCCTGTTCCAGGCCTTGCACCAGCGCTTCGACCCGCTGCCCTTGGTCGCCGAAGATCTCGGCGTCATTACCGAGGAAGTGGATGCGCTGCGCATCAAGTGGGCCCTGCCGGGCATGAAGATACTGCAGTTCGCCTTCGACGGCGGCCCCACCAACCCCTACTTGCCCCATCATCACGAACACAACTGCGTGATCTACACGGGAACGCACGACAACAACACCACGCTCGGCTGGTACGCGGGGTTGAACGAGGCGCAACGGGATTACATTCAGGAATATCTGGGCGGCCCCTGCGAACCTATGCCCTGGCCGCTCATCATCGCCGTCTATCAGTCGGTGGCGCGCATGGCGGTAGTGCCCATGCAGGACATTCTCGGGCTCGGCAGCGAGCACCGCATGAACACGCCGGGCACCGAGAACGGCAACTGGCAGTGGCGCTTCACCTGGGACCAGGTTCCGGCCGACTTGGCGGGACGGCTGCGCCGCATGGCCGAGATCTACGATCGCCTCAATCAGCCTTGAGCGCGGGCGGAAGAAAAAGCATTCGCACGGGGCACACGGGGAACACGGGGTAATCGATTTTTCTGTGAGAGTAGCCCTCCAAAGGGGAGCCGCTGATTTATTCGTCATTGCGACGAGCGCAGCGACGCGGCACCAGCGAGCCTGCGAGTGCAGAACGCCCGCAGGGCAGCCCCGAAGGGTGACCGCAGCGAATAATCTCCAAGCTATTGCTCGACCATTGAAGAAGATTGCTTCGCAGCCTGCTGTCCTTAGGATCTTTCCCCATGTTCCCCGTGTTCCCCGTGTTCCCCGTGTTCTCCGTGTGCCCCGTGCGAATGCTTTTTCTTCCGCCCGCGGCGATCACGGGATGGGCGGCAGGGTGAGGGTGACGAAGTAGCTGTCACCGTCGCGGGCGATAAGCACCGGGATGGGCTGTTCCGCCGGTAGTTTTTCCACCAGCCGTTCGAATTCCTCGGGGCTCTTCACGGCGGTGTTGTCGACGCGCTGGATGATGTCGCCCTCGCGGATCCCCGCACGCACCGCCGGGCCGTCGCCGACACCGAGCACCAGCACGCCCTGCGTTTCACTGGCGAGCGCCGGCGGCAGCGGTCCCACCGTGATGCCCAGCCGCCCCGGCGGCGGCGCCGTGGGCGCCTGCGCTTCGGGCGCTTCGGGCAGCTGCTCCACCGTGAGCTTCACGTCGCGGGACTTGCCTTGGCGCACCACCGTCAGTGTGGCGGTTTGGCCCGGGCGGGTGCGTGCCACCAGCGGCGGGAGATCGCTGGAACGGCGGATCGGTTTGCCGTTATAGGCGATGATCACATCACCCACCTCGATGCCGGCATTGCCTGCGGGACCTTTTTCGAGCACGCGGCTGACCAGTGCACCCTGTGCCTGCCGCAGGCCGAAGGATTTGGCCAGGTCCGGCGTGACATCCTGCACCAGCACGCCCAGCCAGCCGCGCTCCACCTTGCCGGTGGTCTTGAGCTGCTCCACCACGTCCATGGCTACATTGACCGGAATCGCGAAGGACACACCCATGTAGCCGCCGCTGTTGCTGTAGATCTGCGAGTTCACGCCAATCACCCGCCCATCCAGATCGAACAACGGTCCGCCGGAATTGCCCGGGTTCACCGCGGCGTCGGTCTGAATGAAGGGCACGTAGGAATCACCGGGCAGGGCGCGGCCCAGGGCGCTGATGATGCCTTGCGTCGCCGTCTGTTCGAGGCCGAACGGTGAGCCGATGGCAAGCACCCATTGGCCCACACGCAGCCGGTTGGAGTCGCCGAGCCGCACCACCGGCAGGTTGCGCGCATCCACCTTGAGCAGCGCGATGTCGGTAGGCTGGTCGACACCGATTACCTTGGCCTTCAATTCACGCTGATCGTGCAGGCCGATGGTGACCGTCCTGGCGCCTTCCAGCACGTGGGCGTTGGTGATGATGAAGCCGTCCTGGGAAATGATGAAACCCGAGCCCATGGATACTTCCGGGCGCATCTGCGGCCCCTGGCCGGGCGGTGTCTCGAAGAAACGGCGGAAATAATCGAAGAAGGGACTGTCTTCGGGGAACGGCATCTGACCGTAGCCGCCGCCGACCGCCGCCTCGGCGTTGATACTCACCACCGCCGAACCGTAGCGCTCCACCAATTGCGTGAAATCGGGCTGCGCCTGGGCGGCCGATCCAACGGGGCCCATCAGGGTCAGCCAGAACAGAAGTGCGGGCGCCCACCGTTGCACAGCTGACATGGTCAGCTCCTCGAGAAACCCGAACGGTCTCCCGAAAGGCTAGACGGTTCCACACGCGAAGTGACCGTGGCCAGGAAGAAAACGGCCCAAACGCAGAGATGCAGAGGGCGTCACGTAGCCCCGGATAAAGCGCAGCGTAATCCGGGAATCCCCCGACGCGTGAACTGAGCGCGGGGATTCTGCGCGCCCTACAGCCAGTCCTTACGCTTGAAATACCAATAGGGCGCAAGACCCGCCAAGACCATCAGGCCGAGGGCCAGGGGATAACCGTAGACCCACTCGAGTTCCGGCAGGTGCCGGAAGTTCATCCCGTAGATACTGGCCACCAGCGTCGGGGGCAGGAACACCACGGCGGCGATGGAGAAAATCTTGATGATCTTGCTCTGTTCGATAGCGGTGAAGTTCTGGGTGGCATCCATGAGGAAGTTCACCTTTTCGAACAGGAACGCGCTGTGGGGCAGCAGGGAATCCACATCGCGCAGCATCTCGCGCACGTGGTCGGCCTGTTCCGCATTGAGGCGGCCTTTGCGCAGCAGATAGGAAAGCGCACGCTGGGTATCCATGAGGCATAGCCTCACCTTGCCGTTCACGTCCTCGTGATGGGCAAGCTGATCGATGACGTTCTCCAGATCCACTTCCTTGTCTTCGAGCACCCGACGGCTGACCTTCTCGAGCCCGTGATAGAGCTGTTCGAGGACATCAGCCAGATCCTCCACCTTGGTCTCGAACAGGGCCATGAAAATGGACAGCGGATCGCTCACCAATCCGGCCTCGCGTCGCGAGCGCAGGCGCAGCAGACGGAATACCGGAATGGGGTGATCGTGCAGGGTGACCAGGCGTTCGGCGCCGAGCGTGAACGCCACGGTGGAATTGCGCGGACGTCCCTGTACGTCGTGCAGGAACAGGGAGTGGATGTGCAGGCCGTCCTGATCCTCGAAGAACCGTGCGGTGGCCTCGATTTCCTCCACCTCGTCCGGATCGGGCAGATGCTGCCGGTAGCGCGCCTCCACCAAGGCACGCTCATCGTTATCCGGATCGACCAGATCCACCCATAACGCGCTGTTCATCCGGGCGCTGCACTCTTCGGCCGGGATCTGGATGAGGCGCTGGTCTTGCAGAGCGAAGGCAGTCAGCATTGGGGGGACAGGGTGGCTGGTCGCGAGGCCGCTAGGATAATCCAGACGGGGCGCCGGGCCAATTGCCGTCGACCATTTCCTGCACGTCGACCGTCGCATGCCGCGTATCGAGGCACCAGGCGCACGCGTCTACACTGGACTCCAGGAATGCGCACGCACAACGGCGAGGTGGAACATGCAGGCACACCCGCATAAAGCCGTGAGAAGTCGCGTCACCCTCGCCGGCCATCCGGTGCATCCCATGCTGGTGCCGTTTCCCATCGCCTTCCTGGTCGGCGTGCTGGTGACCGATCTCATCTTCCTCGGCACCGGTAACGCCTACTGGGCGCAGTCGTCGGTATATCTGGCCCTGGCCGGCCTGGTGACCGGCGTCGCCGCGGCCATGGTGGGATTCACCGATTTCGTTACGCTCCCACAAGTGCGCAGCCATCGCATGGCCTGGATCCATTTCATCGGCAACGCCCTGGTGCTCCTGCTTGCCCTGGCACGCACCTTGTACTCCTGGGATGCGCCGACCGAGACCGTGCGCGGGACCGGACTGGTGCTCTCGGCCGCCATGACCGCGCTGCTGCTGCTGACCGGCTGGGCAGGCGGTGAACTGGCGTATCGCCATAAGATCGGCGTCATCGAAGACGACACCTAGTGGTTCGGGTGTTGTTCGGCGGGTTCAGCCCGGCAGACTGAATCACCTGTGGGAGAATCGCGGCCTGAGGCCGCTCCTACGGCGAGCGAACATGGGCAGGTCTTGGCACGTCGTGGGTAGACACGCCGCGCATGGATCGCGGGATCGGGTTCCGAACATCGCCGCCGATGGCAGCGCGACCCGGCTGTGTCACAAACGTGGATTTTGATGATGGTGCCGAGGGTCGGACTCGAACCGACATGGGGTTGCCCCCGGCAGATTTTGAGTCTGCTGCGTCTACCAATTTCGCCACCCCGGCAAGGGCAGGGGCGATTATAGAGGAAGGGCTGGCCAGGACCAAGAGCCACGTTGAATCCGAAGGTCGCTCGACTATTCTCTACCTACCGTCAAAACAGATGACGGTAGGTCCGCTTTGAACAATGCACCGCTGGCGAGTCAGGCCGCAGCCATCGAGGCGGGGCACCATCCGCGCTGGGGATGCCCGTTTGATGGATGCAAGTAGGGCGAAAGGGGGGCTGCGAGGGCACCGGCCTGATGGGCGCGATGGGGTGAGGCCCTGGGCCTTCCTTCTGCTGCTGATCCTGATTCATGCCCCGCCTGCCCGGGGCATCGATGACCTGAAGAATGGCGACGATCTGGGCGGCGTCATCACCGACCAGACGGTGACCTTCATCGGCCATGCCTTTTACCGGGGATTCGTGAGCAACTGGCAGGAGCCGCCCGATATCGGGGCGGTCAATCTGACCATCCGCGAGCGGCCGTCCGCACGTTGGGGCAGCCTTGTCTGGGTGGACTACCGGGGTGAATCGGTGTTCCGGACATTCCTGTTTCCGGCGCGCAAGGATGCGGACGTGGTGGGCGCCAGGGCGGCGACGCGGGTGGCTTCCATCATCGAACAGCTCCGGTTGCAGCGGCTCATGTCCCGGGACCCGGACGTGGCCGCAAACGAGTTGTGGGAGGACGAGTGATGTATACGCAGGGATTTGCGCTGCTGTTGGCCTTGCTTGCGCACGGCGCCCAGGCCACCGAGCTGGTTTACGAACCGATCAACCCGAGCTTTGGCGGCAATCCACTCATTGGCAGTTTCCTGCTCAACAACGCGCAGCTCCAGGATGATCTCAAGGATCCGGATGCGGTGGATCCCCGCGCGTCCCAGTCGGACTTGGAGCGCTTCAACGATCTCCTGCAACGATCAATCTTGAACCGCATTGCCTCTTCCCTGAGCAGCAGCCTGTTCGACGCCAACGGCGAACTCGTGCCGGGCACCCTGGAGACCAGTGACTTCATCATCGACATCATCGATCTGGGCGGCGGCGTCCTGCAGGTGACCACCACCGACAAGACCACGGGCGCCACCTCATCGTTCCAGATCTCGACTGCGATGTAGCCGATGAGCATGATGCACGCATGGCGCCTCGTTGCATTGGCTGTGATGCTGAGCGGGCAATCGGGCTGTGCGGTGTTCGTCGGCGAGTCGGCAGTGCCGCCCCGTGATTCACCCACGCTTACGCCCGCCGGCGAAACCTTGAGCGATCTCCTCGCACTGCCACGGCCGAAAGGTCCGATCACGGTGGCGGTGTACGGGTTTCGCGACCAGACCGGGCAGTACCGGCCAGCGCCCGCCAGCTCATTTTCCACGGCCGTCACCCAGGGCGCGGTCTCCATGCTCGTGAAGGCCGCGCTGGATTCCGGCTGGTTTCTTCCGGTGGAAAGGGAAAACCTGCAGGACCTGCTCACGGAACGCAAGATCGCCAGGGCCAGCAACGAACAGCGCAAGCTGGACGATCTGCCACCGCTTTATGCATCGAGCGTCCTGCTCACCGGGGGCATCGTGGCTTACGAGACCAACGTGAAGACAGGCGGCGCCGGGGCGCGCTATTTCGGCATCGGCGCTTCGGAGCTCTATCGTATGGACCAGGTTACGGTCGGCCTGCGCGCAGTCGACATCCGCACCGGGCAGGTCCTGGCCAGTGTCTCCACCAGCAAGACGATCTATTCATACCAGCTCGACTCCGGAGTATTCCGTTTCGTGCGCTTCAAGCGCCTGCTCGAACTGGAAGCCGGATTCTCGCGCAACGAACCGGCGCAACTGTGTGTACGCGATGCCATCGAGTCGGCGCTGATCCACCTGATTGCGCAGGGTATCGACAAGGGGCTCTGGCAATTGCAGAAGCCGGAGGACCTCGCCTCGCCAGTCATCCGCGCCTACCTCGGCGAACAGAAGCTGCTCACCGCCGCCGAGTAACCGCGCCCGCCCTTCAGCCGTTCTCTCGTACCAATGCATTAGACGCTTCGCCGCCAAATTACCGCCTTCTACGTATGGCTGGGGCAGCACGCCGACACCATACTGGAGACCATGCCTTACCTACCCCGATATTTGTGCAGGTTCGCGGTGGCCCTGTTATGCACGCCGGCAGTGCCTTGGGCCAGCGAGTCGCCGGATCTCGACCCCGGTAACGATCCCGTGGTTCTGGCGGAGCCAATGTCGGGCTACAACAGCTTCGTGGTGACGCAGGATGGTATTGCGAACGAACTGAATGCCATGCAGCAAGGCACGCACAACAGTATCGAGGCGAGACAATGGGGCGCCGGGAATTGGCTCGACCTGGCGCAGGACGGACAGATGAACCATGCCGCGCTGCTTCAGGACGGCGACCACAACGCGATTATCGTGCAGCAGTCAGGTGAACGGAACGACACGGCGGTAACCCAGTACGGCGTGGGCAATGAAGCGGATCTTTTCCAGTGGGGCGTGGGAAACACAGCCATGGTGGAACAGTACGGAAACCAGCTACGGGCAACCGTATGGCAGTGGGGGACCGGTAACAACACACGGGTAGTGCAACAGTGAGAAAGGGAGCTTCGGATGAAAAGGACATACATTTCCATTGCAGTGGGCCTGGCGCTTGGGTTCACCGGTTCCACATTCGCAGGTGACGGAAACTCGGTCGTTTCGAGCCAGGATGGCAACGCCAACGCCATTGTCGTCGAGCAGAATGCCACCACCGGCGCGCTGGCAACCATTTCCCAGAGCGGCGACGGCAACAGCGCCAACGTGAATCAGGCCAACTCGGCCGCGGCCATGACGGTCGACGTGAACACCACCGGCGACGACAACATCGTGACCATCAATCAAGATGCCTCGGTCGGGGCCCTCGCCACCGTGATTCAGGATTCCAAGACGAGCAGCGCGAGCATCGATCAGAGTGCGGCGCCAGCGGCTTTGGCGACTATCAGCCAACTCGGGAGTTCGGAGCTTTCCTCGGCGTCCATCAGCCAGACGGGCAGCGATTTGGTGGCATCGATTACCCAGGATATGGCGGACTATGACTCGGCGGTCGTCGTCCAGGGCGGATCGAATCTGAATGCCGCCATCACCCAGATGGACACATGGGACAACGTGGCGAGCATCACCCAATACGGTGCCGGAAACACCGGCAGCATCCTGCAAGCCAACGTATCGGATTACGGCGTGGCCGAGATGATTCAGTCCGGCATCAACAACACCGCCGATATTACCCAGGACTACTCCTACGCGAGCATCGCAACGATCAACCAGCTTGGTCAGGACAATGTCGCCGCCGTCAATCAGGGAGATGGCTTAGCTTACGCCGACTATAACGAAGCAAACATCACCCAGACCGGCAATGACCATTACGCCAGTGTCACTCAGCTCGGGACGGGTAACCCGGCCAACTACAACGTGGTCGATGTCGTGCAGAACGACAACGGGCAAATGGCCAACATCACCCAGACCGGCGGTGCCGGGAATTACGTGAACGTGTTCCAGGGTACGATGTAATCCATGACGTGAGGGGCGGGGAAACCCGCCCCCTTCGCTTCCTCCAGGTTCATTCTCTCGTTTTGTTTCCCGCCAGTTCGTGCGTCCACGCCCAGTTTCCCGGATTCCGCGTTGCTCGATCCGGACTACGGGATTGTGTCCCCTTGGTGTTCTCTACGTTCTCTACGTTCTCTACGTTCTCTACGTTCTTTGCGCCCTTTGCGTTGAAATGTTTTCTGTCGGACCGCAGCGGCTTCCCGGATTCCGCATTGCTCGGTGCCTACGAAGTGGCATAGGGCGGCCCGTGGCCGCCGTCTTGTTGCGGCATGAAGAGACGGGCATGGCTCGCCTTACACGATCTGTCTTTTGGCCACATTTTCGCGAGGAAAGATGGTGCGCGCTGGATAGGTGGTTTCTGCCGCCGGCGCATCGCCGACAGGGTCGGCTCCTACAGGGGGAAAGATATTGTAGGAGCCCAGCCTCTGGGCGATTGACGCGGCAGGATTCAACGCACACTGACATGGGCCTCTTCGCTACCCTCGACGCCGGTAACGGTGACGGTGCCGGGATTGCTGGTGGTGAGGCGAAGTTCCCAGGTACCCCGGGTCGCACTCCAGGTCATGGGGCCGATACCGTGTACCGAAGGGTCGGCCTGGGCGCCGTATTGACTGGTCGCGATCACTTCCAGGGTGCCGCGCCGGGCGGTATACAGGGCGCGTGTGATGGCGAGGGTGTGGTCGTAGCCGTTGCAGTCCTGGTCGATGCCGTCGTGCTTCACTTCGAGCGCGCCGGGGTGGATGGTGGCATCGGCATCGTTGCAGTCGCCGTTTGCCACGGTGTAGCCATCGCCATCGGCATCCGTTTCTGCATCACCGCCCGTGCCCGGTGGCGGCTCTTCCGCGGGTGGCTGTTCCTCCACCGGCGGCGGATCACCGGCGGGCGGCGGCGTGGCCTGCACCAGACGCTGATAGGCCGCCATCACATCGACGAGGCCATGACCGAAGGCATTGTCGGCGCCGGCGTGGCCAAGGTCGACGGCGCTTTCGTTCAGCGCCGCTTCGAGCTGCGTCACATCGGCGGCGTTGACGGCAGAGCGCAACAGGGCCATGGCGCCACCCACGTGGGCCGCAGAGTAGGACGTTCCGCTGACGGTGATGTAGGGATCGGCAACCGCGCCAGCGAAGGACAGATCGGCGGTGCGCACATTGGCGCCCGGGGCGACCACGTGTGGATAGAAGCCGCCCGTGCAGGTCGAGGGGCCGCGGGCGCTGAAGCTCGCGAGGCGCAGACTTTCATCCACCGCGCCGATCGCATAGCTCTCCGGATAGTTGGCCGGACTGATGCTGGTGAAGTAGGACGGCCCGCTGTTCCCGGCCGAGAAGGCGACTGCGATGTCGGCGGCCTTGAGCGCCTGGATGTCGGGCCGGAACTCGGCATCGCAGGCATTGGTGCTCAATAGTCCCCACGCCCCGACCACGACGTCCGGCATGTCGTCGGTGGTGGGGTCGCCGTCCGGATCCAGGGTCCACTGGAAGGCGAGATGAATGGCGCTGGTATACGCGGTGTTCAGGTCGTTGAAGATCCGTGCGGCGATCCATTGCGAGCCGGGAGCGACGCCAATACTGACACCTCCGGCATCGCCGCCCACCATGATGCCCAGTGTCTGGGTGCCATGGCCGTGGCCGTCGTGGGGAGCGGCCACATGCTGTCCGTACGGGTCATACCAGCTGTTGGTTCCGCCGCGCCACTTGGCGTGCAGATCGGGGTGGTGGATGTCCGCGCCGGTGTCCAGGCTGGCCACCACCGTGCCGCTGCCAGTGATGCCCTCGGCCCACACGGCATCGGCACGGATAGCCGAGAGGTTCCAGGTGGGCGACGCGCCGGTGGGTGCCGTGGGGGGCAGTGTGGCTTCCGCGTCGAGCCGCACTTGGGCCACGTCGGGGCGGCGCGCCAGCGACTTGAGCAGGCGCGCCGGCACTTCGGCGGCCAGGCTGTTGATGATCCAGAGCGGCTTCACGCCGCTTACGCCCGCCCGCGTCATGTCTGCTCGCAACGGCGCCTGCGTCACCGTGGCGTGCCTGCGCAGCGCGTCGACCAGATCGCCGCGGCGGCGGCCACGATAGCGGTCCACATCCACTTGCTCGTTCAGCGTGACAATGACGCGGATGGGATCGTCCGGGCCGGCACTTTGGATGCGCGCAGCCAGGTCCGGTGTGAGTTCACCGGCCAGGGCGCCCGAGGCGCAGACCATACCGCCCAGCAACAGATAGCCGCGATGTTTGTTGCTCATACCGATGCCTTCTCTGGCTGCCATAAACGAACGAAGGCGTAGCGGAACGGACCCTCAAGGGGAACAGCCGAACACACAGGGTTCTGTGTTGACGGCGTCCACGCAACCGGCGATGAACAGGAATACATTCAGTTCACCGTGAGTCCGCGCAGGGTCACGTCACCGAGCACCACCGCGACGGGATCACCCGCCTTGACGGCCTTGCCGGGGTTGGCGAAGAACACGAAGTAGGTCCGGCCGTCCTTGAGGGCGGCGCCCGTCTGACGCATGGGACCGACTTTCGGCGGTGCCGGTGTGATGAGACGGGCGTTGCGTCTTTCGTCGACAAGCTGAGGCACCAGGTGGTGGCCGAGGAAGCCGGCAGCCTTCTCGCTGTCCACCACCTTGTACCGGAAATCCAGCATGTAGCCGCCCGCAGTGGGGCGTATGCCCTGCACCTCGATGCCGAAACGTTCGTGCATTTCTTTTGTACTGATGGCGTGATCTGCAGATTGGCCCGGGCTGGCGAGGGTGACACCGAACGGTGTGGATGCCGCGGCCAGCATCATCGCCAGCACCGCGTTGTGCAATGTGTCTTTCATATGGATTTCTCCCAGGGCAGCCCGCGCGGGCTGCCCTGTCTGGCTGTCTTAACGGACGTTCACACGCACCGTGGCCTGGTTGGATACCGCCCCCGCGCCGTCGCTCACTGTGTAGGCGAAGGTATCTGTGCCACGGAAGTTGGTCGCCGGTGTGTAGGTCACTACGCCGTCGGCATCGACCACCGCCGTGCCGCCCATGTTGGGATCGGTGGTGATGGTGACGCTGGCCGGATCGATGTTGTCGTCGACATCGGTATCATTGGTCAGCACTGCGATGGTGATGGACTGGTTGCGGCGGGCCTGTGCGCTGTCATCCACCGCCACCGGCGCCACGTTGCTTGGCGTGGCAGGCACCACCTCGATGGTCACCGTCACCGCAGCGCCTTCCAGCTGGCCGTCAAACGGCGTGTAGCTGAAGCTCGCGGTCCCGGTGTCCGCGCCCGGCGTGTACTCGACCGCGCGATCGTCATCGACGAGTCGCACCGAGCCGCCGCCGGTCAGATTGGCGAGGTTCGTCACCGAGAGCGCATCGCCATCCGGATCCGTATCGTTGGCCAGCACCTGGATGATGATCGGCACGCCTTGCTGGGTACTGGCGTGATCCGGCGCCCCCGTGGGCGGATCGTTGGCCGGTGTCACGCTGATGGTCACCGAGGCCACGTTGCTCGGCCGCGTGCCGTCGGCGCGATAGCTGAAGCCGTCGGTACCGCTGAAGTCGGCGGCGGGCGTGTAGTCGAAGGAGCCGTCGGGGTTGAGCGTAAGGTTGCCGTGGGTGACATCGTTGACCAGCACAGCGGTGAGCGCACCACCCTCGGGATTGCTGTCGTTGCCGAGTACACCCGGCGCCGCCACGCTCAGTGCGCCGTCCTCGGCAGTGCTATAGGCGTCGTTCACCGCTTCCGGGGCGGTGCTGGTCGCGACTTCCAGATAGGAGAGCATGCCCGGATTCAGCATGCGATCGTATATGGCGTATGTGCCGTCCGCCGTGGGCATGAACAGCGCGTCGCGGGTCGCTCCCGCCGGCAGCATCACCGAGTATTGCTGCCGCGGATGCGGGTAGAGATTGCCGTCCTCCGCCACGATGCGCAGGTCGGCACCTTGCAGCACCGGCGTGTGGGTGCGCAGTCCCATGTTGATGAAACGCAGCAGTGTCTGCCCACCGCGGGAACCCGCGTCGATGGTGGGCGGTGCGCTGGTGTGCGGCTCGCCGTTCACCAGGAAATAGCGCGGGCTGTAATTGATGGTGCTCGGATAAGCGGGGGTGCCGTAGGTCGGCGCGGTGTCCGGGTCCACCGGATCGACCGCCTCGTGCAGGGTCGGATCGATTTCGCTGTAGAGGAGCACGAGCTGTGTGTCGTAGCCAACGCCGGGATAGGCCTCACCGGCGCCCGCGTCCTTCTTGGCAGGACCGTACAGGCCCATCTGCACCTGCACTTGCGGGTGCGTACCCGTCTGATAGGCGTAGGTGCCTGGCCGCAGGTTGGGCCAGGTATAGCTGCGCTCTTGCCCGGGTGCCGTTTCCTGCGTGAATGAGCGGACGCGTTGACGGCCCTGTGGGTCCGTGAAAAACGCCGGCTCTGCGCCTTGCGCTATCTGCCCCGGGATGAACAGCGACGTGTTCACATCGAGTTCGTTGCGCAGGTGAATGGTGAGCGACGGGTCGTCATGGGCAACGACGATCAGTGGCCCCGGCGCGCTGGCCGGTCCCTGGTCTTCGGTGGTGTTGAAGTTGCCGTCGGCATCCTGGGCATACCCCCACATGGTGACGGTCACGCCGTCCGGGAGGGTCTTGGTGAAGGCTCGGGCGACCAGATAAACATCCTGGGCCGCAGCGGGCGCAGAGAGCGCTCCCGCCACCGCAGCCCACAACACACTCTTTTTCAGGTTCATGATGAATCCCTTCCTTGGCCAGGCTATGGGTGGGCGGCGGTGTTACGGGATTGGCGTGCCCGGCGGTTCGACGATGAGCATGGTCATCATGCCGCCAGGAAAGATGTCGAAGTTCGTCAGCTCTTTCTCCGTGTGGGAGTGCCACATGTAGAACAGCCCGCCGTACAGGTTCAGGCCGCCCTCACCGGGGGGCAGATTGCCCATCGCGCCGAGGAACGGCGAACCGCTGTACCAGGCGCCGAACACCAGGTCCTGGTACTCGGGCAACACCACGGGGAAGGGCTTGGCGTGATCGGCGCAGTATTCCCAGGTGGTGTCGTCGAAGCCGTCGGGGCTGCCGGCGCCGGTGCGGTTGTTCACGGTGTCCACGCACTGGCTGCCGTCGCCCGTGGCGTGGCCGTACACGTCCCAGCCAAGCCCCTTGCCCGTCCAGCTGAACAAGGCGTCGTAAGTCTGCCCGGGCACGGCCGCGATGGTGTAGTCGGAGTACGCGAGATCCGTGCCGCTGCCGGGACTGCTGGAGAGCGGCCGTCCGTCGCGCGCGATGATCAGGGCATTGTTGCCGTGGGTGTGGAAGGGATGCATTTCACGACCGGCCGCGACCACGCGCATCAGCACAGTTTCGCCGGGACGGGTGCGCGGCAGGGAGTTGTAGGGCTGCGTCGGCAGCCATGGCACCCCAGCGTCCGACACGGTATCGGGCGCGGTGCGGCCGTTGATGAACCAGTACACGGAGAAGTAATCGCGCGTGTCCACGCCAAGATTGCCAGTGGCCACGGCGCGGTGGATGCGTTCATCCATTTCGGTCAGCAGGAACAGGTATTCGTGATCGAAACGGGTGGACGCATCGTTATAGGCGTAGCCGGCGCCGAGCCGAGGCCGCACCACGATGGCACCGGCGAGACCCATCTCCACCTGGAGTTCGGGCTGTGTGCCGCTGTGGTACAAAAAGGTGCCGGGGCGGTTGGCGGTGAAGGTATAGGTTACGGTGTCCTCCGGCCCGGTGCTTTCGCGCGTGAGCAGGCCCTCTGCGCCTCCGCTCGCCGTGACGCCCTCCATGCCGGGGAAGACGATGGAGACCGGGACATGGCCGGTGCCTGCTTTGGCGATGGCGGAGGTGAGCTCCACGGTCACTGTGTCGCCTTCGTTGACGATGAACGTGGGGCCGGGATACTGGGCGCGGGCGCCGTTCCCGTAGCCCCAGATAGTGAGGCTGTTGCCGTCCGCCGTGGTGATGAAGTCCTGTCGCGCGGTCAGCGTGAAATGCGTGCCGCTGATTCCGTCAATGGCGGCGTGGCCGAACGGCGTCACCAGCATCAGCATCATGAGCGTGACTGATACCAGCCACGGTGCTTGGGTTCGTTTCTTTTCCATGATCGCGTCCGTCCTTGGTTGGCCCTAGTTGATGACGATTTCCGTCATCATGCCGCCGAAGTCCTCGTTCCCATTGCTCAGGTAGTTGAGGTTGGTGGTATAGAGGAAATAGGTACCCTTCGGCACCGCGGTGGTGTCAATGATGACGTCCTTGGCCTCGCCACCGCCCATAGTGACAGTGTTGGTGTGGTAATACAGATCGGTGCCTTCCGGGACGCCGCCACCGCGCAGGATACGGGCGCCCTGGCCCACCACTTTCATGGGCACGCCCAGGGTTGTTCCTACGGTGAAGAAGTCGGTGACGCTGAGGTTGGAAAGCCGCAACAGGATTTTTTCGCCCTGACTCGCCTCGACCTTGGCGTCGTTAGGCTGCGACGGGTAGCCGTTTTCGCTGTTGGTGATCGGAGCGGGGTCGACGGTATCGGGATACCCGCGGCCGTTGAGTACGGCGTAGTCCGATTTCATCAACGCGAACGGCAACGGCGCAACCGCCAGGCTGGCGTCGTGGAAGGCTGAGTCGAGGGAGCCGAGCTGGATGGCCTTTTCCACGTCATAACGCGTGGAAGCATCGCCATCGTTGTAGACGTAGGTATCGCCAATCTGATGTTGGTGAGTGCCGAGAACGGTGCCCGCTGCGCGTCGGTTCTGCGCCGGACGGACGTACAGATTCCCCAGCATGCCCATCTGCATGTGCTCGGTGGCCTCGGCATGGCAGTGGTACATGAAGGTGCCGGGCTCGATCACGTTGTAGTAGTAGGTGAGGCTGGAGCCCATGTTGATGGCGATCGCCGATTCGGGCAGGCCGTCGAATATGGAGGCCGCTTCCGGGAAGCCGTGGAAGTGAACGGTGTGCGGATCGAACAGGTCCGGCCGCATCATCATGCCGACGTTGCTGAGGGTGAGATAGAACTCGTCGCCTTCGTCCAGCACGATGTTGGGTGCGGAAAACTCTGCACGCAGTTTTGCGTAATCCATGACCGTGGCTTCCGGCTGTCCGGTCATCTGGGAAAAGCCGAAGATATACTGCAGCTTTCCATCCGCCATGTTGATGAAGCCGTCGCCCGCGCCCAGATGCATGCACTTGGCGTTGGGATGCGCGTGATCACGGCGGTCGATGATGGCGTCGCCA
This sequence comes from Gammaproteobacteria bacterium, assembly GCA_023228645.1. Classification (GTDB taxonomy): domain Bacteria; phylum Pseudomonadota; class Gammaproteobacteria; order Thiohalomonadales; family Thiohalomonadaceae; genus JALOAT01. Next base: position 21,498 of record JALOAT010000007.1, on the reverse strand, counting down.
TCGTCGTCGCCAGGGCACTGCACGAATGCCGCGGCGTGGGCACCGCCGGCGAGAACGGACAGCATGGCCGCGTACAGCGGAGCCAGTCTCCGTGCGAAATTTCGTTCGCGTATCATTTCCTTGCGCTCCTTTGCTGTGGGAGGCCCCTCCGCCGTGGCGGAGGGGCAAAGCACCCTGGTTAATGGCGCATGATGCCGATGCCCGTACCGCCCGCGGTGGGGCATGCCACGTCGGTGTAATCAGAGTCACCGACACTCAGCGGTCCGTAACGCACATCGATGAAGTTGCCGCCTTCGTCGAAGGCCGGTTGCGCCGAGATCGTGGTGGTGTTCTCCACCTCGAGCACCGTTTGTCCGCGTTCGCCGTTGAAGTACTCCTGCACGAAACAGGCGCTGGTCGGCATCATCGAGAGCGCTCCCGTGCCGGCCGGCATCACCGCAAGATCCCAGTACACCGGCGGGTCGCCCGCGCCGATATTCGGGTTCAGCCCGAACTCCGGCGGATCCGCGTACGGGACGTTGTGGAACGAGAACGCCCGGTTGTGCTGGACGATGTTGCCGCTGCTGTCAGGATTCGAGAAGACGCCGTACTTCAAGCGTTCTTCCTCAGCGACGCCCTCGAAGGCCGCCGCCAGTTCCACGCTGTGGGCGTAGGCAACGATGCCGGCCGGCTGCGGCACGGAATCGTTCGCGGTGCCCAACGGCGGCGCGAAAGCCGCGCCGGTGGTGGCGGTGCTGTCGTTGTTGGCGATGACGTTGCCCACCAGGCTGACGGCCGCCGCATCCTGCAGCGAGATGCCGCCGCCCGCATAACCGGCCACGTTGTTGACGATGATGTTGTTCACCAAGTTGATGCGATGCCAGTCGGCCGGGCGGTTGCGATAGAAGGCGATGTCTTGACCGTTGATGAGTGCGAGGCGAATGCCGCCACCGTCACCGGCCCCGGCCAGGTTGCCCTGGATCAGGTTGTCCTCGATGGTCAGGGAACCGGCACCTTCGGTGCGCCCTGCGGTGCCCGCGAGGCTCGGCGCACCGCCCACGAAGATGCCGCCGCCGGAGACCTCCACGCCCTGGCTGAAGGATTGGTTGAACAGGATGCGGTTGCGGGCAATCACGCCTTCGTCATTCATGCCCAAGTGACCGATGCCGCCACCGTCACCCTGCGTGAAGTTGCCGCAGATGAAGTTGTCGGTGACCTGGTAACCGTCGGTGCCGTGCATCAGACCGATGCCGCCGCCTGCGCCGCCACTGAACAGGCCGCCGTTCTGGGCCACCCAGTTGTGGTGGATGTTGACGTTGTCGTTGTCGCCGTCCTGGTGCACCAGCCCAGCGGCCGTTTCCAGCACCAGCGCGGGATGGCCCACGCGGATACCGCCGCCATAGACGCCGGCGTTGCCGTACACGCGGTTGTTGCTGATGGCCAGGTAATCGGCATAGCCGTTCACCACGATGCCGCCGCCGTTGTCGGCGCCGGTGATGGTCAGGCCGTCGATGCGCGCGTTGGGTGACGCGACGAACTGGCCCTGCTTGGCGAACACGGCGACACCAGCGCCTTCCTCCGTCATCAACTGGTCGTCGGCAAGCGCCAGGGGGCCGGTCAGGGTCTGGGACGGCAGCAGGTCGATGGCGCCGCTGTCGAACAGTGACCACACCTTGTCACGCCAGGCCTGCAGTTTCTCGCCCGGGGCGTTCACGGCGTTGATCACGGTCGCCGCGCCGGCGCCCTGCAGCTGCACCGGTTTCCACATGACCACCATCTCTTCATAGGTGCCGGGCGCCACCAGGATGAGGTCGCCGGCGCTTGCTGCGTCGATGGCATCCTGGATGGGCGTGCCGGGACCCGGAGATACCTCGATGATCTCGCCGGCGATGGGACCCACGGTCACGGTGACACTGGTCTCCGTGGCCGTGAAGTTGTCGCCGCGCGTCACCACCAGTTGGCCGGACGGCGGACGCTGCCTGCCGAGGCGCGCGACGATGGTTTCGTTGTTCCAAGTGACCACGGACAGCGACATATCGCTGATGGTCACGGTTCCCGGGGTGTCGCCGAAGCCGAAGTCGCGCGTCACCAGTCTCGGCTCACCGGGCTCGCCGAAGCGCGGATTGGTCACCTGTACCGAGCCCATGGAACGGATCGTGAGGGTCTGGTTGCCCTCGATGTAGGGGCCGTTCAGCGAACCGATGACCTCACGGATGACGGGTGTGCCAGCCTGATATTCGCAATCCACCGGGAACTGTCCCGGCCCCGTGAACGCCGCCACAGGGACCACCGGCGTATCGAGGTACGTGGTGGTACCCGGCATGTACTGGAAGGTGTAACAGAATTGGCTGTACTGCCGGTCGAAATGCGGGTCGCCCGCCGAGTTCATGCAGGTGACCAGCATGTTGGGCGAGGCGCCGCTCGGCATGGGCAGGTTCATGGTGTACGTAGACGGCACCAGGGCGTTGAAGCGTCCCCAGCGATCCGAGTACACGCGATGGATCTCGCGCCCGGTCCAGTCGCGGACGGAGACCGGCAGGAAGGGCGGCGAATACTTCTCGCCGAAGGCAGGCGCGGTGGGATCGAACTCGTTGGAGAGATCGTCAAGGATGAAGCCGACCACGTGACCGGCGATGGGCACCTGGGTGTGCAGGAAGAAGTCGACCGCGGCGTTGCGGCCGTCCGCAAGCGAAATCTGCTTGCGATCGCACAGCGGACGTTGCTGGCCCGCAAAGGGCGCCCCGATGGCTTCCGTTTGACCCGGCAGCAGGTTGCCGGCGCGATCCGTCTGCATGCTGAGCAGTGCCGGAACTTCATGGTTGTCGCCCACGCAAGCCGGTGGCAGGAGCAGCGGCGCAACCGCATAGTTGTCGCCGAAGTCGACGTTCTTATCCTCTTCCTTTACTACCTTGTATACCGGGTGATTGCCGACGCCGACGATATAGTCACCCGGCGGGAGCGTGTCCGCCTCGGCGCTACCGGAGGCGATGCCGCCCGGGTGGTAAGAGGTGAAGGCATAACCGCCGTCGAACACGCCGGGGCGCACTTGGTTGTAGTTGCGCAAGCCATCGTAGCAGTCGGTGGGATAGATGCCGTCCACCATGAACACGTCACCCTGGCAGCCGGTCGGGAGATTGTCGTCCCAGCTGTCGGTGTAGGTGATCTGAATGGCGTCACCCGGGTCCGCGACCACGGGCAACGACCCGGTACCGGCGTTCCAGTCGAACACGGCCGGGCTACCGACGCCGTCGCCGTCGAGATCCTTGATGCCGCCGTTGCCGTCATCGAAATAGAGGGCCACGGGAATGCGTGGGATACCCGGTTCCCACTCCTCCGCCACCGCATACCGCGGGTCGTCTTCGGCGCGCGTGGTGGCGTAGATGACCATGCCCGAGATGCCGCCGTTCTCGCCCGGGTCATAGGCCTTCTTGCCCCACTGGATGACGCTTTTCTGCCCCAGGAAACCCTGGAAGGCCTGGGTCAGCACCGGGCCTGTTTCCACCCGGTAGGGCGCGCCGCCATTTTCGGACTGGGCTTGCGGATTCAGGTTGCCGTCGAAGGTCCACGGGTCGGTCGGATCGATGGGGCCGCCCGCGTCCACCACCACGGTGGCGCCGGTGGCCTTGAAGCGCGCAAAGTCCACTTCGGCGACCAGCCAGCTGAAGAATGGGAACACCTCGTCGAACGGCGAGGCGCCGCTCAGGTCGGTGGGCATGGCCTGATAGATGGTGCCGTCGCGCCAGCGCAGGTTGATGTTCTGCTCGGGAATGGGCGATTCGCCTTCATCCCAGAAGCCGTTTTCGTTGGTGTCGTGGAACACCTGATTCTCCAGCTTGGCGAACCAGTTGAACACAGGCACGTCGAGCAGGTTCATTTCCGTGGTGTTTTCGGCGACGGTGAAATTGTACGAGCCGAATATGACGTCCAGATTGGCGTCCCACACGGCCAGCTGGTAGTTGCCCGGCGGAACGTCAGGAATGCTGAACGAGCTGTCGTCGTTGCAGGGCGTGGCGTACAGGCCTTTGCCGAGGCCGACGGAGAGATCGTTCAGTCCGACCCAGCAGGCCGGGAACGGTGCGCCGGTGTAGAAGGTGAAATCGGGCGGCCGCGAGCCGTGGATATTCATGATCCGGCCGTGCACGGTGGCGCCGCCGGTGAGCAGCGGCTGGCCGTCGTCACCGACCCAGGGCGCGACGTGGCTGTCTTGCACAAAGCCGACGAACACGTGCGGGCCGGGCGGTCCGAACTCCATGAAGTAGGGCGGCTCGTTGGCCTTGACCCAGGCATCGATGGTCTTGGTGCCCTCGATGGTGCTGGTCTGCTGCCAGCCCTTGCCTGCCGGCGGCACGATCTGCACGCCGTATTTGCCGGGCGCGAGATTCTTCACGGTGACGTAACCGTCCGGGCCGGAATAGATGTTGCCATCGCCCAATGTCGCCACATCACCGCCGGCGTTGTAGGTGGTGCCCAGGGGATTGCCGAAGGCATCCTGCAGCACCTGCCCGCCCGCGATGCCGAAACGTCCCGCGGCATCGAACAGCAGCACCCGGAAGCCGGCCAGGCCCTGTTCCTCTGGCAGATCCGGTGCGTTGTTGATGGGATAGTTGTCATGGAACACGAAAATCCGGATCTGGGCCGTGGGTGTGGGCAGATCGTTCACCACCACGTTCACCGCCGTCTGGCCGGGTTTGATGGGTGAGCCGCTCAACCCTGAGCCATTTTCGCCACCGGCGGAGTAAGGCAGGATGGAGACAAAGTAGTGCTTGCCCGGGTCGAGATTCGGCAACGCGTCATTGTGATAGCCCTCGGCCACTACCGGCATGTAGCTGCGGTGAAAGTCCACCGACAGACACTCGGCCATGTTGGAGGCGTCACCCGGATTGGCGGGGTCCATCACGCAGGTCTCGCCGGGAACGACGTGATGGGTGCGGTCTTCCTCGATCAGCCAGCGGTAGCCGCTGAGCGATGTGCCATCCGGCCGGGTGACGTTGAGCGAGGGTATCTGGGCCGCGGCTTGAACGGATACCACCGCGCCCGCCATGAAAACCAGTGGTCGTACGGCCCGTGCCAGCCAGGCCCTGTGCTTTGCGCGCTTCACCTTTGATTCTCCTTCCTTGGATGCACTTGGATGCGTGGGCAACGATGGTTCGTACACCGGATCGCTAAGGAACGACCCAGCGATGCCGCACGGGCTTAGCACTTCGATCCAACTCCACGATGTAACTGCCTTTCGACAGGAAACGTTGACCTGGCGCCGAGGACAGGCGCGGGTAGTAGCCGGAGAAGGTGTTGCGGCCGAGGCCGTGCTCCAGCTTTTCGATGAAGTAGTGGCGCGAGAAGTGGGTGTTCATGTGCATCAGCGCCTCGCCGGCGGCGGTGGCGGCCAGGAAGGCGTCGGCCATGAGGGGCGGATCGGCGGCTTGCAGGCCGCGTGCTTCGAGCCAGTGGTGCAGCGGACCGATACCCGCTTCGAGGGCATCGGGCAGCCGGTAGGGGTGGATGGCGATCACCTGCTCGGCGGCCATGGGAACGCTCGCCGGCAGCCGCGGTGAACTGCCCGCCAGATAGAGCAGCCGCGGCGCTGCGCGGAGCGCCGGCGGACTCGCCGCGGCGGAGGCATCAGGCCACCACAGCACGGCATCGCGCGAGCCCTCCGCCAGCAGCGCAACGAGCCGGGCGGCGTCGCGCGGCAATTCCACGTCCGTGACCTCGGCGCTGCCGCGCCAAAGGGTACGAAACGCCATTGCGCCGGCGCTGGTGGCGCTGTGTGGGTCGGTGACCTGGATCACGCGCTGCACCGGGCGCTGTGCCAGGTCTTGGGCGATCGCCCGCGCCCGCAACACCGCTCCTTCATTGGCGTAAAAGGTGTAGTAGCCGTGGGCTTCGGGCTGGTCGGTGTGGGGAAACAGCGTGGGCACGCCATGCGCTTCCGCAAACGCGTGCACGGGCGCCCAGGAACCGCCCACGCTGCCGCCCAGGATGGCGAACACGGGCTGCGTGCGGTAATGAGCCTCCAGCTGCGCAGGCCAGCCGTCGCGCGGGCCGGTAAGGCGCCAGTGATGCAACACCCAGGTGCGCCAGGCCGGAAACTGCTTGTCCTTGTGCCAGGGCGGATGAGCCGCGCGCCGGCCCTCGCGGCGTGTCTGTGCGTTCTTGCTGGCGAAGAAGGCGTGCAGTACGTTCAGCAACGCCGCCTCCGAGGAGGGGGCGAGGCGATCGCTGCTGACGGTGGCAAAGTGGATCTCCGTCGCGTTCACCCCGGGGGCATCGCGGGAAGACAGGGCGCCGAGATAGGCAATCAGGGCCGCCATGCGGGCGTCGTCGAAGTCATAGCGCGGCATCAGCGGATCGAGGGGCCGGCCTGCCGCGTCGATGCCCGAGCGGATGGCGCGTGCCAGGGTTTCAGGTGTGTAGGCCGGTCGTGTGCCTTCGCCTTCCGTGCGCGCGCCCCACAGCTCGGGGCGCTCGATGCTGCGGGGGCGGAACAATAGGTCACCGGTGACGGGCGGGATGAGTATCTCGCCCTCGCCGGAGCCGAGGCCGCTGCGCCGATGGCAGTTGACGCACACCAGTTGCTCGGCGTTGAACGCCACGTCCCGCTGCACCGTGCCCAACGCAGCTTGCGCGTGCACGGGCAGTCCCTGTTCGTAGATACGCCGTCCGGCGTCCACATCGGCCGCGGCGATGGGCAGCGCGGTCAGTGCGAGCGACAGCGCACCGCTAGTTCGCCAGCAGCCGTTCATATTCCCGCACCAGGTCCACTGCGCTGGTGAAGCCTTCGAGCCGAACCCAGGACGAATGTGCCGAGGCGCGCAGCAGCGTCACGGGGATGTGGTTGGACTTGCGGCCGCGATAGACGTCGAAGGCGCGCTGCGTGGCCGAAACGGCGGCGGCATCGCCGGTCAGGAAGTGCCAGTCCGCGTGGGCGTGGTGGGTGGCGGCGTAGGCCTGCAGGCGCGCGGGGGTGTCGAAGTCCGGATCGATGGAAATGGAGACGAGGCGCGGTTTGCGCGGTGCCTTGGCGAGCCTGTCCTGGGCCTGGGACAGGGTGGCCGTCAACACCGGACAGATGGTGGTGCAGCTGGTGTAGATGAAGCTGAGGATCACCGGCTCGTCCGCGTCGAGCAGCTGCGCGAGCGGCACCGGTGCGCCGCGGCTGTCGGTGAGGGTCACCGCCGGGGTGGCGTAGCGGTTCTCGCTGCGCAGGTAGGGGAGGCTGTCCGCCTCGGACAACATCTGCCGATGCGCAGCGTGGGGATCCCCGGGGACCGGCGGATGCGCCTGCATCGCATGGTCTTCATGGGGCAGCCCCGTCAGCGGCAGGAACAGGGCGAGCAAGCCGCCCAGCAGGCGGGCGAGGGCGGTGCGGTTGGGTGCCATGCTGAGTTCCTCGCCTAGTGGGTGCGTCCGGTACGGGCGCTGCCATCGACCAGGCGCCGTCGTGTATCCACCGGTGAGGCGCCTATTCCGTGTTGCTCTTCGAGGTAGCGGTTGGCCCAGGCCGTGGCCTGGGTGCGGTTGCTCACGCCGAGTTTGCGGAACAGGTTGTAGGCGTGGGTCTTCACCGTGTGCACGCTGACGCGCAGCTCCCGGGCGATGTGGGCGTTGGTGCTGCCCGAGGACAGCCGGGCAAGGATTTCCAATTCCTTGGCGGTCAGCGTCGGAGCGGGCGGAGGGCATTCCCGGGGATGGCGGCGGCGGGTCAGCATCATGTGCTTCACGAGCAAACGCCGCGGCAGCCACAGCTCGCCGCCGAACACCGCCTCGATGCCGCGCGCCAGTTGCCGGTGGTCCGCCTCCCTGCCGAACAGCCCCTTCAGGAATTGGAAGTCCAGGATGTCCGGCGCGCAGGCCTCCAGGGTCACGTTCAGCAGACAGACCTTGGCCGACTCGCCGAGCTCGGCGCTGCCGTTGAGCCTGCGCAGCACGTCCATGGGATCGCGTCCGTCGGCGTCCACCAGCACCAGCGCCTGCGGTGTGTTGGCCGCCTGCGGCGGCCGGTCGACCACCCGGCAGCCGTAGCCCGTGGCGCGGGCGAGAAAATCCGCCAGGGCCAGGGTCTGCACGGTCAGCCGATCGCAGAGGAAAAGGGTGCAAGTGTTCTGGGTATCCATCCTTGGTGTCCCACTCCCTTTAAAGAACTGCCGTGACCGGCAAGCCTCGGCGGCAGGCTAATTCAGACTAGTCCAGCCCGTTGTTATCGCAACACGAAGACGGGCGTTAGCCGCATGTTAGCGGCAGATAATGAAAGAACGTCTCCATTGGCCGCTTTCGCCCGTACCCGTCACCGGCGGTGCGCCCGGGCCGTGTCCGGATTGTTGTCCATGAACGGCGTTCCGCGACGCCGGATTTACCGGCTTTTTGTTACCATGCGCGCCCCATGCGTCGTACCGACTTTTCCTACCCCCTGCCCCCGGAGCTCATCGCGCAGCACGCCCTGCCCCGGGGAGCGTCGCGCCTGCTGGTACTGGACGGCGCCACCGGACGGATCGAGGACCGCGGGTTCAACGATGTGGTCGCGCTGCTGCAACCGGGCGACCTGCTGGTGCTCAACGACACACGGGTGATCCCGGCGCGGCTGTTCGGGGTCAAGGCCACGGGCGGGCGCGTGGAGGTGCTGGTCGAGCGGGTGCTGGACCCTCATCGGGTGCTGGCACACGTGCGTGCCAGCAAGTCGCCCAAGCCGGGCAGCCAGCTAGGCCTGGAAGGCGCCTTCGAAGTGGAGGTGCTCGGCCGCCAGGACGCGCTCTTCGAGCTGCGCTTTCCCGAACCGGCGCTCGACCTGCTGCAGCGGTACGGGCGCATGCCGCTGCCGCCTTACATCGAACGCGAGGCCGGCGCCGAGGACGCGGAGCGCTACCAGACCGTATTCGCCCGCGAGCCGGGCGCCGTGGCGGCGCCCACCGCCGGCCTGCATTTCGACCAAGCGCTGTTCGATGCCCTGGCCGCCCGGGGCGTGGAGCGGGCCTTCGTCACCCTGCACGTGGGCGCCGGCACCTTCCAGCCGGTGCGCGCCGATGCGCTGCGCGACCACCGCATGCACTCCGAATACCTGGAAGTGCCCGAGGCGACCTGCGCCGCGGTGGCCGCAGCCAAGGCCCGTGGCGGCCGGGTGGTGGCGGTGGGCACCACCGTGGTGCGCAGCCTGGAGAGCGCCGCCCGTTCCGGCGAGCTGCGCCCCTATGCGGGCGAGACCGACATCTTCATCTGCCCCGGCTACCGTTTCCGGGTGGTGGATGCCCTCATCACCAACTTCCACTTGCCCGAGTCCACCCTGCTCATGCTGGTGTGCGCCTTCGCCGGCTATGAGGAAACCCTGGCCGCCTACCGCCACGCCGTGGCCGAGCGCTACCGTTTCTTTTCTTACGGCGATGCCATGTTCGTGCTGCCCAAGGGAGACGGGAAAAGCATTAACCACGGGGAACACGGGGGACACGGGGGACACGGGGGACACGGGGGACACGGGGAAGGATGAACATGGTTAAACGGCCGGCCTTGGGAAGCTTGGACCCGCGAATTCTGAAGTTCCAGCACGTCCGGGGAAGGTGCATTGCGGCCAGCGATCCTCAACAGGTGCACACCTTCGATCTCCCCGTGTTCCCCGTGTCCCCCGTGTTAACTCTTCTTCTTCCAAATGAACTTCGAACTGCACACCACTGACGGCCAGGCCCGGCGCGGCCGGCTGGTATTTCCCCGCGGCACGGTGGAGACGCCGGCGTTCATGCCGGTGGGCACCTATGGCACGGTAAAGGCCATGACACCGGAGGAACTGCGCGAGATTGGCGCGGAGATTATCCTCGGCAACACCTTCCATCTGATGCTGCGCCCGGGCACGGAGGTCATCCGCGCCCACGGCGACCTGCATGATTTCATGCACTGGTCCGGCCCCATACTCACGGACTCGGGCGGCTTTCAGGTGTTCAGCCTGGGCGAGATGCGCAAGATCAAGGAGGAGGGCGTGACCTTCCAGTCGCCGGTGGACGGCTCGAAGGTGTTCATGGGACCGGAGGAATCCATGGCGGTGCAGCGGGCGCTGGGCTCGGACATCGTGATGATCTTCGACGAGTGCACCCCGTACCCGGCCAGCGAAGACCAGGCGCGCTTTTCCATGGCGCTGTCCCTGCGCTGGGCCGAGCGCAGCAAGCGCGCCCACGGCGACAACCCCAACGCCCTGTTCGGCATTGTCCAGGGCGGCATGTACCCGCACCTGCGCCGTGAATCGGCCGAGGGCCTCATGAACATCGGCTTCGACGGCTATGCCATCGGCGGCCTGTCCGTGGGTGAGCCCAAGGACGAGATGATGGCCACCCTGGAGGCGGTCACGCCCATGCTGCCGAAGGACCGCCCGCGCTATCTCATGGGTGTGGGCAAGCCCGAGGACATCGTGGAGGCGGTGCGCCGCGGCGTGGACATGTTCGACTGCGTACTGCCCACCCGCAACGCCCGCAACGGCCATTTGTTCACCCGTTTCGGCAACGTGAAGATCCGCAATGCCGTCCACCAGTTCGACACCGGCCCGCTGGACCCAGAATGCGGCTGCTATACCTGCCGCAACTACAGCCGCAGCTATTTGCGCCATCTGGACCGCGCCAACGAGATCCTGGGTGCGCGGCTCAATACCATCCACAATCTTTTCTACTATCAGGAACTGATGCGCGGCCTGCGCGAGGCCATTCAGACCGGCACCCTCGAGGCCTTCGTGGCCGGGTTCTACGCGCAGCGCGGACAACCCGTACCGCCTATGCCATAATGGCGCGCCCCCGCGGCGCGGGCGGCTGAGTCCGGCGCCGACAGCAAGAATCAACAAGCGGAGACCCACCATGAGCTTTTTCATTTCCGACGCCTACGCCCAGGCGGCTGCCCCGGCACAGCAACCCGGCATCCTCGAGGCGCTGCTGCCGTTCATCATCCTTTTCGTGGTGTTCTATTTCCTGCTCATCCGCCCGCAGCAGAAGCGCGTGAAGGAACACAAGAAGATGGCTGAGGCCCTGTCCAAGGGCGACGAAGTGGTCACCCAGGGCGGTGTCTACGGCCGCATCACCGAGGCGAGCGAGAACCATGTGGAACTCGAAATCGCCGACGGGGTCAAGGTAAAGGTGCAGCGCCAGTCGGTCGCCAGCGTCCTGCCCAAGGGCACCATCAAGAGCCTGTAACAGGGCCGTAGGGACATCAGTGGCCGCCGCAACATGCGGCGGCACTCGTTTTAAGGGTCCGCCATGAATCAGTACCCGCTCTGGAAGAAACTCCTCGTCCTCGTTGTCGTCACCATCGGCTTCCTGTACGCCATGCCGAACCTGTACGGGGACGACCCGGCTGTGCAGATATCCCCCAGCGGCGGCGGCGAACTCAGCCTGGCGGTGCGCGACGATGTGCACGCCCTCCTGCAACGCGACAAGCTCACCCCCAAGGCGGAGGAATTCACCCCGAGCGGACTGCTGATCCGCTTCGATTCCACCGACACGCAGCTGCGCGCCTATGAGGCCGTGCAGAACGCACTGGGCGGCAGCCACACGGTGGCCCTCAACCTGGCGCCCGCCACACCGGACTGGATGGCCGCGCTGGGCGCCGAGCCCATGTATCTCGGCCTCGACCTGCGCGGCGGCGTCCACTTCCTGTTGGATGTGGACATGAAGGCCGCCGTCGAGCAGGGGCTGGAACGCTATGTGAGCGACCTGCGCACCCTGCTGCGCGATGAGAAGATCCGCTACCTCACGGTGACCAACGAGCGCGGGCGCGTGCAGATCCGCTTCCGCGACGCCGAGGCCGCCGAGAAGGCCGACGACCTCATCCGCCGCACCTACCGCGAGCTGTCGCTGACCAGCAGCGCACAGGACGGCACCCCGGTGCTTTACGCCACCATCACCGAGGCCAAGCTGCGCGAGATCCAGCAGTTCGCCGTACAGCAGAACATCACCACGCTGCGCAACCGCGTCGACGAACTGGGCGTGGCCGAACCCGTCATCCAGCGCGCCGGCGAGAGCCGCATCGTGGTGCAGCTGCCGGGCGTGCAGGATACCGCGCGCGCCAAGGACATCCTCGGCGCCACCGCCACCCTGGAATACCGCCTGGTGGACGAGCAGGCCGACGTATCGGCGGCGCTCGCCGGCCGCGTACCGCCCGGCTCGCGCCTGTACCGCTCGCGCGACGGCGAACCGGTGGTGCTCAAGCGGGACATCATCATCACCGGCGATCAGGTGGTCGATGCCGCCTCGGGCTTCGACCCGCAGACCGGCGGTCCGCTGGTCAGCGTCACCCTGGACGGCCAGGGCGCGCGCCGCATGAGCGACGTCACCCGCGAGAACATCGGCCGCCGCATGGCGGTGGTGTTCATCGAGACCAAGACCGAGGTGCGCACCGTGGGCGGGGTCCAGCAGCGCACCGCGCGCAAGACCGAGGAAGTCATCTCGGTGGCGGTGATCCGCGACCACTTCAGCAAGCGCTTCCAGACCACCGGCCTCGACAGTCCGCAGGAGGCACGCGACCTGGCGCTGTTGCTGCGCGCCGGCGCCCTCGCCGCACCCATGCAGATCGTCGAGGAGCGCACCGTCGGCCCGAGCCTTGGTCAGGAGAACATCAGCCGGGGCATCAACGCCAACGTGTACGGCTTTACCGCCGTCGCGCTGTTCATGATCGTCTACTACCGTCTGTTCGGTGCGTTCTCGGTGACGGCGCTGGCCATCAACGGCATTCTGCTGATTGCGGTACTCTCCATTCTGCAAGCCACCATGACCCTGCCGGGCATGGCCGCCGTGGCGCTGACCATCGGTATGGCCATCGACGCCAACGTGCTCATCAACGAACGCATCCGCGAGGAACTGCGCTCGGGCATGTCGCCGCGGGCGGCCATCGACGCAGGCTACAAACGGGCGTTCGGCACCATCCTGGACTCGAACATCACCACCTTCATCGCCGGCTTTGCGCTGTTCTGGCTGGGCTCGGGCCCGGTGCGCGGCTTCGCGGTGGTGCTGTGTCTGGGCATCATGACGTCCGTGTTCAGCGCCATCATGGTTTCGCGCCTGCTGGCTAACTTCTTCTACGGCCGCAAGGCACGTGTCACCCACGTGTCCATCTGAGCGGAGACCCGTCATGGAATTCTTCAGAATCAAACACGACATCCCGTTCATGAGCTACGGGAGGCTGACCACGACGATCTCGCTGGTCACCTTCATCATCGCCGTGGCGGCCATCGCCATCCGTGGCCTCAACCTGGGTGTCGACTTCACCGGCGGCACGGTGATGGAAGTCACCTATGCACAGCCGGCCAACGTCGACAGCATCCGTGACGCCCTGGCGGGCGAGGGCATGGAGGCCGCGGTGCAGCACATCGGCACCACCCGCGACGTGCTCATCCGCCTGCCCGTGGGCGAGGCCTCCAGCGACAAGGTGAGCGCCGAAGTGTTCGAGGTGCTGAAGGCACAGGACGCCACCGCTGACCTCAAGCGCGTGGAGTTCGTCGGCCCGCAGGTGGGCAAGGAGCTCTACGAATCCGGCGGCCTGGCCCTGCTGCTGGTGGCGGGCGGCATCATCATCTACCTGTCGTTGCGCTTCGAATGGCGCCTCGCCGTGGCGGCCGTCATCGCCAACATGCACGACGTGGTCATCGTGGTGGGCATGTTTGCGCTGTTCCAGTGGGAAGTCGATCTGACCGTGCTGGCGGCCATACTGGCGGTGCTCGGCTACTCGGTGAACGAGTCGGTGGTGGTGTTCGACCGGGTGCGCGAGAACTTCCGCAAAATGCGCAAGGCCTCGGTGACGACGGTGATCGACAACGCCATCACCCGCACCATGTCGCGCACCATCATCACCCACTTCTCCACGGAACTGGCGGTGTTGTCGGTGTTCTTCTTCGGCGGCGAGGCGCTGCACAACTTCGCCCTGGCGCTGACCATCGGCATCGTGTTCGGTATCTACTCCTCGGTGCTGGTGGCGAGCCCGATCGCCATGTATCTGGGCGTATCGCGCGAAAATCTCATGCCTGTCGAGAAGGAAGGCGCCGATTTGCCGCAGCATCCGTAACAGACGCAAACAATAAAGGCGCCGGAAGGCGCCTTTATTGTTTGCGGGTTCGCAAAAAACGTATCACCGCGCGGCGCGGCATTTGGCAATGGGGTAGGGAACGACTTGCGCAACCTTACGCGGCAGCGGTTTCGGCGCGGGTTCGATGGAGAGAATCGCGAACGTGTGGCCTGCGCCCGCTTCGAGGCCGAAGCCGGCGGTGAAATCGCCGAGGTTCTCGCACACGTCACGCATGGCGAGTTCGAGGGGCGATATGCGGGTGATGCGGGCGCTCTGCACGGGGGCTCCTGACGGCCGATGGTCCTTAGGTATATACGTCGGCGCCTTGCCGGAGGACTTTAGCCCGGGAGAGAAAAATCAGGGATGCTACGGGTGGCGTGCGGAACCCGGGGGCCGGGTTCCGCCGCGGTTCAACCCGCCATGTCGGCGGGCAGGTGCGGATGCAGGGCCTGCAACAACCCCTTGAAGACCTTGGGCGAGCCGGCGACCACGTTGCCGGTTTCCAGGTACAGGTGGTTGCCGCGGGCGTCGCCCACCAGCCCACCGGCCTCCTGCACCAGCAGCACGCCCGCCGCCATGTCCCATGGGCTCAGACCGAATTCCCAGAAGCCGTCCATGCGGCCCGCGGCCACGTAGGCCAGGTCCAGCGCCGCCGAGCCCGCGCGGCGGATGCCGGCGGTTTGCGGGAAGATCTCGCGGAAGGTGTTCAGGTACACGTCCAGGTTCTGGTGCTGGCGGTAGGGGAAACCGGTGCCGATGAGTGCGCCGTCCAGGCTGTTGCGCTTGGCCACGCGCAGGCGGCGATCATTCACCATGGCGCCGCCGCCGCGCGAGGCGGTGAACAGCTCCTGGCGCATGGGGTCGTACACCACACCGTGTTCGATGCGGCCCTTGTTCTGCACCGCGATGGATACCGCGAAATGCGGAAAGCCGTGCAGGAAATTGGTGGTGCCGTCGAGCGGGTCGATGATCCAGCGGAAATCATGGCTGCCCTGCTCGCCCGTCTCCTCGCCGAGAATGGCGTGATCGGGATAGGCCTGACGGATGATGCTGATGATCTCCTGCTCGGACGAACGGTCCACCTCGCTCACGAAGTCGTTGCGCGACTTGCTGTCTACGGCGATGCGATCCACATGATCCACGGAACGGGCGATAATGTTGCCCGCCTTGCGCGCGGCGCGCACGGCGATATTCAGCAGGGGATGCATGGGGACGGCCTCCGGTGGGGGTTCTGCACAAGGCGGCGTATTCTACGCGATCTTCTACCCGGAGCGGGAAACAAGAATGAACCACGGGGAACACGGGGGACACGGGGAAAACAAGGGGTTTTGAATCCCTGCAAGCGGCAAGCAGTTCAGGATGCGGCACGCGAAAGCCGACTTCTTCGCTCCCCCGTGTTCCTCGTGTCCCCCGTGATTAATCGCTTTTTTCTTCACTCGGTGAATCGATGAATTTTGAAAATGTACGCGTGGTGATGGTGGAGACCACGCATCCGGGCAATATCGGCGCGGCGGCGCGCGCCATGAAGAACATGTTTCTGTCGCGGTTGTACCTGGTCAAGCCGAAGGTGTTTCCGCACGCCGAAGCCACCGCGCGCGCCTCGGGCGCGGATGATCTGCTGGCCGGGGCGGTGGTATGCGACAGCCTGGAAGAGGCAGTGGCGGGCTGCTCTTTGGTGTTCGGCGCCAGCGCCCGCCTGCGGCGCATCGACTGGCCCACGCTCGATGCTCGTGGCTGCGGCGAGAAGGCCGCGGCGGCGGCACGCAACGGTGAGGAGATCGCCCTGGTGTTCGGGCGCGAGTCCGCGGGTCTTACCAACGAAGAGCTGGATCGCTGCAATTACCTGGTGCACATCCCCAGTAATCCCGACTACAGCTCGCTGAATATCGGCGCGGCGGTGCAGGTGTTCGCCTATGAGGTGGCCATGGCGCTGGGGGCGCAGGTGCCCGCTCAGGCGCAGGACGAGCGCGCCTCGGCCGGCGAGGTGGACGGCTTCTATCGCCACTTGGAGCAGGCGCTCACGGACATCGGTTTCCTGGACCCGGACAATCCCCGTCAGCTCATGCGCCGGCTCAGGCGCCTGTTCAACCGCGCCGAGCTGGACAAAACCGAAGTCCAGATCCTGCGCGGCATCCTGACCGCCGCCCAGAAGGGCGGCGGGCGTCATTAAACCCTGATTTTTGTCGGGGAAGGTCTTGTAATCTGGACCCATAACCGATAAGAATAATCAAGAATTCTTCAGGACCCCCCGATGTTCGATCGATTGCGGGAAGATGTCCGTTGCGTGTTCGAGCGGGACCCGGCCGCGCGCAATGTGTTCGAGGTGCTTACCACCTATCCGGGCGTGCACGCGGTGCTCATGCACCGGCTTGCCCATCGCCTGTGGGGGCTGGGCTGGAAGTGGCTCGCGCGCGCTCTCTCGACCCTGGGCCGTTGGCTGACCGGCGTGGAGATCCATCCGGGCGCCACCATCGGCCGGCGCTTCTTCATCGACCACGGCATGGGCGTGGTGATCGGCGAGACCGCGGTGATCGGCGACGACTGCACGCTTTACCACGGTGTGACCCTGGGGGGCACCAGCTGGAACAAGGGCAAGCGTCATCCCACCCTGGGCGACGACGTGGTGGTGGGTGCCGGCGCGAAGGTGCTGGGTCCCATCACCCTGGGCGACCACGCCCGCATCGGCTCCAATGCCGTGGTGGTGAAGGACGTGCCGGTGGGCGCCACGGTGGTGGGCGTCCCGGGGCGCATCGTCAGGCGCGGCAGCGACGAACAGGAACAGCGCCGGCGCGCCTTCGCCCAGAAGATCGGCTTCGACGCCTACGGCATGCCCAACGACATGCCCGACCCGGTGGCGCAGGCCATTAACCGCATGCTGGATCACATGCACGCCATGGACGCCAAGGTGGAGCGCATGTGCAAGGTCATCAAGGAGCTTGGCGTTGAGGATGACGGAACCGTGCTGCCACCCCTTGAACCCTGCGAGATCCGCATGGATGACGGGGAGGACGGCAACGGTACCGCCGAGAGGGCAAGCCCGGCGGAAAGTAATAGTTGACCGAAATGCTCGGTATTGCTAACTTAAACGCCAGCTTGCAAACGTTAACGGGTTTTTAGGGGCGAAACAAACATGAGGCTGACCACCAAAGGCCGCTACGCGGTGACCGCGATGCTCGACCTGGCCCTGCATTACAGCCAGGGACCGATCACGCTGGCCGACATTTCCCAGCGTCAGGGCATCTCCCTCTCGTATCTGGAGCAGCTGTTTTCCAAGCTGCGCAAGAACGGGCTCGTGGACAGCGCCCGCGGCCCGGGCGGCGGCTATCGGCTCAGCCGCGAGGCCTCGGACATCTGCATCGCGGATGTGATCACGGCGGTGGACGAAAAGGTCGACGCCATGCGCTGCGGCGGCAAGGGCAACTGCCAGGACAACGGCAAGTGCCTGACCCACGAACTCTGGTGCGACCTCAGCAATCAGATCTACGAATTCCTGAAGGGTATCAACCTGGCCCAGCTGGTGGACCGCCAGGCGGTCCAGGAAGTGGCTGCCCGCCAGGGCCAGCGGGTGGTGAGCCTGGCCGAGGGCGTCAAGGTCGCTCACTGACCCTGTGAGAGGCCGTGACCGTTTATCTCGACCATAACGCGACCACACCCATCGATCCGCGGGTGCTGGCGGCCATGCAGCCCTACCTGGCCGCGGCCTACGGCAACGCCTCGAGCCTCCACCGCCTGGGCCGGTTGTCGCGGGCGGCGGTGGAGACGGCCCGCGAGCAGGTCGCCGGGCTGCTCGGTGCCCATCCCGCCGAGGTGGTGTTCACCAGCGGTGGCACGGAGGCCAACAATGCCGCGCTCAAGGGTGTGGCGGCGATGCGCCGTGGCGGCCGGGTGCTGGTAAGTGCCATCGAGCACGCCTCGGTCCTCGAGACGGCGCAGGCGCTCGGGCCGTTCGGCTGGGAATGCAGCGCGCTGCCGATGGGCGAAGACGGCCGGGTCAGTCCCGCAGGGCTGGAGGCCGGACTGACCGCAGATACGGCACTCGTGTCGGTGATGTGGGCCAACAACGAGACCGGCGTGATTCACGACCTGCCGCGGCTCGCCACGCAGGCCAAGGAGGCCGGGGCCTTGTTCCATACGGACGCGGTGCAGGCGGCGGGCAAGATCCCGGTGGATTTTGCCGCGAGCGGGGCGGACCTGTTGTCCATCTCGGGGCACAAGATCTACGGCCCCAAGGGCGTCGGTGCGCTGCTGGTCCGCCGCGGCCTCACCCTGGAACCGCTGGTGCACGGCAGCACCCAGGAGAAGGGCCGGCGCGGCGGCACGGAGAATGTCGCCGGCATCGTCGGCCTCGGCGCCGCCGCGGAACTCGCCGCAGGCGAGATGCAGGGGCGCGATGCGCGTCAGCGTGTGCTGCGCCAGCGCATGGAGGTACAACTCGCCGAGCGCCTCCCCGAGGCGGTGGTGTTCGCCGCCGGGACCGAACGGCTCTCGAACACGGTCTTTTTCGCCATCCCGGGCGTGGACGGGGAAACGCTGTTGATGCAGCTGGATCGGCGGGGCTTTGCACTTTCGGCCGGAGCCGCCTGTGCCGGCGCCCGCGAGCCCAGCCACGTGCTGCGGGCCATGGGTGTACCCCACGACCTGGCCCGCGGTGCGGTGCGCCTGAGTCTCGGGCACGACAACACCGAGGCCCACGTGGACGCCTTCGTGGAGGCACTGGTGGTCGAGTGCAATGCCTTGCGTGAACGTGCCTGGATGTAATTGAACCGACCGCCGCGGCGGTCGCGAGTGGAGAACACGATGAGAAACCCGATCTACCTGGACTACTCGGCCACCACCCCGGTGGATCCGCGCGTTGCCGAAAAGATGTGCCGCTATCTCACCCTGGAAGGCGGCCTGTTCGGCAATCCGGCCTCGCGCTCGCACCCGTTTGGCTGGGACGCGGAGGCGGCGGTGGAGGAGGCGCGCGGCCACGTGGCGGCGCTGCTGGGCGCCGATCCCAAGGAGATCGTCTTCACCTCGGGCGCCACCGAGTCCGATAACCTGGCGATCAAGGGCGTGGCCCAGTTCTACCGCAAGAAGGGCCAGCACATCGTCACCTGCAAGACCGAACACAAGGCCGTGCTCGACACCTGCCGCGCCCTGGAGCGCGAGGGCTTCGAAGTGACTTACCTGGACCCGGAGTCCGACGGGCTCATCGACCTTGCAAAGCTGGAAGCGGCGCTGCGCCCGGATACCATCCTGGTGTCCATCATGCACGTGAACAACGAGATCGGCGTCATCCAGGACATCGCCGCCATCGGTGAGCTGACCCGCGCCCGCGGCATCCTCTTCCACGTGGACGCGGCGCAGAGCGCCGGCAAGGTGGAAATCGACGTCCAGAAAATGAAAGTGGACCTCGTTTCGCTGTCGGCACACAAGATCTACGGCCCCAAGGGCATCGGCGCCCTGTACGTGCGCCGCAAGCCGCGCGTGCGCCTGGAGGCGCAGATGCACGGTGGCGGGCACGAACGCGGCATGCGCTCGGGCACCCTGGCCACCCACCAGATCGTGGGCATGGGCGAGGCCTTCCGTATCGCCCGTGAGGAAATGGCGGCGGAAAACGAGCGGGTGCGCCGACTGCGTGATCGCATGCTGGCGGGCTTCAAGGACATCGAAGAGGTCTACGTAAACGGTGATCTGGAACGGCGCGTGCCGCACAACCTGAACCTGAGCTTCGCCTTCGTGGAAGGCGAGTCGCTCATGATGGCCCTCAAGGACCTGGCCGTGTCCTCCGGCTCGGCGTGCACCTCGGCCAGCCTGGAGCCGTCCTACGTGCTGCGCGCCCTGGGCCGCCCGGACGAGCTGGCCCATAGCTCCATCCGTTTCAGCATCGGCCGCTTCACCACCGAAGAAGACGTGGACTACGCGGTGAAGCTCATCCACGAGAAGATCGACAAACTGCGGGCCTTGTCCCCGCTGTGGGACATGTACAAGGAAGGCGTGGATCTGTCCAAGGTGCAGTGGGTAGCCCACTGATCTGGTAACATTTGCGCCCCCTCGGGGCAGCCAGCGAGCGGAGACACGGTTATGGCATACAGCGATAAGGTCCTGGAACACTACGAAAACCCCCGCAACGTGGGCGCGTTCGACAAGGACGACACCACGGTGGGCACCGGCATGGTCGGCGCGCCGGCCTGCGGCGACGTGATGCGCCTGCAGATCAAGGTCAACGAGCAGGGCGTGATCGAAGACGCCTGCTTCAAGACCTACGGCTGCGGTTCCGCCATCGCCTCCAGCTCGCTCGTGACCGAATGGGTCAAGGGCAAGAGCCTGGATGAGGCTGCCCAGATCAAGAACACCCAGATCGCCGAGGAGCTCGCGCTCCCGCCGGTGAAAATCCACTGCTCGGTGCTTGCCGAGGACGCCATCAAGGCGGCCATTGCCGACTTCAAGGCGAAGCGCGGCGACAAAACCGACGCGGCCTAAGGAGTCCAACATGGCGGTAACCCTCACCGAGCGCGCCGCCGAGCGCGTGCAGAAATTCCTCGCCAACCGCGGCAAGGGCGCGGGCCTGCGACTGGGCGTGAAGACCTCGGGCTGCTCCGGCATGGCCTACGTGCTTGAGTTCGCCGATGAGGTCCACGAGGAGGACCAGGTGTTCGAGAGCCACGGCGTGAAGGTGATCATCGACACCAAGAGCATGCTCTACCTGGACGGCACCGAGGTGGACTTCGCGAAGGAAGGGTTGAACGAAGGCTTCAAGTTCAACAACCCCAACGTGAAGGCCGCCTGCGGTTGCGGCGAAAGCTTCAACGTCTGACCATGACCGCCCAGCTTGCCAGCAACTACTTCGAACTGTTCGGACTGCCGATCAGCTTCGACGTGGACGGCGAGGCCCTGGCGCTGCGCTACCGCGACCTGCAGCGTGCGCTGCATCCTGATCGCTTCGCCAGCGCGTCCGACCAGGAACGCCGCCTCTCCGTACAGCAGACGGCGCAGGTGAACGAAGGCTTCCGCGTGCTCAAGGCGCCGCTGGCGCGGGCGCGCTACCTGCTCGAACTGCGCGGCCTGCCATTGGACGACCGCGACACCGCCATGGATCCGGCCTTCCTCATGGAGCAGATGGAACTGCGCGAGGCGCTGGCCGAGGTGGCCGGGGCGAAGGATCGGTTCCTCGCGCTGGAACAGGTGCGCGACCAGATCGAGTCGCGCGAGCGCCGGCTCATCGAAAACCTGCGCCAGCACTTTGCGGACAACGACCCGGCCGGGCTGGAGACGGCGCGCCAGGACGTTCGCAAGATGCAATTCATGCAGCGACTCCTCGACGAAGCGGAGGCACTCGAGGAAACGCTGGTCCACGAATCCGAATTGCCGGACTGACAGAAGATTCCCATGGCCCTGCTTCAGATCAGCGAGCCCGGACAGTCGGCCGCACCGCACCAGCATCGGCGCGCGGCGGGCATCGACCTGGGCACCACCAACTCCCTCGTGGCCACCGTGCGCAGCGGCATGGCCGAGACCCTG
>JALOAT010000103.1 GCA_023228645.1 Gammaproteobacteria bacterium | reverse complement strand
CGATGGGCTGATAATGCAGGCGAAATTCGCGATGCTCGACGGCGCGCCGCAGCTCCCCTTCCAGGGCAAGGCGCTCGACGTAATTGATGGCCATTGCCGGCGCATAAAATCGGGACGTGTTCTTGCCGGTACGCTTGGCCTCGTACATGGCGATGTCCGCATGCTTGATAAGCTCCTCCGCGTCTTCCCCATCGTCCGGGTACAAGGCAATGCCGATACTGGTGGTCACCAGCACCTCATGGCCCTGCAAGTCGAGCGGTTGGGTGGCTGCATCCAGTATTCGGCGGGCAACCATACCGGCAGTCGTCCGCGACTTCACGAGCGGCAGGACACAGATGAATTCATCGCCGCCAAGCCGGGCGACGAGATCATGTTCTCCATTCGGCGTAACACCGGGACGTTTGCGGCTCGTGCGCAGGCAACTTTCCAGCCGCGCCGCCATCTCGCGCAGCAGCCGATCCCCGGCGTCGTGTCCGAGGGTGTCGTTTATGCGTTTGAAATTGTCGGTATCGAGCAACAGGAGCGCGAGCTTGTCGTTACGCAGCCGCGTTTGGACAATCGCCTCGGGAAGATATTCGTGAAACAGCGTTCGGTTGGGCACACCGGTCAGCTGATCGAAATAGGCGATCTGCCACACGCGTTCGTTAGATGCGGCCAGATTACTGCGCATGTCGTCAAGCGCGGCCGCAAGCTCACCCACCTCATCTTTGCGACCGATGAGGATGCGCCTTTCCAGGTTACCTTCGCCGATCTCCTGGGCCGCCCGACTGAGTTCCTGGATGGGCCTTACCAGGACAAGGCGCACGAACAGAAACAGCAGTGATGCGGCAACTGCGATCGCCACCAAGGTGACCAAGGCGGCCCAAGTGCCCAAGGCCTTGCCATCGGCCAGCACCTCGCTGACTGGCAACATCGCAAACAGCTTGACGTTCTCGAACACGCCCCTGGACAGGAGTATGGTCTCTGTTCCTTTTATCGGTGCGACAAAGGGCTGAGCGTGCCCCACTGTTTCCTGATGCATGATCGCCGGCAAAGTGGCGCCCAGCCCGTCGAGTCTGTGATACAGCACGTGGCCGTGGTCGTCGGTGACGAACAACGAACCTTGTTTGCCGATGCGTTCCCCGTGAACCCGTGCCGCCATGAAATCGGGCCGCACGCCGATGACGAGATAACCCCGCAACGGGACTACCGTGGTAAGCGGGTCCTGCTCCGGACCCCGGAGCCGAATCGGTGCACCGAGCAGGAAGGCGACCCGTCCGGTAACCTCGTCGTGCACGAAGGCGGCATGTTGCCCTTGTGCGGCCGAAAGGGCCGAAAAGAAGGCCTTGTCGAGGGCCGCGGACAGGCGCGGCTCGTCGAGCCGGTTACGCCTGCGTACGTCCTCCGTGCCATCGGGTAGCAGCACGCGGATTTCTGAATAGGCCGGGAAGGCCGCCTGATAGCTGGCGAACAATCGTAACAATGGCTTTTGCAGCACCGTGTAGCGCTGCTCCGCGTCCGGCGTCAGCAGATACTGCGACAGCAGACTCGCATTGGCGAACAGTTCCAGGTTCGCGCGTGCCGTCACCAGCGTGGTATCCACCTCGACCGCCGCCTGCGCCAGCTTCGCCTGCATTTCGGCCACGGTCCGCTGCTCGACGCTTCTCGCCATTTGACGGTAAGACAGCCAGCCGGTGACGAGCAGCGGTACGATCATCAGTGGCATCAGCACGGAGATGATCTTCGTCTGCAGTTTCATGGCGGGCCTACTGCGTGACTTCCGAAAACACCGTGTTGATCATGCGCAGCACCTTGGGCGGGCGATCAGGCATGAACCCGGAGTGTTCCAATACGGCCTTGGGCGGATAAATGGCAGGGTCTGCGAGGAATTCGGCAGGCAATAACCGCTCGGCGCTTCGATTGGGCGTGGCGAAATGCAGGTAGGCCGCATTGCGCGCAGCGTTGGCGGGTTCGGACATGAAATCGATGAAGCGCAAGGCGAGGGCCTTGTTCTTCGTGGCGCGCAAGATGGCGAGGTTGTCCATCCACAGGTAGCTGCCCTCTTCCGGGACCACGTAACGGATGTCCGGATGATATTCTCGCAGGGTGACCGCATCGCCGTTGTAGATCATGGCGATCCACGCCTCACCAGTGACGAGCGCAGAATCTTCGTTCACGGACACATAGGACCAGGCACCGACGTGAGGTGCCTGTGCCCGCACCAACTCCGCCGCATCGGCGATGTCCTGGGGATCGTTGCTGTCAGCGTGACGCCCGAGGGCCTTCAGCGCCATGCCGATCACCTCGCGGGAATCCTGGATCATGAGAATGCGGCCATGCAGGTCCGCCGTGGGCGAATACAATTGCCGCCAGCTCGTTATCGGCCTTTGCAGCAGATCGGCGCGGTAGGCGATGCCCACGGTTCCCCAGAGATAGGGCACACCGAAGGTGTTCTCGACACGGCTACTAAGCCAGCGCGGGTCCATGTGCCTGAGATTGGGAACCGCCTTCTCGGAGATCGGCTCGATCCAGCCGAAGCGCGACAAGGCACGCAAAGAGGTATCGCTGGCGACCACGACGTCGAAGCCGATGCCATTGGCTTCGACCAGCATGTCGGTCAACAGCTCGTCGGTTTCGTAATAAACCTGTCGGACGCGGACACCGTTCCGTCGTTCGAACTCATGGATGAGTTCCGGGTCCACGTAGTCGGACCAGTTCAGGAACACCAACTCACGCGCCATGGCAGGCGCCGCTGCATCCGCTGCGGCTTCACTGCGCATCGTGATAGACACGAACATGAGGGCAACAAGAAGACGCAGTATTTCCCTGGCGAACATCAGCATTCCCTTAAATTATTATCGTGTCGTCAGTAAGGAATAATCTTATTGCCAGTGACACTAAATAAGAAACGGACGACACGCAACAGCCCACCGTCGGTATTTAAGTTTTATCGCTCAGTGCTTGAGAAGAGTTTGCAATAAGCTCACCCCTGCGTCCGCCAAGTGCCATCGGGCTGACGACAGGCCGTGCCATACACGGTTTCTTTCTTGCCGCCGATGATGGCGTCCATGGTGTATTCGCGGCAGGGGCCGGTGGAGGTTTCCACGGTGCGGGTGGGGGTCATTTCATAGGCCACGCCCGTGTCCGGGTTCTTCCAGGTGGACGACACGCCGGTGCGCACGGTCTCCAGCGTCTGCCCCGCCTTGAGCCGGTCGGTGTCGTCCATGGAACGTCCCACCGCACCACCGATGGCGGCGCCGGCCAGGGTGCCGGCAATGATGGCCGCGGTGCGACCGTCGCCTCCGCCCACTTCCGATCCCAGCAGCCCGCCCAAGGCGCCGCCGATGACCATGCCCGTCTGCTGCTTCGTGCCTTCGCCGGCGCAGCCGCCGAGCAACACGAAACTGGCGAGAAACATCCCAAGAACGCGTGATTGGCGCATGCCGGCCGAGCCTCCGCGATGACGCAGGTTGCCGGAAGTATAGCCACCGCCCCCTCCGGCCTGCCGCCTGATGGTGTATATTTACACACCACCCAGTAATCCGCCCATGCCTGCCTACGCAGAGCTGCATTGCCTGTCCAACTTCACCTTCCTGCGCGGCGCCTCGCACCCGGAGGAGCTGGTGGAGCGTGCGGCGGAACTGGGTTATACGGCGCTGGCCATCACCGACGAGTGCTCGCTGGCGGGCGTGGTGCGCGCCCATGGGGCGGCGAAGGAATGTGGGCTCAGGCTCATCATCGGCAGCGAACTACGCCTGGCCGACGGCCCGACGGTGGTGGCGCTGGCGGCCACGGCAGCGGGTTACGCCGGCCTCTCCCGGCTCATCACGAAAGGTCGGCGGCACGCGCCCAAGGGTGAGTACCACCTCACGCGCGCCGATCTGGAAGACGGTCTGCCCGGTTGCCTGTTGCTCTGGATTCCCGGACGGCAACCCGACGCCGCGCACGGGCGCTGGCTCGCACAGCACTTCAGCGGGCGCGCCTGGATTGCCGTGGGACTGCATCGCGAAAACGATCAGGAGCGCCTCGCCATATTGACGACCCTGGGCGTGCGCCTCGGCCTACCGCGGGTGGCCGCGGGCGACGTGCACATGCACGTGCGAGCGCGCAAGCCGCTGCAGGACCTGGTCACCGCCATCCGCCTGGGCACGCCGGTCGATCAGTGCGGCCATGCCCTGCACCCCAACGGCGAGCGCCATTTGCGCCCCCTCGCGCGCCTTGCAGCCATTTATCCGTGCGAACTGCTCGAAGAGAGCGCACGCATCGCCGCGTGCTGCGCCTTCACCCTGGACGCGCTGCGCTACCGCTATCCCGCGGAGCTGGTGCCCGCGGGCGAAACGCCCACCACCCATTTACGCAAGCTCACCGAGACCGGTGCCGCACGGCGCTACCCCGACGGCGTGCCCGACAAGGTACGCGCGCTCATCGAGCACGAGCTGTCACTCATCGCCGAGCTGAACTACGAGCCGTTCTTCCTCAGCGTGCACGACATCGTCGCCTTCGCGCGCTCGCGCGGCATCCTGTGCCAGGGGCGCGGTTCGGCGGCCAATTCGGCGGTGTGTTATTGCCTGGGCATCACCAAGGTGGACCCTTCGCGCATGGAGATGCTTTTCGAGCGTTTCATCTCCAAGGAACGCAAC
>JALOAT010000053.1 GCA_023228645.1 Gammaproteobacteria bacterium | reverse complement strand
GAAGATTATTTGACGGGGGTTTTCGCCCCCCTACGACGAGGTACTTTTCTTTGCGCGGCCAAAGAAAAGTACCCCAAAGAAAGGCCGCCCGAATCCCGCGCCGCCCTTCGGGCGGTCCCCTGCGCTCCGGAGTCCGAATCGGGGGTCCACGACGGGGCATCCTGCCCCGGCGTGGACGGCGCGCCATCCATGGCGCGCCCCCTGCGGGCCTCATCCGATTCGGACTCCGGTGCTCGGCGCGGTATACGGGATTCGAAGAATCCGTCCGATATCGTGACGCTCGAAATGCATCGCGCGGTACTTCCAGTTTTTTTTCTTCCTGTTTTCTTTTTTTTGGCGCGAAGCGCCTCTTGAGCGAACAAAGCGAGCGGTCTTGGAGCCCCGTTTGGCTCGCCGAGCAACGGAGGCCAAGGCGGAAACAGCCCGAAGGGGATGCGCCAGGGATGGCGCATCGTCTGCGCTCGGGCCAGGATGGCCCGTGTGCAGACCCCGCCTTGGCTGAGTAGCGCAGGGGACCCCCGAAGGGGGCGAGCCAGTCGGGCGGCCTTTCTTTTGGTTCCTTTTCTTTGGCCGCTCAAAGAAAAGGAACCCGGCGTAGGGGGACGGAATCCCCCGTCAAAACAATCTTCGCGCGAAGCGCTTCCTCAGATAACCCAAGCCAAACACAAGCCGCCTATCCCGGGTTCCGCTTCGCCCCACCCGGGCTACGCCGGAGCGGGCGGTTTTCACTCCACGGGCTTGCGCCGCAGCGCCTTGGTGGCACCGTGTTTGGTCTTGCTGTCCATGCGCCGCTGCTGAGAACTGCGGGTCGGCTTGGTGGGACGGCGTTTCTTCGGTGTCGTCGCCACGCTCATGATGAGCGTCTGCAAACGCGCCAGGGCGGCCTCGCGGTTCTTTTCCAGGCTGCGGAATTCCTGCGACTTGATCACCACCACGCCGTCACCGGTGATGCGATGGTCCTGCAAGGCCAGCAGGCGTTCCTTGTAGACTTCGGGCAGGGATGAGCGCACCACGTCGAAGCGCAGGTGCACCGCATTGGACACCTTGTTCACGTTCTGCCCGCCGGCCCCCTGCGCGCGGATGGCGGTGAGCTCGATCTCGTCATCGGGCAGCGTGACGGTGCGTGAGATCTGCATGGTTCAGCGACGCTCCCAGCACAGCAGCCGGTTGTTCTGCGGCATGGCGAAGTCGTCACGGAGTGCGAGGCCGGCGGCATCGGCGAGGGCGTTCAGATCGGCCACGTCGCGGATGCCGCTGCGCGGGTCGCGCTGCTTGAGCCAGGCGTCAAAGCGCGCGTTGCTCTCGCTGGTGTAGCGGCCGTCGTAGTTGAACGGGCCGTACAGCGCGAACAGACCACCACCCGGCAGCAGCTGACCGAGCCCGGCAAACAGGGATTCGACCGCCGGCCAGTCCATGATGTGCGTGGTGTTGGCCGAAAACACCGCATCCACGGCGGGCGCCGGCCAGTCTGTCTGGGTGACGTCCAGCGCCAGGGGCGGATGCACGTTCGCAAGGCCCGCCTCGGCGAGCCACAGGCGAATCCCGGCGTGGTTTTCCGAGCGATCACTGGTGTACCACTGCAAAAATGGAAGCTGCGCGCCGAAATAGACGGCGTGCTGGCCGGTGCCGCTGCCGATCTCGAGCACCGCCTTGCGATCGGCGAACAGGCCGCGGAGGACGGCCAGGATGGGCTCGCGGTTCTGATCGCAGGATTCGGCGTAGGGTTTCGGGTTCATGGGGGTTATGTTCGCACAGCCGGTCGCGGAGGAAACATCCCGGCGAACGCACTGGTCCGCACGCGCAAGGCGAACCTGTAGAATCGCCCCATGTCCCGCGTCCTGCTCGCCACCCTCAACGCCAAGTTCATCCACGCCTCGCTCGGTCTGCGTTATCTGCTCGCCAATTTGGGGCCGCTGCGCGCCGAGGCGCGCCTGATGGAGTTCACCATCGATCAGCGTCCGGTGGAGATCGCCGAGAAACTGCTCGCCCAGGCGCCGCGGGTCATCGGCCTCAGCGTGTACATCTGGAATGCACGGGAAACGGCGCACCTGGTGGCGCTGCTCAAGCGTCTTGCGCCCGAGGTGGTCATCGTGCTCGGCGGACCCGAGGTGAGCCACGAGGCGGAGGGGCAGCCGCTGGTCGCGTTGGCCGACTACGCCATCGCCGGCCACGGCGACAAGGCCTTTGCCGAATTGGCGGCGCAGCTTCTGGCGGGCGAACGCCCGGCCGGGAAGATCATCCGGGCCGCGCCCCCGGCGTTCACGACCCTGGAACTGCCCTACCACGAATACACCGATGAGGACCTGGCCCATCGGCTGCTCTACGTGGAGGCCTCGCGCGGCTGTCCCTTCAAGTGCGAGTTCTGCCTCTCCGCACTGGACAAGACCGCCTGGCCCTTCGACCTGGATCGCTTCCTTGGGGAAATGGAGCGCCTCTACGCACGCGGTGCGCGCCAGTTCAAGTTCGTCGACCGCACCTTCAACCTGAACGTGAAGGCCTCGCAGCGTATCCTGGATTTCTTCCTCGAACGGCTCGATGAACGCCTGTTCCTGCATTTCGAGGTGATCCCGGATCACCTGCCCGACGGCCTCAAGGAACGGCTGACGCGCTTTCCGCCCGGCTCACTGCAACTGGAAGTGGGTGTGCAGACCTTCAATCCCGAGGTGCAGGCGCTCATCAGCCGCAAACAGGACAATGCCGCCAGTGAAGCCAACCTGCGCTGGCTGCGCGAGCACACCCACGCACACCTGCACGCCGACCTGATTATCGGTTTGCCCGGCGAGGACCTGGCCAGTTTCACAGCAGGCTTCAACCGGCTGTGGGCGCTGCGTCCCCACGAGATCCAGGTGGGCATCCTCAAGCGCCTGCGCGGCGCGCCCGTCGCGCGCCACACCGAAAGCCACGGCCTGCGCTTCGATCCGCAGCCGCCTTACAGCGTGCTCGCCACCGATCGCATCGACTTTCCCACCATGCAGCGCCTCACGCGTTTCGCCCGCTATTGGGATCTGGTCGGCAATTCCGGACGTTTCCCCACCACCCTGCCGCTGCTGCTCGGTGATGACGCCTTCGGCAATTTCCTGGCCTTCAGCGATTGGCTCTACGCGCGCACCAGGCAGACCAGCCGCATTGCGCTGCCGCGCCTGTTCGAGCTGCTGCACGCGCATCTGCTGGAGCGGGGTCTCGATGACGGCGTGCTGCTGGAGGCACTGGCCCGCGATTGCGCCGTGCACGGTGCCAAGGGTTGTCCGGCCATCCTGCACCCGGCCCTGGCGCGGCTCACCGCGGCCGAACGGCGCAAGATGCAGGCGCCGCAGCGCCAGGCGCGGCATTTGCGCGATTGACCGGCAGGTTCGCCCTTCGCCAGCCCCGCAGGAGCCGACCCTGGCGGCGAACCATAAGGGTTCAGAGTTCCCGCATGCTGTAAGCGGCGAGCTGGGCCGCAGGCAGCGTACGCACCCAGGGCTTGTGGCGGTGCAGGTCCGCAGGCAAGGCCTTCAGGCCTGCCTTGGCCTCGCCCACCGACGCGAACGCGCCGTAGAACAGCCGGTACCAGGGGCCGCCGGCATGCTCCCCGACCACGTACTGGACCTGCGCCTCGTCGAGGCCATGGCGGCGCACCAGGGTGACGAGGTCCGCCCGGCTGCGGCTGCCCAGCAACTGTAGGGTGTAGCGCGGTATCGCCTCCGGCGGCGCCGGCACGTTGAGGCGTGCGCCGGCCTTGGCCTTGATGAGGCCGGGCATCACCACCTCGCGGGATTCCACGGGATTGGGCCTGACGCCCTCGCGCGGCGCCGCCGGTAAGGGCTCGTCAGATGCAGGCTCGGGCTCGGCGCCGGTAATCACGACGCGCTGGTCCGTGAAGGCCTGCGCGGGGGCGGCGGCTGCCCGGGCTACGTCGGCGGCCTGCGGCTCGGGGCGGATGATGATGCGTCCATCGTCGACCTGCGGCTGCGGTACTGCCGCCGCACGGGTACCGACAGGCGCCTCGCTCGCCGTGCTAACGGGGGCGTCAGCACCGATCTCGCTGATGATGATGCGTTCGTCCTTGAGCGCCGCGGCGGTTGCGGCGCTGGCGGGCGGTACGGCGGCAAAACGCAGTTGCTCGTTGGCCATGGCGAGCGCGCGCGCCGCCTTGGGGTGGCCGAGCCGCGAGGCATCCTGGAACCAGGCCACGGCGCGGTAACGGTCCTGGCGCACGCCGCGGCCGTAGTAATAGAGATAGCCAAGGGCGTATTGCGCCTCGGTGTCGCCCTGCATGGCCGGCACCGCGAGCAGTTGTGCGGCGCGGTTGTAGTCACCGCGTGCGTAGGCGGCCTGGGCCTGTTCGAGTGCGTTGGTGCTGCGCATCCCGCCCGTCCCGGCGCAACCGGCCAGCGTGGCCGCAAGCAGCGCAGTGGTCACCGCGCGGGCGAGCGGATGAACCCTTGCCGGCAGCGGTTTTGCAGTTGTATCGTCCATGCTCCCCTCCAAATACGCGCGACGCGCGCCGTTCCGGCAGACGTCGATGGTGACGGATCGCGCCCGCGCGGACAAGCGACCTGCGGATTATAGCGGCCACCAGGCGTACGCGCGCCAAACGCGCAACTCCGGCCGGGAGGAGGCGGGAGGCCGAGGCCTCCCGTTCGGGATGGCTCAGTAGTAGAGGTAAGCCAACGGCTTGTAGATGCGCTGCGGGTGGAGTTTGGTGCTGTAGGGCAGGCCGGCACCGTTCATCCAGCCGTCCAGGTCGCCGGCATCGCCCACCACACCGTTGTTGTTGAGGTCGAGTTCGTTGCCGCTGGTATCGACCTTGGTGCGGCCCTCGAAGCCTTCCCAGATGTTGCGCACGTGGGTATAGCCAGCGTCGGCGAGCAGGTTGCTGGCGGCGATACTGCGCGAGCCGGTCTTGCACAATACCAGGATGGGCGTGTCCTTGTCGGGTACCGCCGCCAACACCGCTTCCACCAGCAAAGTGGCCTTCTCCTCCGCGCTGAGGGTCGGATCGATGGTCTCGTGAATGCGCGGATAGGGCACGTTGATGGCGCCCTCGGGATGACCCGCCACGTATTCAGGGATGCTGCGCACGTCCAGTAGCACGGCGTTGCCTGACGCCATGCCACTGGCATTGCCGCGGTCCCGGTGGGTGAGCAGGTAAGCCTCGGAGGCCGTTACTTCCGAGTGGTAGCGCCGCGGCTGGTCATAGCGATTGCCGTCAGCGAACGCGGCACTGGACAGCAGACACAACGAGGTGAAGACACTGCCGATCACGGTCCTTTTGCTCATGGGGATCTCCTTTGGCAAGGCGTGCTGCTTTGCTGTTGTTATTTGCAGGCGAACCACTTCACACCGGCGCGCGGTTGAAGCGGCCTGGCTCGAAGCCCCCGCGGTAATCGTCGGGGCGTCTTCAAACATAGCCAAGATTCAGGGGACAGACCGGGGCGGCACGCGTCGGTCGGCGCGTACGCACAGCACAGCACAGCACAGCATGGCAGTTGCCGAGGGTCCCGTCTTTCCGTCGCCCCGGCGAAAGCCGGGGTCCACACCAAAGACATAAGACCCGGCGTGCGCGTAATGATGAAGCAGGCGTGGGATGGCGCGCCGGACCGGGGCGGCGCGTTACCCGCAGGTCACCAGGAAGGTCCGGCGCCTGCGGCGGTGAATCAGCGCTTTTTCTTGGGACCGGCCTTGCCCGGGGCACGCGGACGCGGTTTGCCGGTGTCGGCGCGCCGCGGTGCTTGGGGGCGTCTCTCGCCATCGTGATCGGCGCTGCGCGCCCGCGGCCTGCGCGAGGCGGCGTCGCGCGCCGGTGCGTGTTCGCCCTCGCGGGCGAGATTGATCTGCCTGCCCATGATCCACACCTTGCGCAGGTGCTGCAGCGTGGGCACGGGCAGGCCCTCGGGCAGATCGACGGTGCTGTGGTCGTCGTACAGTTCGATGCGGCCGATGTTACGGCTGTTCAGGTTGGCCTCGTTGGCGATGGCGCCCACGATGTGCTTGGGCAGCACGCCGTGGCTGCGCCCCACCTCGATGCGGTAGCGCACCATGCCGGCTTCGGGCGTGGTGGGTGTGCGGCGCGAGCGCTCGTCCTCATGGCGCGGCGCACGCTCGCGGGCTGGCCGTTCACCTTCGTGGCGCGGTGCGCGCTCACGGCGTTCCGGCGCCGCCTGCTCCTCCATCCACAGCGGCCGTTCGCGCTGCACCAGGTACGCCAGTGCCGCCGCGATTTCACTCATGCCCACATCGCTCTCGGCCTGGAAACCCTCCACCAGCCGCTCAAGGGGTTCGAGGGCCTGCGACTCAAGGGTTTCGGCGATGAGCTGCTTGAAGCGCGCGATACGCTTGTCGGTGACCGCCTCGCGGGTGGGCAGCACCATGGGCTCGATGGGCTGGCGCGTGGCGCGTTCGATGGCCTGCAGCATGCGGCGCTCGCGCGGCGCCACGAACAGGATGGCCTCGCCCTTGCGTCCGGCACGGCCGGTGCGGCCGATGCGGTGCACGTAGGCCTCGGTGTCGTACGGGATGTCGTAGTTGATGACGTGGCTGATGCGCTCCACGTCCAGCCCACGTGCGGCCACATCGGTGGCGACGATGATGTCGATGGCGCCGCGCTTGAGTTTGTCCACGGTCTGCTCGCGCTGGATCTGGTTGATGTCGCCGTTCAGCGCTGCGCTGGCGTAGCCCCGCGCCTCCAGCTTTTCCGACAGCTCCACCGTCTCGGTCTTGGTGCGCACGAAGATGAGCATGGCGTCGAAGTCCTCGACCTCGAGGATGCGTGTGAGGGCGTCGAGCTTGTGCAGACCGCTCACCTGCCAGTAGCGCTGGCGGATGGTCTCCACGGTGGCGGTCTTGGCGGCGATCTTGATCTCTACCGGTTCGCGCAGGTGCCGGCGCGCCACCTGCTGGATGGCGCGCGGCATAGTGGCGGAGAACAGGGCGATCTGCCGCTGGGGCGGCGTGTGGCCGAGGATCCATTCCACGTCTTCGAGAAACCCCATGTTGAGCATCTCGTCGGCCTCATCGAGCACCAGCACTTGCAGTTGGTCGAGCACCAGGGTCTCGCGGCGCAGGTGATCCATGACCCGGCCCGGGGTGCCCACCACCACGTGCACGCCGCGGTGCAGTTGACGCAGCTGGGCACCCATGCCCTGGCCGCCGTACACGGGCAGGATGTGAAAGCCCGGCAGGTGCCGCGCATAGGTCTGCATGGCCTCGGCCACCTGAATGGCCAGCTCGCGGGTGGGCGTGAGCACCAGGGCCTGCACCTTCAGTTGGGACAGGTCGATGCGATGGAGCAGCGGCAGTGCGAAGGCCGCAGTCTTGCCCGTGCCGGTCTGCGCCTGTCCGAGCAGGTCACGACCTTCCAGCAACGGCGGGATGCTGGCCGCCTGGATGGGCGACGGCGCCTCGTAGCCGATGTCGCCGATAGCCTGGAGGATGGGCGCGGCGAGGCCGAACTGGGAGAAGGTGTTGACGGGCTCGGACATGGTGAACTCGGAAGGAAACACGGGGATAACAAGGACGGCGATTGTACAGCGATTGGCGGGGCACGGCGTGGTTACTGCCGTAGGAGCCCACACTGTGGGCGAATGCCTTTCAAGCGGTGGCGGCCATCGGATCGGATTCGCCGACGGTGTCGGCGCCTACAACGGATTCATCAACCCCGTAGGCGCCCACACCGTGGACAAATGCCTTTCCAACCGCCGGCGGTTAACCAACCCGCGTTCGCCGACGGTGTCGGCTCCTACAACGCCGGTTCGTCGTCCTCCGGCTTGGGCGAGACCATCTCGCCCAATACGGCGTAAGCGCGTATGGCCTCCGGGTACATGGCCAGCACGTGGGCGGTGAGCTCTTCGAAGCTGCGGCCCGGGTCCATGTGCTTTGCGTAACTGGTGGCGAACTCCTGTGAGGTGAAGAAGGGCAGGATCACCAGCAACGCGCTCAGCTCCTCGGCCTGCTCCTGAGGCAGGTCGGTGGGCCACCAGTCACCCATCCATTGGTGCCCCGCGACGAAGCCGCGCGCCCAGCGCCCGAGCGGCGCCTCGGCGCCGAAGTTGGCCATGGGGTCGGACGACGGCACACAGCCCGGCGGCAGTGTGCTGCTCTGGTCCGCCACGCCGGCGGCGACCCATTGGTGCAAGGCCATGAGCGCCTGGAAAAACGCCTCGGCTTCCGCCGGGTCCTTGTACCCGGCCTCGCCTTCGTTGAACACGATGGGCAGCCATTCGTTAGGTGGGATCATCTCGGCCACGGACGACACCGCGAACAAAAAGCCCGCCAGCTCCTCGTACTGCAGGGTGCCCGCCGGGCGCGCCGGGGCAGACAGGAAGGCCTTGAGGTGATCGGCCTGGGCTTCGGTGAAGGTGGATACTTCGGTCATTGTCTCGCTCGTGGGTGGTGGCCGATGTCCGCCCAATGGTAGCGGATAACGCCGGGCAATGCCCTCAACGGGAGACCGTCATTACCTATCGGCGCAAGGGCACCTCACCTGTCCACGCATACGGGATCACCACCTCATCCGTCCTGCCGGGTGAGGTCACACGGCTGCGGAATTCGATGGGCAGCGCCCCGGCACCGCGCAGTTTCTGCACCAGCGCGCCCAGTTCGCTGTACTCCAGGGACAGCGCCAGATCCAATACCGCGCTGCCGTTGGGCGCCACCGAGATGGCTTGCGCACTGTGACCTTTCAACAGTGGCGAACCGGCAATGGTCAGTTCGTAGGCCATGTCTTCGAAGCGCACCGGGAAGTCGTTGGCATTCATCACTTCGATGCCGAGCGCCAGTTCCACACCGTCGAGATCGAGTTTGTCAATCTTGAGCCGGCGGACCGAGACCTCGGGGATTTCGGGCAGGCGGAACGTGCCGCGTTTCGCATAAGGCAGGCTCACCAGTCCGAAGTCGGCCCGGCCGGCGATTTCGTAGCCCAGCGACTTCGCCTCGGCGAGGTCGCGCACGCTGCCGAACACCTCCTCGAAACGCACCGTGAACGGCAGCGTGACGCGGGAGGTCCCGTTGGCCGCCACCTTAACCGCCTCATCCACCGTGCCGTCCAGCAACGGCTTGTCCTGCAAGGCCAAGCGGTAACTCAGGCCAGCCATGGACAGGCCGAAGGCGTTGGGATTCTGCACGTCGAGATCCACGGCGATTTGGGCATCGGCCAGCGACATGCCCACCACGCGCACGTCGGCCACGCGCACCTCCGGTTCCGTCACCTGCTTTTCCATCACTGCGCAGCCACCCACCAGCACCAACGATGCCGCCGGCACCAGGACGCGCATCAATTCTTTCCGCCAGATCATGAACGACTCCATTAGAATTCGGCAGCAGCGGCGCATCGTGCCGCCGCCCACAAGGGAAACATAGAAGCTGCCCGCGTATCCGCGTTCACCCCCTCGCCACTTACCGTATACCGAAGCGACTTTCATGCCCCCTGATTTCAGCCTTCTGCAGATCGTTGTCGTCGGCCTGCTGTTCGTATGGACCGGTTTCGTGCGCACCGGCCTCGGTTTTGGCGGCGCGGCCCTGGGGCTGCCGCTGCTGCTGTTTGTGGACAACCAGCCGCTGCTGTGGCTGCCCATCATCGGCAGCCACCTGCTGTTCTTTTCCGGACTCACCCTGCGCACACGCCTCGCCAACGTGGACTGGCGCTATCTGCGCCGATCTGCACGTTTCATCATCCCACCGGCCATTATCGGCGTGCTGGGGTTGGTGAGCCTGCCGACCCTGTGGCTGAATGTCTTCATCTATTCGGTGACCCTGTTCTATGGCTTCATGTGGTTCCTGAACCGGTCCATCGAGAGCCGGCAGGATTGGGTGGACAAGGCGCTGCTGGTCCTCGGCGGCTACATCGCCGGGACGTCCCTCACCGGCGCACCGCTCATGGTGGCCGTGTACATGCGCAACGTGGCGCGCGATCAGCTGCGCAACACCCTGTTCGTGCTGTGGTTCATTCTGGTGGCCATCAAGATGAGCACCTTCGTCGCCCTGGGCGTGGACCTGCACCTCATCACCGCCCTCGCGCTACTACCCGTCGCGGCCATCGGCCACGTACTGGGCCTGCGTGCCCACGACGCCATCCTGCGCAACGACCAGCACTTCAAGCGCGCCATTGGCGCAGGACTCGTGGTGGTCAGTGGCCTCGGATTATGGAATCTTGTCTCTTGAGAGAAAGAGTTCTAACCGTGGAGGCCACGGAAGAGGAAGGCGTCGCCCGGGGGCTTGCGTGTGTTGGGCTTGGTGTTTTCCTTCGCCCGCGCTGTCACCTAGCCGCTGCGCGCCAACGTGACTACGGGACTTGAGAACCCTGGAGAAGAAGCATTGGTCGGAAGCGGCGCGCTGCCTTTGCCATGACTAAGGAAATCGTCATTTGCGGCCTCGACGGTGTGATTGCCCTCATCGAGCACCGGCTGCACTTCCTGCACAACGATGAAGGCGTCAAACAGTGGGACCGCTTCCTCGCTGCGTGCGTGGACGACATGCCCAACCTGCCGCTCATCGACCGCCTCAACCAGGCGAGAGCCGCAGGGGTGCCGGTGATGATCGTCACCGGGCGCAGCGCGGCGGTGCGCGCCGAAACGGTCGCATGGCTGCGCCAGTGGGACATCGGCTACGACGGCCTGTGGATGCGCCCGCCCGAGAACTTCACCGCCGCCGTGCGGCTCAAGGCCGGCATCATCGAGCAGCAGTTTCCCGGTGCGAAGATCCGCCGCATCTACGAGGCGAGCCAGCACCTCGCGGTGGCGCGCTGGTGCACCGAACGCAACATTCCGGTGACCCTCATCGCCCCCAACCAGGGCAACGGCGCGAGCCGCGAGCAGCTGGATCTGAAAGTGGTCCGCCACGCCTGCGAGCACGTGATGCTGCACCCCTTCTATGGCGACGACGACTTCACCTGGGACGACCGCGCCCAGCAGCTGGCGGCCGGGCCGTGCCGCGTGTGCCAAGCCGAGGAGCAGGACAAGGAGCGCCAGCAGAAGTCCGACGAGGCGCGCCTGCTGGCCCGCGAGCGCGGCCTGCCGCCGCTCGAAGGGACCGTGCGACAGGTGGAGTGGGCGGAAAGCATCCGCATCAACGCCTTCAACGCCCTGGACAAGGTGCAAAAATGGATGCACCAGGTGGACGCCCAGGCCCGTCAGGAAGACCCGGACCACTGGCAAAACGTATGCCACAGCATTCATCGCACCACCGAGTGGCTCCAGCAGCAGACCGACGCCAAATGGTGGATCGACCATTGTCGCGGCGTGCGCAACAACCTGGACAGCGGCCGCGCGCTGCTTTCCGGTGTGGCGGAACAACTGGGGCTGTTTTGAAGCAAAGCAAAGGGGCAACAACGGAGAGGAGAATGCCGTAGGAACCCACACCGTGCGAATGCCTTTTACCCGCCGCGCCCTACCGAACCCGCGCGTTCCGCCGACGATGTCGGCTCCTACAGCAACGAGCGTCCTCATGCGACATGGCCTCCATGCCCGCCCTCTCGGGCTATCATCCCACCCAACTAACGGGAACCCGCAATGAACGCCAAACCAGAAATCCGCAACATGGCCGTGTTCTGCGACTTCGAGAACGTCGCCCTGGGCGTGCGTGACGCCAAGTACGCCCAGTTCGACATCGGCCGCGTGCTCGAACGCCTGCTGCTCAAGGGTAACATCGTGGTGAAGAAGGCCTATTGCGACTGGGACCGCTACAAGGAATTCAAGGCAGCCATGCACGAGGCGGCCTTCGAACTCATCGAGATCCCCCACGTGCGCCAGTCCGGCAAGAACTCCGCCGACATCCGCATGGTGGTCGATGCCCTGGACCTCTGCTACACCAAGTCGCACGTAGATACCTTCGTGATCATCAGCGGCGACTCCGACTTCTCCCCGCTGGTGAGCAAGCTGCGCGAGAACAACAAGACCGTGATCGGCGTCGGTGTGAAGAACTCCTCGTCCGACCTGCTGGTGGCCAACTGCGACGAGTTCATCTATTACGATGACCTGGTGCGTGCGAAGGCCGAACAGACCACCAAACGCACCCGGCGCAAACCCACGCCGAAAACCGCTGCGAAGGCGGCCAAGGCCGCGCCCGAAGAAACCGACAAGGCCCATGAGGCGCTCGACCTGGTGATGGAGACTGTCGAGGCGCTGTTCTCGGAGCGAGGCGAAGAGGAGAAGATCTGGGGTTCCATGGTCAAGCAGGCCCTTAAGCGCCGCATGCCGGGATTCAACGAAAGCTATTATGGCTTCCGCTCTTTCAGCAAACTCCTCGAAGAAGCCGCCGCGCGCAAGCTCGTGGAGCTGGAACACGACGATAAATCCGGCGGGTTCATCATCCGAAACTACAACCCGGATTACTGAGGTCAACGACTCGCCTGCCCCATCCGTCCCGGGGTGTCAACGTCGTTCCGGCGCAGCCTAGGCTTGCGGCATGAAGCTTTACGTCGGCACCAGCGGATTCGCGTACAAGGAATGGATCGGCCCCTTCTATGCCCCAGGGACGCGTGACTCGCAGTGGCTCGGCAGCTATGCCCGACGCCTGAAGGTCGTTGAAATCAACACTACCTTCTACCGCTTTCCCACCGCCGCCGGGCTCTCGGCATGGGTCGCCCAGGTGCCGAGCCACTTCCGCTTCGCTATCAAGGCGCCGAGGCGCATCACCCATGTGAAGCGCCTCCGCGATGTGGACGGAGAACTCTCCCACCTCGTCGACACCGTAAAGGTGCTCGGAAATCGCCTTGGTCCGCTGCTGTTCCTGCTGCCACCTCGCATGCCGCTGAACATCGATGCGCTGCGCGACATGCTGTGCCAAGCGCCCCCAGGCCTCCAGATCGCCTTCGCGTTCCGCGATCCACAATGGCTTCGCGACTCGGTGTTTTCGCTGCTATCGGAACATGATTGTGCCGTGTGCTTCGAAGATGCGCTGATGCCCGCGCCGGTCGTGACCACCGACTGGGGCTATGTGCGGCTGCGCCGGCCGCAGTACAGCGACGCGTCGCTGGCGGCGGCTGCCGCACAGGTTCTCGCGCAGCCGTGGCGAACGGCCTATGTGTTCATCAAACACGAGGCACCGGACTCACCCTTACTGGCGCAGCGCTTTGCGACCCTGGCTAACCTCTCAGTCTCATGAATGATTCCTGACCCTGGGAGACATCGACGGCTCTCTCTCTCGCCAAGAAGCGCCCTTATCCGCCCTCCTTGGCGTTCTTTGCGTCTTGGCGAGCGATCGATCAGCCGGGCTTGCCGTCCAGCCGCGGGCGCAGATAGATGAGCAGGTAGCGCAGCCCCCACGGCACCACGGCGGCGAGCCAGGCAGCGGCGGCGAGCAGGTTGGGCGGGACGGGGCTGGCGGCGGCGATGAACTCCACGTCGCCGACGATGCGCAGGAGCACCGCCGTGAGCATGAGCACGAAGGCGGTCCAGTCCAGGTTGTCCATGGTCAGCGGCCTGCCCGAATGACCGCGGCTGACGCGGGTGATCATGGCGACGACCATGGCGGCGACAAATCCGATGGCGACGGCGTGCAGGGGGGCGCGGCCGAGGATGAATTCACCGGTGATCAGTTGGGTGAGGCTCTGGATGATGTAGAGCGCGAGACCAAACGACAGGCCGGCAAAGGCGATGTGCAAGGCGCCGAGCAGACGCACGGACAGGCTGCGCCGAAAGCCCCAATGCAGGGTGTGGTGAAGGGTGACGAACAACAGCGGTGCGTCGGCGAGGAACAGCCATTGGTTGTGGCCAAGGGTTTCCAGGACGAAGTGCGCGACGACCGCCGCCCACAACACGGGAAAGGTCCACGGCGGTTGCACCAGGGTGTAGTTCGGGATCACCGACCCGGAGAAGAACGGGATCATGCGGTGGCCGACCAGCACCAGCACGGGGATCAGAAACAGCCACAGTGCGCCGCGCAGGGCGGTTTGCAGCAACAACGGACTCGCGATCGCTATCCAGGCGGCGAAGGCGAGTTCGGAAACCACGCCCAGGACGAGGGCGATGTTCAGTTGGGTTTCGTAGCGGCGGTCGCGGCGGGGGCCGACGGCACGGTAGACCCGATAGAGGCCGTGGATGCCCAGGGCGAAGCCGAAGGCATGCACGACGATACCCGCCAGCACCACCGCTGTGCCTGCGAACAGCCCTGTGTAGAACAGCAGCACACCGGCGCTCATCAACAAAAAGGCGCGGACATAGCTGTGTTCCGGCACCAGGGGACCGTTCATCCAGCGCGGATAGGTGGT
Source organism: Gammaproteobacteria bacterium (assembly GCA_023228645.1). GTDB lineage: Bacteria > Pseudomonadota > Gammaproteobacteria > Thiohalomonadales > Thiohalomonadaceae > JALOAT01. Next base: position 13,094 of record JALOAT010000053.1, on the reverse strand, counting down.
CATGAGAAAGCCGAACATGAGGAACGGGAACACGCCGAACAACATGAGCCATGCGTGGGTAAAGGTGCTGGGGATGGCGGTTTGCAGCGGCGCAATGACCCCGGTATAGCGGGCCGTCAATTCGACACTCCACCACACGAGGGTAAGCATGAACTGTGCGATGCCCGCGAAGAACATCACGCGGTGGGGGGCAGCGGTGAAGACCTTCCAGTGATTGAGTTTGTTCATGGGCGCGCATTTCGGCAGCGGGCGCGCAAAGTGTAGAAGCTGTCTGGAAAGAGCGGCCTTGATGAACGTCAAGCCGATGATGTGCACTGAAGAATGTCAGCGGCGCAACCAGGGCTTATCACCGGAGGCCATTCCAGGGTGGCGAAACGCAGAGGTCGCGGAGGCGCGGAGCACGCGGAGAGAAGACATTCCCGTTATTTTTTTCCCCACGCCTCCGCGTTCTCTGCGTCGTGAGCTTTTCGGTTATCCAGTCACGCATTCAACCGCACGCGCTGAGGGCGGCGATCTCGTCGGGAGTGAGTGCGCGGTACTCCCCCGGTCCGAGCGCCGGGTCGAGCTCCACTGGGCCGATGCGGTCACGGTGCAGGGCCACCACGTGGTTGCCCACCGCGGCGACCATGCGTTTGACCTGGTGATAGCGGCCTTCCGTGATGGTGAGCCAGACTTCGGTGGGGCCGATGATCTCCACATGGGCGGGTTGGGTAGACCGTGCTTCGCCATGCAACAGCACACCGGCAGCAAGCTGTGTCGCGGACGCCTCGTCGATGGGCTCGGCCAGGGTCACGCGGTAGCGCTTGGCGCACTTGCGCCGCGGGCTGGTGATGCGATGGGACCAGGCGCCATCGTCGGTAAGCAGCACCAGGCCGGTAGTGTCCAGGTCCAGGCGGCCGGCCGCGTGCAGCGTATGGCGGTACGACTCGGCGATCAGGTCGAGCACCGTGGGATGCGCACCGTCCTCGGTCACCGATACATAACCGGCCGGTTTGTTGAGCATCAGGTAACGGGGGCCCGGTATCACCAGCGGTCGCCCGGACAGCGTCACGGTCTGCGCCGTGGTGACATGCAGCGACGGGTCGCGCACGGGCGTGCCGTCGACGCACACGTCACCGGCACGCACCGCCCGTTGCGCCTGGGTACGGGTGAGTCCGGCGGCATTGCCGAGGAAACGATCGAGGCGCAGGCTCATTGTGAGTTTGTCACTGTAGTGGTGCAAAACACGGCCCAGAATGTTGCCAGTTTTTCCAACGGAGGTGCACTCGTGAAACAGAATGTTGGCGGTATCGACAAGGGCCTGCGCATCGTCGCGGGCGTGGCGCTCATTGGTCTGACGGTTGCGGGCGTGCTGCCCGTGTGGGGCTGGATCGGCGTGGTGCCGTTGGCGACCGGACTCATGGGCCGCTGCCCGCTGTACCCGCTGGTCGGCGTCTGCACCAAAAAGTGAGTTTTCACGGCGAAGGTCGCCCCAGGCGGCCTTCGCGTCCCAACAGTGTCCATCACACCCAGCGCACACAGCCTGGACCATGGCTTTCGCCGGGGTGACGACTTGATGCTTGTTGCCTGCACGGCGGCCCATCACGCTCGGATATTTCCAACACATCATTTCGGCAAAAGCCGGAATCCATGTTCGCGCTGGCGCCCGCCCCTGAAAGCTAAGCCGAGGCGTTCATCCACGCCACGGTAGTGGCGACGATTTCCTGCATCACATCCTCCATCCCTCGCCCGCTGCGACGCAGTAGCTTGAAGCTGTGATCCGCGCCGTCGATCACGTGTACGGTGTGCGCAGCGTGAACGGGGACGAGCGCATCGCGCAGTCGTGCCAAGTCGCATAGTGGATCGCGCGTTCCCTGAATGAACAGCATGGGACAGCGCACCGCGGGAAGATGCGCCGCGCGCAGCTTCTCAGGCTGCCGCGCGGGATGGAGCGGATAGCCGAAGAACACCAGGCCGTCGCAGTGCTCGCCCTGCGCTGCGACATGGGAGGCCATGCGCCCGCCCATGCTCTTGCCGGCCAGGAACACCCGTGCCGGCGCCAGCGGGTCCTGGCGCACGGCGGCGATCACCGCACGCCACACCGCCTCCAGCACCGGCGCCCGATCAGGCGCCTTGCCGCCGCGCTCCTTGTACGGAAAGTTGAACTTGATGCTGAGCAGCCCGTGCGCCGCGAACCCGGCGTGCAGGGCGCTGATGAAGGGCGCCTGCATGTCGTTGCCGGCGCCATGGGCGATGATGACGGCGCTGCCCTCGCCCGCGCGCCAGCGGGACGGGATCGCCCACACCGCACCGATGCTGCCGTCACCGACCGCGATGCGGCGCTGTTCCGTGCGCATGTCAGTAGTAGTAGGCGAGCAAAATGCCGCCGAACAGGATGCGGTACCAGGCGAAGCCGATGAAGGTGTGATTGGACACGAATCTCAGCAGGCTCTTCACCGCGATCAGCGCCGCCACGAAGGCGGTGATGAAACCGATCGCGAACAACGGCAGGTCGCCCCATTCCAGCAACGCGCGGTTTTTGTACACGTCGTAGGTGGTTGCGCCGATCATGGTCGGGATGGCGAGGAAGAACGAGAACTCGGTGGCGGCCTTGCGTGACAGGCCGAAGATCAGGCCGCCCATGATGGTGGCGCCCGAACGGGACACACCGGGCACCATGGCGACCGACTGGGCGAGGCCCACCTTGAGGGCATCGGTCCAGCGCATGTCGTCCACAGTCTCGATGTGGTGCTTGCGGTTGTAGAAGTGCTCCACCCACAGGATCACGAAACCGCCCGCCACCAGCATCACCGCGACGTTGAAGGGATTGAACAGGTGGTCCTTGATGATGCGGTGCAACAGCAGACCGAACACCAGCGCCGGCAGGAAGGCGACCAGTATGTTGACAGTAAAACGCTGCGCCACCGGGTCGCTACGCAGCCCGCGCGCAACACGCACGATGCGCACGCGGTATTCCCAGCACACCGCCAGGATGGCCCCGAGTTGGATGGCGATGTCGAAGACCTTCGCCCGCTCATCGGTGAAGCCGAGAAAATCACCGACGATAATGAGATGGCCCGTGCTGGAGATGGGCAGGAACTCGGTGGCGCCTTCCACCAGCCCGAGCAGAAAACCTTTGAGGAGCAGAATCCAATCCATGATCGCCTTTCGCGTCGCTTATGACATGGCGCAAAGCCGCAGCGATTGTAGTCCCGCCTGACCCTCATGGTCAGCCCTTGAGGCACGGGACCCGAATGGAGGATCCCGTATCTGCATGGTCCAGGACCGGCGGCCGTAGCCGCCGGCCTGTGGTCTTCAGGCGCGACGGAAACCTTCGCCGCGGCGCTGGTTGTAGCCGCCGCGATTGCCTTGCGGGCGATCCGAGAAACGTCGGCCGTTGGGACGCGGACCGGAAGGACGACGATGGGTCGGCTCCAGGCGCGGCTCCAATCCCGGGATGACGGCGTATTCCAGACGTCCACCCGTAAGCCGCTCGATACGGCCGAGCTTCGGACGATCGGCGGGACCCACGAAGGTAATGGCCGTGCCGCTCGCACTGCCTCGGCCGGTTCGGCCGATGCGATGGATGTAGTCCTCGGCCACCATGGGCAGGTCAAAGTTGATCACGTGGCTGATGCCCGCGATGTCCAGGCCGCGCGCCGCCACGTCAGTGGCGACCAGCAGGCGCACCTCGCGCCGGCGCATGCGGTCCACCGTGCGCTTGCGATCGCGCTGACCCATGTCGCCGTGCAGCGCGACACAGGCATGGCCTTGCTCACTCAGGGTCTGCGCCAGGGTCTCGGCGCCGGCCTTGGTAGCGGTGAACACCACGGCCTGATCCAGCTCTTCCACGGCAATAATGTGCTTCAGCAGGGCGTGCTTGTGGGCGAGGTCGTCGGCCCGGTGGGCGCGCTGGGTGATGCGCTCGTGGCGCATGGCCGCGGCCGCCAGTTGCAGGCGCGCGGGGTTCTTGAGCAGTTCGTTGGCAACGGAAAGCACGGTGCCCTCCAGGGTCGCGGAGAACAGCGCGGTCTGGCGCGTGGCCGGCGTGGCGCTGGCGATGTGGCGCACGTCGTCCAAAAAGCCCATGTCGAGCATACGGTCGGCCTCGTCCAGCACCAGCATTTCCAGACGCGAGAAGTCGATACGCCCGCGTTCCATGTGGTCCATCAGGCGACCCGGCGTGGCCACCAGGATATCCACCGGACGCGACAGGGCGCGGATCTGCGGCGGATAAGGCACACCGCCCACCACGCTCACCGTGACGGGACGCGAGAACTTGCCGAACTCGCGGATGTTTTCTTCCACCTGGGTGGCCAGTTCGCGGGTCGGCGTGAGGACCAGCACACGGGGGCCGATGCCGCGCAGCGTGCTCGGCGTCAGCAGGCGCTGCAACGCGGGCAGCGTAAACGCGCCGGTCTTGCCGGTGCCGGTCTGTGCGGAGGCCATCAGGTCGCGGCCGTCGAGCAGCACAGGGATGGCCTGGCGCTGGATTTCAGTGGGTTCGGAGAAGCCCAGGGCTTCGATGGCGCGCAGCAGCGGCGCACCCAGATTCAGTGCAGAAAAAGACAAAAGGAAGTCCTCGCCGCACCCTGCCACAGGGGCGGACAAATGTGATGAAACGATAGAGAACCGAAGAGGCGAGACTGCGGTGGCGTGCCAAGGCCCGGTTCGTTGCGCCTGTGTGGCGCTTACGTCGCTAACCGGAAAACCGCACGCGATGTGGGGAGGGAGGTCAGGAACGTAGGTCCCCGGAGGTCGGGGAGGCGCGCAGTGTACTCGGGAAGCGCCGGCCGGGCAAACGATTCCTTTACATCACCATCGCGCGATTCCCGACGGCCTGCGAATTTCATTGCCTTCTGTTTGCATGGGGTACGGGTGCGGCTACGGTATTCGTTGCGGGCGGCACGGCCTCGCTCGCAAGGGGACGTCGTGAAAAAACTGCTCGTCGCCGTGCTGCTGCTCGTCATTCTCGTGCCCCTCGTCCTGTGGCTGTCGCTGGACTGGATCGCCAAGCGGGCCATCGAGCAAGGCACCACCTACGCCACCGGTGAACCCGCCCGGCTGGGCAACGTGCGCCTCGGGGTGTTCTCGGGCGAAGTCGCACTCCGTGACCTGCGCGTCGCCAATCCCGAGGGCTATCAGGCCGAGCAGTTTTTCGTGCTGGACGCGCTGGATTTTGCGGTGCATCCGCGCTCGCTACTCGGCGAGGTGGTGCGGGTTCCGCACCTGTCCATCAACGGCGCGCAGGTAAATCTCGAACGTCAGGGGACGGGCAGCAACGCCGCGGAGATCCTCGACAACATCCGTCGTCTCGGTGGCGCGGAGGAGAAGCAGCGTGCCAAGGGACAAAAGCGATTCATCGTGGATGAACTGCGCATCGACGGCGTGCAGGCCGAGGCGCTGTTCGCCCCGGCCTTGGGGGAGCGTGGGCGCAGCCGTGTGCAGGTGCCGACCATCGAGCTGAGCGATGTCGGTGCCGAATCGGGCGGCGTCACCGCCGCACAGCTGGCGGGCATCGTGGCGCGCGCAGTGCTCGATCAGGTGGTGAACAGTGGCGCACTGCCCGCCGAGTTCCAGGCGCAGCTGGGTGATGCACTCGGCGCAGTGCAGGACCTGGAAGGACGCGTCCGCGAGGAGACGCAGCAACAACGGGAACGGCTTCAGGAGAAGGCCGAGCACGCCGTGGAAGAACAGCGCAAACGCCTGCTCGAAGAGGGCCAACGGCTGTTCGACTGACCTTCCTGCGCAGGAAGAGAAGAAAATGGCCCAATGCGGAGGTGCTGGGAATGGACCCCGGCTTTCGCCGGGGTGACGGGAAGGGAACGGATCAGCCCCTCGCCCTTCCGGCGCAAGCCGGCCTCATGCGCCGCAGCAGCGCTTGAACTTGCGTCCGCTGCCGCAGGGACACGGGTCGTTGCGCCCGGCCTTGTGCGTGGCCCCGGTCCTCACCTCGCCGTCCAGGTAGTACCACCGCCCGGCTTCGCGCACGAAGCGGCTCACCTCGTGCAACACGCCGAGGCGCACGCCGTCGCGATAATGGGCCATGAACTCGACCGTGCCCGCCTCATCGTCCACTTGCCCCGCCGTGGTGGCACAGACCTCCAACCGCAGCCAGACAGGACCGTCACCGGGCTCGATGTCCACGGGGCGGGTCGAGGGATGCCAGCTGGCGCGCAGGAAGGCGACGTCGCCGAGCACGTAGGCGGTGTAGCGCGCCCGCATGAGCTGTTCGGCCGTGGGCGCGGCGGCGCCGGCCAGCCAAGGTCCGCAACAGGCGGCCAGGGCGGCGCCGCTGCCGCAGGGACAAGGCGAAGAAGGTTCGGACATGGGCACACCGGCGTTCAGTCGATGCCCCATGATACTCAAACGCCGCTCACAGCTTGCGCAGCAGGCGCGTGGCGGCGGCGATGGCCGCGGCGTCCTCCGCCGTGCCGACGATGGCGTCCGGCAGACCGGTGCCCGTGGCGATGCGCCGCCGTACGCGCACGAACAGGAACGCACCCACGATGGCGCCGGCCGCGGCCACCAGACCGACCGGTGCCAGATGCAGGGAGTGGCGCATGGCGATGGGCGCGGCGCTCAATGCCCCGGCGACGGCACGCACGGCCAAGGCCGCTGCACGGGTGCGCGGCGGCACGCCCGGCAGCTTGTCGATGATCTCCTCGCCGATGGCGAGCGCCGAAAGCACCGAGGCGGTCCGCGGTGAGGCCAGCACGCGCTCCACGGCGCCGGCATCATCCGCCACCGGCTGCCGTGAAAGCGTGCGGCTCACCACGGCCGGCGGCACCAGGCTGCGCATGCCGGCGACCACGCCCACACCCAAGGCCACGCCCAACCAGAGGAACGGATGCATGGACAGGTTCCGATAAGCTTCTTCGAAAAGATTAGCCTCGGCAGGAACGCTACATGCCGGCGGCAGGGATCAGCGCGGCGTAGCGCAGCCCTTTGCCGAGGGCGATGAACATGAATGCAGCGATCCAGGGCAGGCGCAGCCAACCCGCGGCCACGCACAGCGGATCGCCCACCACCGGCAACCACGACAACAGCAGCACCGGCGCGCCGAAGCGCCGCACCCGCTCAACCGCCTTGCGGTGCGCCGGCTTGGCGAGTGCCTACGCCGGATAGCGCCGCGCGATGAGCGCACCGACGCCAAGCGAGGTCAGGCCGCCCAGCGCATTGCCGGCCGTGGCTGTCAGCAGCAGGGGCAGCGGGGCGTGCCCGCCCTGCCACAACAGCGCCACGAACAACGCCTCCGATCCACCCGGCAGCAGCGTGGAGGAGACGAAGGCGCTGGTAAAAAGCAGGCCAAGACCGATTTCTTTCATGGATATCACCGTCCCTGCGATTGCTCGGGGATTTTCCGCTACAGGCGTGCGGCGGCAAAGTGTACCGGGCTTGAAGGGAGAGCTCACGGGCCGCGGCGCTTGCGTCGTGCCCGCCCGCGGAGGATCATGCGCGCGCCCCTCGAAGGAACGTGCTGATGGACGGCCATCATTCCGAAGCCGGTGCGCGGGCGCAGCTCCGCCGGTTGCTCGCGCTGGCGCGGGACAATGAAGAGAAACTGCAGCGCTTCAATGAACAGGAGCTGCAGCTCATCGCGACCACCTCGCTGCATGAGGTGCTGGCGCGCATCGTGCTCGATTTCCCCGCCGCCTTCGCCCTCGAGCATGTCAGCCTGGCGCTCGCCGACCCGCGCCAGGAACTGCCGCAGCTGCTGGAGGCCTGTGACCTCCCGCCGCACATCGCCCAACAAGTGCTGCTGCTCGATGCCGAGCGCCTCGAGGCGCTCGGACTCGCGCGCCGCACGCCGTTGCTCGAGTGCTTCGGCCCGCGCTACGCGCCGTTGTTCCCCTCACACCCCCCACCGGTTTCCGTGGCGCTGCTGCCCCTGTGGCGCGGCGACGAATGCATCGGCAGCCTGAACTTCGGCAGCGCGGATCCCAAGCGCTATACGCCGGACAGTCGCACGGACTTCCTCGCGCGGCTGGCCGCCGTGGTGGCCATTTGCATCGAGAACGGCGCGAATCACGAACGCGTGCGTCTGCTGAGCTTCACCGACCCGCTCACGGGCGCGAGCAACCGCCGCTATCTGGACCAACGCCTTGCCGAGGCGGTGGCGTGTGCGGCGCGAACGGCATCACCGCTGGCCTGCATGTTCCTCGACGTGGACCACTTCAAACGCTTCAACGACACCTACGGCCACGCGGCGGGCGACACGGTGCTGCGCGAGGCCGCGCGGCGCATGCGCGCCGAGCTGCGTCGCAGCGACGTGCTGTGCCGCTACGGCGGCGAGGAATTCGTGGCCTTGCTGCCGGGCGCCGACGGTGAGCGCGCCAAGGAGATCGCCGAGCGCATCCGTGCGGCCATCGGCGACGTGCCGTTCATGCTGGAAGACGGCCGCGCGGTGTCCATCACCTTGTCCGCAGGCGTGGCCGTGCAGGTCCCGAACGACAGCGACGAGGCGGCCGCCGCCCGCCTGCTGCACGCCGCCGATCAGGCCGTTTATGCCGCGAAGGCCGCCGGCCGTAACCGGGTCGTGAGGGACTGAGCGAGTGCGCGCCAGCGACCTGCGGCGATGTGCCGCAGGCCGCCGCCATGCGCTCAGCGCAACGGGCGTTCGCCCGGACCTTCGGGCCGCCGCCCTTTCACCCCGGTCCGCGCCAGGGCCGCTCCCACCGCCATCCCGAGCGCACCCACCAGCAGCGGGCGTTCCTGGCGCAGGTAGTCGTAGGTCCCGCGTCCGGGCCTTGTCGCAGCGTGTGACGCACGACCTTCGCGTACCGCGCCGATCACCGTGTCCGCGGCACCGCGCGGCGACAGCCGTGCGCCGAGGCTGCCGACGGTATCGCGGAACGCCGCACGCGCCCGATCGGCATCCGCCGCAAGCGCATCGATCTCGGGACGCCGCGCGCCCTTGCCGGTCGTGCGTGCCGCGCGCGTGGGATGTTCCTCGGCGGGCGATGGCCGCCGGCGTGGCGCCTCGCCGGCCGGCTCACGCTCGCCAGCCGCCGTGTCGGCCATGGCCGCCCGGCGCGCACCCATGGGCACGGCCTCGCCCGTGCCCGTGGTGGTGTCACGCTCGGTCTGATGTTCCATCTCGGCGTTCATCTCGGCGCCGATCAGGATCACGAAGGCCGAGATATAGAACCACATGAGCAGGATCACGATGGCGGCGAGGGAGCCGTAGGTTTCGTTATACGAACCGAAGTTGGCGACGTAGAACGAGAACAGCCCGGAGGCGATGAGCCACAACACCGTAGCCGCGACCGCGCCCCAGCTCACCCAGCGAAAACGCGGCGCCGCCCGGCTCGGTCCGTAGCGGTAAAAGAGCGCCAGCCCCGCCATCAGCGCCAGCGCGAGCACCGGCCAACGCGCCCAGGAGATCACCGTCGCGATGGTGTCCGGCAGGCCGAGCGCGCCGACCAAAGCCGGGAAGGCCACCACCAGCACGGCGGCGAGAATAAGGCCGACGATGGCCCCTATCGTCAGCAACAGCGCCACGGCGTTGAGGCGCAGGAAGCCGCGGGACTCTTCCTCTTCGTAAGCGATGTTGAGCGCCTCCATGAGCGCCTTGGTGCCCTTGGTGGTGCTCCAGATGGCGAGCAGCAGGCTGATGATCGCGCTGAGCCCCAGGGCGGCGCCCGAGGCCGAGGCAATGGACGACATCTGCCGGCTGACGATGTCCACCACTTCGGTCGGCAGCATGCCGCGCATGCCTTGTACCGCCTGTTGGATGTCCGCGGGATTGGCGACCATGCCGTAGATGGACACGATGGCGGCGATGGCCGGGAACAGGGCGAGAAACGCGTAGAACGCCACCCCCGCCGCCACCATGGACAGGCGGTCCTTCTTCACCTCGCCGGCGGTGCGCTTGCCCACATCACGCCACGCCCGCCCGCGAAACTCGCTCGGCGTGTCGGCGTGCCGACCTGCCGCAGTCTGGTCTGCCATGGTAATCCTCCCGCTGCACGTCGCTTATAGTGCAAGGGTAGGTCATCACAGATACCGGCCACCGGACCGCCCGGCGGCATCCTGCATGCTCTTCCGGGTCTTGCGCCTTGGCGCGAGTCTGCTTCAGGCGCCTCGCGATGCGAAACGGCCGCGCAGGCTGCAATAAGCGACCGCGCATTGCCCCGCATCGATCGGAACGACCTCCGCAATTCCATGACGTTTATTGATCGCTTTGGCGATTTGCACCAGGCCAGCGCGGCCTACCTTTGCGGCGAGGGCTGCGAAAAGCAAACTCATCGAAAGATGAGGGCGCAAAGCCTCCGGCCTAAAGGGCGGTGTCCTTCGGGGCATTTCTCCCAGGGTAGCGGGGTTGCCAGCCACTCTCTGCGGGGCGCACTCGGTGCGCCCCGCTCTCGTTTGCGTGGCGGTGAATTCTTCCGTCTCATCGGATGAAGCGCAGCGGGTCCGGGATCTTCACCGCGATTCCCGGATTCCGCGGCGCTCCATCCGGGCTACATCTCTGCACCATCGCGGGCGGAAGTTCGCTTTGAGAACTACGGATTGCGCCGTGCGCGGCCGCGCGGTGCCTGCGGCGCGCGGTTGCCGTTCACCTCACCCGACTTGGCCGGGCCACGGGCATTGCCGTTGGCAGCGCGCGGTTGACCGCTTCGGCCGCGATTGCCGTCCGGCCTGCGCCCGGCGCCCGCCCCGTCACGTGTGCCGTCATGCCGACGCGGCGCATTGCCCGAGCGCGGGCGCGGTGCGCGTCGCCGTTCCTCGTCCTCGGCCGGCGCATTGCTCGCGGTGCCAGGTTCGAAGCCGGGCAACTGGGTCTGCGACAGGGTGCGGCGGATGAGCCGTTCGATGGACTTCAGGTAATCGCGCTCATCGGCGCACACCAGCGAGATGGCATGACCTTCGGCACCCGCGCGACCGGTGCGGCCGATGCGGTGCACGTAGTCTTCCGGCACGTTCGGCAACTCAAAGTTGACCACGTGCGGCAACTGGTCGATGTCGATGCCGCGTGCGGCAATATCCGTGGCCACCAGCACGCGCACCGCGCCACTCTTGAAGTCGGCCAACGCACGGGTGCGCGCACCCTGGCTCTTGTTGCCGTGGATGGCGGCGCTGGTGAGGCCGTCCTTGCCGAGCTGTTCTGCCAGGCGGTTCGCGCCGTGCTTGGTGCGCGTGAACACCAGCACCTGACGCCAGTCGTTGCTGCCGATGAGGTAGGACAGCAGTTCGCGCTTGCGCTTCTGATCCACTGCGTACACCTGTTGCTGCACGGTCTCGGCGGCGGTGTTGCGGCGCGCCACTTCCACGTATTCCGGATTGTGCAGGAACTGTTCGGCCAGCTTCTTGATGTCGTCGGAATAGGTGGCTGAGAACAGCAGGTTCTGACGGCGCTTGGGCAGCAGGGCGAGGATGCGGCGCAGGTCGTGGATGAAGCCCATGTCGAGCATGCGATCGGCCTCGTCCAGCACCAGGATTTCGATGCTGCTCAGGTCCACCGCCTTCTGGCCCGCGAGGTCGAGCAGGCGACCCGGTGTGGCCACCAGGATGTCCGCGCCCTGGCGGAGCTTTTCGATCTGCGGATTGATGCCGACGCCGCCGAACACCACCGCCGAGCGCAGCGGCAGATGCTTGCCGTAGGTGCGCACGCTCTCCTCCACCTGCGCGGCCAGTTCACGGGTGGGCGTGAGCACCAGGGCGCGCAGCTTGCGGCGCGGGCCGCCGTGCAGGCGTTGCAGCATGGGCAGGGTGAAACCGGCGGTCTTACCGGTGCCGGTCTGCGCGCCGGCCAGCACGTCCTTTCCTGCGAGTACCAAAGGAATGGCCTGAGTCTGGATGGGCGTGGGCGTGGTGTAACCGTGTTCGGCCACGGCGCGCACGAGGTCGGGCGCGAGGCCAAGGGCAGCGAAAGACATGGGAAATCCTCTCGGCGCGTCGCCATGGGCGTGCCGCAAAAGCAAAGGGATGGCGTGGAGTCGTGGGTCCGAAGCGCCGGTGTGGCGCATACATCACCCACCGGGAGACCGAGGAGGGAGAAACGCCTGCACCCGTGGGTGCGCGGCGACTGTACGCGAGCGGACCGGCGGACGCAATCCTCAAAGCTGAAGAATAGACGCAGAGGACACGGAGGGATTCAGTCATAAGCCGGACAACCAGGCGGGCACGGTGCGGGCTTCCGGTAGGAGCCCGCACCGCAGGCGAATGCCTGCCAAAAAATCAAACCCAACAGAGAACACCGAGGACGCTCGGCATAGGGCGGGCACGGCCCGCCCTATGCGCCTGGATACCATCCGTAGCCGAATGCGCGGGTTCGGCAGGCCGCCGCGGGTGAAAGGCATTCGCCCACGATGTGGGCTCCTACGGGCGGCTTATCGGGCTACGGGTCTTTCTTGGACAGCAGGTCCTTGAGGTTTTCGAAGGGGTTGTGGGTGGCGGGGGCGCTCTGAGCGGACGAGGTTCCGCCGCCATAACCGCGCACCTGGTCCACGTATCGCTGGTGCTCGTTGTCGTGGCAGTACAGGCAGAGGTTTTCCCAGTTGCTGCCGTCCGGCGGGTTGTTGTCGTGGTTGTGGTCCTTGTGGTGGACGGTCAGCTCGTGCAGGTTCTGGCGGGTGAACTCCCGCCCGCAGCGCCCGCAGATCCACGGATGGATGCGCAGCGACTGCTCGCGGTAACCGGCCATGCGCTTGTCCGCCTCGCGGCGCGCCTCGGCAACGACGCGATCGAGGCGACTGGTGTCCATGGGTTTGTTTTTGTCAGCCATTGCACACACCCTCAGGCCTTGCGGTACATCTCGGCGCCGCTGTTGACGAACTCCACCGCCTTTTCCTGCATGCCCTTCTGCAGAGCCTGTTCCGTTTCGAGGCCGTGGGCCTTGGCATAGTCGCGCACGTCCTGGGTGATCTTCATGGAACAGAAGCTTGGACCGCACATGGAGCAGAAATGCGCGACCTTGTGCGCGTCCTTGGGCAGGGTGGCGTCGTGGTATTCGCGGGCGCGGTCCGGGTCGAGGCCGATGTTGAACTGGTCTTCCCAGCGGAATTCGAAGCGCGCCTTGCTCATGGCGTTGTCGCGGATCTGCGCGCCGGGATGGCCCTTGGCCAGGTCGGCGGCATGGGCGGCGATCTTGTAGGTGATGATGCCTTCCT
>JALOAT010000102.1 GCA_023228645.1 Gammaproteobacteria bacterium | reverse complement strand
CGCATCAACTCCGCGGGCTGCCTGGACCGGTGTGCGGAAGGTCCGGTGATCGTCGTGTATCCGGAGGCGGTCTGGTACACCTACGTGGACAAGGACGACGTGGACGAGATCATTTCCGAACACCTCCAGCACGGCCGCGTGGTCGAACGCTTGCGTCTCTGACGTCCGGGGCATCCATGGACGACTTCCACCTGGAAGAACTTCGCCGCCGTCACCGCTATGACGGGCTGGAAGAAGACATCTGTATCGGCGAGGAGCTCCTCATTCAGGGCCCGGCCGGTGCGCTGGAGGTGCTCACGTCGGGACCGGCGCGGTTCGACCCGACACTGCCCATCGCCATCATCTGCCATCCTCATCCCTTGCATGGCGGCAGTCTCGCCAACAAGGTGGTGCACATCCTGGCCGAGTCATTCAATGCGTTGGGCCTGCTCAGCGTCACCTTCAATTTTCGCGGCGTGGGGCGCAGTCAGGGCCGGTTCAGCCGGGGCGAGGGCGAAGTGGGCGATCTGCTGGCGGTGGTGGAATGGTTTCGTGGCCGTTATCCGGAGGCGCCCCTGTGGTTGGCGGGATTTTCCTTCGGCGCCTACGTGGCCGCGCGCGCTCATCGCCTTGCCGGTGCCGAGCGCCTGTTGTTGGTCGCGCCGCCGGTGAACCTGTTCGATTTTTTACCCCTGCCCGAAATCACCATCCCCTGGATGGTCATCCAGGGCGGCCGCGACGAAGTCACTGAACCGCAGGCGGTCGCTGCCTGGGTACACGCCCGCCCGCGGCGCCCGGAGTACTGCTGGATGGCCGACGCGGATCACTTCTTTCATGGCCGCATGAACCGCCTGCGCGAGGCCATCATCAGCGCATGGCGCGATGCCGTCCAGGAGGCCCGGGCGCCGGGGCTACGCTGATGGCCATCGTCGAAGCACGTGGCCTGACCAAGCATTACAACGGCCGCACCGTGGTCGATGCGGTCGACCTGGATATCCAGACCGGCGAGTGTTTCGGCCTGCTGGGGCCGAACGGTGCCGGCAAAACCACCACCTTGCGCATGCTGCTCGGCATGACGCCTCCAGACGGGGGGCGCCTGGAGGTGATGGGATTTCCAATCCCCGCGAGCTCGCGTGCGATGCATGAACGGCTTGGTGTCGTGCCACAGCAGGACAGCCTGGACCCGGATTTCTCCGTTATCGAAAACCTGCGTACCTATGCCGGCTATTTCGGGTTGCGCGGTAGCCGCCTGGAAGCGCGCATCGAAGAACTGCTGGGATTCGCCAACCTGGCGACGCGCGCGGATGCCCGCATCCACGAGCTTTCCGGCGGCATGAAGCGGCGCCTCTCGCTCGCTCGCGCCCTGGTGAATGGCCCGCAACTGGTGGTACTCGACGAGCCCACCACCGGCCTCGATCCCCAGGCGCGCCAGATCATCTGGCAGCGTCTGCGCATGCTCATCGCCGAGAGGCGCACCCTGATACTCACCACGCATTACATGGACGAGGCGCAGCGCCTGTGCGATCGCATCGCCATCATGGACCACGGCCGCATCCTGGATGTGGACGCCCCATCCGCCCTGATCCGCCGGCACATCGAGGCCCACGTGCTGGAGGTGCACGGGACCGACGTGGAGGACTGGCTGGCGGCCCGCGGTGTACCGCTCGCGGAACGCACCGAGACGATCGGCGAGACGGTTTTCTGTTACACGGCCGATTATGTGCCGCTGGTGGAGAGCCTGAGCAGCTTCCCGCGGCTCGAATATCTGCACCGCCCAGCCAATCTCGAGGACGTGTTTCTCAAGCTCACCGGAAGGGATTTGCGCGAATGAGTGCCGCCCCAGAGCGTGTGAGCGGCCTCACGGCCTCGTTGTTCGCCTTGCGCTGGGTCGCCGTCTGGAAACGCCACGCACGAGTGTGGCGGAAGCTGGCCGGCCCGGCGCTGCTGGGAAACATCGGTGAACCACTGCTCTATCTACTCGCCCTCGGCTATGGCCTGGGTAGCTTCATCGGCGAGCTGCAGGGCATGGGCTATGTAGCTTTCCTTGCCTCAGGTCTGGTGTGCGCGAGCGCCATGAACACCGCAACGTTTGAAGGCCTTTATTCGGCTTACACCCGCATGGCCGTGCAGGAAACCTGGAATGCCATGCTCTATACCCCCCTTGATCTGGAAGACATCATCATCGGCGAGGCGGTGTGGGCGGCGAGCAAAAGCCTGCTGAGCGCGTCGGCAATCCTGCTGGTGGCCACGTTGCTCGGTGCAGTGCAGGGTCCTCAGGCGCTCGGTGTACTGCCGGTCGCCTTCCTGACCGGACTGTGCTTCAGCGGGCTGGCACTGGTGGTCACCGTAGTGGCGCGTAACTACGACTTCTTCCTTTACTATTTCACCCTGTTCCTTACGCCGGTGCTGCTGCTCAGTGGCGTGTTCTTTCCCCTCGACCACATGCCCACCGCCATTCAGTTCGGTGCCGAGCTCTTCCCCCTCTCGCACGCCATCGCACTGGTACGCCCGTGGATGACGGGACAGCCGCTTGCCGATGGGACTTGGGTGCACATTGCCGTGCTTCTGGCGTATACCGTGGCGGCGCTGTCTCTGGCGACGCACCTCTGTCGTCGGCGCATCTTGCGCTAAATCCTTACCCGCACGCGCTTGACACCGCGTTTCGCATAAGTATATTAGGGCTCACTGATTTGTGGCCGACGCCGCAAATCTGTACTCCTCCATCCTCCTTTGGTGGTTTGGCGCGGCCCTCCCCCCCTAATAGAGCCGCGCCATTTTTTTATTCATCGCGGCGCTTGTTTCCGGCAAATGGTTTCTATACCATTACGCCTCTTTTTTCGCGGCCCGATTGGTTTGGAGCGATTTTTGGGATGAAGACTTTCAGCGCAAAGCCGGAGACCGTGAAGCGCGATTGGTTTGTGGTGGATGCCACCAACAAGACGCTCGGCCGTCTCGCCAGCGAAATCGCGCTCCGCCTCCGCGGCAAGCACAAGCCGGAATTCACGCCGCATGTGGATACCGGTGACTACATCATTGTGATCAACGCCGAGAAGGTGCGCGTCACTGGCCGTAAGGCCGGCGACAAGCTCTACCACTGGCACACCGGTTTCCCCGGTGGTCACAAGTCGACCACTTTTGAAAAGCTGATCGAGCGTGCGCCCGAGCGCGTCCTCGAGATCGCTGTCAAAGGCATGCTGCCCAAAAACCCGCTGGGTCGGGCCATGTTTCGCAAGCTGAAGGTGTTCGCGGGCGCCGAGCATCCGCATGCCGCTCAGCAGCCGCAGGCGCTTGAGATTTAACGGGACTGATACGTATGGCAGAGAAGCAGGTCTACAGCACTATCGGTCGCCGCAAGACGGCGAGCGCCCGTGCGTTCCTGGCACCCGGCAAGGGCGCCATCCAGATCAACGGCCGCGGGCTCGACGAGTACTTTGGTCGCGAAACCACGCGCATGATCGTTCGTCAGCCGCTCGAAACCACTGAGTTGGCCGACCGATTCGATGTCAAGGTCACCGTACGTGGCGGCGGCAACACCGGGCAGGCGGGTGCGATTCGCCACGCCATCGCCCGTGCACTGCTGGCCTATGACGGCGAACTTCGCAAGCCGCTGCGTCAGAATGGCTATCTGACCCGCGACGCGCGCGAAGTCGAGCGCAAGAAGGTGGGTCTGCACAAAGCACGTAAGCGTCCGCAATACTCCAAGCGTTAATTGCTGTTCCGTGGGCAGGGACGCCCGCTGGAAATCGCTGCTTTTTTTGCGATGCGTTGCGCAGCACGTTTCTCCTGGGGGATCGTCTAGCGGCAGGACTGCGGATTCTGACTCCGCCAACCTAGGTTCGAATCCTAGTCCCCCAGCCAATTCAAAAGGCCATGCGTCAGCGTGGCCTTTTTTCTTACGGGTTAGTGCCTCCGTGGCGATAAGCTATCGCGGAGGAGGACCCTGCCATGTTCCGCAATATCCTGATTGCCGTCGATCTCTCCGAGGTTTCCGCCGATGTCTGCGCGCGCGGTGTGGATGTTGCACGCCATTACGCGGCGGACGTGACGCTGCTTCACGTGGTAGAACCCATCATCATTGATCCTGTCTATGACGTATTACCTGCGATCCCGGTGGAACTCGAAGAGCGTCACGTGGAAAATGCCAGGCGGGAGCTCGCGCAGCTTGGCAGCCGTTTTGGCATCGAACGGGCACGGTGCCGGGTGGAAATGGGCAGCACCAAGGCGGAGATCATCCGGCTCGCTGAACATCTCCGCGCCGAACTGATCGTGGTGGCCAGTCATAGCCGCCGGGGCGTCGGTCGCCTGCTCGGTTCCACTGCCGCCTCGGTGTTGCACGCCGCCGCGTGCGATGTGCTGGCGGTCCACGTGCGGGAATAGAGCAAATGGCAATGGCAAATCGCCTTTTAATCTATGCCGTGGGCCCGGGGACGGTCTATTCTTGTGTGCCTCGGCATGGGACGAGATTTTTTCCGGCGGAGCCTTTACTTCAGAAGACAACTGAGTAGAATGCGCGGCTCTCGACGGCCGAGCGGCCTTTGGGACGGAGAGCAGAGAAAGCGTAAAACAGCGCTTGCTAATCTCTCCGGGCTGCGTAGAATGCGCAGCCTCTTGAGCGTCTCCGGGCGTTCGGGAAGGAGAGAAGGGAAGCGAATAAGCGCTTGCTAATCTCTCCGGAATGAGTAGAATGCGCAGCCTCCTGACGGCCCCCTGGGCTGGCGGGGCGGAGAGAAAGAAAAGCGA
>JALOAT010000020.1 GCA_023228645.1 Gammaproteobacteria bacterium | reverse complement strand
TGATTGGAGGCAATATAACTCAGATGTAATATATTGTCAACCAAACATTACTGGAAAGCCGTTAGGTATAGCTACTGACAAGTTTAAAAATAATTATGAAAATGGATGCCACAAACCTTTATTGTTTACTTTATTAACAATTTGGAGTAACTACTATAATCATTATCATAGTAATAAAATAACTAAATTTGCACAAAAAATGGTAAGAGTCAATGCTTCAACAATATATGAATATTTTGACTATGATTGCCGTAATAATGTACTATTGTTTAAAACAAAAACTATTAAAAAATATAACAAGTGGATAATCCATTATTGGAGCAATGCTGGTGAACCATTACGTAATTATCCAGCATTTTTAGGAATAGATTGATGGCAGACTTATATATGGGAGATATGATGGTAGAATTAAACCACGTAGATGACGAATCTATTGATCTACTATTAACTGATCCGCCATACAATATTAGCGAAAACGGTGCTAATCCAGTATGGATTAATAAAGAAACTGGTGAAAATAAAAGTGGTATTCATAATCAAAATTTTGATGAGAATTTTGATGAGAAATGGGATTCAGTATCACACGACGAATTTATCATCCAACTTGGTCAATGGTCAGAAGCTTGGTTTAAAAAATTACGCAAAGGTGGCGCATTTGCAATTTTTATCAGTGATCAATACATATCATATTTGTGGAAAGCTATGGAAAAAGCTGGTTTTGAGCCAAAGCGTGTTTGGACTTGGAAGAAGCCGGCAGCAGTACCATTTAATAGGAAAGTTAATCCAGTAAGTGCCTGTGAATACATTTTGTTTGGTGTCAAGCCCGGTGGCAAGAGAACATTTAATGCCAATAGTGTTGAGGGTTCTATCGTTGAACGATATGCTTGCGCTGATAAAATTAGCAGTATTGTTTATAAAATGATTAAAGATGAAAAAAACAACAAGACTATAGATGAAATATTTAAATTAGCATTAGCTGATTCGAAGAAGATGATGTCTTCAAGAAAAACATCTAATAATCAAATTGAATGTGTTATACCGAATACTATCACATTTAGCGGCGGGCTGGGGAAAGACAAAATTCACCCAACCCAAAAGCCTACAGAAATATTAGAATATTTCATCGAATTGCTTTCAAACCCAAACGATATAGTTTTGGACACTTTTGCTGGTAGCGGATCAACAGGCGTTGCAGCATTCAATACTAATAGAAAATTTATTTTAATCGAACGTGATAAAAAAATGTTCAATTTAATGAAGAAAAAAATTGATTCAATTACTAATTTTTTAGATATAAACTGAGGGAAATAAATGAAAACACAATTACAAAAAGTTGCAGAATTCCACGATACGTTTGACGTTTACAGTCAGGACAAGCCAGGACTACCAAAGAAGAAGATTCGCGCTCTCCGCAAGCGTCTGCTAAAAGAAGAGCACAAGGAATACACTGATGGGGAAAAGGCAAACGATATTGTGGAAATTGCTGATGCCCTCGCGGACCA
Organism: Gammaproteobacteria bacterium; assembly: GCA_023228645.1. GTDB lineage: Bacteria > Pseudomonadota > Gammaproteobacteria > Thiohalomonadales > Thiohalomonadaceae > JALOAT01. The sequence continues at coordinate 60,545 of JALOAT010000020.1, read as the reverse complement.
GCTTTACATTATTAATGGCACAGCCGTTGCTTACGGCATACCACTTGATGAGATCTTTAACATCGTTCACGATTCGAATATGGACAAAACTTGCGATTCTGAAGACCACGCTAAAGAAACAGTAGCACATTACGCTTCACTACCAGAACCAGTTGAAACTTACTACAAGGAAAAAAATGGTCGATGGATTGTTTACCGCAAGGCAGACAATAAAGTACTCAAGCGCAAGGGTTGGACTGCACCAGACTTTAGCCACCTTTTGAAATAAGCCATTTTCACTATAATAAATATCAGAACAAAATAGGGTTCTGATTAATGACAAGCGTTTCATTTAAAGGTTTTAGTAGCGTAGATAAAACTCAACCATTTACTGAACTCACAGACAAGACCCTAATCAAGCGTGACATCTTGAACCATTTCAATACAAGAAAAGGCTCAAGAGTTATGAGACCAGATTACGGGTCCAGTCTGTGGGATTATCTTTTTGAGCCGTTGGACGATATTTCCAGAGATGCAATATTGGATGATGTGAATACTGTAATTAGATCAGACCCAAGAGTACAAATTTTAAATACTGACATTCAAGAAGAAGAGCACGGTATTACTATAAGTTTTCAATTACGATATGTTAGTTTTGATACCATAGACATATTTACAATTGGTTTTGATAGAAGAAATATGACGGCCCAGGAGATTACCGGATGACTACTGCACTAAGACAGAAAGCACTGTTTTCAAGCGAAGATTGGAGGTTAGTCTATCAGGCATTCACTAATGCCAACTACACGGCTTATGATTTCCAAACAATCAGAGACTCGATGGTTGATTATATTAGAATCAACTTTCCTGAAGATTTTAATGACTGGATCGAATCAAGCGAATTTGTTGCTATTATTGAATTAGTGGCCTACCTTGGCCAAAGCTTATCGTTCCGTTTAGATCTCAATACCCGTGAAAATTTCATAGATACTGCTGAACGCCGTGACAGTATATTACGACTCGCGCGTATGCTCAGCTATACACCAAGCCGAAATCAAGCAGCGCAAGGATTGGTGAAGTTAACCCAAGTTTCAACAAACCAAACTGTTTATGACAGCAATGGACAGAATTTAGCCAATCAAAGCATTATATGGAACGATCCCACAAATCCAGATTGGTTTGAGCAGTTTATTCTTGTCCTAAATGCTGCATTCTTATCAGACAACCAATTCGGTAACCCAGCTAATTCTGGTTTGGTTTCTAGAATTAACACACAAACATATACTTTTAACAATGTCAGTCGATATAACAACTGTTTCCCATTTTCCGCAATTGTTAATAACCAATCATTAAATTTTGAAATCGTTAATGTTGATTTCAACAATAATGAGACATTTTTTGAAAAATCACCCGATCCGGCAACTGCTTTTAATATAATTTACAGAAATGATGGTCGTGGAAACTCAAGCCCCAACACTGGCTTCTTTTTCTACTTCAAACAAGGATCTATGATTAATGAAGATTACAATATCAGTAATCCAATTGAAAACCGAGTTATTAACTTAAAAAATGACAATATTAATAACGAAGACATTTGGCTCCAGGAAATAGATGCCAATGGACAATTAGTGGAAGAATGGACTAAAGTTCCAGCATTAGTTGGTAACAATGTTATCTTCAATGCTATTGATAAAAATATCAGGAAAATATACAACGTCATTACTCGTGAAAATGACCAAGCTGCTGTTCGTTTTGCTGATGGTCGTTTTGGACAGATTCCAATCGGATTGTTCCGTGTTTGGTATCGTCAATCAGCAAATGCTCGTTATACCATTAGACCTGATGATATGAAGAATGTTAAATTTAGCTTTTCCTACTATTCAGGCGAAAATAACAAAACCAATACTATTTCGTTCAGATGTGAGCTGCAAAATTCAGTAAGTAATTCATTCACTAGTGAATCGTCACAACGTATCAAGACTGTTGCCCCGCAAGTATTTTACACCCAGGATCGAATGATTAATGGTGAAGACTACAACATTTACCCGTTAAAAGATCCACGTATTGCAAAAATTAAAAGTGTGAATAGAATTCACAGCGGCTTCAGTCGTTATATAGATATCAATGACCCGACTGGTAACAGCCAAAACTTATCCTTGTTGGGACAGGATGGTATGATATATTTGAATGATGACATTAACTTAGTTGAAGTTGATTATCCTTCTGAACTGACTAGTACTCAAATTGTCACTCGCTACATCGCAAGCCAATTGAAAGATTATTCAACCAGCCAATTCTTTTATTTCAACTATCCATCATATCCCTACGATGTAGCAAATGGTGCAAACTATATTGATTTGAAATGGACTCCTGCTTCAAATGCAACAAATACTGGTACGGGATATCTTACATCAAACAACATACCTGTAACCGTTGGCGTTTCTGGTGGATTGGAATATCATATAGTTGCTGGTTCGCTAATTAAATTCAAATATGGTAATTGGGTAGGCGTAAAAAAGGTAATTAACAATGGTACGGTTGGCGCAGCAAATGGTGATGGCGCAATCACACTAAGTGAAATCATTCCGGGTTCAGTTAATGGTGATCCAAATGTTGTATTGGCAATTATACCACCTTATCCTAACAGCTTCAGTCAAACAGAAACATCGCAAATTGCGAGTTTCATTAACTTAAAAACAGCATTTGGCCTACGATATGATACAAGTGACAGAACTTGGAAGATCATTACTGGTAACAATGTTGATGAAAATAGCCCATTCAGTTTAGAATTCGCTGGCGACATTAGTGGATTAAAGAAAGATGCTTCTTGGACTATTCGAGTAGAATTTAACCAAAATAGTTGGTTAATTTATACCAGATCTATGGAATATATCTTTGAAAGTGTTAAAGATGTGAAATTCTATTATTCAAACACTGACAGCATTATTGACCTAAACACTGGCAAGAAAGTGTCAGATTTTGTTAAAATACTTAAAGTCAATAGTAAAGTAGTAGTTGACGACATCAATTCTCCTCCAATTAGCATCAATCCTAATGCGACTTTAGGTGAAGATTATGATGTCAATGTTGTTGACGTGTTCTTAGAAGAAGATGGCTTTGTTGACCCATCAAGGATTAAAATTTCATTTTTTGATGGTGACTATGACGGTTTGCCAGATAATCCTTATGTTTATCGAGATATTACAGCCATTGACTATCCAGTGTTACATACTGATTTGGAAGACGTTAAAGTTGATTCGAGTGAGTTATTCTTCAAAACAGTGTATGACGTAAACGGATATCCAGTAAGATCACTAACATCAAGCGTAAAAGCATCTTTTAATGATCTAACTGACCTTTCTATTGATAATGTTGAAGGTTTAATTTCTTCAGCATTAGGTGTTCCTTTTACGTTTAGTGATGGTGACGTGATTTACATAAGATCACAAAAAATATTCTATCAATACTCATCCACTACAAATGCGCTAACAACGTCCAATGCTTATGAATATCGCCGTGGTAGAAAAGATTTGATGTTTGTATGGAAACATTTCGCCCCAATTGATAACCGAATTGATCCATCACCAACTAATATTATTGACAACTATGTACTATCTGTTGAATATGATTATAACATCAGATCTTGGATTGATTCAAATGGCACATTGGATGAAATGCCCGAGCCTCCTTCCAGTGAAGATTTGAAAATTACATTTAATGAAATTGGCACTAAAAAATCAATCAGTGATCAAATAATATGGCATCCTGTTTATTATAAAGTTCTTTTCGGTGCACAGGCTCCTGAAGAACTACGTGCATCTTTCAAAGTAACAAAAATTCCAGGTGTTTCACTCTCTGATGGTGAAATTAAATCAAAAATTATTGACGCAATCAACGTATATTTCTCAATAAACAACTGGGATTTTGGCGAATCGTTTTATTTTACTGAACTTTCCGCATATGTGCATCAACAATTGGCTACTATAATCAGCTCATTTGTGGTTGTGCCATTAAATGAAGAAAGTAAGTTTGGTGAGTTATTCCAAGTTCGATCAGCATCAAATGAGGTATTCATTTCGTCTGCAAAAGTATCAGATGTTCAAATAGTGGAATCTTTAAATCCAAATACTATTAGAATTGGCAAATAAAGTACTCATATTATCCAAGAATAGCGTTTTTTCACGTAATAAATATGTGATATAATTTAGTTGTTAGTGGATAATATGAGCACAATCAATCCGAAAAAAGTATCAGCAATCAATCCTGACGATACGACCGATACTCAATCAAGAAACATTACTGACTTATTACCAGCAGTTAATAAAACTGATCTTGTTGATAAATTTATCTCTAGTACAGTTAACCACGCATTTCAGCCAGAAAAGTCTGAAAATATTGCTGGCTTCATTGGTCAAAAAGTTCCATATTACGATCCACAGACAGAATATTACTTACCAGAAAAGACTCACGATCGTTCAGTCTACCAATTGGCCCCTTTGGCTGTTACAGAACTTAACGATACTATAAATCACGCAATTTTTTATCCAGATTTGTTAAATCTAATTCGCCTACAAGGCGGTAATGATCTTGACCACAATAGACTATTCCAAGAAAAGTATTATTCTTGGGCGCCGCCGATTGATTTAGACAAATTCGTTAACTATCAAAATTATTTGTGGTTACCAGACAGTCTCAGCACTCAATTGGTTAATACTATTCTTCATTCTGATTCATTTGAAGATGGAAATTCAAATGACTGGCTGATAGTTGGCACGAACGCTGCTGCCACTATTTCTGGCCCAAATGGTCTATTTTCCAAATTCCTTGGTCGATTTGGTGAAAATACAGATGGGCATCAAGTCGTTTATAAGAATTATGCTTTAAATGCTTCTTCTGACTCTGCCACAATAACATTCAATTTCTTAAAAATTGATAGTTGGGATACTCAAGATACTCACACTAGCCCAGCGGCTTATGGTCCAGAACGTCTCTTTGTCTACATCAATGATGAAGCTGTTTTTGAAATTATACCAGACCAAGTTAATACTGTTGGTGATCCATATTACTTAAAGACTGGCAGCTTTACACTATCTGGTGGTGGGGCTGGTACATATTCCATTACATCACCAATGTCTTCACAAGAAGAATTGGGTTTTTATAATGGTTTTGTTGATAGAATATATCGAGTTGAAGTTAACATTGCTGGGATAACATCCAACATCAAGCTTGGATTTGGTTCTATAACTGACGAAAGTCTCGATAATGAGTCTTTCGGTATTGACAATATTATTATTTCACAAGAAATAGAGACTGTGATTGCAGACAATATTGGCGATCAAGATTATATTGTTATATCAAGAGATTCTTTAGACCAAAATCCTTGGTCAGTAAGCAACAGATGGTACCATATTGATGATTTAAGTTCAGGTAATGCAGATATTGCAAAGAATTTCCGAGCTAAGCGACCAATTATTGAATTTAATAAAAATCTGGAACTTTACAATTATGGTAAAACTCGATTAAATTCAGTTGATTTGCTTGATTCAACGACCACAAACCCATCAGTAATTAATGGCTCAGTTAATTATGTAATTGACGGTACTTCATTAAGTAATGGAATGAGGATTCTTTTCACTAATCCAAATATAGATGAAAATTTTGGTTGGGATTATCCATCATTTGCGGGTGAAAACGGTGGTGCCGGAAGATGGGATTCTTCATCTGGCCAAACCATAGCGGCAAATACTATCACATTAGGAAACGGTGGTGGTCACGGTATTATCACTGGTGGTACGACTTTCAACACAGTGTTTAGTGCTGGTCAAAAAATTAGATTATTTGGTTCATCTGCAGATGGCTTTTACCATATCAGAGCTGTTTCACCAACGTCTATCACTATTAATGAAGAATTTGTATCTACAGGATTGCAAACTGGTGAAGTATCTATAGTAATAGTTCCAACGATTTTTAAGGATAGAATTTTCACAGTCAGTGGAGTTGGTGATTCAATTCAACTTATTGAATCAGGAATTGGGTCTGATGTTTCAACATTAGGAATTGCTGCTAAAGGTCTCGGACCTTATGCTGGAATTAACCTATCCGCTAATTTTAAATTATCAAAATCTAAAGCTAGTGCAAATTCAAATTCACCAGCATTAATTTTTATCAATACTTCATCTAATATTGTCGAATATGATAATGCTGGTGTGCCAGCACAAAACACTATTACATTAACGGCTGATAAAAGAAATACAGCAAATGACACATTATGGACAGTTAGTAAACTTGACGGTACAGTCATTTATGGCCCACTTCTAGCCAGTACAATTGCTGCCAATAATGCAGATTTTACTTCAACTGGTGAAAATAACTTGTCAATTGACTCAAATGGTTTTGAGACTCTTATCAATGATCAAAATACAGCCGGTCTAATCTTTAAAGTAGAAACTTTAGACGGTATTAGTGATTCAACTACTGTTTATAAAATGGTTGATGGTGACCACACAGATTTCAGCCCATCAAATATTATTAGCTTTATTACTAATAGTGATCACTTGATAGCTGCCGATTCTAATGGTAATGTTACATCTTTTAATGGATCAAATGGTGAATTTAAAGTATATGTAGGTGGTTTAGATGTCTCTGAACATTTTACACTAAGCACTTCTACAAATATCAATGGATTACGTGTTGAATACATTGATAATCAATACCAAGTTTCTGGCTATTTAGATAACTTCCAAGATGGTGATATATTGTTAATTGACAGTGGTTCAAATGCTGGTTCTGAATATTATTGGAGCAATAGCAGTTCTTCCTGGATTAAAGCGCAAGCAAAAGAAACTAGAAATCAAAAACCATTGTTTATGTTATATGATTTGTCTGGAGTCAAATTGAATGATGCTGGAACCTATCCTTTCAGCACATTTTCTGGTAATACTATTTTCAGCTATTCAGAAAACACTACCTCGACACAAATAATTGATCCTTATTTAGATATACGATTGGCCTATGATCAGTATGGAGAAATCCTTTTCAATAATGATTTAGAATTAGCCTCTTACAAGTATGGCGCAGATCAAGCAACAATTAATGGCTATTATTTCTATCGAGATTTTTATAAGAATGAATTTGGCAATAGCTGGTATGAGTCACCATCACTCAGTTCGCAGCGTCTAGTTTCTCAATTCGAGGTCAAGATTGAAACTTCATCCTTCAATCTTGACTATGTTCCATCTGACTTACTTGTATATGTTGATGGTATTTTAGTTTCTAATTATACCGTTGATGGGACAACTATCACATTTGATGAGCCAATTGGAAAAAATTCAATTGTAGAATTTAAATTCTTCACAAATGACACATTAAAAAGGTCAGCAATTACTAGTTTTGAACTACCTATCAACTTGTCAGCAAACCCATTTAATGAAGAAGTGTCGACAATCAGTAAGAGTGATTATTTGCAACACTTCCTTTCAATAATTGGTAATCAAAATAATTTTGACGGCGTTGCATCAGGATCAAACAATTATAGAAATTTGAATGTTAATTATGGCGTTGGTACTGAGATTCTACAACATCACAATTCTTTAGCAAGAGTGATGGGTATTAGCAGTAACGCTAATTTGAATATCGTTAGTGCTATCAAATATTCAGAAAGAGAATATATTAGATTTAAAAATAAGCTAATTAATAAGATAACGGCTTATTTAAGTGATACTACTTATACATCAAACTTAGATCCTAAAGTTTGGTTATACGATGCTATCAAAGCTATTAATTTAGCAAAAAATGAGCAATTCCCATTCACTTATAATACTATTAGTGGCAGCTTTATCCCAGCGACACCAAGTCGTCTAGGACTATACCCCGTTTACACTCCAGAAAAATTTGTTGACTTGACTTTGAAGGAACCGATTTTCGTTATTCAAGGCCACGACGGATCAATAATGCCTGCATATAATGACTTCCGTGACGATGTTATATTAGAATTTGAACAATTCATATATGACTCAATTCCAGATTCATATAAGAGTGAAGACACGAAGTTGTATGATATTATGGAATCAGTATCAACTCTTTATAGAAATGCTGAATACTCACAAGATGATTTTAATCAATTATTAACGCCAATTATACTACAATGGTCAGCTAAGGAAGGTATTGAAATAGAAATTAATGATACCTACGATGAAACTGATCCGTTTACATATAACTATTCCAATCAAAACTTACCTGGATATTGGAGAGGCATAATTAATCTTTACTACGGCACTGATCGTCCAAATACTCATCCGTGGGAAATGTTTGGTTTCAGTGAAGAGCCAGACTGGTGGCAAGGAAGATACGGTCCTCGTCCATATCGTTTCAATAACCCAGTTCTTTGGGATGATATGAGAAATGGTGTTATTTTTGACGGACCAAGAAAAGGTATATATTCTGAATATGCAAGAACTGGCTTACCAGCACCATCAGATGGTGATGGTAGATTAAGAGATCCTATTAGTTTAGGTTTGGCTAGCCAAGCTCTAAAAAATGACCAAATAAAGAATTGGGAGATTGGTGATTTCTCACCAGGAGAGGCTGTCTTTAGAAAATCTTCACATTGGCCGTTTGCGGTGGCGATTATTGGATATTTGATGCATCCTGCTAAATTCTTCACATATGGATGGGATTTAGATAATATTGGCTTGGCTTATCCAGATGGTGAAAATCCACAGTTAATTGACCGATTTACAGGAAAGCGTCCAGGAATTGATTCAATTCTTCAAAGTGAAAATGGTTATGTGGGCAACGGTTTGCAAACTTGGTTAGTTGATTATGTAATGTCAAATGGCCAATCTACGTATGAATTTACTTCAACGGCAAGAAACATTGATATAAGAATTGGCTATAAAACTGGTGGTTTTATTAACAAGGATACTATCAAGTTATTGGCTGACAACGTTCAAACAAGTATTCCGCAAGAAAACGTCAATGTGTTCTTGTATCAAAACCCGTCAGTTCGTGAAGCTGTCTACAGTGGTATTACAATCACCAAAGAATCAAATGGATGGGTAGTTACTGGTTATGACATCCTAAACAACTATTTCTATGCTTTGGCACCAGACATTTATAGCAAAAAAACCACAAAGTCTATTGGTCAAGTCAACATTAAGAAATTTGCTAACTTTACTGATCAAGTAATAAGGGTTCCTTATGGTACCACATTTACTACAATTCAGCAAGTTCACGATTTCTTACTAGGATATGGTGAATGGTTGGCCACTCAAGGATGGATTTTTGAAAACTTCGATGCAGGAACCAATACTACAGACACTTGGGAAAAAGTGGCAAATGATTACATATTATGGGCACAAGGACGTTGGGCTTCTGGTGCATCACTGTCATTAAGTCCATCAAGCACAAATATGAAATTTGTGACCAATCACGGTTTTGTCGAAAACTTAAATCAACTAATTAATGGTGTTTACAGTTTAATTGACGTTACTGGATCAGTAATTGATCAATCTGACACATTTATTAACCGCGATGGTAATGAAGTCATTATCCAATCCACTATACCAATTTTTGGCGTTAGACTTGTAGTTTCTGAAATTGAACACGTTATCATTTTGGATAATAAAACAATTTTTAATGACTTAATTTATAGTCAGCTTTTGAATTTGTATCAACCACGTTTGAGATTGCAAGCAACTAGAACTCTTGATTGGGTTGGTAGAATTAATGCTCCAGGCTATTTTGTCAAGGCAGATACTATAAGTCCAAACCTTGAAAAATCAGTTGCAGATGTTCAGAAATATTTTGATATTGAAAAGCAAGTCGATATTCCGCTAATACAGGAAGTTGCTCGAAGAAACATTGGGTACCAGAGCCGTAGCTATTTGGATCAAATTCTAATTAGCCCTACAACTCAATTCCAATTCTACCAAGGCTTTATAAGAAATAAAGGTACTATATCCACACTATCAACCTTGTTGAGAAGTGGTATTAGCAGTGGCAGTGATGACGTAACCTTCTATGAAGAATGGGCACTAAAAGTTGGCGATTTTGGTAATATTATGAACGGCATTAATGCTGAATTTTATGTCAATCCTTCAGAGCTAAGAACAAATATTCAATTGTTTGATTTCAGCTTTGCTCGACTAACGGCTAATATGTCCGATAATGATACAGTTGCTAATGTAGAAAATACTGAAAACTTGCCCGATCAAGGTATCATTGTTATTGATGACGAAAAAATAAGATATTCTGGTAAAACCTTATCAACTTTGACTGGTTTAGAGCGCGGAGTATTAGGCACCACGGCTTCGACACATAACCAATATACAACATTTGGATTAGACGACCTTGCTTATGATTCAGTAATCACAATAAACCCAACCGATTCACGTTGGATAATGAAACCAAAGATTTTAACCAACAGCATCTTTAATGTAAGACCTGCTGGTGGTAGAAGATTTAACGGTGAATACTTATTACCAACAGATAACCGAGTTGCTGGTTATGTGCTACCATCAGAAATGAAAGCTCGCTATCATACCATATATGACTTCACTGACAATTTACCTATATTGTTACAAGACGGGTCTCTTGAAGTGAATGATCAAATTTGGATCGATCAAATGCCAAGCAGTGATAGTTCGTTCCCTGATCAGTTCCAAGTTTACACTATTAGACTGAAAGATTGTGATGTGGTGGGTGTACCTTTTAATTACACAAGCACTTTAACATCTCCTTTGGCTATAAATGATACTTCAATTAATGTATCAAATACTGAAAGTTGGCCAGACTCAGGAATCATTACTATTGGACTTGAAAAAATCAAATACAACAGTAAGACTACGACCACTTTGACTGATTTGGAAAGAGGGTACAATAATACATTAGTGGGTAATTTGGATCAGAATGGCGACCCAGTCAATAATGGCGACTATGCGGCAGGTACATTATTCAGCATTGAATACAGTGGGTATGGTGATCAAGTTACCCTCGAGTTGTCTAACAACACTTACTCTGCTGGTGATACAATTATCTTTGAAAACTTCTTTATCGATTACATTAATTATTCAGGTGTCTACGAAGTAATTGAATCTTATGGAAATAATATTAAAATTGATTTAGCTATTGCCGAATCCAATGCCGTCAACTATGAAGATATCAGTATTTTGGATTTGATTGAATCTAGATACCATTATGAAAGCGGGCTGTTCAATTCCAACGACTATTCAATGACAGTGTTTACATTAGCATCCAACTTAGCATCAACTGATCAAGTTATTGATTTAACATCAGCAAAGAATTTGAAGGCTCCAGGTCTAATTCAAATCAATGGTGAAATGATTAATTACCAAACGATTAACGGTAATAAATTGGAAGGGCTTGGTCGAGGTGTTAATGGTACGACAATATCGTCACACAACTCTGGTTCTACAGTTAGTCGTTTGAAGGACGTTTATGCATATTTTGATGCTATGAATAGTACCGTAGCACCAACAACTGAAGCAAGATGGTATGTAAAAGCAAATATCAACAATACTGGATGGAGCACCATTAGAAACCAAAACTTAAAGGTTGATACTGAGGAATTTAAGAATACGGTTATCTATGATAATAACGATAACTTCGTTATTGCGCATTTGCAAGCTTTTGACCCGGCTAAGAACCTGTTCCCAGGTCAGGTTGCTGCTGAAATAGATTACAAATTGGATGTCGATCCTGCAGATTATACTAATGGTTTCTGGGGAGTTGGCCAAGTTGGGCAAGTTTGGTGGAATACTAATAATCTAGTATATGAAAATTATGAAGTTTCAAATAGCTACTATCGCTCAAATAACTGGGGAGCGCTCTCACCATTCAGCTCTGTCGATGTCTATGAATGGGTTGAGTCTACTGTAACACCAGACCAATGGGCAACTAATAGTGCAGCAAGTGATTATTACAAACAAACCAACGGCGAGCCATATTACGACTCAAATGGTATCGCACCATACATTGTGGGTGAAAAAGTCAACAAAAATAATCAAACTGTGACAGTATATTATTTCTGGGTCAAGGACTTGTCATCAAATCCACCATTCCAGAACAGACAATATTCTGTTTTCCAGATCGCTAATATTTTGAGAGATCCTACAAGTGAAGGGATTGTTTGGTTTGCACCTTGTGGACCTGCCAGCTTGTTGGTGGCAAACTTGAATAACATTGCATTGAACGACGAAACTAGCATTCAAATTAATTATAACAATCAAAAGAACCTCAATGACGCCCACACACAATGGTTATTGATGCGTGAGGGTGATGAACTTTCATTGCCTCCTACGGGCTTTTGGAACCAAATGAAGGCAAGTCTAAGCGGTTACAACATTCTTTACCAACCAGTGCCAGATATTAATGTTGATCCTATTAACAGATATGGTAATTTGAAGCGCCCAAGACAATCTTGGTTTATTGATCAAAATAAAGCAGTTAAAGAGTTTTTCAAATCAGTCAATAGATTATTTGAATTAGATCAAATTGTTGATCGCGAAGGATTTAACAACTTATTAGCTGATGCAGATGCTCCAGCAGCATATGGCACAGTATTGGCATCAACCAGACCAATAAATCCGTGCGAATTTAGTGATCCGCTAAACTACAATTCAAATAACACTGGCACTGACAGTTCTTTTATCGTAGATACTTTTATTGAAAGAAACAGTTTAGTGGAAAATGGTTTAGCTACTATTGATGATCAAATTTTAGTAAGAGCTGGAACAGATACTGGTGGTTTCTGGAGGATTTATAAAGTCCTAAATACGACTATACCAGTTTCTAATGATAATTTTGTTGAAACTTGTGCCGAATCGTTCAAATATACCGATTTCTGGGATTATGCAGATTTTTCTACACCAGACTATGATAGCAATGCTTTAGTTAAATTCACATATGAAAAATTTGAAGACATTGTTTTATCATTACTAGCCGTTGGTGACTTAGTTAGAATTACTGATTTCTACAATGACGGAACTGGCATTGAAGCTGTCTATGAATATACTGCAGATGGATTTGATTTGAAATTCAGAGAAAATGGTACTATCCAATTTGATGTTGATAAATTTATCGACTTGACCTATGGCAATCCTAATAAAAAGATTACCAGCAGTTTTTATCCTAATGGCGTCCCAGGTCGCCAATTGGCTATCGAATCTATTATTGATATTTTGAGGAATACCATATTCACCAATATGGAAGTTAACCTGATATTCTTCAGTATGATCAATCAAGTCTTTAGCGAACAGCTTAATGTCGATTGGGCCTTTAAGACAACATATATTGTTGGCGAGGGTTTAAATCAAGTTGCCAGCCAAAGCCCAGTGTTTATTTCAAATAGAAGTGATTCGTTTATTGAATACATACAGGAAGCTAAGCCATATCATACCAAATTGAGAGATTTTAGAATTAACTTAATGATTGGTACTGATATTGCTAAAACTATCGTAACTGATTTTGACAAGCCAGTATGGTTTGATCCTGAACTTAATGATTACAGAGTGCTTGATCCAAATGATGCTGGTGATATGGCAATTATGACTGATCCAAATAGTGATCAATATTGGTGGAGTCAGTATTATAATAAAGGTACCCACCAAGTCAGAGAAATTGAAACCACTATGTACTTTGATCGAGTGAGCTGTAAAGCAAGCTTTGGTTGGGATAGTGCTGGCTGGGGTGAACAAGTTTGGGATGCTGACATTCCTGAATATCTAACGGCTGCTGATCGTATTGTTCAATCCTATCAAGAATTACCATTTGATCAAGCAGATGTTTTGAATAATAATGTCAATACAAACTTGAATTTGGATGACTTAATTCCTGGATGTTCATTCCGAGGAACGATAGTTAATAATGCTACATTTAAGGATCTAGTTCAAAATCCAATTGGCGGATGGTCATCAGCAGCATCTGGTCCTTGGAGTGATACTCCTTGGTCACCATTGGCATCTGGTTCTAATATTATCGACGTCAGTGACTACAATGTCGTTTATAAAGGAAATACTTCCAAATACCGCTTCACAAGGACGTTGAATGGTGACGGAACGACTACTACATTTAGTTTGGGTGGAAGCATTGGACCAAACGATGACATTTCAGTGTTTATTAATGATCTTGAAACTGAAAATTTCACTCTTTCTGGATCTAATATCACATTCCCTACTGCTCTAGAGATTGGTGAAACTGCAAAAGTGAGTGTTTTCTATGACGACTCTTTCAATGAAGCATCAGTTGAAGAATCATCTGACATTGTTTTGGATGGCTATTTGTTCAGACAGCCATATATTGATTCAGATCACCCAGAAGAACTAGTCATCAATGCAATTGGTGAATCACTTTCAATATTCGTTCAAGCTGACGGTATTGCTGCTGACGGTAAGGTTATGAACAAAATTTATGGTGGTGAATCAAACGGGCCATTCGCAATTGGTCAGACCGCTACAGTTGATGATTCAATACTAGTTTTCATAAATGGTGTTCTACAACCAAATGATGATTCCGTCTACGTAATTAGTAATGACCGAATGTTTGTTACTATTAGAAACAACATCCATTTAACCATACAGGATAGAATTGATATATTCTCATTTGGTATAGGTGGTGAAGAAATAATCAGCCAGCTACACGAAGTTCTACTTGCTGACACAGATACATTTACATTGGACCAGCTTTCATCACATCCATATCCTTTGGTGATTGTTGATGGAGACTACAGAAACGATTACACAATATCTGGTGATGATATTGTAATGAATACTCCTATAGTAGCTGGATCAAATGTTGACATAGTAGTATTCAAGACTGCTACCTACACTCAAATGATTCAGAAAAATTACACATTTAGTGGTTTAAATACATTTGACCTTGGTGTTACCTTGCCAGATGATAGCGAAGCATTTGTATCCATTAATGGTCTGGTGATCGCTAATAATGGTGATTTCCCTGACTACGATATCAATGGCCAAACATTAACTATTTTCAATAAAGTTAAAGGTGCATCTGACCTATATAATGGTGCAGCATTTGAAATTAATGGAACAACTGTTAGCGGAGCAACAATTAACGATCTAATCTCAGCCATTAATAATATTGCCAACTTTATTTCGTATGTTGATAAAAAGCAATTAGTGATTGCCAATATTATCGGCGACCCAATTACAATCGGTGATAGTGCTGGCGGTGCTTCCTCAATGGGAATTAACGTAGGCACCCGAAATTCAATTATGGATAGCGATGATATTGTTGAGGTCTTTATGGCACCGCACGACATTGCTGTTTATGAAACACCAACATATAGTAGCATCGTCGAATACGCTATACCACACGATATTATGGTAGCAAGTCAAGTCACTGCTACATTAAATGGTAATGCAATATCATACTCTATCGATACTGTAAAAAATACTATCATTCTAGCCAGCGATCCAGGTGAAGGAAACTGGTTAGAAATGAAAATCAAATTTATAAACCACGTAGATATTACTGGTACTAACGGCGGAACTTACAATGTAGGATTTGTACCATTCAGTCCAGATCAGTTGATGGTATTTGTTAATGGTATTAGATTAAAACATAATGATGATTATACCACAGATGGACAAATGTTGAACATTCCATCGAGCATAGATGGTGACGAAATACAAGTTTATTATTATTCATCCAGAAATGCCAATGGTAATGGATCATTTATTGTTCATTACGATCAAGAAAGTAATAGATTGAGTCAAGATTACCAAGCATCAAACATATTCACTCTAGGTAATGCTATTACTGAAACTGACACAACATTGGTCTTGAATGATTTAACTGATTTTAATTATGGTAGACTTACTTTGGTTAAGAATTTAGATGTTGAGGAAATATTTGTCAGAGAACCACTTTCTTTGGTTAAGAAAAATATAGCATCATATACAACTTTGCCAAATCCAGTCACTACAATTAATC
This sequence comes from Gammaproteobacteria bacterium, assembly GCA_023228645.1. Classification (GTDB taxonomy): domain Bacteria; phylum Pseudomonadota; class Gammaproteobacteria; order Thiohalomonadales; family Thiohalomonadaceae; genus JALOAT01. Next base: position 44,591 of record JALOAT010000020.1, on the reverse strand, counting down.
AAATTAGTGTGATTCAACAAGTCTTAAGTCCAGATGGTATAACATATGTTGATGGTAGCTATATGACTCCTTTGGTGGATTATAACTATAACCCATCTAACAGGCAACTGTCATTTAGCTCACCAGTTTCAAATGTTAGAATTGTTGTAAGATATATGATCAACAATGTTGTTTATGACGTGATTCGAAACTATGACTATACTACTTCATACACTTTTGCTGCTGGTACTAAGTTGTACCATCACAGCGGACAGCACGCCAAGAATCGTCTGTATCGAGTAAGTATTGAGAATACCACATCATTGGCTGAACCACTCAAATGGAGAGATCGTGAAATTGTATTAACTGATGCAATAGATTTACCAAGTCAAGGTTCAAGCCAGGCTCGAATGGACAAACCAGGAGTGATATGGATTGGTGGAGAACGAATTGAATTTTGGAGAAGAGATGGCAATGTATTGAAACAAATTGTCCGTGGAACTGGCGGAACATCTGCTGGATATGCTGAATCGGTCGGTTCTACATTTAGATACCAGACTGAACATTTTGGACTTGGTGAATTTACGCAAACAGGTTATGATTATACGCTAACTTCATCACTAATTGACTATATGACAGTTGGCGATACTGTTTCATTAAACAACGTTAAAACTAAGATCACAGCCGTCGGGGTTGGTACCTTTACAGTCGACCAATTGTTACCAATTGCGACTGAATTAACGATAACAGTGTTTAAACCAAAGCCAACTATCATACCATCTGGTACGGCCGTCTATAATGCTTGCTTGCCACACGAGTATGAAAAGGGATATAAATGGGTCAAGAGTCCGTTTGGTCTCCAATTCAACACCGTTGATGAAATGGCAAGATTTATCAATTTTGAATACAATAAATAATACGCATTAAGGAGAATTGAATAGTGTTTGATATTGCTGAACCAATGGTACAAGGATTTGTCCAAATAGCAGATGCTGAATCTGGTGAAATTCTTCTTGAAAAAAGAAATGCTATCCATTTTGAAAATATGAGTATTGGTATTGCTAGAAGCTTGGCCAATATGGGCAATGGTCCAATTTATAAAATGTGCTTTGGTAATGGTGGATCAACAGTTAACGGACTTGGAATCGTTACGTACCTCCCACCTAACGTTCAAGGTCAAAATGCTGACCTTTATAACTTAACTTATGAAAAAGTCGTAGATGCTGAAGGAGATACTTCTGCTGATTCATATATGACAATAGTTCACCAAACTAATGCTCTTTTTACTGATATTGTGATTACTTGTTTGTTAGGATTTGGTGAGCCATCTGGCCAGAGCGCATTTGATGATTCAACTGATATGAATAGCGATTATATGTTCGATGAAATTGGATTAAAGACTGACGGTGAAAATGGAGAAGAGATGCTCCTAAGTCACGTTATCTTTAATACTATCCAAAAAAGCTTAAACAGAAGTTTAAGAATACAATATACGATTAGAATTCAAATGGCATAATAAAAGCGGCTTGAGCCGCTTTTATTATATTTTAATTTCCACTTCTGTACCTAAACTAGTTTTATAACTAAACGACAATACTTCAATATCATACATTGACGACAGTGTCTTAGAGTCAATTGACAGCCTTTTGGGAGTCATTCTATTACCACCATAGTACCCACTTTGCGGGATTTGAACATACGTTATAATATTTTCGTCTAAATCTGTCTTTTTAATTTCAGTAGCATTGATCGTATCTTTATTATAGCTATAAGATGAAGATTTCGCATCAACTACATAAGTTAGCCCATTATTCTTAGCAGTCAAAATAGCGTGATAATAACCGCGCGGCATAACTTCATCTAAATTGGATATTGGGCTATAATCTGGTGTAAACTTATTAAATTCAATCTTTTCAGTTGACATCATTACTGGAGCATCACTATAGCGATAGCTAGAGTTTTTAACTTGAATTAATTGATTGACTAATACTTCAGCGTCAGCTTCAGAAATCGGTTCAGATTTGTTAATTTCTGATACTTGCACTGATGAAGATATAGTTAATTCTTGTTTGTCATCAACAAACACATAATATTTGGATGAACTGACTTCAATAGTGGACGATAGATCAAACTGATTACCAATTTCTAAAACATATTTGTAGTATTTTCCTAAGAATCGACCACGAGTTCCTTTCTTAAATGTAACGTGATCACCTAGCTTAACATCTCTCATAGATGCTTTCTTACTCAAACGTTCAGTATTGGCAATTGCGGCCCGGTATTCGTCACAGTCTACTGGAAGCAACATATTTCTACTTCCTTCTCTACCCCAAATGCAGGAACTGATAATTTCGCCCTTATCTAAGATACAATGATCAATGATGAATTCCATATTATCATTTGTGATTTCCAATTCAAATCCGCGCGGATCTAATATCCTCCAGACTTCCTTATTTGCTCCACGGCTACGATAATGTTGAACAGATTTTCGAATTTCAAATCCGACCATTGGTTTATTTTTAAAAGTTTTGGCAGGAACTTGAACCTTGGACCTACTTGCCCATTGATCAGCAGTAGCTTTTTTCTTGATAGATGCCTGATCTTTTCCTTCCGGGACTAGGAAACCAAGTGGATAAATGTCATCACTTCGAAAAGTAAATGTAACATAATGCTCATCCGGTATGTTAATTGAAAGTGACATTAAGCAATCATCCTCAATAGCGTCGAATATTGATCTTCAATATCATTAAGCTGCTCGTCATATTTGGCAGCAACTTCTTTCATTGCAGCAACTTTTGCTTCATTGATTTCCTGCCGTTTGGCTTGAAGTTGATCAAATAAATCGGCGGCCATATGATCATCAGTCAAATGGTATTCAGTTTTACCAATCGACTTTAAGTAGATCCTTGCCTCTTTTAATGAATCTTTATACATTATAGTATGCCTTTATTTCACTAACGTCGCGTATGTTTCAATATATCCTTCTATCCTATTTCTTTTATCAGGAGAAAAAGAATCAATAACTTTTGGATTTAAGGATATTGCACGGATAAGTTGATCATCACTAAAGTTATCAACTTGTGTTATTGCGTGAGGAAATTTCTCTATAGCGATGTCCAATACAACAGGAAGCGGATCTTTAATAATGTAGATCATATCCGGATATCGTTGTATAAAATACAGTTGGGCTTTTCCGCACATTTCTGTTTGTTCTTTTAAAGAATCGACATCTAAATCAATAACCATTTTTAATTCGTTAAAGGATGGAGTATTGATGTGAATAATAGCTCTTGGATGTTTTTCCAAGATAGACAATCGTTCCTTTTCACTTATGTCATTAATCCAAGCCTGATGACTCATTTAACAATCCTGTACATATCAATTGCCTCTTGTGCAGGATTTTTAATCTTTGTGAAACAATTAGGATCAGCCATAATCGCATCAAGCTGGACACTTACATATGGATTTTCAATATATCGAATGTTATGAGGATCGATTTTAATCAATGCCCGTTGCATTTCTTCATTACCATCTGTTAATGCGTGGATAGTGTTTTTAGCATCAGCGGCTTCTTCCTTAGCACTATCACGATCTTTAACTACTGAATTGTGCTGAGATCTTGATACTGTATCTTTGATCGGCCTGGATGATTCATAATCACAATACCAAGTAGATTTACTATCATCATAGATAGTTTGAACGTCACTATATATAGATTTCATTATATTGTCATCCATTTTTTTCGATATTTCTTTCAGAAGACTAATCTGTTGATCAGTCGTTACTGATGTCTGCCAAGAAGAATTGTAGAGTGCATTTTTTATGTTTTTCATTTACTGATTCCTAGTGTCTTGACACGTAATAACATATCAAGACAAAATTGTCAAGGCATTCATAAGAGTTTCATTACCTCGAAACACACTTCGAAGAATCGGCATCGTCCGTTGATCCAGTTCTGCCATATTGGTATTTTGGAGGATTTCATATTTCAAATCCTCATCAATACGCCCAGAGACATTTCTCCAGGAGGCGATGCTGACAAATGGCATATTTTCACGTTTTGACATTGCAAGAATCATTTTAACGTAATGTTTCTGAGCAACTAAAGTTGGGTTCCGCAATTGTCCATATAGGGAATATACTTCTTGTGCATTCTTAGCCCTATTCAGATGTTCAAGCTCTACATCAGGTGGGACAGAATTCAAACTATTAATTCGATTGTTTTCAGATAGGTAATCCCTAACTAAATCTGGATGCGGATCCTTGATAATATTAATAATTTCGACCGGCTTGGACAATTCTCGGGCCAGCTTTTGAAGCCTGTAAGGAATAGTACGAAATGTTGCCACACAGTCAGTATTAGCCCTAATAGCTATCTCCATTAGGGTTTCATCAACTGCAATATTTTTATTAATTTTCATCGGCTGCATTTCGGCCAAAACTTTTTTTGCATCATAGCACGGACTATTAATCAACTTGTAGGCAGTTATACCTCCACGCCTTACAGCCAAGCATTGTATTTCTTGATTTGGGTTTTTAATATAACGAATAGAATTGAAATCAGCCTCAATAGCTGCTCGCTGAACAGCGATAGGAGCCGTTGAATAATCTCGAAGAAGAGAAGGATCTTTTTTAACTTTATCAATTAGCTTCACGTAAACCTCCTATCACTGTAGATGGTTTTACAATGAATTATAGTACCTGTCAATCCTTAAGAGTACTAAGCGCAATATGTAATGCGGATGTGTTTTTTAAACCAGATAGCTTGTTGGAGTTATGAATGAATAAAATTTCACCTATTTTTTTCTCAACTTCCGTTGGTTCTATCAATTTATTCAAAATTGAATTATAGGAAAATGCTGGAGAAATTCCTATACGTTCTCCTAAAATCTTTGATGCGTGTAGGGGTATTTTTGGAGTTCTTAGAATTGGTTCAACTACCTTGATGAAATCAACTTCATATGAAAGTGTGGATAAAATAATAGGTTGGAAATAGTCTTTAAAGATTCCAACTACTAGTGATATTTGCTCATCAAGTCCAATACCATCAAGTTCCACTATTAGATCTTGAACTTTTACAAATTTTTCAATTTCGTGTATATTAGAGGCAAGATTACTTGTCAGTGGTACAGTATTCTTAATTTCTCTAATTAAGTTTTTGCAGTCTGTTTTCATCAACTAACCAATATTATAGCAGTCCTCATTTCAGGCAGTAATCCCTTATGACTATTTAATCTTTTCACCTTACCAAAGACGGTTTCAAACATAGGCCAGGTAATTTTAGGAGATTTAAAAATTAAATTTGGATCGTGGGTTAATGCGTGGAGCCACATTTCTTCCGTGGGATTTACCACATATTTAATCACCCAAGGTAATACTTTGATGGCACGTATTGCAACGTAATGGTCAACCCCTTTAATATATTTCATTACTCTGGCATCGCTCAAGACCGCTGCCAGTTGCTGCTCCTTAGTAGGCCCACTGATAAATTTAATAACATATGGGTGACTGGGCAACAGCTCAATCAAAGGAGTATTTTCCTTGATAGCTTTTTTATACTCTTTGTATTGGCGAGTCCAAAAACTTTTACTACTATTGGCAGATTTCACGTCAACATTGCTCCAATGGATGTTACTACATTATGGTTACCAGTGTATATTTTTGACAAATATGGATACATTGTTATCAAGTTCACAATCTCATCTTCCGTGTAGTTGAAACTTTCCAACAGCCTACCATAAGTTATCCGATATTGGTTATAAAAGTCACTAGAAGGTAAAAGATTTGGATTTTGCTCTACCCTTGAAATTGAATTATTAATCACTTCCCAGTTATACAATGCCTTGATTATCTCATAACATTTATCAGCCCAAGGATCATTCCCTATCGTGATTGAATATAGCTTATACAGCCCATCATTAAGTTGTTCCTTATTGGCTCTATGAGCCCAATTTTTTTCATCCTTCATCAAGGATCCAATATTTCCCTTGATGTTGGTTAGTTGCTTATAAACATTTTTTAAATGTTGAATTTCAGATTCTTCATACAAACGATCAAAATGATCTTCCATCTGCTTCATCACTTCATCACAGAGAACCAACGCTTTAGTGTAATTCATCTAATTAATATCCAGGTGTTTTTTAAAGTTTCAGACATATTGGATATCAGCTCACCCAATTCTGGATCGTGCATAATTAAATCAAATTTGACCCATTCTGGTAAGCCACCTATCTCAAAAAGCATTATATCGTGTAGGCGACCACCGATAGAACCCATACCAGCTGGGGGTGGATTTCGTGGACCACTATTATTAATCCACCGAGCACTACCTATTAATTCAGACTTAGCTATCACTAATGCTTCAGCCAACAATTTAACGTGATCCTTTGACCACGTTTTATCATTCAGAAGAATGGCGATAGTCTTGAGGGCACCTGACTTAGACCCATCGTGTATTCTCTTTTTGATCGTTTTCAGTTTCATTTCAAAAGTGCCATCATAGTTTTAAACCCGTATCCTGGATTTCGATAAAATTTAGCATATTCTGGATACTTGAAGCAAATTTCTATCCAAAAATCATCATTTTCCACAAACTTACCCAATAGTGATAAAATAGACCGATTTTCAAAATCTTTAAATCCATCTTGATCTGAATTTCTTCTGTTGTAGGCCAATGTGTACATTAACAGCGACGGATCCTTGATCCAAGCCAAGTTATTGATATAATGACAAACTTCCATATCTTTTAGAATCAAATTAGGACGGGTCCTATATGCTTGGCCTACTGCCTCAATCGTACCACCAATGTCATTAGTCTGCAACTTGTCCAATTTAAGCAACAAATTTCCAAAACTCATCCAAAGATCTCCATCTATTCTGGTGGACATTATATGGAAATAGCCAATGTGTCAATCGTATAGCTTAGAGACTGTGATTAAGTATGGATTGTTACCACAATATCGAACACCCTGACTCATAACAAAAAGCCAAGCTTCCTCCCAAGTGTCTGTGATAGAAAGTATATCTTGAAATTTATCCTCATCATACCCTCTATCAATATATGATAACCAGGGTAAGACTAGACATTTACAATCCGTCGTTATATCAAGTTGAATTATATAGTAGAGGAGATCGTGATCAACACTGAAACCACGAACATTTAGTGAATCAAAAAAGGCTTCATAGAATTTATGTTTATGCATTCCATAGCTATTTACTTCCAGGGATTTATTTCATTATTGTCAAGTAAGAATGCAAAACAGGCATATGTTCTTTAATATAGGGCAAATTGTTAAGAGTAAATCCAACATCTGGATATCTATTGATGAATTCAATATGAAAGTCTTCATCATATAATGCCAAGGTAGATCCATAGAATTCACTTAATAGAGCGGATGAGTGGGACCAAAGGCCCTCCAGGATAGGATGCAGTGGAAAAGTATCAAGCACATATTGCTTAACGGATGGTTCGCGCACAAAAGCAACAAAGTGCCTGCATAGTTTATTGAAACAGCGAAACCATTCCTTGGCCTGGTTGGCGTTCTTTAACTTTTGATCGCTGTCAGAACTTTGATAGATAGAATTGTGTGGCGAATGGCCATAACGTCTAAAATCTGAAGCCCAGGAGAGTAGGGTAGGATTTTCAATCTCTAGTTCAAATACTTCCACGGATATCTATCTCCCATCTATCTAGATCTTTATAGATGATCTAGATACATCAGTCAAGCTATCTTGTCAATCTACAGATGGTTTCTAGATGTTCACAGTTACCAAAATATTCCGTACTGTCATCTGCATCACGTCTACATAATACCTGAGGCCATATGTCCAGCAAACTATCTGTAGTTTTTAATACCCTGTCCCATATTCTAGAATATGATTCTCGAAGATAGATGGATCTTTGATTCAAATCGTCCCAATTTTCTGAATAATTATAGCAGAAAGATAGTTTACTCAATATACTGTGGTAATCTGTAATTTCTAAATTGCGGGAAAACTTGACTAATATTTCCAACAAACCTAGGATCATTTGCTCATATCCTTCGTGGCAAGTATCCGTATATAGATCTTCAATCAATTTACTGGAAAATTTAAGATATATTCTCATAACATAATGTTAATGTAGGATCGTATTGGCCCACTTTCTCCCCGGTAGCTGTATTGTAAAATTGGATTTTTATCTAATAATTCCAAAATACAATCCATAGGGAGAAGTTTTTCACAATATTGCAGAAATCTATTTTGATCCGAGTCTGACATTATACGCATAAAATGCGCCATATAGATAATTTCCTGCTGTAAGGTAGGATCTTGAATTTGTGCGTGATTGCTTTTAGCTAAAGTCTCTAATGCAGATAACCACCGGGCGCCATATGTTTCATCATCCATTTGGGCGTGATGAATGTTGGCGTTTGTTTGTAGGAATTTTTCCATTGGGTTCACGTTTTTTCTCCCTATTATGGATTTATCATTTTTATAATTTTATTTCATCAAAGTTTCCAGGGATTTAATCTCTGGATCGTCTCCCAGGTAGGGGAAAAGCACAGGACTAACGTGTTGCCAATAGGTAGCCCATCCACCCAACCACGTATCCAGTATTTCGTAAATTTCCACCAATATAGTGTAGTAAGGTCCGGTTGGTCCACTGGACTTTAATTGTTCAGTCCAATAATTGATTTTAGTATGATTATTGAGAAGAAACTTAGCCTGATACCGATTGCTCTGCCCATTAGCAAACAGCACACTGGTCATCATATTATCTAATTGTTCCAAGATAGAAGATCCGCCACCACTACTAATGACCATTAGTTCTCCATATTTAAAACCTCTATCCACAAATCACCATACTGTTGAGTACCACAGGATCATCGCCCATATAGAGACTTGACAAATAAGGGCTGGCATCTTCCATAACTAACTGGATCCACACTTCGCTGAAAAATGGATCATAGGTAAAGTCCAGAATTTTACTAATAATATCAACAAATTTATGTTGGGACATTACACTGAGCTGTCCGCTCATACAAATATCCACCAGTGGCAAAAGGATTCGCCGAAACATTTCATACAAATCGTTTTGATATAATTCACCACCGCGATCTTCAATCAATGATAATGTTTTATCTGCCAAGTGAATCATTCGACTATCCCGAGTCCGATTGTCTGGATATTGGATAAAGATAAAATCATCCGCCTCACGGTATAGATAATATAATTCTTTCCTAATATCCACGTTATCCAATCCCTTTATCCACAAATCACTAAGCTGTTTTTCACCATTGGACTGTCGCCATAGTAGAGCTCTGACCAATATGTTCTATTATGATTGACGATTGCCTGGGTCCAAACATTGTCCCATTTGGGTTGACTTAAATGTCTACAAACACTATCCAGTTTAATGTGGAATGAGATTTCCCTACTGGCGTTCAGACGGTACTTCTGATATGAGTCCACGATAGGAACGAGTACCTGGTCAAATATCCGTTTGACTGTTTCTTCATCCAATTCTTCCTGATAGAAGATTAACAACAATCTAAGTCGTTCTATGACTTCGATGGCCATATTATCGCGATCACTACCTTGAAGGTAACTGGGGACGATATTGGCCTCAACGCTATTGACTAGATTGTCCAATTGAACCAATATGGTATCTTGACTAATATCAGTCATTTGATTAATTTCCTATATGTTTTATGAATATCAGTAAAATAAAAGCTTACACCACGGTGTATTGTGCTATCCGCCATACTGGAACGAACAACTGAGCATTGCTCTTCTTCACTCAATGATTGAAACCAAACACGAATCAAATGGGCAGTCTGGTCTTTGCTATTTTGCAACTTTTTAATCATCGCGTGGCCATTAAGGGACCCACGGCTACGCTCATCCTGATATCGGGAACTATCACGACGATGACCGTTCCAAATCTCATAAAATTGATCAACGAGAATTTTATCATCCATAGAATATTTCGCCACAAAATCCCAAACAAAAATATACCATACAGTGTATTAAAGCATAAGTCAAGGAAAGCGAAATTTTTCGCCCATCAAAAAAATCAACGACACAATAGACAAATTTCATACAAATGCTGACTATAACCCATATAGGGAGTACCTTGAAGAATAACATATGTCCAAGCTTCTTCCCAGGTATCCAGGATACTGAATATTTCTCCCGTACAGGATCGTTCACTACAATCAGGTCTATGACCCTGAACAGAACGAATCAAATGCTGGTAATCAGTAAAGAGAAAAACTAAAAATTGAATTTGTTCCTCCAAGGTAAATGTTCTATTTTCTAATATGTACTGGAGAGTAAAATTCGCATAAGTGTCCCGACGAGAAGCCAAGTTTTCCACTATATAGGATAAGTCATAGGCCTGCCAATCAGTCACGCCATAAATCCCGCTGCAAACTTCAATCGCTGATTATATCCTATATAGGAATAGAAACCTTCACTGATAATAGTTAGCCAAGCTTCTTCCCAGGTATCCATAATAAGAACGATTTTATCATCCAGAGTAGGATTCTGATAGAAATCTTCCCGGGGAGAAACACAAAACATAAAGTGTTCCAATACGTAACGTAATATAGCGAGTTGAGTCTCTGGAGTATATTGTACAGTGAGGAGATTCCTATATAGGACTTGACGACCCCAAGCGGAACCACTAGCAGTCAATATAGCTTTAAGAGAAGTGGGTGATTCATTCATAGCTATTCCTATACGGGAAAAACATCCTATAGTCAATAGCTGGCACCTAATCCCATTATGATATTCCTATATAAGAGATAATTATCGTAACAGTCTGATCACGTGATCCTATATAGTCCGATAGTCAGATAACTGCCACTATATAGTGGGACTATGGACACAGAATGGTACTATATGTTGTGGTATATCAATACTATGTAGATAATTTTTTAAAGGGGCTTGAGCCACGACATTAAGAAGAGTAAAAAAGCTAAGTATTTCACAGTAGTCTGATTAAGAAAGAAGCTTTAAAACAGTTTCACGATAGTGGCGAAGTTCCGTATCCAAGCATTCTGGTAGTGCTGATTGTCTGATTTGTTTGTTTTCCCGTAAGCCAGAGGAGGAGTTGTCCAGTCTCCTATATAGTAGGCCGACCAGGTGAAGTATCCATTCCTGAACTTCGTCTATTTCAGTATAATAGGATAAAAGCTTTCTAGCATAGCTGCGATGGTGTGACATACTAACGGTTATAATGTCCTGACTGCGTCTTTCCCTATATAGGGGACATTTAATGTTCTCTATTTCGTCATATATAAGAACACTATTGATGATTCTGACTATAGGATAACGTTCAGTCATTTTTTCTTTGGGACCCGCACCGTAATTATGTGTGGATAAAGGCTATTTGCCTCTAAGTCTGAATAGGACCAGTTCTTCTGGAAGAACTTGATTGGCCATTCATATTCTCCTATGGAGTAAACTTTACCAATGTGTCTTTGGAATATTTGTTTCATTTAATTATCCTATATAGGGTAAGTCTTACTGGGAGTCGTTCTTTATTACTGTATTGCCTTATGAAGTGTTCAGCCAAGTTGTGCCTTTGATGCATAGGGTTTTCCTTATTGACCTTATCCTGGACTATTATCATAGCTTGGACCACGAAATTATCCAATTCCTCCCTATTAGTCATATCGTCTTTGAGTTCGTGGAATAGGTCTAATATACCTTTTTCATCAAATTGGGGAAGGCGTTTGAGAATAATTTGCTGTTTTTCTGGATACTCTAAATTATATTTGATCATTCTGGTGCCCATCCGTTCAAGTATTCACCGTCACATAATATAGTTAGTATGGATAGTCTTATATTAGTCAGTTCTTCCGTAGGGCTATGTTTTATTATATTAGCTTGGAGATTATCCCTATATAGGAAACGAGTTATAATGTATCTGACTAGTGTTTCTTGCTTATCAGGTTCAGTTACATTTTGTAGCAGTTCGTCTATTTCCCTATTGGCGAATTCCATATAGATGAATAGGTTTATGTGGTCAGTTGCCATACGGTATTCCTTATTATGGTAGCTGTTTTGTCACTACATATAAAGTCTGGGTCTGGCTTTACAAAATCAACCAATGCGCCATTACGATATTTTGCAAGTGTGTTTATTAACCATACTTGCACTTCAAATTCTTTCAATAATGATTCGTCCTGCATTAAATCATATATAGTGCTTAATATGACCATAGGGCTATATGTGCGGGCGGTTATTTCTAGGGATTCGCGGTTTTCTTCATCCAGAATTAAGCTATGATCCCGACGTAATTCATCCCACCAAATGCTCATTTGATTATCGACCATAGTGTGTTTCTAAGCTCTTCAGTTTCGCCATAGGAGTATTGCTTGATGAAGAATTCGACCATAGTATGGCGGCTTTTGAATTGACTTTGCTGATAGCTGGGTGATTCACTTTTTACCATCTGATTGGCTAAATTCATAAGCCAGGGTTGAATGCTCATATCAGTCAAATTACTGAACATATGGGCCATAAGCTTATATTGATCCGTGAAGGGACAATGTAGGAATCGTTCAGCAAAATGTTCCTGCTTATCAGTATCCTGTATAAAACTTGGATCATTAATCCAAGCCATCAAAATATGTCCTTCTAGCGAATCATTTGCCATATAGTCATCCTCAGTTGTTTTAGTTCTTCCGTGGGAGAAAGTTGGTCAATAAATTTTTCAATTATTCTGGGCTCATTAAAACTTGCCTTTAGAATGTGGACAATACCTTCCTGTATGTTTGGATCAGTCAATTCCATTACCGTCTGAAGACTGATTGTGGACGGATATTCTTTATTAAATTCCCACGTGAAACCATTGTAGAAAAGTATTTTGTTTGCATCTTCCTCATTCATTTCAAGAAATTCCATATGTTGTGGCGAGCGGTTTTTAAATATGGGTTTTTTGTCATTTTGACAAATACTTCGTACAAACCTGAATTGTGTTTGTCCAGTATAATCCTAATCAATGGCTCCTGCAAATCCAAATCAGTCACGTGTTCTCTTGCATTGTCAATTATATTAAGATATTCGTGACCATTGGCCATTGAAAGAATCTGACTTAAAAGTTTCCAACTTCCTTCTACTCGGAAAAAACGGTTAATCGTTTCCGTGCTGACAAAATCGTTTAAACAAATGTGATGGGCCATAAACCAAATTATGTTCTTTCCCACATACTCATCTGGGTAGAGCCATTCGTGTTCTGTCTGGGGGCAATCTATAACCTCCCCAGCTACATCAACTTGGGTGAATATGGGTTCATACGTCTCCATTGAGGCTCTTCCGTGGAGACGTGTCCATCCGTGGAGGCCCTTCCGTGGAGGAGCCCGCCTCCGTGGGCGGCCAGCTGGCATTATTAATTATATTGGAAACCCAAGTATTGATTTTGCGTCCTGAAGACCGAGCTGAGTTTAAAGACACTTTTCTTATAATTTTCTCAGCATCACTTTTTCTAATCATATCAGTCAACCATTCATATAAAAATACACCAATCATTACAGCTTCCTATATAGGAAAATGATTTGTGTGTCAATGACTGTATTGACTGATTTAAATGTAGATTTGTTTTTGCGACGAAAATTAAGTCAGACTGGTGGCGACTTTATTCTTTATTTTCAAAATAATAAAAGGTGAAAATCTATTTGACAGACTTCAAAGGTTGCCATATATTGTAGGAGTCATAGCTAAACATTACCTTTTAAGGAAAAATGATAGCGTCAAGTGTGACAACCTCCTTGCTAAGGAGCCCCAGAGGACATTCGTTCTTCTGGGGCTTTCCTTTTCAACATCCCAAGCAGGAAGTGGGCCAGAGCTTCGCTGGCCGAAAATAATTAATTAATTACAAGTCAGTCAAGGGGCGATCGGGCGATCGGGCGGTGGTTAACTATAGGGGCGGTCCTTAACGTTAATAGTTAACGTTTACTATTAACCAATATAGTTAATCAGACCACGGTCTGTGTTAACCCTGTTCATTAGCGTTAACCAATATAGTTAATCAGACCATACCAATCCTTAATGCCAATAGTTAACGAGCCCAGATTGAGCTCATTGGTCCAGCCTAGCAGGATTTTTCTGGAAGTCAAGCCGGTTTTTTGTTAACGTTACTTATTAACGTTAACAATCAGGATTAAAGGTTAACGTTAACAAATATAGTTAATCTGATCAGGAAAAAATTAGAGGCAGAACTTTGCTGGATTGACCCATTCGCCTTTGATGCCCACATATGCTTTAGGATATTGCATCATAAGCTCAAGGCTGTATTGCTCGTCAAACTCGTAAAGGAGTTCCAGCAGAGCATCGTGGGATCTAATGTGACTTGATATCGCTCCATCACGTTCCAGACAGAGGTTTTTAGCAGCACCAAGAACTTCAACGTAGTTAGTGATTATCACGCCCGTCATTATGAGATAGGTTTTGAAATCAACGTAGTCTTTGTGATCCCCATACCAATCAATTATTTGAATCATATGAGGCATCAGCTTTGCTACGGTATAGCGAAATCTTTGGTCATTTAATGACTCGCGGTAATAGCGGCCAACTATCTGATCAAGATCCTTCCAGGCTAACTCAACTATATCTTGCGTCATATAACGATCCTGGTCCAGAGCGCCCAATCCTCTTCTACAATAGAGAAGGCAAGAGGTTGTTTCATCATAAGCTGATGCGCTCTGTCAGAGTCGAATTCGTAGAGCTTTTTCAGGAAACGGGGATAGTTGGGCGGCTGCCGCCCTGGGGCTTTAAATTGAGCCGCCTTGTAGATTTCAAGGTGGTCAGTCAACTCAATGCAAAACCATTCGCACATATCCCAAAATTTCTTTGACCATATGTGATGCTGGCGGGGAGAAACCTTTTTGAGGTTCTCCCACTGGCTCATAGCCCGTTCCAGAATTTGAACTTGACCCCAGAGCTGTCGTCGCTTCCAGGATTGCTGGTTTTGCGTCAACAGCATTGAGATGATTTTGTCTGCTTTCATCGCATAACAATCGCAGCAGATTGATAATGCGGAGGCAGGAACGATACTAATGAGGGCTGATGCTTTGCATCCGAATGTTGGTACACGTACCACATCTGTTCATATAGCGAATGCTTGTCTAAGAGCGTCAGAACCCAAACTAGCATTGCAGTGGGGCCCATATACTTCTCACGCGAAACCGTCTGTCCGAGCGTGTCTACCAGCACGGTAAAATTTTCATCAGTATCCGGATCAATGTTGAGCGATTTCATAAAGTTGATAAGATTATCAAACTTGCGCCCTATCATAGGGTAAGGATCGCCACCGTGACGCTTGTCAGAAGCTTTCAGACGAGCGAAAATGTCGTCTTGTAAGCCTTGCATACGCTCAAACAATCTGTCCTTGTTCATCTTAGCTAACTAGCTTCCTATACGTTGCTACTTCAGAGCACCAATACTCTGGGTAAATTTCTTCGTGAAATTCCATCTGGCAGTTTGACAGACCCCTGTCAAGGCAAAAAATTGCCAGACATTGGGTGCCTTCTATATTACAGTAGGAAGAAACAACACTGATAAACTCGACAAAGTCTTCACATTCGTCAAGTTCGCGCCATACGGAATGGTCTGGATCAAGAACTGTAACACAGTGGTCAATCAGGCCTAGAAGCTCATTGATTGATTCAGACGATGTTGCCTGGTAGCCATTAGGTAAATGATCATACCAATCATTGATCATATCAATCGTCTGAGGGTTCATCGGATCAACACCATCAGATTGCGAGCTTCTTCTTGTAATTTTTGAAACTCATATTTGCTAAAGGCTTGGTGCCACTTACATACCAGATTATAATGTAAATTGTAGAAACCAAGATATCCTAAATCGACGATAAACTCTTTCGCCGAGCGGTGATCGCTCTGAGCACAAATTTTATCAACATAATCTAAAATGAATGGGCTTTGGTCAAATATTGCAGTATGGTCTGCATCAGGAAACACCGCAGCAGCATCACCAACCATTAGCTGGAATAAAATGCTTACATTGCAGTTAATAGTTTCGCTGTTTTGAATTTCACGATGTGTGCGCTTGTGAAGCAAGCTTCTATGCACAATGAGCTGTATTTGTCCCGGGGTCACGACATCACCTTTAGATAGCTTTCTACCTCAGGAAACACTGTACTGCGATCTGATACTTTGTCAAAGAAATGTTTATATGACTCAGCTACTCGCATTTGGCAAACACGCATTTCAGAATCAAACATATATTGGCACAAGGTATCTTGTGCAAAATTGCCCCCACAAAGAGTGGCTAGGTTGACCATCAGTTCTGCCATATATGTGGAATCATCCACCTCAGCATCACTATACATAATGCCCTTGTCGATCTGCAGAGCTTGGAGCGGACAATAAATGTCTGAGTCGATCTGCTCTGTTGCCCAGATGATGCCTTCAGCATCGTAACAGAGTCGGCTACTGTCATCTTGGAGTTTGATGTCAGCCTTAACATCGCGATACACCCGCGAGTTCAAAACATAATCATCAACCAAGCTAGTAGCCAATTCAACCTCCATTTGATATTGCGACGAATAACACATACGAAGGAAGAGTCAATAGATAAATAGGTATGAAATGCCCTTCGCGATGCGTCAACATCCAAGGGCCCTAATGCTTTAGGGAGCATCAGCTATGAATATTTATATACCATATTTCTATATAATCGGTTGGTCTGATCTAGACCGCTGGTATGTTGGTTGTCGAATTACTAACGGTAAGCAGAAAGCTAACCCGAAAGATTTAATGACTACTTATTTTACATCGTCTACTTATGTCCACAATATGATTGAGCAGTATGGTTTACCTGACGTAAAATGGTCATTTCCTTGCGCCACTGCTGAAGAAGCTTTACATAATGAGCTCCGAGTAATGACTGAATTTTATAATTTTCTATCAGATCAACGATGGTTAAATAAAAATGTCAGCGGAGCCATTATCCAAAATAATGAAATTAGAAATAAAATATCAAAAGCAAAACGAGGAAAGCCAGCACATAATAAAGGCCAGTCTAAAGGAAAAGGAAACGGTGGCTATACGAGAGGGGCTATGGATGATGATCATAAATCTAAAATTTCCAAAGCAATGGCTGGTAGAACATTGTCGTCAAATCACAAAGAAAAACTTAGGGACCGATATAGAACGTTCTTTTATAATGGTCAATACTTGACCAAGACTGAATTAGCAGTAGCCACTGGGTTAACGATTCATCAAATCGAATACAGAAAAAAGATGGGGCAGGATTTTGTCCCACCCCATCACACTCGCACAAGCTAAGGAGGCTTACTTGCGATTCGGATTCACATTCCAAGCAGCCGTGTAGCCTGACCAGTATTCATTACCAACCTGGAGAGGCTTGAAGCTGGTAGCAGCCTGACCATCACGGTAGCCTTCCTGATACTTGGCTGACTGATTAGAAGTAGCAGCCGGCGAAGCGATTGTGGTGCTTACCTGAGCAAGCGGTGCAGTGGTGCGGGTAAAGCCAAGATCACCGCGGGTCTGTCCCTTGCGGTTCTTACCCGAGCGGCGGAAGCCGAACTGATCATAGCCGTGAGCATCGAACACCAGCTTGGCGGGAACAATAAAGCCCAGCGAGTCGGTGTAGGTGGCAGGCGATGAGACAGTGCCGTTCTGATTACGGTTCTGCTCAATGATCGCCTCTTCAGCAGCCGTAAAGCCGAGGCGCCCAAAACCAACGCGCTTTTCCTTCTTGAAACGCATCAGGTCAGTATAGCGGCCCTCGTTGAACATCTGACGGGCAATGCCTGCGTTGCCGCCGGCAGCCGGGACAGCCGTCATCACCGCAGTCGGTCGGGGACGACCTTCGTAGCCGGCCATATAAAGTTCATAGCTGGTGCTGCTATTGAAGCTGACCGACGTGAGCGGATCACCGCTACCGCGCTCGTCATTACGAGCGGCGTGCTTCTGGCCGAGTTCGTAGAACTTACCAGCTTGGATCATCGACTGATCGGATTCAGCCTTTGGAGCAGCAGGAGCAGCCTTCGGTGCCGGCTTGTAGACCACATTGTCTTCAGCGTAGGACTTCTTGGCCGTAGGAGCGATCTTGCTCTTGTCCAGCTGGCCGACCACTTCAAATTCGCAAACGCGCATCTTGGTGTTCTTGTAATCGTGCGGTACAGCGACCACATCACGCGGGTTGACCTTGACAATCACCCAGTGCGAACGGCTGCCGCCGTAGCCGTGCGATTCAGGGCCGTGGATGTAGCCGAGAGCGCAAACGTGCAGACCCTTGGAACAGGTGTTGTTCGGATCTTCATCGACCAGGTTGCGGTCTTCCTTACAAACGGCGCCGACGCTATTGTCGAACGTACCAGTGCGGTGATCCTTGTAGTCCAGCGTAACAGAGCGGTAAGCGATAAAGCAGCCGTCTTCCGTGATCGGCATCTCATTGGCTTCGAGGAACTTGAAGCATTCCTGCGTGGCGCGATAGCTGGGGTTGGCGAACAGATTGGCGGTGAACTTCTCGAGCGGCGAGAGGTCGAAACCTTCAGTATTGAGTCGGATAATGTACTGCGCCATCACCGCCGGCAACTGGCGGCCGTTGTAAGTAACGACGTTGCCGTTAATGCTGAATGCCGTGTCGGCAACTGCGGCGCGAACGTGCATAGCGCGGTCCAGACGAAGTTCAGCCTGGGCGTGATCGCCTGACTTGAGCAGAGCAAGGATATCGTCGAAATCCTTGTGATCATTTGTGAGCGTAAACACTCGGGAGTCGGTGGTGACTACAAGGCTACCGATAGCCTTTTCCGTGCCACCCGAAAAAGAAACTGCAAGAATTGTCATTCAAAACCTCCTTAGTTGGTGCTACCGTAATACGGCATTTTGTTTAATGCGTCAATCAAATTGTGACAGGCTGGGTGTTTCTTTTCCAGCCCATCGTTTCGCCAATATGGTTCACAACTTCTTCCTCGGAATAGTCATCAACCATTGCAAAGACATAAGGCATCTTTGCCAGCATATTATCAAAGCTCGGTACAGTGACGTTGCGCGTATTGACACCAAGCTCTGTGAACATTTCGAAGATGGTCTTGCCTTTGATCAGCTTGCACATCTTCTCAAGGCTGCTATCCGGCTTGTGGGTTTCGAGATCCTTCTTTGCCTGTTCATAATCGGACAAATTGAACTCTTTGGCCCAAAAGTCAAGAGCAGATGCTGTCCGCCAGCTGCCGCCCGAGCGAGCAAATGGTGCCTTGATATCCTCAAGGCTGCGGGAAACATAATTCTGCCCAGCTTCACGAACCTTGTCGTCAAGCATTTCAGCCAGCTTGGCAGATGTTTCGATCAAAACTGCCGAAGGATTGGCCTTTTCAATCTTCTTGATCATTGCTTCTGTGAGGAAGTAAAAGCTAACATTCGGGATCCAAGTCCTAGCCACTGCAATGAATGACGCATCCTTGTTAAAGTCCGTAGTGCGGCCAAACACTTCACTACGCTGGCGGCCATCGGTCTGGAAATAGTAGATCTCATTAGGTAGTGAACCGAGATCCATTTCCTTGCGGACAACTTCATTCCAAGTGCTGGTGTGGTACATATAATACTTGCGCTCAGCAGCCGCAGCCCTCGGTGCCTTCTCGAAATGCACGGTGGAAGCATCGTGGATGTTGTTGAAGTCCTGAAGACGCTCCTTGATTGCGGCCATCACATCAGTGATCTTACCGGGCTCGACTTTGACCAGGATGATCTTGTCAGTATCGCTGTAACGCATCCAAGGGGCAATACGACGAACTGAAGCTTCGTCAGCGACCACAATCGGACGCGGCTTGTTGAAGCGATCAAAATTCCAAGCATTCTGATAACTCCAGCGATCTTCATCCTTCTTAACTCGACCACTATCGTGCAGTGACCATTCACCAAAGCGGGTGATGCCTTCGACCATTTCCGGCGTAAGGGTAGGCTGCTTGATCGGCGAATTAGGATCCATTGGATCTTCAGGAGCCGGCTTGGGAGCAATACGGATAGTGAACGTATTGTCGTCAAACTTCTTTCCATTGAACGTGATCTTGGATTTGGAGAAGCCGATGCTGCGGAGCAGATCAATATCATACTTGACCACTTCAGCAATGAAGTCCCAATAATACGTGTGGCCTTGGGCATCGATCAGATCCTGGATAATGCTCTCAGCCTGGTCGTTAATGGTCTTCAACTTGTCCTTGACAAATCTGCGAGTGCGCTCAGTCATCTTGATCTGTTCACGGTTCGGAGTGATATCAACATCGCCAATCTCTGCCTTGATGAACAGAGTGTGGTGGTTACTGTAATAGGAACGCAGGCCAGTCAGCTGTTCGTCCAGCGGATAAGCAATGCCGCCCATCTCGATATAAGAAGCCTTATTGAAAATGCTCTGACAACGGCAAACGAACCAGTCGTCAGCTTCCAGAAGCTTGTCAAATTCCGGAATGGCCAGTTCCACGCCAGCAATTTCAGGCTTGACCTTATAAAAGGCAAACGTTTTCTGGATAGCGATTGAAAACTTCTGATAGTCTTCGCTCTTGACCGGAATGCTGACTTCCACGCCATTTGGCTCGTCAGTCTCAGTCTCAGCCATCAAGCTGATCTCAGGCAGGCCACTTTCGCCAATCTGGTAAACATAAACGCGGCGGACGCTGTCCATATAGCAGGAAATCATAAAGCTGGAGGCATAGCTGAACACACTCTTGATGCCAAGTCCAAAGCCGCCAATTTCGTCGTTGTTTTCCGCCTTCGTAGAATCGAAATAGCGGTTAACCCGAGTCATCATAAACTCGTGTGACATACTTGTGCCGTAGTCGCGGACACAGAAACGAGGATCAAGTCCGTTAGGGACCTGCACTTTGAAGGGCTTCTCGGGGCAACCAGCAGCCTTGTGGCTATCCCAAGCGTTAGCAGCAATCTCGCGCACGATGGCAAACTCAGCATCGCTGTAGAGGCCCGAGCTAAGGATTTCAAAAGCCTTCGCACTGGCCTGGATCGAGGCAACTGCCGTTTCCTTGCGTCCAACATTGAACGTGGGAACCTTCTGCTCTTCAATCTTCATTTCTAATCCCTTGTTGAATGGTTTACCCCGCCCTTATACAGGACGGGGCACCAATTGCAAGCCTTAAATTGAACTATTTTTACTGTGCTGTCGGGATAAGCGACAACGGGTTGATGGTCTGAATCACCACCGGTTGCGGCCTAGGCTTACGCTTTGGCGGAGCCTTCACGGTAGCAGCCGGAGCAGGAGCCTTCACAATACCAGCCACTTCCTTCTTCACATAATCAATAACATCAGGGACGCTATAGCGAGTGATCAAGTAGCTGAGCAGCGGGGCCTTGTCACGGAGGTCGATCGCGAACTGGTTACTGGTCGGCTTGGCCGGCTTGAGGTTGTGCTTCTTCACATATTCCTTGATGGTCATCTTGTGAACCTGGCGGAACAGCTGGTCATTAGCCGAGGCACGGTAAGAGGATGATGACGGGTCGTTCAGCTTGAGGAGAAGCTGATACTCGTCCTCCATACCGCATTCGCGGGCCCAACGCTTCACTGCCTTGTAGAACGTGGAGATGCTAATCTCAGGGTTCTTTTCCTGCAACGGCTTCAGGTATTCCTTCAGCGTCATTGTAGGACGTTCAGCAGCAAATTCAACGGCGACCTGATGGAGCAGTTCTTCGAAAGTGGTAACAAAGTCCACCAGCTTGAATCCTGCAGCTTCCAGTTCCTTGACCTGGGATTCAAGGAAAGCATATACAACCTTCTCGCCGTTCAGCTTGGCCAGGATCTCATCATAGGTCTCGTCATAACAGCTACTCAAGATTTCCTGAATTCGCGTCGACTCGCGGTTGTAATGGTAATTCCTAAGGTTATTTGCCTTAGGCTTATACGTGCCATAATAAATGGTCTTCTTCTTGCTGAAGTCCTTGATATTGAACTCCTTCTTATTACCTTCATTATAATAACGTGAGTTACCATCCTTCAGGTCATAAGTATAGTAGTCATTTTCCGGCTTGGCTGCCTTGATCCCAGCTTTGAAATCATCCCAATTGTAAATGTTATCAGCAAAGTCCGGGAAGGTTTTATTGAGACCGGCAATAACATCGGCCTGATCAGCAGCCTTGACGTCGAGCAGATAAAGCACCTTCTTTGTCTGATTGATCAACTTACGAGCGCCGGCTTGGTTCAGTTTCGCCGTCCAACCAGGAGTGCCAATAATGATACCAACGCTTTCCGAATGCCGGGCTGAGATTTGGATGCCATAATGAGCCATCCGATGCTCATCCATACGAATCTCGCCATACTGCTCTTGCAAGGTGTGACCTTTTACCACCTTGTCAGCAGCCGGGCTCTTTTCAGTATAACGGAACTCGCCGACCATAATCTGATAGCCCTTATACTTGAGCTTCTTCAGATCAACCTTGCGGCTCTCGAAGAAGTAGGACTGGTCGTGGATACGGCGCACCGTATCGCCGCGCAGGACTTCCCAAAGCGTACCAGTTTCCTTATCCAGCCAGCCTTGGATAGTGGCCATCAATTCTTCAGTTACCGTTTCTTCAAACTTGGTGATTCGGGCCTTGGATCGATCGGTCAGCTTGATCTGCTCGCGGTTCGGAGTGATGTCAATCTCACCAATGCCGGCGCTATAGACCATAATCATATCTGCGCCGCGGCCGCGGCGATGGTGGCGGTAGTGGCGAGATTCGTCGTAAGGATTGTTTTCTTCAATGACCGGATAGATCACATTGCCCATCTCGACATAGTTTTCATTCTTGAGGCGGCCAGGATTCTGGTAAATCTTCCAGCCAGTGCCTTGGAACAAAGGCTTAATGTCGAACGCGGAAGCATCAACGCCGCTGATGTTGGGCTTGGGTTCGTAGAACGTCAGAGCTTCGATAGCTTCTTCGCGGAAGCGGTCATAGTCCTTGTCCATAACCGGAATGCTGAGCTCAACACCGCGAGGCTCAGTCGACGGAGTTTCAGCCAGGAAGCTGATCTCAGGAAGTCCGCTGGCGCCGATCTGGAAAGCGTAGACACGGCGTGTCGTGCCGTCGAATGTGACGATCATATAGCTGGAAGTATAGCTGAAGCCTGACTTGATGCCGAGACCGAAGCCGCCGATTTCTTCATTACTGTCGTTCTTGGTAGAATCGAAGTAAGTGTTCAGGCGAGTCATCACGAATTGATGATCCATACCTACACCGTAGTCACGAACCTTGAAGCTAGGGTCCAGCTTATTGGGCAGCTGAATGTCAAACGGCTTCTCAGGGCAGCCAGCAGCCTTGTGCGAGTCCTTCGCATTTGCAGAAAGCTCACGGATGATTGCGAGAATGTTGTTGGAATAAAGGCTTGAGCTCAGGATCTCAAACGCTTTGGCACTTGCTTGGATCTTGGCAACGGAAACTTCCTTCTGACCAAGCGAGAAAGTCTCAACGCCTGCTTCTTCAATCTTCATTACTAATCCTTTGTTTAGCGTGGAATACCTTGCCCTTATAGCAGGGCAGAAATGTCAGTCAACAGTTTTTTTGCGAGCAAGTTCGACAGCGTGATTGATGATGTCAGCATCCTTCAGCTTTGCAAAGCCTTCCTTGCCTAGGGAATTATACAGACTATCAGCAGCCGCTTCCAGCAAAGCATAGTCTGCTTTGAGTTGAGCAACACGAGTGTCGCAATGGCGGGCTTGATCCAAGCGTTTACGGAACCACATCTCTTCCAGGGTAACTGTAGGCTTGGAGAGATCCATCCAAAAATACATTGAGCCCATCAGCACAAAAGCAATACCAGACATCGTGATGACATAGTTCATCATCAATGGTGCTGCACCTAGGACCAAATAGTATCCAAATGCGAAAGTTATCGCCGCGCCGATCAAACCCAGTCCGAGAGCGAACATCGTTCTCATAAGGAAAGGATGTTTGTACACCTTGACCGGTGGCAGCTCAGGGGCTGGAATTGGCGGGCTGGGGACGATTTCCATCAGTTCCATCCCCAATCATCATCGCGATCACGACCTTCAAATGAGTCGCGGCGATATTTGCCACGAGCGCGCTTGTCACGACGGGAACGCTTACTATCCCGGTATTCATCACCCAGGCTGTAATCTTCCTCATCGTACTGGCGATAATTGTACTTCATATTTCCTTTCCTTGTAGCAATATCACGGCTGATATAATATTTTGAATCCTATGTCAACACCGTAAAATCAGCCACTTCCTTCCAGCCTTTGCCGTAAATGGACGAAAGCTTGACGGCAGTGCGCAAGCTAAGCTCGCGAATGTCCTTCAAGTTGCGACGCATATAACGGAGGATATCCGAAGTTTTCTTTGCATCACCCAGCATACCAGTAGTTTCGGAAACGTGCTGGATCCAAGTCATACAGTCTTCACGACCCTCAAAGCCGAGATCGAAATAGAAGCAGCGGCTCACCAATGCCTTGAAATGGGGAGCCATCTTGCCCTTGCAATTTTCCATATCCTGGTTTGTGATCAAGATAATTGCACCATTGAAATTGAAATGCTGAGGGATGCCTGCTTTACGCAATGCAGCATTCTGAGTCATATACGACACGTGACGCTGACTGCCAGTATCAAGCGCCGCCTTGAGAATGTTGATAGCATCGAGCGTATCAAGCACAGTGTCGATATCATCAAGCACTAAGGTGTTAGCCTCTTGGCGATTACGCCACAGCGCTTGCACTAGCCCTACGGTCGTCATATGCCCGGCACAAACCTCAATCTCAGCCTGGATGCCAGCTAGGGGAGCGACATAGAGCTGATAATCCTTGAGGGTTTTGAGGACGTTGAAGGTTTTACCAATGCCAGCAGGACCAGTAATGATGAGCCCGCGGAGGTTACCGGAGGCAACTTTGCCAACGATATCCTCCATCACATTGAACTGCGCCTTTAAACGTTCGAGGGTGCTCATAAAATCTCCTTGTTCAAGAGTTATAAGCTAATTCGAAGCAGAGTCAATCCTAATTTGTTTTTGCGACGAAAAAACCTTCTGATTTTTGTTAACGTTAATTAGTAAAGTTAACAGATGGATGATCAGAAAAAAAGGAGGGCGTTAACCCTCCTTTTTAATTGTTATACTGCTGGAGTCGAAGACGGCGCCATCTCAGCAGTAGCCGATGCCAGGTCCCAGAGCTTGCGGTTGAACTGGAGGCTACGGTGAATGCCCCGGATGCCACGAGTGGTGCCGCGCTTGTGCTTACCACCAGTGCGCTGGTAAACAATGCCGCCCTCCGTGAGATTCTTCTGGATCCGGAGAAAGGTGTTCCAGAGGCTGGCGCCTTCATCGTAACGAGTAGTCGCGCGCAGGACTTCGTGCTCAGTAATCGGAGGGACGCGATCGCCATAGTGGAGAGTCAGTGCCTGCTTGGCAAGGAGTTCCTGCTCCTTCTCCGTGAGGTCAATACCCAGCCACTTGTCCATAGCTTCCTTGAGGACAGGGGTCTTGGCCAGCACATCATTTGCACCTTCAACCACTTTTTCAGCAGTGTCCTTGGCGCTATGAGTGACCTTCTGGCCGGCAATCGTCGCATCACCTACCGACAGCTGGGTCTGGCAAAGCGAGCGGAACATACCGAACATCAGGCGATAGCTCGAGGAGCCATCGTGGCTGTTAGTGAGGATCACTTCAGGGAAGCAATCATTGATGCTGTGGACGCCGTCTTTACGGAGGCGCAGCACGTGGCGAGTGAAGAGCAGCTTGTCTGCAGAGCGGCTCCGCTGCTGCCCTGCAAGGACAACCTTGAAGCCATCAGCCATCATAGCTTCCACGACCTCGACAGTGGGCGCCACATTGTAACGCTCGCTACGGCTTTCGTGAGCGTGAAGGTTGAACACTGAGGGGGCGGCTTCGCGGATCTGGTCGATCGTGAGGCCGGTCTTGACTGCGGTAACGAAATTCATACGTGCCATTTCAATTACTCCTTGCTTGCTATGCCACCCGTCTATTTGTTTTTGCTACGAGCGTCAACAAAAATCAGAAACAAAATTTCAAAGCCAGCACATCAGCAGGGCCAGCCTTGATGATGAGTGCGACATATTCCTCGTTACCGAGGTGGGGCCGTTTCTCTGCTATCTCTGCAACAGAGTAACCATTTTGAATAAGGTGCTGCATCCAGGCTTGTTTGGTTTTAGTGTTAGAGGAGCGATCCAGATAAGCTATCTGGAAGCCAGGGCGCTTGGGGTCGTTGTTGACGGAGTCATAAATTTCTTCCACAGAGTGGTAAATTTTCACATTGATATTCCGATTGTATTTCTTCATATCAATCCTCCATCAAAATATAATGCGCCTTTCTAGCATCTGATTCAGGCACGTCAATGATTAATTCAATGAAGGGCCAAATTACCTCAAGGTCAATAGTTTTAGAATGGCGGTAGTAATAGTTACCATAATACTCGTTATCTGTCCATTCCTTTTCTACCTCAAGCCCGGGCGCATATTTAATAGCCGCAAACTCCTGGTCAGATACATTGTCTGTGAATAGATTCAAGAAATCCCAGATGGCATCGTCAATTTTGGGTTCTTCATCCGGGTAGATTTCAGTGGCCTCGTCACCCCAGCAATTGCCACCATCCATCCCACCGGAGCACCATTCTAGGAATGGTCTCCGGTGTTCGTATTTCTCAAGGAATTCTTCCTTGGTCATTCGTAACCAAACTTGAATGTGGGCGTGATTACGAAATCCCGAATGTCCTTGTCCATAATGATTGCAGTAGTCTCGAAACCATCAGGCAATTCCATCACCAGCAATTCCCTAGGGGAACGCCCAAACTGTTGCACGTGGCCCTTGACTGCATACTTGGATCCAAGAGATTGCTGGAGGAAATCAATCCACAGGGTGCCTGCGTGACTGATCCGCTCAATGCGGCCCAGCTTGAACCGGTTGTCCAAAACCCAAGTGCCTACTTGGATTTCACGACCATATGCGTCTTCAACATACGCTGGCGGGAGTTCGACTCGTTCCTTCTTTTCAAAGGATTTGACGCTAGGCCCGGCGTAATTGATCAAGAAATCGTGATGCTTGCCTTCACCAATAACCTTGTCATCAACGTGGCGAGTGAACTTGAACTTCCAAGTTTTCTTGTCGTCCCAGACGACTTCCAGCTTGCAATCCCAATCCAACATAACGCTGCCACGATACCCAGTAGTATCTGACCTGAAAATATCAGCAGGGTTAGACACGCGAGCAATCGATCCGGCGCGGGCACCGTGGTTGAAACGAATGTGAATAGTGTTGCTGGGATCAGACAATATGGCTTTGAGCTCATTGATTGCCTGATATTCAGCATACGAGTTGAGACTAAACCGATCAAAATCTGAGAGGATAGGGGCGCGTCCGAGCTTCCTTTCCAGCGACTTATATCCGAAATAATCTGGATCTAAAATGTTACTCCCAGTCTTAGTCAAAATTTTAAGACTGTATTCTTTATTATCCATTGATGTGCGCCTCCTACGCATCTTCTACATAGCAGATGCCAACGACGAGTCAATGAGTATTTTAGGGCGAGTTGTGCATTTCTGTGGATAAAGCACAAGCCAAAACGATGGGGCCGACAGTTACCTGCCAGCCCCATCCACGCTAACTTGCGCACGGGAAAGCCCCTATGGAGAGCCCGTTAGAGCTTTTCGTAGAGGATCGTGGTACCGTATGGGCCCTCGTAGTCACTGCCCTTCACGAGCCAAATCGTGTTAGGGCTCTTCTCCTCACCCGGACCCCAGTGCTCTGGACCACCAATGTAGCCGTCCGTGAACATAATCACAGTACCGACCGTATCGTACCAATCCTGCTTCATAGCCCAGTTCCACCACGCCATAGGGGTGGTACCGCCACCGCCCTTGGGTTCGTAGTTATCCAGGTCTTCCTCACTCTCCAGCGTTGCGGGCGCGTGGAGAGCGCTATCGAAGCAAGCGATGTGGATCTTGAAGTTAGTGAACTGTCCCATAATGGACTTAATTTCCCCAAGGAAAACAGCCGCTTCTTCGTCGCTAATGGATCCGCTCATATCGATCGCAATGCCAATCTCCACGGAGTCATCATAGTCCAAGCTGGGCATAGTAATGCCGTTAGCGAACACCCGCTTGTTCGGAATGCGCCAGGTGTAGTCCGAACGCACGAGCGACTTGATGACAGTCTCGATATATTCGTTCCACTTAACCTTGGGCTCAGTGATCTTCTTGATCAGTCGCTCAAAGCCGGCCGGAATGTTACCAGCGTCCTTGCAGTTTTGGGCAGCCTGGACCATATTCTCTTCCCACTGGTCCTTGAGGTCCTGAAGCTCTTCAGGGCTCAGGGCATCAGCCGGGTCGCCGCCGCCATTAGGATCCTGGCCCTGGCCATCACCCTCGCCAGGGAAGCCAGGTTGGCCAGCGTGAACGTCCAGCGTGGACTTACCTTTGGTCTTGTCCGGATTCTTGAGCAGGTCGTCATAAATCTCTTCTGCCGACCAACCGCTGTATTTCTTGTCATACAGACCAATTTTGGGCATAGTGAGCTTCGCCTCAACGAGCATCGCGTTGATGGCGTAGTCTGCCGCCTGGTTCCAGATTTCAGGATCGCGGTCGATTCGGCGGCCCAAGTGACCAAGGGCACAGTGCATCACTTCGTGGGCGCAAAGGAAGGCCACCTTGTGGTTACCAATTTCCTTGCTCTCCTTGAGCCCTTCCTGGTAAATTTCCTGGATGAAGCTAGGGTTATACCAGAAGCGCTTTCCGTCAACAGCAGCGGTCTGAAGCTTCCAGGGATTGTTATCCTCGCCGAGCTCAATAACTTCGAGGTTGAAGAGCAGGTAAGCGAAGAACGGAAACTTCTGCATCATAAAAAACCGGCCTGCGGTCATAATCTCGGATGCGGTAGGATTACTCATTTAGCGTTCCTTTGCTTGTTAGACTTATCTTATACAGTGACAAGCCAACTCAGTCAATACAAAAAAGGAGGGGTGGAGAAATTAACCCCACCCCTCAACATAGTTGGGGATTAGCCAACCATTGAGAGCACCTTCTGGAACTTCTGGTTAACGTCAGTGCGGAACTCGGGAAGAGTAGCAAGCATAACCTGGTGAGTCTTCATTGCTGAACGGATGCCAAACAGCGTCAGCTCGTCCTTGAGTTCCGTGTTAAGGAACTTGAGGAAGTTACCACCAGCCTTCGCGAACTTCTCGTCCTTGGGGTTCTTGTTGGCGTTCTCGAAGCGTTCCTTGATGGCCGCAACCAGGCTGGTCACGAGCGCAAAGTGGATGCTGATATCCTGCTTGACATCTTCCGGAAGCTTCTTCAGCGTTCCATCGAGGATGCTGTCCGGGTTCGGAAGCTTCTCCGCGGACTTGCGGTAGCTCATAAACTCAACAGCAGCGCCTTCACCAACCACGCCGTCTGCGAGCTTGCGGATCATCGTGTCCTTGGTGCCAGCAGCTTCAGCAGCCCGGATAACGCGGTCCAGGAACGCCCAGGCGCGCGGGGTAGCGAACGCGGAGTTCTTGCCACGGCTGTCGAACTTGTTGAGCATATCCTTCTTGAAGTTGATGAAGCCGATGATGCTGGGGTGGATGCCGGCGCCGACCGCGAATTCGATCCAGTCGTCGTTGCTGACCGTAAAGTCAATGTGGGCAAAGCGGTTGAGCAGCGGAGTGGGCATCTGGAACACCACGCCCTTGTCGGACTGGCGGTTACCAGCAGCGATAATCGTCACGCCCTTCGGAAGCTCGTATTCGCCAACCTTGCGGTCGAGGACAAGCTGGTAAGCGGCTGCCTGGATAACCGGGGGAGCGGAGTTGATCTCGTCGAGGAACAGGATAGCATCCTCGTCTTCCTCACGGCCCATCATCGGAAGGATGCAGGACTGGCCCCAGCGGGCGGTCTTCATCTCGGGGTCGTAGTAGGGAATGCCGCGCAGGTCGGTCGGATCCAGCAGTGCGAGGCGAACGTCGAAAACCTTGCGTTCCTTCTTGCCCGTCAGCGGGTTGAGGAACTTGCCCGGGGTCTTGGCAGCAAGCTGGCGGACAACGTCCGACTTGCCAACGCCCGGCTGTCCCCACAGCATAACGGGGACGTTAGCAGTAGCGTAAACGCTAATTGCTTCAGAAACTTCGATGGGACGCATTAAACTTCTTCCTTCTCAATGGTTGAACAATTGCGTTATACGCATTCGGTAACTCTGCGTCAACACCTAATTTTGCATTTTGCAAATTTTTTAGTGCATCTGCGTCGTTACATCGCCCTTATATAAAATGTACCAAGGGCCGTCAATGACTTTTTTCATTTTTTTTCGTTAACCCTACAAAATAACGTTAACAAGGTTGAAATATTTCCTTCAGACGTGCTATATAATAATGTACTTACTAACACCTACTCTGTTCTACTAACACCTACTAACATTGGCCACCATCTACTAACATTGACCAACATTTTTCCTCGCATTACTAAAAGTTTGACTGGATGAAAAAGTTGTATTCATCCAGCGTATTTTATTGACTAAAGTTCGAAATTCTGCTAAAAAAAGTGAATAAAGCTCTATTTTCTTTGCCTTTTTTTATTGACAGTATTTTTTCATACTGTATAATGGGCCTGCGGGCCGTGAAAAAAATTTTATATTTTTTGATACGGTGTTGAGCAGGACCATTGATTCGAATATAATCATACACTCATCTTACTGATTCACTCACACAGATCACTCGACATTTGACTCTGACAGATCGATAACATTCGATCTGATATAATGAATCATTATCTCTTATAGATTAGAATATGAATGTGATGATGACCACAATAATGACCATCATCACATTAAGCATAAAGGCTCGAGCCTTAGCCATCCATATCCACCGCGTAATAATATTCCGACCAGTTGAGCTGACCGAACTTCTTCTTAGCAGCATCCAGCTTGGCTTGAGTCGACGTCTGAGCCAGCAGCCAATCAACAAGAGCTTCGTAGGAATCCTTACCATCCAGGATCTTGAAGACCACGGCGGAGAGTTCCTGTTTGCTACCAAAGTTGAGAGCAAAATCACGGCGGTTGCTGTAGAGCTTCCAATTCTCAGCCACAGCGTTGGCCAGCGTAGCAGCTTGTACCTTCACAGCGTTGCTCAGGTCAGAAGCAAAGTTTTCCAGAGCCTTGCGGGTATCCGGATCCAACTGCGGCAAGAGGTCATCGTGATGCTCGCTGAGCACTAGACGGTAGACATTCTTTTCGTTGCTCAGCTGATCCTTGGCACGGTGCAGATTCAAGTACCAGGCGTTCTTGAGCTTGACCATATGGCCATTCTCGAACCGGATGATATAACCCTCACACTGCTCTTCACCACCAACGGCTTCCATAAAGTCCGTGATGCCGTTGAAGGTGCCATTCCAGGTCTTCACCACCGGGATACCGTAATGCTCAGCCTTCGCTTTCATTGACGGCATACCCACATATTCGCCAGTCCGGTTGTCGCGGATGGCAGTCAGGATCAGTGCATCTTCCGGATAGTCGACCACAATGCGCTGCTTACGCGAGCACCATTCAAAAATCGGAGTATAGCCGCCGCCCATAGCAGCCAGCACAAACTCCACATATTCCGGATGGGTTCCCACAAACGCTTCGGCCTGTAGGGCAACATCCGTCGGGCCCATCTTGGAGCACCACACGATCTTGTTATCCACCAACATCGGATGGATCATCGAACCATCCAGCTTGTCCATAATCACGAAAGGCATATCGAAGTCGAACTGAGCCATCTCAGCTTCCTTCTCACCCCAGTTGAAAAACTTGTGGAACGGACGAGCCAGCAGCGTACCATCCTTGGCAAACTTGATGCCGCGGAATTCACGACGAGCATATTCAAGCGCCTTTTCCTCGTCGCTCATCTCGTCCTTGATTTCCGGAAAAGCGTTGATGTGATAGTTGATCACATATCCCCAATCGCGCTCTGCCAGGAAGAAGTCTTCCGAGATCGCGTGACGCACGTCGTCGAGGTGGTAAATGTGGACAAACTTGAACATTTTGATTCCTTCTTGGATTACCAAGCCCTTCTATATGAATGCCGGAACGAGTCAACAGATTTTTCTAATATGACGAAAAAAAATTGAAATAAGCCAAAAACTAGATCTAGCTACTATATCTTGTGCTATATCGTGTTGAATCAGCACTATTCACCACAACATATAGTATGTGGTAAAAAATGTCAAAAATCCTATGTATCGATACGTGAAAAATGCAAGAATTTTAATTATTTGAGCCACTACTATATGTAGTACATAGATGTAGTGTCATACTACTAAATGTAGTAGATAATCTACTGATTGTGTTTAAATCGGCTGTTTTTTACTATATCTTGTGAAAATAAATAAAACTAAAAGGCAGGAACTGTAAAATGAAGCACCCATTAGTTGAATTGACAAAAATCGTAAGTGCAAGCATACCTGAATCTGAATGGGCTGCTGATCCTATTGCCAAAAAGCAAGGTGTGAAGAATTTGGTTCAAGCAATTAAGACTAAGGCTGCACGCGCCGGTATCCATAAAATCAACAATATTTTAAATGTCAAGGTGCCGATACCAGTCAAGGCAATCAAGAGTGCTGCTGATCAAGTTATGAAAGAAAGTTTTGATCTTGATCCAGAATTAGTTAAAAGGATGTTGGAAGATTTCTTAGTGCATATTGAAAGTGTTAAAACAAAACAGATCCCTGACAGAGTAGTCAAACAATCGACTGGTATGTACCACAACGCTAAAGAACCAGAACACGCTTTTAATTCAAGTCTTGGAACTTTTAAAATATCCAACGAATCAATTGTGACCTTGATGGATTATGCTCGTTCACTATATCTTGTAGCAAACAAGTATCATACCCAAATCGCTAATTAATTTTTTTCACCATAGAATACGTCACACAACACAGGGATGGTTCCACGAAACATAATATTGTCTTCGTGACCATCCCAATGAAGCTGTACTGCTTTGAGCTTCTTATTGTATTCTTTACTTTTCATATCAAGATGCAACACTGCATCCTTGAACGTAATTCCCCATTTATGGCTTTTAAGTGAGCAACCGCTCTTCAGACGATCTGCGTAATTTGAAATAGCAACAGCCGTTTTAGTGTTGTGTGTTAGCTTTTCCATTTCCACGATGCCATAATTACCGCTGGTAGTAAAAGAGTACACTGCTGGATAATGATCTGATTTGTTATGGATGAATTCGTGAAGCAACTGCTGATAGCCAATATCATTCAAACCAAAAATCTTGATTACCTGATTAGGCAAACCGTTCACCACTGATGCAAAATTTCCGTGGTTAACTACTTCAAACCCAGCCAAACTGAGATGTCCAGAAAGGTGCTCGCCGTGGCTGTAGATGGACCACCCATCTACTAGTTGGGCAAGGGCTCTGGCAGCCAAGGAGGGATTACGCATTACCATAGGTCCTGCTTTTACGTAAGTGGAAAAAAACCGTCAAGCCTAAACTTTTTGGGTTGACACTGCCACTCCTTCATATATAAGCGGACAGGAAATTTGAGGAGTTTATATGTCTAAGTTTGAAGTGCTGGTTGAGCAGGTCAAGAACGTTCGTGATCATCCGAATGCTGACAGGCTAAGCCTTCTTGATATCAACGGCTTTACGTGTATTAGCGCGAAGCTGGAAGATGGGAGCCATCGCTATAAGGATGGTGATCCTGTTGCATATATCCCGGAAGGCTCAGTGCTTCCTGAATGGCTCCTCAAGGAGTTGGATTTTTGGGACGATGAGAAGGGCAAAGGCCGTCTTAACGGATCTAACGGCGATCGTATCAAGGCAATGCGGCTGCGCGGCATCTTGAGCCAGGGTGTTATCTATCCCTGCTGTGGCATCACTAACGAAGAAACTGGTACGCATTACCGCAAGTGGATGCGTATGGCTGATGGCGAAATCCACAAGGTGGGCATCGGCTGGGACGTTGCTGAACAGCTTGGCATCACGAAGTATGAGCCGCCTATTCCAGCCAGTATGGGTGGTGAAGTGTTCAGTCATTCGTATGATCTCATCTACAAGTTCGACATTGAAAATGCTCAGAAGTTCGAAAATGTCTTCTTCCCTGACGACATTGTGAATATTACTGAAAAGCTTCACGGCACTTTTACCGGTTTCATCTTTACGACTGAAAAGCGTGAAGATTTCTTGGAAGTTGTGACTGAGGAAGGCACCTTGTATGCTACTGCATATAGTAAGGGCCTTGGTTCTAAGGGGCTCTGCTTCAGGGCCAACGAAACGAACTTGGCCAAGAATCTCTATATGAGGTCGCTCAAGACGTTCCTTGATTCGCGAACCTCTGAGCAGCTTGCTAACCTGTATGGTGAGACTGAAAACGAATCAGCATTCCTGATTCTTGGCGAAACTTTTGGCCAAGGCATTCAGGATCTTGGCTACAGCACTCCGCCGAAGTTCCTGGCATTTGATACAGTGTCTGACGGCGAGGTTGATTCATATCGGAATTTTGAAAAAGTCACCAAGAGCTTGGGTGTTGAAACGGTTCCGCTACTGTTCAAGGGCCGATATGGTGATGCTGACCTGATCACACTGCGTGATGGCAAGTCGTCAATTGACGGTAAGACTCTCAAGGAAGGTATTGTCATCCGTGATGACGACAATGCTGATACTGGCTTCATTGGCCGCAAGATGCTTAAGATGGTATCACCTGATTATCTGACACGCAAGGGTGAAACGACTGAACTTCAGTAATTGACTATGGTGATGAAAATGTCTACCGTGCGACATATGAACCAACGCGACACTAAGTACATTGATGAAGCTCTCCAGCTTGCAAGGGCTGGAGAGCGTGTGGGTGGAGCACGCCTGGGCGCTTTGTTGGTTATTGGTAACCGGGTTGTATCAATGGGTCAAAATATGTACAAGACCCATCCTTTGCAGAAGAGATTTGCCCGGCGTCCAGATGCCATCTTTCAACACGCTGAAATCAATTGTTTGGTGAATTTTCTTCGTAACAATGATCCAGAAGATTTGGTTAATGCGACGTTGTATGTTGGACGGGTCTTTGGTGAAGATATGGAACACATTGGCACCGCCAAGCCTTGCACTGGATGCGCAGCAGCGATCCATCACTATGGAATTAAGAAGGTGGTTCACACGTGAGTAATTATAAAATCCATCACGACACGATGCCCTCTGGCGACAAAGGCGATCAGTTTTATAAACAGTTGGCTAAAGTTGTAGCCATATCCTTCTTTAAGTCAACAGAAACAGAACGCGAGGCGGGCTTCTTGCTTAATTTTATTAAGCATATGTTACCTGGCTTGGCAATCATTGATTCATCCTTTGACCAAAATAAGTTTTTGGAATGGATGGAAGAAGAAATTGAAATGTTAGAGACGCCTTGGCTTCGTAACTTGACTGACAACGAGAAATAGGCTACTTCTTTCATTGAAAGGATGCAACTGTATGTACGTTATTGTCGTTGATGATGGCAATGAAGAATACTATTTCGCTGGCTGGGAAGGCTCTGATTGTGACCCGGCTGCTGACGAGATGACCTTTTGGCGTCCAGATGCATTTGATCCGGAAGTTTACGAATTCACAGATAGAGCAGAGCTTAAAGCAGAGCTGGAATTGATTCGTAAATCTGGTTTGAATTTTCCTATTGGCATCCCAGATGATTTCGTGTATGATGATGTCGTAATCGATTTTATCAAGATACGAGAGCACAATGACTGAATATCAGATACCCCGGGTTGAACAGCATCACGCGACAGTGTCGCAGGCTGATCCTATCCCACAAATCCATTGGGAGGAACTGGATAACTTTGACCCCTCCTGGTTGATGGCATTCGTTTATATCTTCGGTGCTGCCATCCTGATTAAGTTTTTCGTTAGAGTGTTTACACTTTATGGGGCCTGTGTGGTCTTTTGGCTATTAGGGATTGTTTTCTCTTATGGCATTGCGGGCTTTATGATCAATCCGTTCTACTGCATTCTTATGTCAATTGCAGCCGGGTCTGTAACTTGGCTTGTATTGGTTGTGGTGGCTGAACTTTGGATGGCCCCGGGTCGGATTTGGTGGAAGATTACAAGATGAGTCACGAAATCGAACGCAAATTTAAGGTCAACGTTGATATTGATTACCTGATACAGGCGACCAATACTAACAGCGACCTTTATGATGGCCAGCACGGTGAGATCTGGATCACAACGGAAATAACTCAACACTATCTAAAAAAGACTGGTGATTGGGCAATCCGTGTGCGCCAGATCAAAGAGTGGCTCAATGGTGAAGAAGTTTACCATTATTATCAGACTATGAAGAAGCGGATTGATGATCGCACTTCAATTGAGCTTGAAGAAAAGATTGATAAAAAGTCTTTCAAGTTTTTGGCCAAAGACCGCACTCTTACCACTCCGGCATTGATTAAAAATCGTCATCGCATCACATATGGTGAAGAGCGACGATTCGCTTGGGAAGTTGATGAGTTCCTTAATCCAGAGTTTAAAGGCCTGGCATTAGCTGAGATTGAGCTCGATAAGCCTGATCGGTTTATACGAATTCCATTCTGGCTGGGTGAAGAAGTTACTCACCTGAAAGAATATCGAAATGCCCGTATGGCTCGCATTTTGGATAAGAAGCAAAAAAAGAAAAGATAGACCGTGCTGATTTAACGTTCGAATGTTTGATCCTATTTGCTGCGACGCAATATCTACTTGACTAACTCACGTCAATATCGTATAAATATAACTGTTACCGAAACAACTAAGGATGAAACATAGATTGCTTGGCGATGAAAACGCAATTGTCTAACAGGTAACTGATAGACAGCCAGTTAGGGTTAGCCCTTACAACCAAGAAATCGTGCGGAACACTGAAGTGTCATAGGACTTGAACTCTCCTGACCGGCTTGTCCGGGATCCGTTCGTAGAAGGAATTCTCCTTCATCAAAGCGTTTGAATATAGGCCTTTCAACCCAGTAAGACTCTGTCTTGCTGGCGTTTAGCTATCTTCGTCCTTTGAGAAAAGGAGAAAGAATTATGAGAACCATCATTTCAACAATGATGGCAATCTTAATGTTGTTTGCGTCGACGTCCGCGTTTGCGCAAGAAGTAGATAACACATTAGTTTTTAGAGATTGTCCATATAATACAGGAAATGATTTGTCCTGTATGGCTTGCGTGATTTATTATGAAGCCCGAGGCGAGAGCGAGCAAGGCCGTCTGGCTGTTGGTGCTGTTGTGATGAATCGAGTTGAAAATCCACAATTCCCGTCAACAGTATGCGGAGTTGTCTTTCAACGTAGCCAATTCTCGTGGATACAACCATCAGTGCGCCGCGGCGTTAAATTGAATCCAGTTGCTTGGGCCCGCAGTATTGCACTTGCTCGTCAAATTTTATCAGCTAAGTACGATGACCCATCCAACGGCGCATTGTATTTTCACAATCGACGAGTTTCACCAAATCTTGGTCGCCATCGGCAGACTACTGCAATTATTGGCGCTCACATCTTCAAAAGATAACCGTTGACAAGGTGCTGGCTATCATATAGTTCCGTCGTTGAAAGGAATTGTTGATGGACCCGACGACTGTTATTGCAATTGCTGTTGTGATCATAGCAGTTTATATTACGTGGCCGCTGTGGGTCATACTGCTTGGGATGCTTGCATTGATCGCCGCCGCAGTTGGTGGATTTTGTTTGATCCTCCTGGCCTACGTTTATGAAAAGCTCACTCGTCCTTTCCGCCGCCGGCGAAATCTTCGCCAGCTTGATGTCCGACTGAAAAAGAGGAATTGAAATGTATATCGTCGAAGGCGGAATTTATACATCGACGGAATTCAAAGACCTGGAGCCAGGCACTGAAGAGCATTATGGTCCATTCGAGACTTATGAGCTTGCCCGTGCTGCTTGGGTCAATGCAATGTTCAGCCCTAAGTTGGACATTTGCTGCCACCGCGTCTTTATCAAGGAACTCTGATGGCAAGGAAGATTTTTACACCTGAGGAAATGGTGTTGGCCCGTGTGGATCAATATCCTTCATTGTATTCGGCCAAGACTTTTGATGAAGCGAAGCTTCGGGTCTATGACCAGTTCTTCAATGTCATTGGTAATGGCATCCGGGATGAAGATGAACTGGCAGCTGAACTCAAAGCTCACCAATTTGATCGAGAGCGGGCCATTCGATTCTGTAATGGCGAGCAGGCCTATTATGGCTACCTTGAGGTCAGAATGATTGGCGATTTCCCCATTGGGGAAGGTGAATCTATTACTGTTGGCGATTGGGAACGCGACGAGCATCCGGAAGTCAAACATTGGATGGAATGTAGCTATTGCCGATGGACACCGTATCCAAATTTCCAAAAGCAATACTCAGCCATTTGGTTTCCAAATTTTCGCAAGGTTGCTGGAGACGAGTGGGTTAACGCTGCTGTTTGGTATTATGGTAAATGCCGTGATTGGTTTTTGTCCCCGGACAGTAACCGATATTGGGGCGCTTACCCTTCAGACAAGCCTCAAAAAGATGCACAGTATTTGGCTGATATGTACAAACAGCGTGATCGCTATGAAAGCGATGAAGCGTTCTCTGCGGCATATGGATTGGAATATACTGGCGATATGGTTGATTTTATGACTCGCCGTTCACAAAAGCAACGAGTCAATGCCCTTGAATACATTGAGGAAACGCTTAAAGAATTTGGTTGACTGATGCTCCCTGTTCAACTAATATGGGGACAACAGACACAGAGCCCCTGTGGTGAAATTGGTAGACGCGTTCGACTCAAAATCGAATTCTTCGGAGTGCTGGTTCGAGTCCGGCCAGGGGCACCAATTTAGGAAAACGTAGCAGTGAAGATTCATTGGAAGGCGTTACCTGCTAAGACCCAAAAGGGCGATCGCGCCCTTTATGAAACTCTGATCTTTGAAGCTTGGGTCAAAGATTTTCGTATTGGGTGGATCAATGCATCATTCTTTTACGATGAAGGCGGTGATCGCCACTTCAATGAACTTTCTGCCACGTCTGCTGTGATTAAAACCCGCAAAAACTTTGCCACATATCTTGGCAATCCTGTCGCATATAAACGAATCGGCACCGCAGCTATGCTTGGTGACTACACTGAAATCCAGAAATGGGTCGAAGATCAGTGGAACAGTATGTTACAGAAGGCGGGAATATTCTAATGGTTGGTATGCGTGAAAAACTGAAGGATGTTGAACTACATCCATATATGCTTGCCATCTACAAGGATAATGAGCACCGCCACCTGCTCAAGCACGCCTTGGAGTGCTGGGAACATCGCACCGTGAACGGCACCAGGAGCGCATTACGTCCTTTGGACACTAACCCTATCCTCTATTGCCGTTTCCCTCCTTTGGATTTGATTCACGAATATAATTTAAGCTCATCTCATTTTCTTGGATCCAGGATTCTTCAATGTCCTGTAGTTGCTCGGTGGGCTCTTGAGCAATTCTTGACAAATTGGTCACACGATCCAGATATGGTTGCTTACAAGATCCAAAGTGAGATGCTGTATTTTGAACGAGTGTCGACTTTGATCAAATATGACGACGAATTGATTTACAAAATCATTATGGCTGGTATAGGTCCAGTTATGCCCTCGTCATTCCACCAAACACTATCTGAAGATCAAAAGATGGCTATGACGATTTGTGCTTGACACGGTGATCCAAATATAATAAATCAAGTTTGCGTTTGGACATACAGGTCGCTGACCCCTCAAGGAGGGAGGGGTTGATGAAAATGTCCTTTTTTATGAGGATCTTGTGCTTACGTTCGTTTTTATATTCACCGCAGTGGTTATAGGATCTCTCGCTTTATCCTATTTGTTGCCATTGCTCAATATTGCGGACACTTTAGAGACAGAGCTTAAATCCTCCCCAACTCCAGCACTACCTGATCTCTGGACGGCTGCTGATGATCAACGAGAAAAAGAACTATATCTTGAAAATCCATCAGCTTTTTGGTTGAATCCGAACCGATATGGTGCTAATGGTGAATATGACTTGTTGGCGGCGCCATATGTGGAGAAAAAAGTAGCAAGTGTTCCTGGCCTTTTAGGTAAGTGGGAATATGTGAAACCGACTTCACCGAAGCCAACTTATATAAGGAAGTGAAATGGAAAAACGTCGTAAAGTTCGTGGTGATGATCCTAACCTGAACCGGATGAAAAAGCCCAAAGGATACAGGTCTATTGAAGTCAATGGCCGAGAACTGTTCTGGATGACTGATGGGTTTGTTGTGATTATCAAAGATATTCGCAAATCTATTGAGATCACTACCAGCGAATTGATGGGCTATCCTCGCAATCCGATCGAACGCCACGTAGTCACTCCCTATGATATCAAATCATACATTGACGAAAATTGGTCACAGTTTGCGTGACTCGCACAACATCTTGGATGATGATTACTGTGCTGGTTAATGTTCGTGAGAACTCAGACTCGCGCTATCATTCTGTCAATGAATTTAATGAGACTGAAGTCATCACCCGAGATACTAAAGAAGAATTGCTGGCCTACTGCTATGGATTGAGGGAACGTTATAAAAAAGAAACTCCCATCAGTGCGTATGATTCTGGGTCAATAATCAATTTCTACGGCCCATTTGAAGTAACTAATAATGCATCTTGGACTTCTGAAGAAACTGGTGCAACGGAACACTGGTTCGAAGACAGTGCAGTAATGGATGAAAAGACTGTGAATGACGCAATTGATAGCGGCGCTGTTCTTTTCCATATCCTGAAATGATTAGTAAGACTATCAACCGACCCCTGTTCTACAATATCCTTCGTCAGGATATGCCCATTCTCATCACGTGGGATATGAAAATTGATCCAGACTCGTTTGTGTTCAAATGCTGTGTGAACAGGGAACCAGTTGCTCAGATGGCTGACGAATTTCTAACAGTCTTTGATGATGAAACTGTGTCAAAAGTTCAGAAAAACATTAACTTGGCGTTGACAGTTTCCAAACATTTGCTTATGTACCACAAATCCGATTTGGTATGGTTTCAACGTTCTTTAGCGAGGATGAAAAGTGTCAGAGGTGCGTTCAAAAGTCAACATTGCTGCGATGAAGGGGCGTAGTTGGATTGAAAGAAATCTCAGTCGTAGTAATTTTGGTAAAGACTTTTGTGGGGCTTGCGCTTGGGCATCTACTTACATTCTCCATCGCCTCCAGGAAGAATCAATCAATGCGTATGTGGCTATCTCAAAAATTCCTGGTGGCCAACACGCATTTGTGATGACTCAACACCACGTTATTGATGTTACCGCAACTCAATTTCGATATGGTAGTGACAAATACATACCTGATGTTATTGTAATGAGCCGGCGTAGGGCTAAAGAATATTTTTGGGAGGACATTGTAGCACGACTGAGAACCCCCCAAGAAGTAATTGATTTCACCCTTGAGCCTTGTTGGCCAAGCGACCAGATTCCAAATTTAAAGCATATACAGGAGACTTATGAAAACTTTTGAACTTACCTTCTCAGTCAAGACTCGCGACGACAGTGATATTGATCTGTCAGACCTGGAAGCATATCTGTCTGAGTATGAAAATACTGATATGGAATTCATCGAGATGGATGTTATTGAGCCGTCAGAAGTTATGGTCACTTTTGAAGTCGAGGCAGCTTCGATCCGTGATTGTCCGGACGAACTTCATCTTTTGAACGATGAAGGCATTGTTGATGATACTGAGCTCTTTATTTCTGAGCGAGTATCACACACTAGTTATTGAGGCTGGAGAATGAATGAAACTTACACCCGGTATGTGATTAAAACCCCACAAGGGTATGTCACCTGTCATCGCCGCGGTCGAATGACTCGGCACATTGAATCTGCTCGCACATTCAAAACGTACCGCGGTGCAAAGACGAATCGTTTTGCCAGCAATGGTAACATAATTCAAGTCGAGGTAAGTTTCTTCATTCCGGGTTGACACTGTCCTGGAAATGTCCTAATAGGAGGTATGATTCAAAATGCTATCCTGTTTGGACGTTATGTCCACCGCGACCAGGTTCGTAAGTTCACTGGTAAGGCATATACGACTCACACTGAGGCTGTGGGCGATATGGCTATGTGGCTGGGACTTACAGAGTGGGCTGTTATTGCAGCATATTTGCACGACAGTCACGAGGATCAAGATGTTCCGTTTGAGCTTTTGTCAGTCTTGTTCGGCAACGATGCATCTCAAGGTGTGTGGTGGCTGAGTGACCAATCCAAGCCGGAAGATGGAAATCGCAAAGCCCGAAAGCTGATCGATAAGAACCATATCGCTCAGGCACCGACTGTTATTAAGACAGTTAAGCTGATTGATTCTTACGATAACTTGAAGGATATTCGGGTCAGCGATCCGAATTTCGCCAAAGTTTATTTCCGTGAGAAGCGTGATCTCTTGGAGGTTTTGCGCGACGGAGATATCCGAATGGTTGAGATGGTCCAAGAGTTGATTGATGACTATTTTTCTAAAGGATATTGAAAAGTAGGACTTGACTGACTTATATCTTTGCCATAGTTGTGTGCTATGGCAAAGATAAACCAAGCAAAGTATAGGAAGCTTCGGCACCAGGCTCGATTGATTGTAGCCAATGTTGGTGTTCCTTTGATGCTTAAAGCGCAGGATCATACCTGTCCGATTTGCAGAGAACGACTTGTATCAAACGATGTCACGGTTGATCACGTCTATCCTCTTCATTTGTATCAAGTCAATGCTGGTAATCTACTACTCAGTCATTATGACTGCAATCAGGATAAAGGCGAACGTTTGCCGACTGATTTCGAGATCGAGATGCTCGAGAGAGTTAATGAAAAGCTAGGCTATGATCCGTCTACTCGTCGGTACAAATGTCGCCAAGTTTTGATCAATAAATATTATAAGATGGCTCTTTGGTATGCTGAGCTTCGTGAGCGTAATGCGTGTCAGCACGATCTGGATCGTGTTCAACTTAAAATGCTGGCGCTGGAAGAGT
This sequence comes from Gammaproteobacteria bacterium, assembly GCA_023228645.1. GTDB lineage: Bacteria > Pseudomonadota > Gammaproteobacteria > Thiohalomonadales > Thiohalomonadaceae > JALOAT01. The sequence goes on along the minus strand of JALOAT010000020.1, from coordinate 1,672 downwards.
ATATCGCTTAAAAAAATAATAAATAGAAACATCGATATTCCTAAAAGGAATGAATCTGTGAAAAAATGCGATAAGAAGTTTGACGAATTGTGTGATAAAACTAGCGACTTGGAAAATACAATCCAAGAGCTTAAAGCAATTACCGCAGAAATACTACGCATACAAAAAACCAAATTTACTGAAAAAGTCGCAACAAGACGTTAAATTCGATTTCCTTTAGCACGATTTCCACTAATCGTTAGATATTGAAGATTATCTTGGTGGTGTAAACCACCTTTTGATACTGGTGTGATGTGATCCACTTCATATCCTTCAGGGCAGTTTTTATATATTTCTTTAATTAAATCACGATCAGCATTGGGGGCAATGGCTCTGTAGCCTTTCGCTCGGTATGTTGATTGTCGAGCAGCATTATTTGATAATAATTCTTTTTCGGATTTTCTTCTTACCGAATTTTGGCATTTGTTTGAACAATAAGTGCTTGATGATCTTTTTGTAGGTGATAAACAAACTGGGCAAATGTTGACTGGTTTTCCGTGTCGCCGTTTCCCAGTATTATTCATTTTTGTAGCACAACTTTTAGAGCAATATTTCTTTTGATGGCCAGATAAAACTTTTTCACAATTTGGGTGATGGCACGTTGACATTGTTAAGGTTTTCCAGTATAAATAAACATACGATGCGGGGTTAGCTCAACGGTAGAGCAGCTGGCTCATAACCGGTAGGTTGGGGGTTCGAATCCCTCACCCCGCACCACTTATTTATCGGTTGGCAGTTCGAAACCAATCACCACCACATTAGGAAGTTTTCAGATTCTAAAAACTTATTCAGTTCTTCCCTTTTTCCATTGACATAAATTGAAAGATATCATAAAGCCAACGTCACATTTGAAGACGAAGGAAAATTAATGTCTCTTCTTAGAAGTTATATATTGCTGGCAGTAGTGGTTGTGTACCACGCTGTGGCAATATTTACAATTATGGGGATGCTCTCCAGTCACGGATCGATCCTCGTACCGCTTGCTTTGATGTGGATCATTAGCATCCCTGTCACTGCATATATCTCTGCCCGTCGGCTCACTCCTGCACTTAAAGTTATTGCCCAGGATTTTGCTGACAAATCCAAGGAAGGTTAACACGTGAATTTTAAGTTTGTTCTTGGTGCTATTGCACTTTTTATCGTGCTGCTCGTCGGTTCGTGCAGCTTTACCCGAGTCACTCCGGGCTATGTTGGTATCAAGGTCAGCAACCTCGGCGGTGGCGTTGACGAAGTCGCCAAGGGTGTTGGTTGGTACTTCACCCCTCCAGGCGTGAATATGTACGAATATCCGACCTTCACCAACACTTACGCCTGGACAGCTGATTCAACTGACCAGAGCCCGAACAGCGAAGCATTCACGTTCCAGGACAAGAACGGTCTCGGCCTGAGCGCTGATGTTTCGGTGGCCTATCGAGTCGATCCTGCCCTGGCTCCAAAGCTGTTCACTACATATCGTATGGAAATGGATCGCTTGGTCGCCGGCCCGATGCGCAATAACATCCGCAATGCGATTGTGCAGGAAGCATCGCAGATGGGCGTTGAGGAAATTTATGGTCCTCGTAAGGCTGAGCTGATCGCGAAGGCCCTGGTGAGGGTTCGTGCATACTTCGCCAAGCAAGGCCTGGTAGTTGAC
>JALOAT010000029.1 GCA_023228645.1 Gammaproteobacteria bacterium | reverse complement strand
CGAACTGTATTGGGCGTCGGACATTCGTATGCCGAAGCAGGTGCAGGCTCAGATCAACCAGAAGATCGCCAACGAACAGGCTGCTCTTGCTGCTCAGGCAAACGTCGCTAAGGCGAAGGCAGAAGCAGAATCGAAGGTTGCAGAAGCAACTGGTGAGGCTGAAGCTATGCGAGTCCGCGGTGAAGCTATCCGCACCAATCCTGAGATCCTCCAGCAGGAAGCGATCAAGAAGTGGAACGGCGATGTGCCGCAGGTCATTGCTGGTCCTGGAACGACCCCGTTCATCAACATTAAGTAAGCCCTGGGGCTTTGGAATTAAGGGCGGTAACCCCGCCCTTTTTTCTTGACTAAAAACCATACTTTTGCTAACACATAAATCGTCCTGTGAAAGGTGAACGAATGGTTAGCCAGTTAACAACTGCACAATTTGAACAACTGTGTAAACAGTTTGGTAAAGAAAGCTTTCATCGCCGCCCAGTCGACGTGCGCCCTACGCAAGCCCAAATTAAAGAGCAGCTTAGACCTATTGTGAAATGGCTGGAAGCCAATTGCATTTCGCCTTTTTATATCACTAAAGAGCGTCGAAGCTGGACTGATCATACCAAGGACGTTGTGTTCTATTTTACAGACCCTCAGGATAAGATGGTCTTCACAATGTGTTATGGTGAAATTTTCACCTAATTTTTCTTGACTGCGGTACGTTTCGTGCTATTGTGCGGAGGTAAAGGAGATAACAATGCGCAATTACAAGCCTGAGGTCCAGATCAAGAAGATCACTGCCAATCCGTTTGCTGTTGCCAACATTGGTAACCTTACGGAAGATGCTGCGGTCCTCGCCGTACAGACGGATATAGATTCGTTCCGCTACCTGCCTGAAGCATTGCAGGAAAATGAAGCAGTTCGACTTGCTCTCGTTGATGTGCAGGGCTTGGCTATCCTCCAGTTCCGAGATACGGCTACTGATGAAATGTGGCACCGAGCTGTCCTTCAAAATGCCTCAGTTATCCGTTTCATCAAGAAGCCCAGCGATGATACGGTTTGGGCCGTATTGTGTGCAGATCCTTCCCTGGCTGACCACGTGCAGAACATTTCCGAGGAAATGAAAGCCGCAGCCACCATCATGAGTTAATATGTTGAAAACGTTACAGCTGGGTCGGATACGGAATGATCCGACCCAAATTTCTCGAATACAAAACCCCTCGCCAGAGTTCCTGGTTAAGGCTGTTGAAATCAATTATCAGGTCATTTGGCATCTGGACAATCCGAGTCCCGAATTGGTCAAGTTGGCCATCAAACGAAATATCGTTGCTTTGCGTGGCCTCCCGAAACAGGATAAGTCTATTGAGCTCTTTGCTGTCAGGAATGACCCCCGAGCTCTCAAATATATTCCAGATCCGGATGAAGAAGTCCAGCTTGAGGCTATTTCAAAGAATGGCCTTTTAGTTGGTTTGATCGTAGAACCGTCTGAAACTGTTCAAAAGGCAGCAGTAGCCAACATTTCGAAAGCTATAACTCGAATCAAACATCCGTGCCTTGATGCCCAACTATTGGCATTGGATGATAATTATTCTTTAATCAATGAGGTTGTTAATGCCGATGTCTATGCTATCAAGCTGGCAATAGCTATGGGTAAGAATCAATCATTCCGCCGCGGCAAAATTGATCTCAAGAATCACAATCTAACCACTGATCAATGGTGGGATTTGGTTCAAGAATTCCCGCAAGAATATGGAATTATGAACCTGACCAAAGAACAGAAAAGCTACGCTATACTTTGTGGTTGACGCATAACAATTAATCCAGTATAGATATGGAAATTTAGAGGAATTGTTATGGACCGCGAATACGCCCTGAACTTGATCAAACAAAATGGTAACCTCGTCAGGATGGTCCCCAAGGATCTAATTGACGAAGATTTCCGTATGGCGGCTATCCAGCGTTCTCCTACAGCTATCCAGTATTTTGATAATCCTACTGTGCTTGAGCAGCAGGAAGCCATCAAGGCACAGGGCTATATCGATCGCGATGGTATCTTTGAATTGGTCGAAATGATCTCTGACATTGATCAGAAGGTCCTTGATTCAGCCATTAGTATCAATGGCAATTGTATTAGCCTCATCGAAAATCCTTCGTACGCTCAACAGCATCGAGCAGTTACTCGTGATGGTGATGCCATCAAGCACATTCAGAATCCAGATCACGTGTTGCAAGTAATTGCGATTGGACACGATCACAAAAATGCTCAGTTCATCAATGAGCCTACATATGAAATGGTCGCGATGATGATCAAGGAAAATCCTTGTTCAATTGAATGGGTTAAGCATCCTCATCGTGATCATCAGGAATTCATCCTCAAAGAACGTCCAGATGATGGCATCCATTATTTGAACGAGATTGACGAAGACATTGCTCTGCGTCATATTACTGAATACCCTGATCAGATTGAGCTTATGGTCAATCAGACTGAAGAATGCTGTTGGGCTGCTCTCTACGCTGATGGGACTCTCATCAAGAAGATTCGAAATCCTTCACCGGAGATGGTAAGCTATGCAAAGCTGGTCTCAGACGGAGATTGAGCAAGCTATACTGAAATTGGCTTCTGATCCGCTCGCTATCAAGTGGATGAAGAATCCTCCACGACCAGTCCAGCTTGTAGCAGTAACTAACAACTGGAAAGCAATTCAGTTCATCCGCTATCCTGAGACAGATCTTCAGCTCTTTGCTATTGAAAAAGATCCAAAGAATGCTTATAAGATGATTCGGAACATTCATCCAGACGCACTTGTTAAATCTTGTGCGTTGTATGGTATGAATCTTCAAAACTTTCGTAATCCTACGAAGGCGATGATTTTTGCTGCGGTAGGTAATGACGGTAACGCAATTCAGTTTGTTAAGCAACAGACGACTGAATTACAGATGCTTGCATTACGTTCGGCACCGATGTCGTTTTGTTTCTTCAAGCATCCAACCAAAACTGTGCGTAAGATAGCACTTGAGCGTTATCCAGAAAACATCCAGCACATTAGTAATCCAACTGTAGCTGAACAACTTTATGCAATGAATAAGAATCATCATCTTATTCGTTCAATACGTCGTCCTTGTCCAGAAGCTATGGTTATTGCTATTGCCAATGACCCTAGCTATTATCTCAAAATCAAAAACCCGCCAGAGGCAGCATCAATAGAATATGTCAAGCACGGCCCATCTAACATTTCACGAGTTAAATCTCCTAGCCGGTCAGTCAAGTGGTCAGCTATTATGAACCAACCTAAGTCGATTGATTTTATAAACGATCCAACTCCAGAAATGATTGCTACTGCTATTATTTGTGGTTGACATATGACACGCGTCACCATATAGGTGATGTATGACGATGTCCATTCGAGATCTTTTTAATATGATAACCATCCTGCCTGAGGCAGGACTGGAATATCTGGTGAACAAAATGGTCCCGCCAAATCAGCTTACTAAGCACGAAGCTGATAAGCTGACTGAATGGATTTCGAAAAAAGAAAAGGTTGATCGCACTCCTATTTTGAGACAGATTCTTCTTGCGATCAACCACGCCAATATCCAATACATTGCAAATCCTACCGAGGATGAATGCCTGAAGGCGATCTATGAAGACCCTGGTCTGATTGGCTTTATTGATGAGCCAACAGAGACGGTTCAGATGGCAGCCGCAAAGCACGGGACCTTGACTGCTGGTCAGGTGTTTAAAAAGATCAAAAATCCATCACGTAGTCTTTGGAAGTTGCTGTTTGAAGAAAATCCAGACACTATTTTAAATTCTGCGACGGCTGACGAAGAATTCCAAATCATTGCTATTCGCAAGAAGCCTTCACTAATATGTGATCGAAGAATTGAATGGTGCCCACGCGCTCGCCGCGAAGCCTTTGAAAACGATACATCTTATTTCCAATATTTGTCTGATCAGACAGAAGATGACATATGGAAAGCGTTGGAATACGATCCTAGATATATTCAATATGTCAATAGTCCGACCCCAGAAATGAAATCTTATTGCGTTTTTGTTGCCTAAAACGATTGACAAACGATACGAAAGAAATTATACGAGCAGACGATTGTAACAGGGAAAGGTATTTGTTAATGCGATCAATTTTAATTCTTATGGCTTCTACGGCTGCTCTTGCAGTTGCTTCACCGGCCTATGCAACTTATGGTAATGACAGTGACAAGCCAGATTCCGTTTGTGGTAACGGTAAGCATACTGGCAATCCTCATTGTCAGACCCCTACTCCGCCATCTGATGGTAATGGTGGTAATGGTGGTAATGGTGGAACCGGCGGCCAGGGCGGTCACGGTGGAGCCGGTGGTACATCAAATGCTAATGCTGGCGCGGCTGCAGGGGCAATTGCAGGATCTAATTCATCCAGCGGCGCCATTTCTGGCACTATTGGGTCTGGAAATTCCAGCAACGACATCAATAACACTAATACAGCCAATGGTGGCGCAGGCGGCCTCGGAGTTGGTGTTGGTATGGGCGGTAATGGCGGCTCTTCCGACTTCAATGGCACGGTAACCGGTGGCAAGGCTGAAGGTGGCAACGCAACTGGCGGTATTGGCTTTGGTGGTAATTCGTCAGTCGGTAATGTTGGCACTCAAGCTGGTCAGAACGCCGGCCAGAATGCTGGTCAATATGCAGGCGCCGGGGCAGGTGCTCTAGCTGGGGCCGGCGCTGGCGCGAACAGCGGCAATGGCAACGGTTCAGGCAACGACTTCAACAACGACTCTAAGTCGATCAGCGGTTCCAACTCCGGCGGAAACACCCTCGGTAACGCCCAGGGCCAGATGCAGAACGCTAACGCCAATGGTAACGGTTCGGGCAACACTGTTGCTGGTAGCCAGGATGTTAAGCTGGGCGTCGACACCACTATCCTCGAAGGCGATACTCGTGTAACTGGTGGTGACCAAACACTCACTGGTGGCAACAGCTATTCAGCCGGTGGTGCTGTAAAGGATTCGGGCAACAGTTACTCTGGTGGTAACACACAAGGCCAGCTTAATGCTCAGGGTCAGAATACTGAAGTGTCTAACAACACTACTGCTGATCAGCGCAACAATGTTGATGCATCAAGCGCCAACAGTAATAAGCAGAACACTGCTGTGAGCACAGGTGCTACTACGCAGACCAATGCTGGTAACAACGCATCGATGACCACTGGTGCTACGTCGCAGACGAACGAAGGCAATAACAGCAAGGCAACGCAAAATGCTTCGGCATCTCAGACCAACGCTGGTAACAATTCGTCAAATTCGACCAACCAGTCAAACGCTGGCAATAACAGCAAGTCAACCCAGACGAACGCCGGCAATAATTCGTCAAATGCCGCTCAGGGTAACACCACCAGCGTTGATGCATCTGACCGCAGTGTTACGAACTATTCAAGCAAGACGCTGTTCATCCCGCCAGTCGTTCCAGCAACTCCGCCAAGCCAGGTTGCTATCGGTAACATCATCAAGGAAACCCTTGCTTGTGGTCCGCTCCAGACTGTCGTGAAGACTCCGATTGTCGGAACCCGTAGTGGTCTCATTGGCAAGTCCAAGGTTGACCAGGGATTCACTTACGACCTTGCACCATACACTGACAAGGATGGCAACATTGTCGACTACCGTCAGGTTGCACTTCCAGATGGTTCAGGCTACCGTCTCTTCGGCAGCCAGGTTGTGATGTTCTCAACTGTGATCGGCATCAGCGGTGGTGGTAACCTCGCAATTGGTGGCGGTGGTGGCAACCAATCCTGGGGACAGGGTGGCTTTGGTACCAGCTCAAGCAACACTCGCTTGGTCACTAACATCCAGGTTGCCCAGTGTGAAGTTGGTACTGTCAAGTATGTACCAGTCGAACGCGAGGTCCCAGCCAAGCCGGTGGGCCAGTAATTGGACATTTTCGTTAGCTTAACTGCTGCGACCCTATGCTTCGCCCATCAGTGCTACCCAGCATTGGTGGGCGATCGCACGACTCCTGGAACGTATCAGATCATCCGTCGCTATACTGAATCGCCTGGATATGGTGGCGATGTCTTGAAGTATGATGAATCTCCTTCCACAGTTTTTGCTATTCATCGTGTTTGGACACTTAGGCCGAGTGAGCGTCGAGTTTGGAGGCTCCAAGCTAATAACCCAACAGTCAGAGTTCGAGTGACTAATGGATGCATTAACATTATGCCTGACGTTTATGATCGGCTAGTCGATGCTTGCAAGGAAGGGTGTAGGTTGATCATCCAAAAATGATTGACTAATGGGCCAACACAATGTATAGATAAAATGAATATTTGCAAGGAGATGAAATGCGTAAGTTTGCTCTGATTTCTATGTTGGCTGCTGCTATGGCCATCACCACTCCAGCTTTTGCTGATGACACATCTACTGCTGTTTCGGCTGCTGCTGGCGCTGCTGTTGGTACGGTTGCAACCGCTATGGTTAAAGGGCCAGACGGTGCATCACTTAATTGTAATGCTCTCGATATCAGCCAGATGTCAGATCAGGACATTATCAATGTCCGCCGCGCCTGCGATTCAGTCAAGGCAGCCGCCCCTGTTGGTGAGACTTTGAGTCCTGATAATGTCAGGGAATGGGCAGGCCTTGCCAAGGAGTTTGGGTCGGCTATTGGGCAGACTGCAAAGGAACTAGGCATTGCAGTCAATGACTTCCTTCGCACACCAGCCGGCATCCTCATTACCATTTATCTTTTCTGGTCTAAGCTGGGCGGGATTGTCATCGGCATTCCGTTCGTGATCACGATTTGGTTCGCTTTCTTTAAGGTGTGGAATACTTTTCGTCGCACTCCGAAAGCATTCGAGACCAAGCCTGTGTTGTTTGGACTAATGAATAAGAAGTATGTGACAGAATACCAATACCGCGATGCCGATGAAATTTGGTGGAGCGGCGCACTTGGCGGTCTTATTACTACTGGCATCTCTGCACTGATTATCTGCACAATTATCCTTTAAGGAGGAATTTGAAAATGACTACTGCTACTGTTTCCTATGATTCAGGCTTGCGCAGCTTTATGCTCAAGGTCTACAATTGGATGACACTTGGTCTCGTTCTCACTGGTGGCGTTGCTTGGGCTATGTTCACCAGCGGTGCTACTGTTGCGATGCTGGCATCGCCGGTAATGACTTGGGCTGTCATCCTGTCACCATTTGCTGCACTTTTGGGTATGTGGCTTTTGCCACGTGATCCAATGGTCCACGGCGCTCTGTTTCTTGCTCTGGCGGCAGCAATGGGCGCCAGTATGTCTACTATCTTTCTCACATACAAGCTGGGACTGATCGCTCAGGCATTCTTTGCTACTGCTGTCGGCTTTGCTGGTACGAGTCTATTTGGTTATACGACTAAGATTGATATGAGCAGCCTTGGATCTTTCTTTACCATTGCACTGTTTGGTATGATTGGTCTCTTGATCCTCAATATGTTTATCGTTAGCACTGTGTTTACACTTGCTGTTTCTTTTGCTGGCGTGTTGCTATTTGCCGGACTTGCAGCTTATGATACACAGAAGATCAAGGACCTTTATAATCAAGGTTACGGCGATGACGTGATGGCAATTTCCGGCGCTCTCGAGCTTTATCTGGACTTTGTCAATATGTTCCTGTATATCCTGCGCATTATGGGTATTTTCAGCAATAACGACTAATATCGTTACCTTTCCAATAGGGTCGGTTCGTGATTGACACGTGCCGGCCCTTTTTGTATGAATAATGCAAAGGAGATTGGTATGGAAGAAAAAGTATTTCACGTTGATCGTAATTTTTGTCGCAAAAAGATTGAAGATCTGACGAATATCAATGCGATAATCCAGGAAGCCATCGAGGCAGATGTTCCTGTATATTTCACTGTACCATATGGCACTTTCGCCGGTTCAACTGTGCGCTTGAAGGTGAATAAGTATCGACGACCGTCCGACCTTGCTAAAGTGTTCAGAAGCGTCCAATATGGCCCCAACATTAACGAAGACCATTATTGGGAAGGAACTGCTGAAGGAACTAATCGGAACTTCCAATTCCGTCTCCGGAAAGCAATACCGCGCTATGGCCGCGAATACCCTTTCTCGATTGTCATTGGTGGTGATCGCCAAACAGAAATCGTCAAGAAGGAAAAGAACGCAGCCAAAAACTTGGTTGACTTTTTCGGCCGTGAAATTGTAGACGGTGACTATGTCCTTATGTATAGTGGCCCGTTTGAGTTAAAGCAAACTGGAAGCCCGTTCAGGATGCTTCGCTACACCGGGAAACGCTCTGAGAAGCAAGCACAATTTACCTACGTGAAAATGCACGACGACGCCCTCACAGTTAATGGGTGTCGTCCTACTGAAGGCGGCACAGTTATCCGGGTTGGGCTCAATTCCGGCGGCAAGGAAATTACCAACACTATCTACGGTGTTAAAATTGACGTTGATGAAAGTCTGGCAACTGCTATGCAGATGACTGATCACGATATGAGCATTTATCCGGTACATTTCCACGTCGGATTGACTAACTAAGTAGACATTGTAACAAAACTGTAGTATAGATATTGAACTACAACCCTCTGGAGGCCTGTTGATGTCTGCCTTAATTCACGCCGTAGTTGCTTACGGTCCTAATAATGAAGTCTTGCACGTAATTACTTGTTTTTCAGAACAGCAAGTAAGAATCGCCAAGAAAAATATTTTGGAGGAATTCCCAAAGGCATCAATTAAGGTCAAAACCTCCCCTGCAGAACACCAAGAATAAGTTTTGGCTTGCATATGTATGCCAGATTTGCTATAAGGATCTGGCATTTTCAGGAGAAAACAATTGGTTGAATCAGTTATTGTGACCGCGCGGCAGACGTACCATTATGGTAAGCCGGAAGAGCATCCTTATCGAAAGCTGATTGATGCTGCTAATAATGGTGAGGACATTTGGTACGAATTTCAAGATGGTGCCCGGGAAGGTTCCATTGCTAAGGTGGTCGATCCTACTATATTCCAAACAACCGGATATTCAGGAAATGTTTATCTGGATCGGTCGATATTGGTAGAAGTTTCGCCTGCAGAAGGTGATAAGCCTGCAAAGCAGATCAAAGTTGGTATCAAAGCATACCATAACAATCATAAATTTCTTGTCGGTTATACTGGCGGCCACGTCGTCAAGTTTGAGAAGGGCAAACCTAAAGCAGTTATTAAGGAAACGGCTGTGCCTGATATGCTGGGCAACACTATCAAGGTAGGTGATTGGGTTATTTGCAAGCCCAAACGCGCCCACAAACCAGTGCTGGGTAAGTTGAATCGTCTTTCTGCTGCCGGCAATGCTTGGGTGATGGTAACCAACAAGCAAGGTGAGCAAGTTGAGGAAATGACTGAAGGAGCGACGACGCTAATTAAGATCGAATTCACTCCAGAGCTTCATACCACATATATGCTTTACGACGGCTTTGATGGCCTTCGTACTAAGCTGAAACTGGACCTCGATTATGAAGCAATGGAGGCTGGCAATTAAGGCTTGATTAAAGTTGTCAGTGCTACTATATACGATAAACGTATAGGAGATAGGTTTATGAAAAAACTCGTCGCTTTAGCCCTTATGGCATCAGTAGCACTGACAACTCCTGCTATGGCTCATCAACGCTGGCAGCAAAATCCATATCACGATCATCGTGGCCGTGCAGATGCTGGAACGGTCGTTGCAGTTGGTGTTGCTGGTGTAATTCTCGGACTGGCATTATCCAATCAACGTGAGCGTGATGGCTATGATCAATGGGAGCATTTACGTTCTCCCTATGAGAGTCGTTATTTCTCAGAAGGATGCTACTGGTATCAGGGCTACTATTACCGCGAAGACGGCTATTATTATCGGGATCGTTGGTATCAGGACAATGGCTACGGCTATCGTCACTACTATCGAAATCGTGATCGTGAATATGATCGCCGCCGGGGTTATTACCGCCGCGATCGTTAATTGCCTTTCTCGAGGTAGACTGTGCATACGGGCTGGGGTATCAAGTAAGCCAACCCTTTGATATGTGGGGGATGATTTCAATCATCCCCACCTCTATTGGTGTATTGGAAAGCCTTAAGTTACGAGCATTACTGGTTAGATCAAAAGCGCTCTTGTGAAGCCCTTAGATGGCCATTAGTGTAGAGTATGCGAGGTCGAGAGACTGTAAAGTAAGGCAATAAAAAAGGACCGGTTAATCCCGGTCCTTTTTCTTTGTCCAAGTATCGCCCCACATAGGATGTTCCCACCATTCACCCTTGTGATACCATTGAAATTCCTTTTGTTTGTATTTCACATAAGGATCTTTCATTGGAGCCCCAAAGCTAAAAATGCTAAAGAATCCTTTCCAAAACGGGCTCATTCAATCTCTCCAAAAGCTGAAACTTTAAAGCTCCCAAGATCTATCTCCATAGGAGTCCAGCTGGCAAATCCAGGCTCGCCTTGATAGCCTCGTGGGTTGCAGGCAAAGTCGATGCCATTGATGTTGAACAATTGCCTTCTGTGAGTGTGTCCAAAGCAATGGACACGTACTTTGCCTTTGTGTGCTGCTTTGATTTGTGAGTTCAAATAGCACCCGTTGAGTGCATTCCAAGTCGGATCTGTGGGGTGATAATAAACCCCAGCTTCAATAGGAATCGTGTGGGTTACCAACACAATATCTTTAATTGCTGGGTCTTGGTTTAGTTGATCGACTGTCTGCACGATGTTATTTGTTAGCCTTGTACACTCATTCAAGACCCAGCCGTGATCAATGTTCGCCCAATAAGAATCATTCATTTTGCTGTACCAGTTCTGGATGCAATAATCCTGAGGAGTAGACAACCAATTAAAGTCGTACCATCCATTAGCACCAACAAATGCGGTAGTGCCAATAATGACAGGCTTGATTCCAGAGCCCAGATACGTGATATTAGGGTGATCCCTAAAGTTGCTATGCAGGTAAGCATATACCCACTCAGGCATCCTGTCTGAGCGGCGACGAGTCTCATCACGATTATCATAATGTTCGTGGTTCCCGTCAATGAACAATACTTGCTCATAATGGGAAGCGATTCGTTCTAGTTCGAAGATTGTAGTATCTGGATCGTTTGAAGTATCACCAGCAACAATTGCAATAGGGCTAGTTGCCATAGAACCATAATCGAGTCTAAAACTCGGAGAAAGGTCCACGTGAAGGTCAGACATAAGATCAAATTTCATAATGTCTAACTTACACGTGGACTAATGTGAAGTCAATTAGAATTCCCAGTAAAGTTCACCGTCGTTGTTATATAGCATAACTCCGACGTGATTCTGACCAACGATTTGAATACCGTCTTTGCTAGGAGTGAGTTCGATGTGGTAAGGAGCAACTGCGTCTTCCAACATCTCTTCCATTTCTTGGACCTGTATGTTGTTATGAGTGCATTGACCAAATACTTCAGTTAGCATTTTAAGAGCTGTCTGCACAGCTTCGCCTGGCTCATTAGCTACATCGTGGATAGGAACTTCATCGTGCGCCCAAGTAGCTTCCTGCATTGTATGATGCGGATCTGCTTCGACCGTGTTGTGCGCTTCGTTGTTTTTAAGCCAACCAGGATTTAACATTGACAAATCAAAGCGGCCAACTTTAACAGCGCGGCTTACTAATGCCTTGATGAGTTCGCGGCCTTTTGTTTCTGGAAGAGTCTTGTATTCGTGATCCATTTCAGCTTTATAAACTGAATTACCGATGCGTACATATCCAGTTAGAATGTCTTCATTATCATTGACAATTTTCTTGAAGCCTTGGACTTTGTCTTCTGAAAAGTCCTGGAAATTGGTGAAGTTCATCAATGCACCGAACAATGTTGGCATACTGATGTCGATTGGTTTGAAATAAGGCGAGAAGATATAGAGACGATCAGATCCACCAAGTGATCTTAAATCCTCAATCATCTTGACAACGCGCTTAACTAAATCTTCGTCGTTCATAGGGGAATATTCCTTAATAGTATAGGAATATTTATTATTAATTATAAACATTGGGGTGGAGGAACCTAAGCTCAACTCCACCCCATCCCCTCATAGTGTTGGAGGCCAGCTCAACAACACTATGATTCCATTATAGTGAGTTGACCCGTCGATGTCAACTCAATTCGGATGCCATATTCTGAAAATGTTTGGCATTAGTCGGATGACAAAAGATATCAAAGGTGGTCTTGAACCAGCCTTTCTTTTTTGTCATCTTTGCTTCTGGAAACATTTCCACATAAGCTTCGAATTCGTTCGCTTCTCCACCATTTTTGATTTTGAAAGTGAAGAATGAAAATTCTGCCTGATAATTGATTTGGTCGATGTGATCCATAATAGCCTGATGCTGTGCTGGTGTTGCGTCAACTACAAATTGACTATCTAACAAACCTTTGTCCTCCACATAGTGGATACTGTAGGCCTGTAGGCTGCGCCTGAACGATCCACGATTCAGACCGCCAATTGTGTAAACCTGTTTCACGGCAACCAGGGATTGACATATTTTGTGAGGAAGAATGCCACCTGGTAAGCATAATACTTAATAGCAATCATTATTGTCTCCTTGTGTATATTGAACCAATAGCATAAGTGCGTCAGCCAGTCAAATGAAATAAATACGCGAAAGGCGAGGAAAATTTATGAAAATAAATTTTAAAAAGGTTTTATCAGCTTTACTTTTTCCATTTCGAATGGTGGGGAAATTTTTGAAAGCTATCTGGCAATGGGCCCGAAAGCGAATAATTAAAACACCAGCTTCAGAAGCAGAAGCATTCCTTATGACTTTAGCCGTAGTTCTTTGCTGTGTTTGGGTAGTTACTATTGGTACATTGGTTGAAACAAGATACATTATCCAGGAAAAGACTAAAATCATCCAGGAACAAGCTAAAGTTATCGAAACTTATAAAGTTAAAGAACGCACTGTTAGGCTTCCTGGTAAAGTAAAAGTAGTCAATGTAACGGTTCAGCAATTACAGCAGGAAATAGCTGAATCTAAGCAAGAAGCAGCCCAGCTACGCAGAGAAAAGACTTATTACCAGCATTTAGTTAGAAAATATAGCCGCCCAGCCCCAAGTGGTAAGACACCAGCACAACGAGTTGAAACTGAAGAACAGATTAATGATCAATTCATCATAGATTGGAGCGCTAATAAATGAAAAAATGGATAATCATACCAGTCATTAGTTTACTGGCAGCGTGTGCATCGACACCGAAAAGTCATCCTGTTGTGCAACCAATCCCAACAGCTCAAGTTGTAATATGTGATGTTACTGTTAAAAGAAAATCAACAGATTTAGACCGCGCACGAACTGGTATGCATTTAGAAGAGCAAAACACTGTTATGAGAAAATCGTTGGCTCAACTCAAAGAGTATGTTATTGAACTTGAAGCCAGCTTTGTAGAATGTGGCGGTAAAATTAAGTAAGGTACTTTTTCAGTTCCTCAACGGCTTCGTAATTGATAGGAGCCACATACGGATCTAGGCCCAAGCCAGCCCAGTCTTTTTCCACCAGTAGCTGCTCAATGATGAACTCAACACCGACATTAGTATGAGGCTCGCCAGCCTCTAGCTTCTTGAGAGCAGCCCCAGCAACAATCTGAACGTGATCCATATTAAATCGACGCTCAAATGTCATCTTACCATTGAGGGGTCCTGCTCCGTCATTGACGGAGCAGGATGTAATTCCCCATAAGGCGATCAGCGAGCGCGAGGCACTGTGTCATTGGACAGCAGATTATATTTGCTCAACAGCGGCGCAAGAGCCTCCTTGTCGCCGAAAATATAAGCAGCAGTTGCCTGCTTGCGGTGGCAGAGATACGAGCCAGTATCCAACCGAATTGGTTCCATTGTGTGGAGTTCCGGCTGGATCAGCGATACGATCTCAGCATCCACAAAATACGGATATGTGGGATCGACTACAATGCCAGACAGACATTCGTGACCCTTTGATTCTGCAATAATAGCTTCCATTTCAGCAACAGTGCCAATATCCAAGGCAATGGTGGTGCCGAAACCATTAGCACTTTCGTGCCATTCCACTACTTCATCCAATGGCGGATTGTCATTGTCCGTTGTTACGTAATGATCATACGTGAACAAATTAGCAGCGTGGGCAGCGTGAGCAACGCTCTTACCGCGACCCATCGAAGGCATATCCTTCGTAACAGTTAGAATGTATAGGTAATGGGGCATTTTATCTCCTTACGGGGCAAATTCGACGAGCGTCACTTTCGTCCCGTCCTTTGCAGCCTTTATAGCAAATAGTTCGAACAAGTCAACGACTTTGTTCTGGTCCCCGCCGGCGATGCCACAGCCGATGTAAGGAAGTCCAATGCGCTTACCGGCAAATACGGCTCCGACTTTCATCAGCACCAGTTCCAGAGCAGCATAGCTGAAAGTGCCACTTCCGCCCATCAATTGGGTATATCCGTTGACGATGGTAAAAGCATCATCGTCGACATCAGTCCATTCAATGTTGCCAAGCATTAGAGCTTTGTGGACGAACATTTCATTGAAGCTGGCATCCAAATCAGCCACTTCCGGATACTGCTCTGCAATTTGCTTAGCAATCCCGCCACCCATATCAACCTGACAGTTGCAGCCGTGGACGATAACATCAAATTGGCCTTCGGCGGCCATAGCGAGAAGATTACCCTTAGCGTGAATAAGCATCTTTCAATCCTTCAAAAATTGTTCCAGAGTATTAGCACGATCGTCGACAGTAATCGATGCCCCATCAGCCTTAATACCATTTTCTTCCAGAAATTTTGGAAAATCGGCAAGATCGCCACCGCTTTCCAGGAACGACTTGCGGAAGAGTCGTACCTTAGCACTAAGGTCAAAACAACCTTTCTCTCCGAATTGGCTAAAAAATTGATCCATCAAATTTAATCCTTCAACAAAGCGATAATGGACTTGGCGTTATCATCGATTTTGATGAATGGGCCAACGGCTGTTATCCCTTGTTTAGCAAGAAATGCCGGGAAGTCAACAGGATCTCCGCCAGATTCGAGATGACTTTTTCGAAGAAGTTTGATCAGTTCTCCGACTTCATAATCAACTGGGCCGTTGAACATATCCTGATACGTTTTCATCTTCTTCCTCGTTGGATTTATCATACGGGCCTGGATCGGAGAGATGGCGAAGTCTCATACACTCCGGATACGTACAGAATTTGCCACAGACGGTATCGTATCCTTCGTGGCAGACTGACATTAGATGTAGTCCTCGCCTTCAACTGGATTGTCGAGGATTCGAGTTCCTTCGTATTCCAGGAAAGTTTCGCCGAACTGTGTGCAAAGATGAACAGAAGTCATTGCATAGATGGTACCATCGCAAAACATCTCGTCCACGTAATCAATATCTCGCACCGCAATAGCATCGACTTTCGTCTTAGCAGCAGAGATCGGAGCCGCACCAGTATATTCAAAATCAACGCCTTCCTGAAGGTTAACGTAAGTTCCTTCTTTGCAGGAAATGATTCGAGAATACAGATCCTCGCGGGCGCCTTCACCCTTAGGAAGGTCTTGGTCTCCCAGCAGAGTAATGAGATCGCAGCAAGTCTTGTCCGTAAAGCCAGGCCAACCCATAATACGCACTGCTTCACCAGCCTGATACGTGCCCTTGGAGGTGATGCCACCCTTTGGGCCGCCGCGGACAACATACTTGAGGGGCTTGAGTAAAACGGCAGGTTCGCTGCGGAACGGGCCCATATAGCGACTCGTTTTCATATTCGAGTCTTCATACTTGCCCTGGCTAAGGACAACGATGACTGAACGACCGTCAGGAAGCTGTTCAACCAGTTCGGAAGGGTCACTTACACGATACACTTTGCCCTGCTTGTTGGCTTCTTTGATCTTGTCCAAAACGCTCATATAAACCTCCGAAAATTTGTATTCTTATACGGCACTTGGACTATACAGTCAACAGGAAAAAATCACCAAGGCACTTGAATTCGCTGCGGACGACCGTCAGCAATGTAGAAATCTTTGACTTCCTGGACGGCGGCATAATCAATCACTAGGGAATAAGAAACCCATTCAGTCTTGATCTCTCCAGAGAGCATTTCAATCTCAATTGCGGGGCCGCCGTGGCATTCATACCCAGTCTCATATCGGCGAACGCGGCCTACAGTGCCAGCACTTGGACTATTACCGACAAACACATAATCGCCCAGATTTGGCCAAGGACAGCCGTAGAAAGTAGTGCGAGTTTTATTGATGACATTTGGATCAGTCATATATGCTAATTTCACACCTTTCGGCTTCTTCAGCCGATTGGTTTTAGAACGATCCCAAAATGCCATCTACATTTCCTTTCAAGTGTCTCCGTGGAAGAGCTTCCACGGATGGAAGCTCACGGATGGAAGTCCGTCGACGGACGAAGTAGCCTACAAGGCTTCCAGTTCCTTGACCAGTGTTGATCTGTTTGAACGTGGCCAGCCCTAACGTATTTCGCAACACAATTTCGAAAATCATCTTTATGAAAGGCGTCTTCGATCTGAATTACAAATCCTTCGCTGACAGGGCCGAGCTTGCTTCCCATCTTCATAACATTTGCGAACCATTTGTCGACGTCTTTTTGATTCTGGAACACGGCCCCAGTAATCCAAACAGGGGCCATCATAAGCCCAAGCTGTTGGCAAAGAGCAGCTCGATCAGCAAACGACAGCCAAGTATCTTTGTAGAGGATATTAAAGACTCGAAAAGTCTCATCTTCTCGGAAGCCATCATATTCAATTGAATGGATGGCATACATATCTTCGCCACAGATTTTATAGTCTGGACCAAGCTCTTGAGTCTTCCAAGCGTGGTGCTTTCGCACCATACCGTGCCAAGCGTGTTGACTAGATACGGCTGTGGAACGAGCATAAACTTCTCCATTGCAGAGAGTTACGTTGCTGCCGTCCATCTTTTCCGTGATAGTGACCGGCATCCCGATCAGGCGATCAATGTCTCGATGAATCTTGTCATCGGACTGCACCCCAGGGCTAGTTGGCCAGTGTAGTGTTCGAGGGTAGCGGGATACTTCTGTCATAAATACACAATAACATTGAAAGGAACTTGAGTCAATGGCGAAAGTTTATTATACATATATTTTATCAGATCAAGGCACGCCGTTCTATGTGGGATACGGCACTGGTGATAGAATGTATTCACACGAAAAATTCGCCAGGGGCGACAAGGATCTTGGATATGGGTTAGGGGAAGATTATAATCCAAGAAAAACTCGCAAGATTAAAAAACTCCTTAAAGAAGGACGTTCTGTTGAATACTCTTATACTGAATTTGAATCCAAAGAGCAAGCCTTAAATTTTGAAATGGAATTGATATCTCAATATGGTAGAAAGGGTATTGACAAAAACGGAACATTGATGAATATCACATCAGGAGGAACTGGTGGAAATACTATTGGCGATCATCCAGAATGTGATAAAATAATTCAAAAACGATCTGACTCAGTTAGGGCCACTTATAATGATCCAGTTAAGGGGCAAGCTGTTAGAGACAAAATCAAGGCGACAAAGCTCTTAAACGGAACTTGGGCACAACCTCTTTCTGGATCCAAATTAGAACAAACTCGGGCACTGTGTAGAAAGAACGCCCAATCGCAGCGTATGAGAGTTTATCAGTGTGATTTATCTGGAGAAGTTATAAAGGAATGGGAGTCTATGAAACAAGCAGCTCAAACCTTAGGGATTGGACAAGGCGCCATTTCAAATGCTATTAATAAGAAAACAAAATCTGGCCATCCATTAAAAGCTGGAGGATTTAGATGGATAATGCGTTAAAGTCAGCACACCATTTCTTTTCGTTATTTTCCCATACATCATAATTATGTTGATCTACCTTACTCATATAATAATCAGATAAATCTCGAGATAAAACACACGCCCAAGATTTATCATTTTGTTTAGTAGCCATTGTGAATTTTTTTATGTTTTGTGTTGCTATCTCTTCATCAATGTCAGAATGACTATAGGCTGGAACGTGCGTGAAAAACACAAACTTAATAGATAGTAAGGTCGTATAGCACGACCAAACAACCAACAACATAAGCCCAAATTTTTTCATAATCCCATCCTAACATATTAGTCGTCAGTGTCAACCCCAGCAACTGCTTTTTCAACCTTATCCAGGAGCGCCTTGATGGCGTCGAAGAAATCCCTCTGCTGATCGTCTACTGAAACTGCTTGGAGAGCGTCGACGACAGTCAGGTATTGTTCTTTGGTAACTTCACCCTGCTCGAAGCGGTTCATAAGTCCGACGAGCGTTAAGCTCACTCCGTGTTTATAGTCAGTTCTGGGCTCCTCCATTAGCCCATACTCGTAAATTCGAGGCCGTTGGAATTGCCCACATATGCTCGACGAGTGTCCTCTCGGGTCATCGTGAGGGTAATGCTGGTCCCAACAAGGACAACGCGGAGACGCTTGTCTGAGCGCTGGAGAACTTCTGCCTCAACAGTCCGCCCATTGTTGGTGTTCGTAACCTTCACTTTATCCATTCTTAATTTCCTCCTGTATGCCAGCATTAAAGAAAATAAGGAGTCTAGTCAATGGATATTTTCATTAACCCTATCAATTAACGTTAACAAATCCATCACGTAGTCACAAAAAAGGCCGGCATTTCTACCGACCCTCTTCGTCATTTGAGGCTGTTTTTAGGCAGCCGTCGCAGCTTCCGTCGATTCGATCGTCTTGCGAGCATAGGAGCCCTTGTGTGCTCCGATGACCCAGTTGGGGTCGATTTCGAGGGTGGCGCCGAGACGGGTAACGATGGTAAGCATATCGCCCTTGCCAGTAATGGTGCCGCTCGAGGGACGGCCGCGGCCACTGCCAGGGGTCTTGTAATCAATCTTCGAACCAATTTCCATTCAACTTCTCCTTGCTAAGAGTGTAACACTGCGTTACAGTTCCAACCTACATTAGTGTCTAATAATGTCAATTGCTTTTATTGCGGTTAACTAAACAATCTTTGCCAAGCGATTTGATCTGATTGCAAATGTTCCGGGCTTGAGCTGCTTGATAGCCGTAAACCCTCAAGAAGTGAAGCCGTTGGTCATCAATTCTCATTTCGTGATCGCCAAAAGCAATTTGGGCTTTAATTTGATCCCAATATGTTGTGGCATTTGATTTGATGCTAAAAGCGCCTAGCTGGATATAATAATTGCCAGTTGTTTGCCCAGCCAACGTGTCGTCAAGTTCCACCACTTGGGTTTCGATAACAGGCGTTGGGTGAAGGACCTCCATCACTTCGTTATAAGCCTTTTGCGCTGGTTCAAGCCCTTGGTCACTTGCTCGTTTCAAAAAATAGACAGCAGCTTGCGGGTCTTTTTCCACAATGCCGCCATTCCAGTATTCGAGCCCGAGCACATACTGAGAGCGAGCATCTCCGTTGGTTGCAGCCATCTTAAGCCAGTACTCTGACTGTTCCTTCATATCGCCTTCATAGAGCATTAGCCCGTACAATGCAATAGCACCTGGATGGCCCTGTTGGGCTGCTCTACGGATCCAATCCAATGCTCTTTCAGGATTCACCCTGACATCATCAGTCCCAGTCCTATATGCAAGACCAATTCGATATTCAGCATCCATATCACCACGTCTGGCAAGTCGTTCCATATCGGAAAACTCCCTGCTCTTGGCAATAGCAGAAGTGGAAACACACAAGAGGGCAATGGCAACAGCCGCTTTAATCTTTGTCATTTCCACGTTCCTTCAAATAGTTGATGGCTTGGTCTTTCATATCGATGAGTTTCTTTCTTGTCTCTTTATCGACGACCGCCAATGCAGTTAGAGCAATAAGACCACCAGGTGCAATCATACAAGCACCGATAATTAGTGATCTTGAAATTTTGCTCATACGAATCTCCGTTACGATTCACATCGCATAATGGAGAAATTAAGCCAAGTCAAGAGCTCTCAATATGTCCAAACATTCTTGTTGAGAGCATATTTTATATAGGGAAGGATTCTGCAGGGCAATGTGGACAACATCACCATAAACTCGAATTATACCACGACCAGGATATCGACCCTGACCAGGCGTGCGGTTATTCCATCGAGTTCTTTTATAATAAGGAAAGGGTTGGCCTTGATGGCCAACCCCTAACAATTTCCCGCACTCTTCATAAAAATCACTTAAATCCATATTACCATTGTAACACGGATTTGATATTTGTCAAGCCGCTGCCTTCGTGCGGCCTTGATTCCGGGCAACCAGAACCGGCTTGGGCTTCATAGCCGCAACTTCATCATTGACGAGCTTTGCCATATCAAGCAGTTCCTGCTTAAGACGATCTCGAGCAGCGATAGCATCTTCGACAGTCTTTTCGGCCTTCTTGAGATCTGCAATGACCTGATCGGGGGTACGCATTACCATTCTCCTCTAGTTGGTACAAGGCTTATAGCAAAAACAAATTTCCCGTCAAGCTAAAAGTGTTGCCAATGACTTAGCTTCGTCACAAGGCTTTTCAATCATTTCGATCGCCCTAGGATCTAGCTGCACTGCCAGTAATTGAATCTCTTTGGTCGGTTTTCGGATGCGCCCAATGTTGATTGGGTTGTGCCTAATGGCTGCTTCCTGGACTGCTTTTGATGGTTTTGCCATATATTCCAGACACCCAGGCCAAGCCTTCACGGCTTCGATTTGGAGGGGTTCTTCTACTCGATTATAATTGCGTTCATCGTCACGTATGAACCCAATCACGTCATCCAGAGGGACATTCATTTCGACGAGGATGAATTGATATTTCATATTTGATTGATAGCACAAACCAACAAGGAGTCAAGTCAAGAAAATGGGGAGGCAGTTTACCACGTTGCCTCCCCTTGGACTTTTGCCTCGTCCAGGACTCTCGCCCTCGGTTTTTGAATCTTGATCCCAAAACAAGCGACACACTTTCCTCCAGTGTCCCGGGCAGTGTTGACACCCAACACCGTAAGGCCATCCTCTTTAGTCCGCAGATGCTTAGGACCGGGTTGATTGAGCGTCCCCGCCGCTGGTAAGGTCAATGTAGCTAAATCAACCCTCGTTGTCAACTACTTTTTCTATCTGATCGTTCATCCACCAACGGCTGTATCCAGTCTGGGTAGACGTTAGGAGTTTTGAATCACCTTTGGTGACACAATTGCCAGAGTAGGTCTCCCAAAGATTTCCGTGTTCACGCACACGATTTCGCTCGTGCGCAGTTTTGGGAGTGATTTTGAAAATCATATCAGTCTCTTTTGTTGGGATGATTGCGATCTACATTACGCGGTTTCATCTTCCAGTCAAGATCCAAAAGGTAATTGCTGGCATTACCCTCCAGATTATACTGGTCAGGAGAGATACTGACCTTGGCGAAGGAACGCATTCCATCTTCAAAGTCGACTGGGCTACGATGGATCACGCTCGGATCCAACTTGAGCAAATGCTTGTCAGCAAACTGCTTGATACTCCAGGATCGACCACAGTCCCGCCGCCACGTATCTTCTTCCATAATATCGCACAAGGTGTAGAAGTGGTCACAATTGTGACCTTCAAATTCAAAACCCTCGCGGCTGTGGAGGAAATCAGTCGGCGCTCGATCGGCCCAAATATAATTGAGGTCGTTTGTGCCGAATCCATCTGAGTGCCATCCGGGCCGATTACCAATATACTGGCCGCTGACCCAAAGGGTCTTGGCAGTCAGGTAAACATATTCTTCGCGGAAACGTTCGCGCTCATCTTCCCACGCCTTGACAACGAGGGGCTTGAACACTTCGAGGTGCTCAGGAAGATATACTTGATCCGATCCTGGAAGACTGATTGGCATATACATATGGAACATCATCTCCTTGGGAGAGATATCCACTAGGCCGAGATCAGTGGGAAGATTTCCGTAACGCATCATTGCCTCCTTGTTACCAGTCCCTTTTACAGGAAATGGCATAAGAGTCAATAATTAAATTTCACCGTTGATAGGATCTCCACCACGCGGCCAATTGATTCGAGTGCAGTAATGACACCTGGCCGCTCTTGGCAGTTTCTCAAAATCATCTTCGCCGACAATTCTGGGATCAGGAGCCGGAGGATCAAATGGTGCTCGGTAACAGGCGGCGTGTAAGTAGCCGTCAAATTGTTCCGAATGGAGATGTACTTTCATTCCTCGTCCTCCTCGAAACCGCCAGCCGCTTCGATTTCGTCGATGAGCTTTTGGGTCAGCTTTTTAACAGTGGGAAAAATGATCGGCCGTAGTACATCTTCGAATTCTGACAGCACTTCGTCAATGTCAAGCTTCAGTTGCTTCTTCGGATCCTCATACATCCAAGCGGTTGCTTCTTTGAACCACTTGCGGGCGTTTTCTTCGTTGACGTGAAAAGAGGGAATGCCAGCAAAGTCTTCAGCACTTTGACTGGACAGCTTGATGTCAATCACCTTCTTACCAGCATTCTGTGCGATCTCACGAAGCGTGGCACTCTTTGTGATAGGAGCATCCTCGACCTGGAAACGGTCCTTGATTCGATTCAGCTGGTCATACGCTGCACGATCTTCGAAAATGTAGAGGCCCAGTTCCATCTGCACGAACACGGCACAGAAGCCAACGTAGTGACTGGTGTCGAAATCGTCGGGAATCTTGGCGCCGGTCTTGAACGCACGAAAGAAACGCTTCTCGGTCGGCGCGTCAGTATCGACGACTGCCCACAGCCAGAAGAAGCCATCCATATCCTGCATACGGATAATCTGTGCGCCGGTAGGGAGTTCCATAGTGAACTGTTCCTTAACGGGCATCTGATACTTGAAGATTACCTTGCCAGTTGCTTCTGACATACGTGGACCACGCTGTGCTTCGTTCCAGGTTGCGTTGAGGTCAGTCATTGGAATCTCCGTTTGCTATGTCAGGACAATAGCAAAATTTAGAAAGCAGTCAATAGAAAAAATTAAAATCCATCAAATGCTTTGCGGCCAGAATTGTTCGGCCAAATGATCTCTGGACCAGAACGCAAACGCCATTCAGTGTTGTGGTACAGCTCCTGGATCTTACCGTTCTCTAGCACCTTCAAAGTACCAGTGAGTGGGTAACTGCCAGAAATACCAAAGTCGACATATGGGTCACCCCAAGCATCATATTGCACAACGGCAACTCCATGCTTGACTGGAGTCTTGGCAGTTCGGACGTCGATGACTGTATATTTGTCCGGGTTGCGCGATGCTTGCCATACTGATCCGTCATAAAATGTATAGCACACAAATAGAACTAGACACAGAAAAAGACCGATCAAAAACATGATGCCAAACATTATATAACCTTCCCGATAGAGAGCATATAGAGGGTTCCACCTTCTACCTGCGTCATTGCGTGTTGAATATCATCTGCACGAAACAGGTGACAAAGTCGATTGGAAAAATAGCCTTCTTATTTTTTTCTATTAGAAGCTCGCCACCACCAGGACGAGTGAGATATAAATTGAAACGAAAATGTTGACCAGTTTTGGCAGGGTCCTTATGCCAAGGCACTACGACCCCTTCTTCAAATTTGAGAAGGTACATATCCATTTTGAGCAGTTTGGATCGAAACAGAAGCATTTTGAAATAGCCACTGTTCTGTCGACCCTCAACCCATTTGAACATTAACTGTTCTCCAGAAAGTAAATGAATGCCCGCTCGTGTTGTTTGCTTTGGAAGAACGCGAACACATTGTCCCTTGATGCAGTGTCCATATATTGGAATTGACGGGCTGCTGACTTGTAATCCCCGGCGATAAACCGCTCGAGAATTCCTTCGTGATCAGAGGCATCGCCCTTATACATATCCTCCAAGTCAGCAAACTCGGGATCATTTACACAATCCTTCGCTTGTTCATAGAGGTTCATAATAGCTTTGTTCAGGGCATCAATAATACCCTGCCGATCACCAGCTGATAAGTCCTCAGACACCATTGAAGATCATCTTTTCAGTCAGCACATACACTTCAGGACCTTGCGGCTGCCCATCGAGCATTTCGCAAGTAGTGGTCATATGCTTCCATCGTCGCCCGCAATCCGTGCATTCTGACTGGTGGAGATCATCCGAGGTCCAAATATCTGGATTGACACATCCGCAAGGCAATCGCCAGTAAGTCGAGATTCGCTTCCAGGTAGCTTTGGTGGTCGAAACCAAAGACGTGATACGGGTATCACCAATAACCTTCGTGCGTTCCTTAACCGTCGGTTTCATTTATAACCTCCTCAGCGCATTACGGCAAGCGCGGTGTTTACAACATCAGCTGTAACACCTTGGCGGAGTAGGTCAATCATTATTTGCTGATCATTCCAACCGATTTTCTGATAATCTTTGGAAAACCGACTTTTGATAATCCAAGCTGCCAGTTCGGGATTGAAATTGGAGTTCAATACCCGTGTCGGGCTTAAATGTGGTGAGAAGAAATACTGTTGCCCACTGCCCGGTGCGTGGGTGGCGATATACATATAGAGAAGTTTATCCTCCCCATTTGTAATGTAGCCATAATATTGGCGGGGAGAATCAATGTAAACTAACTCACCAATGTCCCAGTCATCGCCAGTAGCATTTGAGAAGATGGTGGAAACTTGATTCAGCTTTTTGATATGCTTTTCAGAACCGCGAACTCCTTGCGGATTACCACCAATCCCGTATGTTTCCTTGAGGCGGAACGATCCGTCTTTCTTAACGCTCGTGGCTGCTTTGATGTGGACCTGGGCACCACGAATTTCGTACGCCAAAAGATTCATTTGTTCCTCCGTCACCAGACTGATAGCTGATTACGGAGAAATGTCAATGATTATTTTTTGCGACGAGTTTTGTTCGGAGGATATTGGATTCCTTCGTGCCCATATCTCTTGACACGATCACCACGTGATGTTATTGTTAAATCGTGATCACAGGCATTTAATATTGCCCGTATGGTCGTTAATCTAGGGAACTTCGTTTCCCTGTACAGCCATTTGCTGATGGTTGTAGGAGTTGGCCCGCCCTGTTCGTGGACTTGCTTGAATGTCATCTTCGAATTGATGACAATTGCGATACAGTCGTCCCTTAGGTCTTCTAGAGCCTCGACGGGTTCGCGTTTTCTCCACGATGGGGTTTTCGCCACAATTTACCTCACGTAGTTATCTCCACGCAAGCATACATTAACTATAGCGAAAGTCAAGGGCTTAGTTTTTTACTAAGCCCCTGAATGTGAGGGAGATCCGGTCACTGCATTCAAATCCCGCTTTAGGGATTCGATGCTGATGTGTAAACTGAAAACCGGGCGGCATCAAATACAAGGAGCCGTGGTGTAGTTCGACAGATTCAACTGTCTGCGTAGCATTGTCCCTGAACTGGATTACACGCGGCTTCTTCTCGGGCTCACGATACAGTGTCACGATGGCGATAGGCTTACTGTGATCGATAGCTGGATCGTCATCGGCGTGCCAGCCCAGCCAGTCCCTTGCCCCTTCGTAACCATTGAGGAAGCACCCCTCAAACATCTGGCCATTGTCCATCATACCGTGGTCAAAGGCTTCCATTTCTGAATAGGTTCCGATAGCCCAAATATCTGGGTGTCCTTCACGGGCCTGATAGGTGCGAATGCCAGCACCTCGGCCATATGTATAATCGCGGTCATACAGGTTAGTCCAATATTCGCGACGCGGAGCATCCGGACGACGCTCCCAATCAAGGTCATTCCAGAACATCTCGAAATACTTCGAGCACATATTCTTGTTAAGGAAATTCTTGATGTACATCACATACCTTCAATCTTTTCGCCAAAAACGGCTTCCATATCGGATGTATCACCATTAGTGAAATCCCAGTCGCCAGTCAAGCGACATTTCATCTTCTGGAGTTCGTTGATTTCCTTCTCCAACGTGGCGATTGAATCTAGGTAGTGCTGAAGGTCTTTGACCTCGTGGGGGTGGGCTGGAAGTGCTGTGTAGGCACCACTATTGCGAGGATTTTCACAATGGATGCGAGTGCGAACGGCTGGAGGATATTTCTGTTCACGGAACAGAATCTCAGTACGGTCCTTGAGACCGAGCATATATCGCTTGAGTTCTTCAGCCTTCTGGTCAATCATCAGGTTGATGACTTTGAATGCTTGACTGTTTACGACATCATTTTCAGTCATACATTGGATCCGCATATTTGATTTCAGGGAAAGTAAGAAGATAGTTAATAACACTATAAAGATGCTTTTTGGGTATTGAAATAACCGCAGTGTTGGCTAAACCAGATACATATGGCTTTTTTTTATAAGAAGTATGGGTTGACATTCCAGACCGAAATTTCGCCGCTAAGACTTCTAGCTCAACAATGTCTAGTTTTCGGTCAAAAACGATTTTAATGTCAACCATTCAACCTCCTAAAAATGGTGCAAGCGGTGGGCATCGAACCCACGACCGACGGGTTTTAGAGACCCCGGCTCTGCCACTGAGCACTACGCCTGCGATTAATTCATAATATAGAATTCCGTCTCTCCAGTCAAGTCCCTCCACGGAAGAGGGTCCCTGGAAGAGCATTCCTGGATAGCTACCCATCCACGGCCATCCTTCCGTGGTGCGAAGTTTGATCGATGGAGCCAATCCTTCAAAAGGTTGTCACCATTAGGACCGAACATTTTGTGGAGCCGAGCTTGTTCAAGATGATAATTGATAGCCCATTGGATACGCTCTTCAGGATCAGTAGGAAGAATAAAACCCTCACGCTGAGCAAATTTGATCACATTCGGAGCGTGTTTGCGGAGCCGTTCCATTTGGCGAGCAGATGCGGCAGCTTTTTCCATTGCCAGGAGTTCTTCGTGACGGCGAAGGTTTGCTTTGCGACGTTCTTCATCACGAGCCGCTTTCTGCCGGGCCATTTCAGCACAATGTTCTTTCCAAGCACCAGGAGTCTTCATTAGATTATAAAAAATTTCATAATCCATATCAAGGCGGTTGCTGTTGCAAGTATGGCAGGCGACGACCAGATTGTTGAGGCTATCAGTCCCACCATTGCTCTGTGTAATGATGTGGTCTAACGTTGCCAGATTGCCGCCACGGTTGTTTTGTCCTGGCCTGGGCAATACTGTTTCTTGATCGCAGTAGTGACATTTGCCATCTTGCTCTACCCAGAGCCGCTGCCGCTTAGCAGCCCGCACTAGCGTGAGCCGGATATTGAACTCTGCCTTCTTCTCCCAGGGCAGACGGGCCATCGTGTTCTTGATTACGTTCTTACACACGGGTTGTCAATCCATATCTTTGAGCTGGCTGCGAATGAGCTTCTTGTCAGCGCGGCGGCGGTGACGGTGGGCATCATTGTGCTTGCTAGGGGACTCGTCCCAAGTGTTGAGCTTCCAGTTACCCTCGTTGTCCGAGACAGCACCAGCGCACTTGTCGTAGCGGATACGGCCATCATCACCGCGCAGGATGCTGAGCGTGTGGCGCTGGCTCATATCGCTGTTATCCTCGAAAGCATAGCGGCAACCACAGAACGTGTAACCTTCGACTTCGCGTCGAGCCCACTTGGTGGTCTTAGGATGATGCCGGCGATGAGTGCGAGACATTTCTTTCTCCTTGTTACCAGACCCTTTTAGCAGGATCTGGAATTAGGTCAAGAATTATTTTCGCTCATTGATCTTTGGATTTGTAAATGAGATGTCTGGATTGTTCTTGACCAAATCAGCAAACAGTTTCTCACCGTCCTTCTTGGACGCGACACCGATAATGCAAGGGCACGGAATGCCTGCTAGAATGCCCGTCTTCGTAGTTCTAGTGTACGTTAGCTCGCAAGGATACACGTTGAACATCACTGCTCTCCAATGCGCGTGAGATAGCTTCTAAGAAGCTTAGCAACGTCTTCGCCCCAAGCGTGGACAACTGTTTTATCCATTGAGGGTCGGTATTCGTTCGCAAGCTTCTTGATTCGTTCTAGCTCTGAACTAGTAAAAGGCTTGACAACCTTAGTTTCCATCTCTGAAATCTCCAAAAGTATTCAACCGAATGGTAACATTCAGTTTACATTTTGTCAATTTAGAGTTCGGTCACATTGACCTTGGTAATGTAGCCACCGCCACCCCAGGACCAGAAGGCATTCATAGCCGTTACCTTGCGAATAACATCAACGAGCCGGCCCTTGTAGATTCCAAGGTCAGGTCCTCGTCCACCGCCAATCCCAGGATCGTCGCTCTCTCCAATGGCGTGCCAATAACCCTCTTCCGTGGAACTGTGGTCCTGGAGCAGCCGCTTGCCAGCAGAGCTGGTCAGATATTTGGTATAGCGCTCATCAGCTTTCCGATCCAGCTCAGCCTCGTAGGCTTCAGCTTCAGGCTGAGTGTCGAACTTCTTGCCATCCTTGGCGATGAATTTAGTTTCAACCTGCATATGAATCTCCTTTGAATCGTACTAGCAGGCTATGCCACTAATGTCGACAGAAAGTTGTAGAAATCCAGATACTCTTTCTCAGTCTCAAACCGCCGAATGATCAAGCTTTGCTCACGAATGAACTCCTCACGTTCCTTGCCGGAGGAGCATCGTTTCCACAGTTTGATTGTAGGATCCTCGCGGGATCTGTATTCCGCATAGAACACATTGTAGCCGCCACCAGTTGGCTGCCAAAATGATCGCTTCGCCATTGTTCTCCATCCACGTGCTTCCGTGGAAGCCCATCCACGGATATGGGTGCCAGTATAGTCCTCCAAGGGCTGATTACCTACCGCGCGTAGTCGTCCGTCCCGTGGATAGGCGCGCTCAGTCGCCTCGTTTTACTTCTGCCTTTCGGCCTTCTATACTGCTGCCCGCGTCCAGATTCGAACTGGAATCTCACTCAGACGCATTGGATGGCCTATCCAAGCCCCTCGGTGGCCTACCTCGGGTAAAGTCTAAGAGCGCACTAGCCGCTTGTGCTACGCGGGCCCATTTGATATTCGTCTTCTATGGCCTGGATGAATGGGAGTCAACTACTTTATTTCATTGACTCCCATTTTGTTTCAGGCGTTGAAGGGATCGGTAATCACGATCTGCTTCGTGCCGTCCTGGTTCTCGCGGACCGAGAAGCGATCGAACGTCATCGCCATTGCGCCGGCATTGAACTGGACCATCTTGTTGACCAGACCGCGCAGGTTGCCGACGTGGACGATGTTCTGAACGGATGCCGGAGCAGCTTCATCGCGAGCGCCGCGAGTTGCCTTGCCCGTCGAACGAGCACCTGCATAGCGAGCCAGCCAGCTGTTGAATGCATCATTGTCGTCGCCGATGACAGTCTTCAGCGGCACCAGCTGCTCGATCTTGTCGATCCGGAAACCATCCAGGTCCGCCACCGTCTCGGTCTTGGGTAACATAACGGACGTCTTGCGCTTCGTAAAGCCCTGGAACTGAGCATCAGCCGCATCACGCTTGGACACGATGCGAAGCGTGTCGCCTTCGTCCGTTGCCACCGTCGCCGACATTGCAGTGAAGCCCAACACCTTCAGGTCCGCCTTCTTGCGAGCCTTGATGCCCTGTGCGATCATCTCGCCGGCGTTGTCGACATCACCGACCTTGGCGATAACATTCTGAAGCTTTTCAATTGCAGTAGCCATCTTCGTATCTCCTTGCGTTTGCGTTTAACTGCCACCCTTTTAGCAGAATTATTGGCCTGGTCGACAAAAAAAAGGTAGTTAACAGGTCTTTTTTTCACGTACCACGCACATTTTCGATTTCATCAGCCAAATCAACAAAGAACGTATCACCGTCTTCTTTTAGCTTGACTGCCCAAGCACCATCGACTCTGACCACAATGGCCCGCTTATAGCAGATGCCACGGATTCGCGAGGTGAAGATTACCTCCTGGCCCAACTTGGGATTAGTTAGCATTTGACCCCCAATGCCTGCAGGAGAGCATTCCCGATAGCATTGTTGGGCTCAGGTGCCACATTCACATATTGGGCTTTCAGGGCACGTCGTTCAACATTATCACGACGTGCCTGCTCTTTGCGCGAAGCCTCGATTTCATCATCGAACCGATCATAGTCATACATTGACTTCTGAACTTCTCGCTGGAAGCAAGCGTCGAGATAGTTCGCGAGATCGCGAGCTGTGGTGATGTTAACTTCAGCCCAGTGCGACAGGTCCTCGGTGAATTCCGAGCACCACAGGCCGGGAGTTTCAGCCATACGCTTGCGCGCATCGGCATTGAGGTAGGAGAGGTAGTCAGCCAGCGACCACACGTTGTCGATGTTGTTCTCGAGGGCGGCGATTTCAGCAGCATTGAGCATCTTAACATCTCCTTCGTTACCCCATCCTTCTAGCAGAAAAAAAGATGCGGTCAACAAAAAAAGGTCACAAATTTATGCCTAAAAATTAACTTTAACAGATATAGTTAATGGTGATGAATAAAAAAAGGGGCCTGGGCCCCTTTAGATATTGTGCTTGTTGAGTAGGAATTCTGCATTGTGCAGAGCATTACTGAGCCAAGCTATTACATCATTAGCTGTGCATATGCCGTGCTTGTCAACCCTATCGCATCGTATCCTGTAAGTACCGTCAGGAAATTCGACGATCTCATAATCCCCAGCACGGGTTTCGAAATCTGCCAGCACTTTCAATGGATAGTACCTCCTGTGCTGAACCCACCAAAGCCAAGCTCAGCCAAGGCTGCATCACGGGCAGCAATGTCTTCAGCATCCAATATGGAGATGTTGACAAATTCATCGCTGCTGAACACTGCTATGGAGTTCTTGAGCTGATTGGTCCAAGCATTGAGGACAAGACGTTCCATCAAGCCCAGCTCGTCATCGGACATTTTCATATCACGAGCAGCGTGCTTACGCAGGCTTTGGATCATATCCGGAAGTTCATCGCCGGAAGCCGAAACCCACGAGTGGGGCCGGCCACTATTTCCAGCAGGACCATTGAATGCATCGAAAAACTTGGGCATTACGCTGACGACAATCTGATACATAACTAACCTCCATTTCCCGCTTTTAATACTACAGTTTTGGAAGTTAGTCAATCAAACCAATGTGTGGAACCCCAAAGAGGCGCATAGCAGGAAATACCCTGCACATAGCGGCCATTTTTGATGCCGGTGAACGAACGGATGGTTGCGTGTTCGTGGTTGCAGCGGGTAAAAATCGTGCCGCTGAACATACGATACTGGAGATTGATATCAGTTACCCCATCGGCTTCCAAGTCAGCAGTGATCGAATTGACCGGATGGACAAATTCGAGCCAAATCCCTGCTGGGATAAGTGCTAGTGCTGCCAAAGCAAAAAGAATAACTCGCATCACAATCTCCTAAAAAGTGGGTCCGGCACACGCTTCTATGTACCTGCACTCAACCTAAGATGAGGCTTCCTCCACGAGCCATTGATGGCTGGCCGGTTTCTACACACCCTTTCAAAACCTCCGGGAAGACGTAAAAATACCTTCTCCTTCAGTGCCACCCTAACAAGGCCCTAGTGGTCTTGGGCACAGATCGTAAGGCCTGGTGGGCTTCGAACCCCACTTTTCCCCTATACAAGAGGTGGCGTCTTACCTGAACCAGAAGCTTTCGAACACCGCTGGCTAATAGACGACAGGCTCCAAACCTTTCGGCTTGTCGACAACTCCAGGACGTTTGCAACCGCCCCTTTGTATTCCTTCTTCTAGCATCTGGTTGATGCTAAGTCAACCAATCAATCGTTGAAGATTGTGACAGTGATCCCGCCACCCGGATTGAAATAGTCGACGCTCTGAAGCTCGTTGTCAGCAGTGCCGCAACGCTTTGCTTCACCCTGCAGGAACAGCTTCTGCTGACCTGTCTTGGGAGACATAATGTAGAAGCTGGCAGGCCATTCCCGGAACAACAGGTCGCTTGCCTCGGAAGTGCCGTGAGTGCCCTTCCAGGTGAACTTACTACCGTCGACAATCTGAAGCTTTGCCATCTTGTGTCTCCTTGTTACCAGATCCTTTTAGCAGAATCTGGCCACCAGTCAACCATCATCTACGATTTTTTCGAAATCTTCCAGTGACGTAACTTCGAAGATAAACACTTCGTCTTTGGGATGACCGTTTTTGATATGTCTACCCCAAGCGGCAGCATCCCTTTTGGCGCGCCACTGGTCATCCTCAGAGTCTGATCGGGCAGTGAACGGGCGAGACTCAACTATGACGAACTTGCCGCTATTGTTGCGGTTTGTTCTGCGGCCGACGTAATAGCCGGGACTCATTTCTTCTTCCTTGCAGCTCGGCGAGCAGCCCGATTGGGCAATCCAGTTACCCGGATGCCCGGCATCTGGCTCAACTGGAACAGCATTTCTTCGAGCGGAATCTTGTTTGCGCCGCTGGCGATCTCTGCCTCGATCATCTTGTCCGTCTGCACGTTCATTGCGTCGACAATACGCTTGCGGGCTTCAGGATCAGGCTGCCCATCTTCACCCAGCCAGTCGATAATGCTCACGCCAGATGCATCAATGGCAGTCTGAAGGTTCGCGTCGTTATCAACGCCAAAAAACTCTGCAACCATATCGTAAAGCATTGTGGTCTCCTTGTTACCAGATCCTTTTAGCAGAATCTGATCCAGAGTCAAATAAAAAATGGGGCCAGTTACCTGACCCCATTCTTTTTCAATATCTATTCATTGTTAACTGTGGACCTGCCCCACTGATAAGACTTATGTGCGACTGCATATTGCTTAGGCGAACTGCTTATCTTCCCCCTCTGCCGTCAAATAAAGGCAGTTTTTACCTGCACTTATCTGAACGGCAGATTGTGGATAAATCCACGTGAGGTGTACTCTAAAATAAGTTAACAACGGTCTGTGACATTACCACAGACGAGTAAGTGCAATTTGTTTTCCTAAAGGGTTACTAGCTGCCTTGCACAATAGCTGTCAGTTTTGAAACCAACCTAGTAATGGGGCCAAGTGTTAGGCCATTCCCCACTCACTCTACGGATAAATCCGCATCGCGCTCATATCTAAAAACACTCCTAACAGTGGTTGGCTAGGAAGGACCCGCGCCGAACTTCTTTTTACATAACCTCTCCTGGGTTAAGGTTTACAATCAACAAAACAACTCTTTCTCTATCTCTATACAACAATCAAGGTTGAGTCAATTACCGCATAGCACATCTCCTATTGATTAACTTAACTGGGGTTAATTCTCCACAGGTTCCGGACTCCCCAGGACCATTCGGTCAGGATATTCCGATTCGAATTTGACTTCGGCCTGCCAGGGAGTTTCTGCCTCGATGATTGTTTCGCCATCATCGTAACCGTTGTCCCATTCGATTTTGAAGCGCATTCGTTGTCTCCTGTATTCGGACTTACAAGTTAACTTAAAAGTTCTTGCGTGTCAACTGACTTAGAAGCAAATCCCAAGTTCGTTTTCGATCTGGGAATACAGTCTCTGGAATTCGCTACCATCGCCAGTGAGCATAAACTGGACGTCATAGCCCTCCGACCAATATGCGTAGATGTTCTTTTCTTCGTCCTCGACGGCGATGGAAGTGAACTCGCCAGCAGCATTGCGCATAAAGCGAGCAACTGTCGAATCCAGTTTGAAGGTCGTTTCGCGATGTTCATTACCAAGGTCAACACACTGGCCCTGGGCAACAATGTGGCCGGCAATCATTTTGATCTTCAGATCGTTTTCAGGTTCGAACATTGTTATCTCCGTTTGGAGTTTTTGTTTACAGTGGGCCGTTGGA
The DNA here is from genome assembly GCA_023228645.1 of Gammaproteobacteria bacterium. Classification (GTDB taxonomy): domain Bacteria; phylum Pseudomonadota; class Gammaproteobacteria; order Thiohalomonadales; family Thiohalomonadaceae; genus JALOAT01. The sequence goes on along the minus strand of JALOAT010000029.1, from coordinate 13,845 downwards.
TGTGTCAAGCAGACACAAGTCGTGGCCATACATTTTGTGAGCATCGAACCGGTTGGCGCGATTCAGATCTTCCGCGCAACGACGGCAATAATATTTCTCCGTCGAATAGTTGAAGTAATTTGCGCCAGGTGCTTGACAGGCTGTCCTGTTGCACGATCCGCCTTTCAGCCCCTTGTCTGGATTGAGTTTGGTTCGAGACCAGTCATATGGTTGAGGATTGCGTTCACGGAACTTGCGCCGTTCGGTGATTGGATTCTTTGGGGGTTTGCGAAGCTTTGTCATATTCCCTCAATAGCAGAACAGCCAGACAAGTCAATTACAAAACTATCCACGGCCCGACCGCTCCGTGAAATAATAGTGGGTTATGCCACTCTTCCTACAACCTTCCAGTGGATAAATCCACCTTCCGCGCCACGGTCCTCTGACCGTTAGTAATTAGTCTGTGGTGGAGGAATCCAACCTCCACTTCCAAAAGGTGTGCTCGCGTTAACACTAGCCACAGACTATAAAACTCTAAATTATGACCCGCGATATTGGCCGCACCCGTCACCCCTCACCGCCCTGCTTTGCTACAGCCCACCATCAAAGGCACACGCTGCTCCTCCCTCGTTGTTAAATGCTGGGTACCCGCTCTCGTTCCCATCTCGTATAAAATACGCGCTTTTCAGCCAGTAAGCTACAGCATCTTCCTTTTAGGTGTTGGACTCAAAACTGGTTCGCGACCCCCAGCCAAGCATTGCTGCTCTGATCCAATACAAGCAGGGATATAGACGACCTTATGTAACTCGTCAATACCTGAAACTGCTCACCTAATTCTAGTAGGACGGGCTCCGGTACTACGCAATGAGCCAGCCGAGTTGTTCCCGTCCCTAATTCCGTGCCATTCTTGGGACTCTTACCCCACAGCATTAAATTCCCACGATCGGCTAAGGGAATAGTGCCTGCTCTTAACGCAATGTTCCGGACAATTGCGCCAGTGTTCGTATTGTTTAGCAGGTGTAGGGTTTGCCGTCAACCTGCAAATGTGCCGTATAAGTGCGGCCGTATGAGTTCGGAAAGCTCAAATACTCAACGTGATCCCTGCACACGATCTGAGCACGTTCAATGCGTTCCTGGGCAGCTTCAGTCCTGCTCTCCTTAGAAGAGAAACGAGTATCACCACAGCCGGCAAGGGCTCCTATGGCCATAAACGAAACAAAAAAACCTGCAACCATTTTCTTCATATCATCTACTCCAATCAATAAAAAGGGCGGGGAGCAACCGACGCTGGTGCTTGTCTATTGCTCAACCCGCCAAGTGGCGCCAAGGATTGTTTAGATCCTGATCAGCACTACCAATCCGAGGTAGAGGGAAACATTAATGTCTCCGCCGCAGTCTGTCAAGTAGCTTTCTTGACTCTTGCATCCTGACCTGACTCAGTCCAATGTAGCATCACGGCCGTTGTATCTACATCTTTCCTTTGTCATTCGACCCGGGATTCGAACCCAGGAAGGGCATAAACTGGTCATCGTGGCTGGGATCGAACCAGCGTCATCACTAGGAGGTAGCGACCCTCCATCAATGTAATGGGCGCCTGTATCACTACAGTATGGGCCGCCTCTCGCCCCATCTAGCCACACACGATAAAACTCTACGGCCCACCATCTAAGGCACCCGCCGTTCCTCCTAATAACGTCTTGCACCCAAGTAGGCCTCGATACCTACAATGTCGGAGTGAAAATCCGCCGTTTCAATTAACTTATTGGGGTGGTTCCAGTGTGATCAGCACCTTCCCCGGCAAGTGTCGGGCTATTGTTGCGCGCTATTGTCGGGCTGAACTGCTAAACCGTCGCTTAGCCTCTATGCCCTATCGTTGCGCGCTATCGTCGCCCTATGTCAGTATATCTAGCATCTGGTGTTTGGTGCGTCAACAGTTTTTTTTCACTTTAGGCGAAAAAAACGTAATCACCAGCATAGCAGATCATATCGCCCCACGCCGGCTTCTCGTCCTCGTCCATATGCTGATCATAATGATCTTCCTGGATTAGGCGCAGGTCACGGAGGTTGTCATCTTCCAGGTCCGTGGTACATTCGTCGTTACCATACCAGAGTCCATATTCGCCATCCCAGAGGTCAGCGATCTGATTGCGATAAGCTGAATAGTCACCGTGTCCCTGCTCTGCGAGCGCCTTGATGATAGTATCCGCATCGCGCAGTGCGCCGGCATCACGTTCGCGGTTCTCGTCGAATTCGTCCACGTTGTTCTCCACAATAGTGTTGATCGGAAGATGGTCTTCTGCTATAGTTTCGGCAAAGACTTCATCCAGCATTGCAAGAAGGTCTGCCCGGGTCTCAGGTTTGAGCTTAGAAATGTCAGCCATCATTCGTCTCCAACGGCGACGATCATTGCCTCAAACGAATCAGCCAAATCCTCTAGCTGGTTGTGGGTCTTGTAACAAAACCCATCCGAGCTTGTATCAGTGGCAATTTCCTGTTGAAGACAGTCAGCTTCCCGAAGAAGCTCAACGATGCGCTCCAGTTTGGACTTTGTATCCGCCAGAGGCACGACGACAATATCGCACTTGCAACCAGCCGCAAGCTGCCCTTCAGCATAGGTGTCAACTTCCATACGATCCCCAAAAGGACCATAAAATTTGTCGACATTGATGTTGGTGGGCCCAATCAAATGTTTGATTGTTGGTTGGCGATGATCACCAACAATAGGGGATTCAAAAGCTAGGAACATATTGCGTTACCTCCTACTGTCCTGATAGCATTCATACAGGAATGCGTCAAGCGTTGGATGGTTGTCTTCGGTAAAAACCTGCTCTGCTTTGATGCGGATAATCTTATACATCAAAGTTATGTTGTGCTTGTGCGGACCTTGACGGATCAGCTTATGGAGGATGCGCTTTAACATCCATTTTTCAAAACGATTAAGCAAGTGTTCCTCCGTGGATTGCCCTCCGTGGATACGCTTCCACGGAAGCGCTGTCAAGGATTACTTTTCCGTGACGTCATCCACGGCGATGTATCGGGCACCGCCATCCAGCATTGCCTTGCACTGGTATGCCTTCTTGCCATCGTTGATGCAATCACGATAGAGGCTGTAATTCCAGATGCCACCAGCGATCATAAGGCCGATGACCGAAACGAATGCAATGCCGAACGCGATGAGCAGAAAGCCCATCAAAGTGTTGGGACGACGGGGAAGATTGCTCACGTTTATCTCCTTGAAAAACGTGGTGGCACGGCCGGCTCCGTCCACCACTCTTTCTAAGCTTGTCGGATTGATCCGACGGCCGGGACGGGGAGGGTGTGGGACATACCACCCCTCCCAACATCATTTATCCTTTGACTGCCTGGCCCATCATACGGATTTCACGGATGCTGTCAAGCGCGAATGTCCTGACGATGGGCTCGTTACCATCTTCCAGTCCAGTGCGGCCGGCGTTGGGTTCCTTCTCGACGAAGCCTTCAATGTTGGCCTTGTCGATGACAGTGTTGTCCAGGTAGTAGGTGGACTCGCCGCCCTTGATGAAGATGCACTGAAGGTAAAACTTACCGTTGTGCTCGATCAGCGGGCTGTCCTCGACACGAGTGCCCCAGCGCAGCGCAGCGGGCTCGAAGTTGGCAACCTTGCCCTCGGCCTCGAGGCGGCGGTTGACCATATTCTTGTAGCCCTTGTGGCTGGTGAAGAGCTGAACGCGGTTGCCCGTGGTGTGCTTGGTGACACGGCCCTTCATCGGGTTCTTCTTGCCGCCCTTGAGGTCGACTTCCGTGATGGTGTCCATCGCGGCGAAGGTATTGCCGTTGATGCTGTTGAGCAGCGCGTGGATCTGTGCAAGCTTCATTTCGTCTACTCCGTTGCGTTGTTATGCTTTCCTTATACAGCCTTTGACCATCTGCACAAGAAAAAAAGGTAGTTAATCGGTCACTTTTTTCATTAACCCTAATAATTAACGTTAACATAAATAGAGATATGAGATTAGAAGAATTTGAAAACGTCAATGAAGGTCCTCTTGCAAAGAAGCTCGGCACAGCCGCCTTGGCTGGAGCAGCAATGGTGGGCCTACATCAAGCAAACAAGCCAGCTCAGGCATATAATACTAAACCAGCAGTTCAGCAGACAGTCAACCACATTACTCCTAACCAAGAGGAAATGCTCGCAATGGCGTTGACAATGTGGGGTGAAGCCCGTAATCAAGGAACAGAAGGAATGAGAGCGGTCGGGCACGTAATTAAGAATCGTGCAGACAGTAATCATCCTAAGATGTTTGGTACTGGTATTGAAGGCGTCGCATTGGCTCCAAAGCAATTTTCTGCTTGGAATGCTGGGGATCCAAATAGAGACAAAATGCTCAACATTCAGGATTTGGAACCAGGTATGCCTGGTTATAAAGAATGGCTAGAGGCACAGGAACTAGCTACAAAGATCATCCAAGGTCGTGATCAAGACCCAACTGACGGATCACTATACTATCACACAAAGGCAGTCAATCCTGCTTGGGCTAAGACAATTGATCCGGTGGCCCAAATTGGTGATCATTTATTCTACAACGAAATTCCAAGAGCTACTTGACGTTGGCCTTAGCATCTTCCATATAATGATCCATACGAGCCCTCTTTTCCTGGGCGTCGATTAGATCGTGATACTTGAGCAAGTCCTGACATTCATCGTCAGTGAAAAGGTTGTCAGCAGTTGCAGCCTGCACCTTTTCCCTCATATTGGGATCCTCACTCCAGTCCTTCAATAGACTATAGCAGATTTCGTCTGCTTCTCCGTCCTGGAATTGAACCTCAGTAACATTGAGTGATTTGAAGGTCATAGCCTTGTAGCCAGCAACGGCTAACATTCCTGCCGCAGCGACTAACAATAATGTGACTATAGTGGATTTCATATCAACTCCGAACTAACTTCCTTTTGTGGGATATTATAGAAAGCTAGGTCGGATGTCAATACGATTAAAAGATAACGATGAGAAAAATTAGCATCTTGCACTGTTTACGAAACCATAAGAAAGATAAAATACGGCCTGTTTTAACCATTCGTTAACGTTAATGAATATAGTTAACAAACAGTATCAAAAGAAAAGAGGCGCTTGGCCCCTTTTCTCTTTTTTTTTTGTCAAGCTGCGGGTCGGAGGTAATCACCGCGGGTGATAGTGGCACCAGTTTTGCGGTTGCGGAGAAGTCCATACTTACCGCGCTGGAGAGCAGCGTGGTGCTTGGGGCCGACAGTCATTTCCCGGCCCAGTGAGTCCTTGTAAACATAGCGGCTGGTCTTCCGGCCCGGAGTGAGTTCCATATTGTGGCAACGCTCTCCATTACCGCCGAGCGAGCGATCAATTTGTGCCCACTTCCAATTGTGATCGCGGCCGCCCAATTCAGGATGAGCAGCGCAAACAAGGTGAGCAACTTCGTGCGGGATGGTGACTTGCACCATTTCATCCCAATGCTTGGCGATAGCTTCGCGGTTGAAGCGCAGGACAAAGTTGGAGTTTTCACCAGTCCAGCGGTTGGTTTTCCAACCCGCATAGCCAGCAGTCTTGCCGCGCACATCGCAACGTATTTCGACGGGGCCAATCTTACCATACTTGGCTTCAGCAGTCTCAATGCAAAGCTTGACCAGGGCGGTGAAATCTGCGATCGTTTTCATCGTCTTCTCCTTCGTTACTCCATCCTTCTAGCAGAATGAGTCTCCGGATCAACAAAAATCAGAACGGGTGGTCTGTTTTTAGAGCTCGGTTGATTCCACGACGAATATCTTTTCCTTTAACATTATGCGCAGATGATAGCGACAGTGCGAGCCACTTTCACCATTTCCATAAAGTCTTCGTTGAGGGCGACGACTTGATTAGGTTCGATCTTCATCAAACGCACCTCTCTACCGTCGACAGTATCTATTAGCATACCCCCAGCAGGATAATAACGCTTGACCGTCCCGAAGGCTACGGTGGCGCCAATCATTGCGTCTCTGCTGTATTCCTTACAAGCAAAAGCAACTAGATCGCCTTCGTTTATTTCAACCCCAAAACGATCGATAAACGCCATTCCTACCTCCGTGTTTCATTCTCTATAAAGGAGATGAAATTATTTAGCAACCCTTTTATGCGGTCAGCAGCCACACCATTCTTGCTATGGACCAAAAAGGTCACATTGGGGTTCCACTTGACATTCCCGTCAAGCACTTGATCGACAAGCCATTGGGCGCAGAAGATTCCTTCACCCATTCCAGTGCCTAGGTCGTTATCGAAGCTCACGACGCTGGGAATTCCGTGTTCCAGGATATATGCCTCGAACTGAGGCTGGGTGCGAACAATGTCCCACAGATAGTCGTATTGGTAAAGGCGATGATTGCCATTCCAAATCACATCGTGCGGGACACGCTCATCATCAAGGAAAAGGTAATCTTTCATACCGCTTGTCTAACAGAACGGCGGCCTAAGTCAAGCGGCCATTTGTTCCCGGTTGATGTTTTCCAGCATTACGTTGTCGGCAATTAGCGACTCTAGACATTTTTCCTCGTTGCCGTTACAATTGTAACGGAGATTATAAAGAACGTCTTCTGCCGGGAGGTGGCTGAAGTTCTCGTTCATATATGCCCGAATGCGCGGCGGAAGGTTGTCGAAGGCGTGCATATCGTGACTGCGAGTGACTTGCCAATACTGGCCGTCACCTTCTCCGCTGTTGAACGGCTCTGTCTGGCGGCTATCAAGGTTCATTTCAACCCCCCAGACCTTCGCTCGCCAGCGATCGGCTCTGAAGAATGTTGACACGGCGGCAGGCTTTGACGTCCGCAGTCGAGCGCACCACTCCCAGCACGTGGGTCTTGCCACCGGATTCGAAAGTGTGGAACATACGACCATCCAGCGTAGTCGTGCAACGGATATTTGCCATCAGTAATCTCCTTTGATCAACCGATAAGTGAAAGCACTAAGGCGGTCAAGCCCAAAGCGATAGCCGCCACCAAAAAAAGATAGCCGGACGTTGGATGACCGTTACCTTCGATGGGAGGGAACTGTTCAAAATCTTCCATTGTCAAACCTTTCTGGTAATAACGATATAGGTGTTCCAGTCCGACGGGTCATAACAGCATCCACAGCCGGTAACTTGGATTCGTTCGATTTCGATCTGATAGTTGGCGACGATTTCTTCGTAAGTCATCGACTGAGCTTCCGGAAAATGATCGTTAATTCGATCGACGATCTCGTCCAGCCCAAACGACTGCCAGTCGGCATCGATGTAGAGCTTTTCGGCAGTGCTAGACGGAATTTCTCGTGCCATATGTCCTCCGCAAGGGTTCATTGATGGATGCTCTTCCATCCAATGCTCTCCATGGATGTATATGGTCGGAGAGCATTGGAGTCAAGCCTTACATGAAATAAGGAAGATTGTGGTCACTATTTTGTTAACGTTAATTAGTATAGTTAACATCGATGGACAAGTTTCCATGGATAATGACCCATCCAGACAATGGCACGGTTGGAACATAGCCCAACCGTGCCAGTCGATGCGTTTCTATTGCCCTTCAGTTATTGCAAAAGGGGTCAGTGAGGACAATTTGCTTCGTGCCGTCTTCGTTGCGGCGAACCATGAAATTGCCGCTATGAAGGTCCCATCCTACTCGCCCATTAGCAGCATTGTGCTCGGCAACGAACTTGGCCAGCTTGGTGAGCATCCCAACCATGTTGGCTTTGTTGACATATTGCGCAGCCGCCTTGGGGAAGCGGACCTTCTCGACGAAGTCGTTACCTCCCGCGCGCACATATGCCTTGCGGGCAATGTAGCTGGCCCACATAGCAAACTCATAAGCAAGGTCGGCGCCGATTTCAGAACGCAGATCGTAAAGACGTTCAATGTGGACACAAGTGTAAAGTCCGAACGATCCCACCAGTTTCACCCTGGGATGGAGTACGCTGCTCTTGCCCTTGAGATACGCCAGGTAGGCACCATAGCCGCGCTCTTCCTTGCCGAAGATTTTGAAAACGTTACCGTTTTCCTCGATCGCCGCACCATACATACCAGCGCCCAAAACATTGACGCCTTTTTCTCGGAAAGTTTCCTTGAGGTAGTAACCTGGAGCATTGCGCTCTGCGGCGGTGGAGAGGGTGGAACGGACAGCTTCAGAAACCTTAGCCATTTTGGTGACTCCCTGCTTGCTATGCCATCCTTATACAGGAATAGATCAAGTGGTCAAACAAAAAAGGCCAAAATATGTGTCAAGTGAAAAAGAAAAAGTCAGTCGTTAACCCTACAAATTAACGTTAACAAGTGGGAAGGCCGGGGATTAGGTCCAGATTTGGACCTTCAAACCCTTGCAAATGTAAGCAGAAGCCTCACCGTCGAAGAACTCGTTGGCTTCCATCGTTTCCTGATCAGGCGAGAAGAAACGAATTTCTCCGGAACGATGGCTGAGAATATAGAATCCATCGCGAGGGAATTCAGTCAACTCTAACACGCCTAGATGTGTGGTTCCTTGGTTTCCTTTCCAGGTGAAATCTTTTGTGCTGAATGTCGGCTTGTCCATATTCGTCTCCTATGTGGGCACGATATAATACCGCGCCCACCAAGTCAACTATTTACTGACCACAAGCAACATTGAGCCAATCGCCCGGGTCGAACGCCACCACATTATATTTTTTGTAAGTGGTCCGTCGGGCTGCTATGCCCAGCTTGTTGAGCTGCTGGACAATGCGATCTGCAAGAGCCTTATTGTCCCGCCCTGTAAGATCCCAAGCCGTCAGCACCGCTTCTTCCTTGCCCGTTACGGGGTAGGCGTCAGTTGCGTAGAGCGTGACTTTGCTCATTGTGGTGATGTTATCGTGCTCGTTGAGAGCGATCTCGCGCACAAACGGGACAAGGATGTCATTACGGGTGCGACGATTGAGGCGCTTTTCTGCCCCAGTGAAACCAGCTGCCTTGAGCGCGGGGAGGATTCGTTCCCACTGGTAGTCCATCAGTTCCATTGGAATCTCCTTCGTTACCCCACTCTTTTAGCAGAAAGAAAAAGATGGTCAATAGTTTTTTCCGGCTTGCGCCTATGTTTTTCCGTGCTATAAAGGAAGGGCAATAAGCAAATGGGGTATGCTCCTTTCAGGACTGGTGACTCAGTCCTTGATGCTCTTGCTGTTGAAATTTGTGGCGTCCCGTTGGTGTTACTAGCGCCTATAAAGTAAATTAATGTGCGCCCATTTGCGTTAGGGTAGGTTTCGCACAAAGCAATTGAACAAGTCCGGATAGGTAGGGTGCCACGCTCTCTACCTATCTGTTTCTGCATCTATTAACTATATTCAATAACGTTAACAAATTTATTGACAGATGGTCACCTTTTTCATATTGTAAAAGAAAAAGGATTGCGTTATGGCTTCTACAAAATCATTACCAAAGGCAGCTTCAAGACAGTATATTGAAGCACCGACTGATGAATGTGCTGATTCACCTTTGGGCACTATCTATCAAAACTCTGTTTACCAAAATCAAAGACTAAATGAAATCATCAACTTGACTGATGAATTGCTCAGCTATCTAGGCATCGGTGGTGTTGAAGATTGTGCTGAAAAATTAGCCGCAGCACCTTATGGTCGTTTGGAAGAGATCAAAGAATCACAGAATCGAGTCATCAATAATGTCAATGATCTTGAATCAAAAATCTTTATTCTTCGTCGAGCATTGATGTAAGGTTAACTTTAAAAATTAACGTTAACAAGATATGTAACCACAAAAAAGGAGGAAGGGAGGAGTTTTCACTCGACTCACCTTCCTCAAGTGGTGGACGCTCTGGGATTTGAACCCAGGACCTTGAGCTTAAAAGGCTCCTGCTCTAACCTACTGAGCTAAGCGTCCTTTATTCAATAAACCCGGATAAAATATCCGTCTGCTGCGTTACCATACTCGACATTGCCCAAAGTGTCAAGTGTATTGTGGAATGCCTTCTTTTCAGCCTGCATTTTTGCAGTCCAAACAGGCTTGTAGAATGTAACGCTGGTGAAAGGCTTCTTGCCCCGGTTACCGCGCGGATCTTCATACACGGCCTTCTTGACTTTGAAGAAAGCTTCTCCAGCTGCTCTAACCGCAGCGACCCTGGCAATATGTGCAGGATCTTCGAAGAAGCTTGAATTAGAAGCTAATGCTTGGCGAGCACGTTGCTGTGAGTGTAGAAAAGCACCAAGCGCCTGGCGGCTATCTTCAGTAGTCTTTGAGTTGATTGTAATTTCAGCCATTTGTTTCTCCGTTCTTGCTCTCTTTATATACGAACAAGAAACATGGTCAATCACTTTTTACAGACAGGATGCTCGCCCTTTGCGATTTTTTCCATCGTAGATATGTCAATGCCCGCCTGGCACCATACGTCCATTGGATGGATGCCCAGCACCTTCCCTACCAGGATAGTTGCTTGGGTCCATTCCATCTGCCACCCAGAGTCACGACAGACCTTGATGAGCAGTTGCTGAATCTCTTCCCGAGAAAGGGTCACTTGATTGTAACCCCTGATTCTGTTTCCGCATCGCGGAGGATGAGTGAAGCCGCTTCGCGCAGCACGTCGGCGGTGAAGAACTCTTCGCTGAAGTCGTTGCATCGCATCGCCTTCTTGGCAGTGTCGTTCGCCAGACTGTTGGCAGTGTTGGCAATGGAATGAATGTGAGTCGGACGGCGCTTGATATACTGGACAAAGTCCTGAAATCGACTGTAGAGACCGGCATCGTTCATCATCCAATTGTAGATGTGGAGGGCTGGGCTGTAGGGTTCCATGTCGTGTCTCCTTAGTGTGCCATCCTTATACAGGAAGGATGAAACTGGTCAACCAGTTTTTTCGGATTGACTTAATATTCTTCCACCCACTTCAGCAATTCTGCGCGAGAGATGCTTTTGAAATCCTGGCGGAGATGCTGGGCGGCCTGCGTCCAGTCACACCCATCGAAATGGTCCTCGTAGCCGTATTTGCCGAGACTTACCGTGCGCCCAATGAAGCAAGCCACTTCCCAGTTGCTCATCGTAGTCAAGTCAACCTGAGCATTGAGATCAATTGCCGAACCTTCGAGTAGTGCCATCATTTCGTCCAGCATCTTGCATCTCCTTGTTACCCTGCCCTTCTAGCAGATTGGAGCAATAAGTCAACATAAATCTGACCAAAATTATAGTGTTTCCTCTCGCCGCGCATTGATGTGATTTGTTAACTTTACTAATTAACGTTAACAATGGTTGGGTGATCAAAAAGAGAGGCGGGGAGGTAACTCAACCCGCCTCTAATCTGGTGATACCGACTGAGCCAAGCGTCCTTAAAGGAAATTAGGATCGTCGCCCCAGGCCATGATTTCAGTATCCAGTTCGATACCATTGTCCTTAAACGTATAGTCCACATTTTCCAGGATGTCAAAGGCGTTTTCTTCGTCATCTGTCGGGACTTGGACCTTGACCATTAGATACATTGTTTTCATATTCAGGCGTCCTTGATGCTTTCGAGTAGCGTTGTAAGGTCAGGATGATATCGGCATGTGTGCCCTAAGTCAACAGACTTTTTCGGGCATATCCTTGAAGGCTACAACCGTGCGGCCGTCATCGGCCTTGTAGTGGATCTCCGTGATCCAATGGTCGTCATCAGTCACCCGGTAGTCGAAGTGGAAGACAGTTCCGTCAATGACGATGCGGGGGAGGAAGTCGTAATAGACCTGGCCGTTGATGGCCTGACCAGCGTTACCATTCCAGGTGAAGTCAGCGGCAGTGTAGGTCATCTTGTGTCTCCTTGTTACCAGACCCTTCTAGCAGAATCTGGTCGGTAGTCAAGAATTAATTGCCATCCATCCCATCAATTGTCTGGAATTAGAGAACGACGGGCCGTGTTCCAAGGAAAAGCCAGTGATGCCTTTGTTCAAGTTAGAGTTGAGCATTGCTGCCTGCTTGCGAGCAGCCTGGCAGCACGTCTGCTTGCTCCAACGCCCGTCCATCACCATCACCCCGTCACTGCCCAGCACGGGCATAGACTTGCCATCGACTGGATCGCGATAAAACTGAGCATAAATCATCAATGTTCTCCTCAGAGCGACGTGTAAAGCCCTGTCATTTCCGTGAACGTGTTCTGCAGGTCTTCTGCATAAACGTCAACAGTTTTCTTCTTACAGTCGGCCTGAATCCACTTGTCTCCACGGAAGTGTCCTGCTCGCCAAAGGCTCACATCATAAAGATCCCGTCCGTTGAGCTTGATGAACATATATTTGTTTCGCGGCAGCTTGAAGCTGATTCCTTGCTCAACGGCGCTGAAACTGTGTGCGCCGGTCATCACCTTGAACCGATCCCCGCCAATCTGGCTGTAGATGATTGCTGCTACTTCGCGGTCAGTTGCCATCGTATTCCTCCTGTGTCTTGCCTACATTAGCAAGAGTCGCGTCAGCTTTCAAGTCCAATTCAGAAGCCCGGATTTCATCGCCACGATTAGCGGCATCCCCGCTTTTTCTGGAGGCGCTGTAAGTTTGCGTTGATGGCGCGGCGCTGAGCGATAGCACGTTCCTCGGCAGTAAGAACGGGCTGCGGCGGCATTGCAGCGCGGCGGCGGTTGTCAGCATCGATGGACTGTTCGAGCAGCTTGATACCATCCAGAAGCTGGTCCATCGTCGCATTAGGGTCGACAGCCAGTTTGAGCAGTTGGCGGGAAATCTTGTCCATCGTCTGTCTCCTTGTTACCAGATCTTTATACAGGATCTGGCACCAAAGTCAACGTGGTTCTGACCAACTTTTTTCACATTTAGAGCATCGTATGTGGACCCAATCGCCTGATGCCCAAGTGAACAGATGGCGGCCGTGAGTCAACCAGCACCAAATTGCCTTGAGAGTATTCATCAGTCCAGCACCGTCAAGTTGGCGGGATGAATCAGTCGAGTGCCAGTCTTGGCGAATTCGACCTTGATGATGAGCTCATCAACAGCGTTGGTGCTGAAACCAGTCACGTGGCCGACATCAGGTCCACCATTCGAATCCACGACTTCATAGGTCGTATCGGCGACAACGGTTCCGAGCTTGAAACGGCGAATGGTGTTCGGCACGTAATGCATCGTCTATCTCCTTGCTATGAAAGCATCATAGCAAAAACGGCCAACCAGTCAACTGGGAATTTTTTCATCCCGAAGACATTTGATCAAAAGGTCCAGCCAATCGATAGGCTGCTCAACCATTGGTTGCTGGATAGGCTCATCAACAATGGTGAATGTGGGAATGACCTCGACGGTGATCAGGTCTGGATCGTATGGGAATAGCACGACCATCACAGGATGGTGGCCACCGCGGCCACCGTGGCAACCAGCGTCAGCAACACGCCAGCAATTCCGAAACGGCGGCCCCACTTGTCGTGTTCAGGCCGCGAGCCGGTGCCACCAGCAATGAATGCGATGCAAAAACACAAGATGGCAGCATAACCGATGAACAAAGCCATTTCAATTCTCCTTCAGTTCTGCTACCTTGATAGCAGAAAAGACCGGTTAGTCAACTACCAAATCGAAATATCCGACGCGGTTGCCGTTGTGATCGAAGATCGGACCGTTCTCTGCGCCACCACGGATCTGGCCAGCGATTCGCTCCAGGATCTCCGAAATGGATTCTTCTGGATTGTCGACGATCGCCGATGAACGCGATTCGATTTCAATCTTCAGCGATGCAATATCCATATCAATCCACCTCGTAGCTGACGAGCACGAATGTCACGTAGGACCATTCAGAATAGCGAGCGCCGACACGGTTCAAATCGTCCCAAACCACCTGGGCGTTTTCTGGATCGCCGATCAGATCATCGACGATGTGACGATATGAGTCAATGGACCTTTCCGGAGTGGTATAGGTCGTCGGACGCATATGATCGTCTGAATCGGTTGAAAATGC
>JALOAT010000006.1 GCA_023228645.1 Gammaproteobacteria bacterium | reverse complement strand
GGAATCAGGTCCTTCTCCACGTGGATGGGGCGGATGTTGCCGAGGCCGCCGGCGATCATGATGGGTTTGTGGTAGCCGCGCACCTCGTCGCCGCTGGGGCCCGGCACCTTCTCCTCGAAGGTGCGGAAATAACCGTTGATGGACGGGCGGCCGAACTCGTTGTTGAATGAGGCGGCGCCGATGGGGCCTTCCAGCATGATGTCCAATGCGGAGACGATGCGGCCGGGTTTACCGAAATCGGTCTCCCAGGGTTGTTCGAAACCGGGGATGCGCAGGTTCGACACGGAAAAGCCGGTAAGCCCCGCCTTGGGCTTGCCGCCGCGGCCGGTGGCGCCCTCGTCGCGGATCTCGCCGCCGGAGCCCGTGGCCGCGCCCGGGTGCGGCGAAATGGCGGTGGGGTGGTTGTGGGTCTCCACCTTGATCAAGATGTGCACCGGTTCCGGGTGATAGCAGTATTCGCCGGTAGACGGATCCGGGAAAAAGCGGCCCGCGACCGCCCCCTCGAGCACCGCGGCGTTGTCCTTGTAGGCGGATAGCACGCCTTCCTTGTGGTGGTGGAAGGTGTTGCGGATCATCTTGAACAGGGAGTGTTCCTGTTTCCGGCCGTCGATGACCCAATCGGCGTTGAAGATCTTATGACGGCAGTGCTCGGAGTTCGCCTGTGCGAACATCATGAGTTCCACGTCGGTGGGATTGCGGCCGAGCTTCTGGAAGTTCTCCACCAGGTAGTCGATCTCGTCCGGCGCCAGCGCGAGGCCCAGCTCGCCGTTGGCCGCCACCAGCGCGTCGCGCCCGCCGCCGAGGATGTCCACGGTGGTGAGCGGTGCGGGCTCGGCGACCAGGAACAGGCCCTCGGCCTCTTCCAGGGCGGGAAACACCGCCTCGGTCATGCGGTCGTGCAAAAACGCAGCGACTGCCGTGAGCTCACCATTGTCGAGCGGCACGTCGCCTGCCTTGGCCACATACCAGGCGATGCCGCGCTCAATGCGATGGATGTGCTTGAGCCCGCAATTGTGGGCGATGTCCGTGGCCTTGGTGGACCAGGGCGAAATGGTGCCCGGGCGCGGCGTCACCAGCAGCAATTGGCCGCGGGGATTCTCCACCTGGATGGTCGGCCCGTAGCTGAGCAGGCGTTCCAGCACCACCGTCTCATCGTTGGACAAACTCCGTTCCAGGTCCGCGAAATGCACGTATTCCGCATAGAGATGCTCCACCGCGGGCACGCGCTCACGCACCTGGGCGAGCTTCTTGTCGAGACGGAACGGAGAAAGGGCGGGGCTGCCGCGCAGGATCAGCATGGTTCGGCCTTAAGAGGAGCGTTTCCGGAAGAGCGCAATTCTACCGGACCGGGGCGGGGATGTCAGATGGGGGGGAAGAAAAGCCATTACCCACGGGCGACACGGGCGACACGGGGGACACGGGGGACACGGGGGAAGAAGAACTCTTGCTCGGAAAGGCTCTTTTGTGGGAGCGAGCTTCTGCTCGCGATCCGAGCAGTCGTAGGTCACGTTGCGAAGCTACATGACATCTTCGCGCCGGATCTGTCACGTAGGCGCTGCGCGCCAACGTGACCTAAGCGCGGGTGCATGCGTACGGCCTGAACAATAGTTCTTCTCCCCGCGTCCCCCGTAGTTACTGCTTTTTCTTCAACCGCTCAATTACAATCCGCCGCATGAACGACACTGCCCTGCCCCGCTGCGGCCTGATACGCCGCCTTGCCGCCATCGTGTACGACGCCATTTTGCTGTTTGGCGTGGTGTTCCTCGCCGGCGTGCTGATCCAACCGCTCACCAAGGTGATCAGCCCGGACAATCCGTTCTTCACGCTGTATTTCTTCGCCGTGGTGTTCGCCTTTTTCGGCGGGTTCTGGACCCATGGCGGCCAGACCCTGGGCATGCGCGCCTGGCGTGTGCGCGTGCAGCGCCCGGACGGCCAGCCCATCACCTGGGGCCAGGCCGCGCTGCGCTATCTGGTGGCCATCCTCTCCTGGGTGGCGCTGGGCCTCGGCTTCCTCTGGTCCCTCATCGACCGCGAAAAACGCACCTGGCACGACCTCGTTTCCGAAACCGTGCTGGTCGTGCTGCCGAAGGAGAAGAAAAAGCAGTAACCACGGGGGACACGGGGTGAAGAAGAGGCGGTCTTGTGAGAGCGAGCTTCTGCTCGCGACCCGAGCAGTCGTAGGTCAGGTTGCGAAGCTACGTGACATCTTCGGGCCGGATCTGTCACGTAGGCGCTGCACGCCAACGTGACCTACGCGCGGGTGCATAAGTACGGCCTGAACGATAGTTCTTCTCCCCCTGCCCCCCGTGTTTGGCTTTTCTTTTTTGCCGCTAAACCACCCGCCGCATCAACAGCCACCAGATCCCGAAAACCACCACGGTCGGGAGTGCTGCGCTGAGAAAGGGTGGTAATTCGTACACCACACCGAAGCGACTGAAGATGGCGTTGAACAGGTAGAAGCCGATGCCGATCAGCACGCCGACCATGATGCGCTGACCGATGCCCACCGAGCGCAGCGAACCGAACACGAACGGCAGCGCCATGAGCACCATGCCGGCGGTGGCAAACGGCGTGATCACACGGATCCAGAAGGCGAGTTCGTACTGTTTCGAATCCAGGTTGTTGCCACGCAGGTAGACAACGTACTGGTACAGATCCCAGGCGGACAGATTCTGGGGCGGCACCGCCGCCACACGAAACACGTCCGGTGTGAGTCCTGCCTTCCAGTCACGCGTCTTTTCCCGGCTCACGCGCACGGCGTCCGTACCGATGTAACTGGTGCGCACATTGTGAAGTCGCCAGGTACGCCCCGTGTACTCGGCGCGCGTCGCGGCAATCGCCTCCACCAGCCGGTGTTGCCTGTCGAAGCGGTAGATGCGCACATTGCTCGCGATGCCGTCCGGCAGCAGGCGACCGATGTTGATGTAGTTGACGTAGGTGTCGTCTTCGCGCACCCACACGCCGTCGTCCGCGCCGATGCTGATGTTCTTGGCCAGCTGCGTCACACGCTGCACCCGCGCCTGTTTTTCCAGTGGCGGCGCCAGCACCTCGCCCATGATCACCGCGAACAGCACCATGACGAGACCCACCTTGAATACCGACAGGGTGATACGCCGCACCGACACGCCGGCGGCGCGGATCACCGTGAGTTCGCTGGTGCTCGCCAGGGAACCGAGGCCGAGCAGGGTGCCGAGCAGGGCGATCATGGGAAACAGCTCGTAGATCTGACGCGGGATGAGCATGGCCACATAGGCCACCGCGCTCGCAAAGGTGTAGGTGCCGCGGCCGACGTCTTCCATCTGGTCGACGAAGGACATGAACACGTACACGGACAGCAGCACCAGCATGACCACGCCGCTGTGTGCCAACACCACGCGCGCAATGTAGCGGTCCAGTGTCTTCATGCCGCGGCCCTCCGTCGCCACCAGGGGCGCCATGGACGGGGCATCTGCTCCTGGCGCCGCAACAGGAACAGCACCACGCCCAGCATGAGCAGATGCACCCACCACACGCCCAGCCAGGGTGACACCACCTCGCGATCCACCCATGAGGCGGCCATGCTGATGAGGTTGTGGTAGACGACGTACACGACCAGCCCGGTGAACAGCTTCCCGTAGCGGCCCTGACGCGGATTGGTGCGCGCCAGCGGCACCGCCAGCAGTCCGAGCAGCAGGGCAGAGAGGGGCGTGGAGAGGCGCTCCTGGAGTTCGGCGGTGCGTCCGGGATTACCGCCCAGCAAGGCCCGGGTCGGCAGCGAGCGCATGGCGCGGTTCGAGGCGATCACCGCGCGCTGGTCGATGCGCAGGCCGTGGGTGTCGAAGCGGATGATGCGGAAATCGGCATGGCCGGGATGGCCGTCGTAGCGATAGCCGTCCTCCAGCACCAGATAGCGGTCGCCGGTCTCTGGATTCACTTCCTGTCGGCCGCGTGCCGCGGAGACGACCACCGGCACGCCCTCCTGGGTAACGCTTCTGGCAAACACCGTACGCAGCGTCTTGCGATCGCGCGAGATCTCCTCCACGTAGATGAGATGCTCAGTACTGCCGCCCGTATTGAAACGACCCGCGACGATACCTTCAACTTCCGTGCGCGCCTGAGCCTCGTCAAGCACCTGCTGGCTGCGCTCGTTGGCGTACGGGACGATGAACAGCGAGAGCGCTGCCGCCACCATCCCGACCACCGTCGCCAGTGCGCCGACCGCGCGCAAGGTGTGCCGCGGGCGCACACCGCACGCAGCCAGCACCACCATTTCGCTGTCCTGGTACATGCGCCCCAGCGCCAGCAATACGGCCAGGAAGAAGGCCAGCGGCACCAGTACGGAAAGGTTCGCGATGCTCTTAAGCGCAAAAAGCGTGAGGACCACCTGCTGCGGATAGGCGCCGCTGGCCGCCTCGGAGAGGACGCGCGCAAACGTGGCGCTCAGGATGATGAGCACCAGCAGGAAGCCGACGCCCAGCAGCGTCATGCCGAGCTCGCGGAAAAAGTAACGATCGATGATCACGCGTGGTCCGCGCCGTTGAAGAGGCTGCCAAGTTTACGCTATAGATATCTGCGGAAAAACGGCGCTACTGCCCAAGAACAACCAAATACCGGAGCCGCTTCATGCAATTCCTCGCCAAGGCCGGTGCCGCCGACAAGCTGCGCACCGCCTGCCTCATCACCGCCGTCTTTGAGAACAAGAAGCTCAGCCCGGGCGCTGCCGCCCTGGACAAGGCGAGCGGCGGCGCCATCACCGAGGCCCTCAAGAGCGGTGACCTGAAGGGCAAGGCCGGCCAGACGCTCATGCTGCGCAAGCCCGCCGGACTCGCCTGTGAACGCCTGCTGCTGGTGGGCGCGGGCAAAGAAGAGGAGCTGGGCGATGCGGCCTATCGCAAGCTCTGGCAGGGCGCCGTCAATGCCGTGAAGGACACGGCGGCCAAGGAAGCCACGGTCCTGCTGCTGGAACTGCCGGTCAAGGGCCGCGACGCCCGCTGGAAGGCGGGCCAGGCGGTGGAGGCGGCCAGCCAGGCGCTGTACCTGTTCGACGAGACCAAGAGCGAGAAAAAGCCCGAGGATCGGCCGGTCCTCGCCAAGCTCACTCTGGTTACCGCCAATGCCGCAGAGACCCGCGCCGCCGAGGCGGGCATCCGCCAGGGTGAGGCCACCGCCGCCGGCGTGGCCCTGGCCCGCACCCTCGGCAACCTGCCGGGCAACATCTGCACCCCCAGCTATCTCGGCGAGCAGGCCAAGGCCATCGGCCGCAAGTACAAGACCGTGAAGGTGAACGTGCTGGACGCCAAGGCCATGGAGAAGCTCGGCATGGGCGCGCTGCTGTCCGTGGCCAAGGGCAGCCGCCAGCCGCCCCGTCTCATCGTCATGGAGTACAAGCCGGCGGGCGCGCGCAACAAGCCCGTGGTGCTGGTGGGCAAGGGCCTCACCTTCGATGCAGGCGGCATCTCCCTCAAGCCTGCGGCCGACATGGACCAGATGAAGTTCGACATGTGCGGCGGCGCCAGCGTACTGGGCGCCATGCAGGCCATCGCCGAACTGGGCCTCAAGCTGAACGTGGTGGCCGTGGTGCCCAGCTCCGAGAACCTGCCGGACGGCAACGCCAACAAGCCCGGCGACATCGTCACCGCCATGTCGGGGCAGACCATCGAGATCCTCAACACCGACGCCGAAGGCCGTCTCATTTTGTGTGACGCCCTCACCTACGCCAGGCGCTTCAACCCCGAGGTGGTCATCGACGTGGCCACGCTCACCGGCGCCTGCGTGGTGGCCCTGGGCAAGCACGCCGCGGGCGTGCTCGGCAACGACCAGGACCTGGTGGACGGGCTGCTGGCCGCGGGCCAGACGTCCGGCGACCGCGCCTGGCAGCTGCCCCTGTGGGACGAATACCAAGAACAGCTCAAGAGCAACTTCGCCGACGTAGCCAACGTGGGCGGCCGCTACGCCGGCGCCATCACCGGCGCCTGCTTCCTGTCGCGCTTCACCAAGGACCTGCGCTGGGCCCACCTCGACGTGGCCGGCGTGGCCTGGGCCGAAGGCGGCGACAAGGGCGCCACCGGCCGCCCGGTGCCGCTGCTGGTGCAGTACCTGGTCGACCGCGCCGGTGGCTAATCCAGGAAGAAAATCCAAACACAGAGGCACAGAGACGCAGAGGCCACAGAGGGAATGATCCGGAATTCTCTGCGTTCTCTGTGTCTCTGCGCCTCTGTGTTACTCCTTTCCCTGACCGGCGGAAACCATGACACGCGTTGATTTTTACATCCTGGAGGACGAGGACGGCGACGCCCGCTGGCGCTTCGCCTGTCGGCTCACGGAAAAGGCCTATCAGCAGGGTCATCGCGTGTATCTGCACGTGGACACGCCCGAGCAGGCGGCGCGCCTCGACGACCTGTTGTGGACCTTCCGCGGCGGCAGCTTCATCCCGCACACCAGCGGCACCACCAGCGACGACCCGGAGGCGCGGGTGCACGTGGGCTGCGGGGAGGACCCGCTCGACCACACCGACGTACTGGTGAACCTGGGCGTGCAGGTCCCCGCCTTCTTCAGCCGCTTCGAACGCATCGCCGAGGTCATCGACGACGACGAACAGCAGCGCCAGCAAGGCCGCGAGCGCTACCGCTTCTACCGCGAACGGGGCTACGCCCTGGAATCCCACACCATCAAGTCCGGTAAGACGGCCAACACCTGAGGCGACGGTCCACTAATCCGCGTTTATCTGCACTCGTGCTGCGCGCCCTGGGGACACCACCCTGCCCCACCCTCCCCCCAAGCCGTTATAATGGCCGACTTCATTTTCCGGCCCTTTTCCCGAGCATCCCCTCCATGGACAAGTCCTACAATCCCCACGATATCGAGCAACGCTGGTACGCGACCTGGGAGCAGAACAACTACTTCGCCCCGCAGGGTGGGGAGCAGGCCTACTGCATCATGATCCCGCCGCCCAACGTCACGGGCTCGCTGCACATGGGTCACGCCTTCCAGGACACCATCATGGACGGGCTCATCCGCTATCACCGCATGCGCGGCGAGAACACCCTGTGGCAGCCGGGCACCGACCACGCCGGCATCGCCACCCAGATGGTGGTGGAGCGCAAGCTGCTGGCCGAGGGCACCAACCGCCGTGACCTGGGCCGCGAGAAATTCCTCGAGCGCGTGTGGGAGTGGAAGGCCGAATCGGGCGGCACCATCACCCGCCAGCTGCGCCGCATGGGCGCCTCCGCCGACTGGTCGCGCGAGCGCTTCACCATGGACGAGGGCCTGTCCGCCGCGGTGAAGGAGGTGTTCGTACGCCTGTACGAGGAAGACCTCATCTACCGCGGCAAGCGCCTGGTGAACTGGGACCCGGTGCTGCTCACCGCCGTTTCCGACCTCGAAGTCATCAACGAGGAAGAGAACGGCTACATGTGGCACTTCCGCTACCCGCTGTCCGACGGCAGTGGTCACCTGGTCGTCGCCACCACCCGTCCCGAGACCATGCTGGGCGACAGCGCCGTGGCCGTGCATCCGGAGGACGAGCGC
This sequence comes from Gammaproteobacteria bacterium, assembly GCA_023228645.1. GTDB lineage: Bacteria > Pseudomonadota > Gammaproteobacteria > Thiohalomonadales > Thiohalomonadaceae > JALOAT01. The sequence goes on along the minus strand of JALOAT010000006.1, from coordinate 102,533 downwards.
TACAAGCACCTCATCGGCCGCACCCTCACCCTGCCGCTGGTGGGCCGCGAGATCCCCATCATCGCCGACGACTACGTGGACCCGGAATTCGGCACCGGCTGCGTGAAGATCACGCCCGCCCACGACTTCAACGACTACAAGGTGGGGAGCCGTCACAACCTGCCGCAGATCAACGTGTTCACGCCGGACGCGAAGATCAACGACGAAGCGCCCGTGCAATACCGCGGCCTCGATCGCTACGAGGCCCGCGACCAGATCGTGCGCGACCTGAAGGAACTGGACCTGCTGGAAAAGGTGCAGGACCACAAGCTCATGGTGCCGCGCGGCGACCGCACCCATTCGGTCATCGAGCCCTTCCTCACCGATCAGTGGTACGTGAAGGTGGGCCCGCTCGCCGAAGAGGCCATCCAGTGCGTGGAAGACGGCCGCGTGCGCTTCGTGCCGGACAACTGGAAGAACACCTACTACGACTGGATGCGCAAGATCGAGGACTGGTGCATCAGCCGCCAGATCTGGTGGGGCCACCGCGTGCCGGCGTGGTATGACGAACAGGGCAAGGTGTACGTGGGCCGCTCCGAGGCCGAGGTGCGCGAAAAGCACAAGCTCGGTTTCGACGTGGCGCTGCGCCAGGACGAGGACGTGCTCGACACCTGGTTCTCCTCCGCCCTGTGGCCCTTCTCCACCCTGGGCTGGCCGGAACAGACGCCGGAACTGAAGACCTTCTATCCCACCTCGGTGCTGGTCACCGGCTTCGACATCATCTTCTTCTGGGTGGCCCGCATGATCATGATGGGCCTGAAGTTCATGGGCGACGTGCCGTTCCGCGAGGTCTACATCCACGGCCTGGTGCGCGACGCCCACGGCCAGAAGATGTCCAAGTCCAAGGGCAACGTGCTCGATCCCATCGACCTCATCGACGGCATCGACCTGGAAACCCTGGTGAAAAAGCGCACCTCCGGCCTCATGCAGCCGGAGATGGCGAAGAAAATCGAAAAACAGACCCGCGCCGAATTCCCCGAAGGCATCCGCGCCTACGGCACCGACGCCCTGCGCTTCACCTTCGCCGCCCTCGCCTCCACCGGCCGCGACATCAACTTCGACACGGGCCGCATCGAAGGCTACCGCAACTTCTGCAACAAGCTGTGGAATGCGGCGCGTTATGTATTGATGAACACGGAAGGCAAGGATTGCGGGCAGAACGGCGGCGACATCGAGCTCTCCGCCGCCGACCGCTGGATCCTCTCGCGCCTGCAACGCACCATCGCGACCACGACCGAGAACATCGACGCCTACCGCTTCGACCTGGCGGCGCAGGCCATCTACGAGTTCACCTGGAACGAGTACTGCGACTGGTATCTGGAATTGTCCAAGCCCGTGCTGACCGGCAGCCACTCGGAAGCCCTGCAACGCGGCACGCGCAAGACCCTGGTGGAAGTGCTGGAGGCCCTGCTGCGCCTCGCCCACCCCATCATGCCCTACATCACCGAGGAGATCTGGCAGCGCGTGGCGCCGCTGGCCGGTGCGCGCGGTGACACCCTCATGTTGCAGCGTTATCCCGTCGCCGACAACGCGCTCATCGACCCCGCGGCGGAGAACGAGATGCAGTGGGTCATGGACTTCATCGTCGGTATCCGCAAGATCCGCTCCAGCATGAACATTGCTCCGGGCAAGCCGCTGCCGGTGATGCTCCAGAACGGCAGTACCGACGACAAGGCCAAACTGGATCGCAACGGCGCCTTCCTCGCCACCCTCGCCCGCACCGAGAGCATCACCTGGCTGGAGCCGGGCAGCGAAGCGCCCGACTCCGCCGTGTCGCTGGTGGGCGAGATGAAACTCTGCATCCCCCTCGCCGGCCTCATCGACAAGGACGCGGAACTGGCGCGTCTCGCCAAGGAACTCGCCAAGCTGCGTAACGACCTGGAACGCGGCGAAACCAAGCTGGCCAACCCCAACTTCGCCGAAAAGGCCAAGCCCGAAGTGGTCGCGGCCGAGCGCAAGCGCGTGGAGGAAATACGCGGGGCGATTGCCAAGCTCGAAGAGCAGGTGGAGCGGATCGGCAAGCTGTAGCCTTCCTTGTGGGAGCGAGCTTCTGCTCGCGATTGGCGGGGTGGCGTTGCGGCGGTGTGTCGGACGGGTGACGACGTAGGTCACGTTGCGAAGCTACGTGACATCTTCGTGATAGTTGAACGACGCGCGTAGCGCATCCTTCGATTACCGTGGATTGTCACGTAGGCGCTCCGCGCCAACGTGACCTACGCCCCACTCGACCATCAACTCACCGTTTCCGCGCTATACCTCGCCAACAATCCCGTCCTCACCGCATGCCGATACACTCGCACGAAGAACCATCCCGCCCCCACCACGTACAACACCGCCAACACCACTCCGAAAAACAACGCCCAGGCCGAAAACGGCCCGCCGGCCAGCAAGGCACGCATCCCCTCGAAGACGTACGAGGGCGGCAGTGCGTGGGCCAGCACCTGCATCCAGTCCGGCAGGGTGGCCAGCGGATAGAACACGCCGACGAAGGGCGACAACAAGGCCGGGATGGGCCAGATGAGCCATTCCGCGGCCGGGCCGAGGCGCAGCACGGTGGCGCTCGCGAACACGCCCAGGGCGATGCCGAACAGGAACAGCACCAGCAGGAACGGCATGAACGCGAGGCCGTAGGCGAAGTAGGAAAGCCCAAATACCGCGCTCGCCAGCACCAGCATGACGAACAGCGCCAGGGTGCTGGTGACGATGCTGGAGACCACCAGCCCGCCCACGTATTCACCCACGGAAATGGGCGTCGCGAACAGGTTGAGGAAGTTGCGCGACCACACGTCCTCGAAAAATGTGGTTGTCACGCCCTGCATGACGCGGGTGAAGAAATCCCACAACAGCACCGCACCGAGCAGCAGCGGCACGAAATCCAGTTCCGCCGCGGACACCTGGTTGAGAAACCGCGTGATGTAGCCCCACAGCACGATATCGATGGCCACCCAGGCGAACAGCGGCAGGATGCGCGCGGGACTAACGCGCATCAGGTAGAACTGGCGCAAGGCCACGGCGGCGATACGCTGAAGGCTCACGCTTTACCCCGTCCCAGCGCCAGCGGCTCGCGCGTCAGGGTGATGAACAGTTCTTCCAGGTTGGGCTTGCCGTGCTCACGTGGAAGTGTCTTCGGGTTTCCCTCCAGCAGGATCCGTCCGCGGGACAGGAACAGCACCCGATCGCACACCGCTTCCACCTCGTACATGTTGTGGGAGGTCCACAGCACGCCGCAGGTGCCGCGAGAGGCGAAATCGCGGATACGGTGGCGGATGTCGTCGGCGGCGGACGGGTCGAGCGAGGCCGTGGGTTCGTCCAGCAATAGCAGGCGTGGACTGTTCAGCATGGCCTTGGCGAGGGACACGCGGGTCTGCTCGCCGGAGGACAGCACGCCGCACTTGGTGTCATGAAAGCGCGCGAGTTCGTACTGCGCGAGCAGCGCATCGATGCGCTCTTGGAGATCGCTCACGCCATACAGCATGCCGAAGATGCGCAGGTTCTGGTAAACGGTGAGATTGCCGGGAAGCGGCGCGTAAACCGCCGCGAAGTTGGTACATGCCAGGGCACCGGCACGATCTTCCGCCAGCGGGATCCCTTCGATGCGTATGCTGCCCGCAGTGGGTTCGAGCACGCCGAGCACCATGCTGATGATGGTGGTCTTGCCGGCGCCATTGGGCCCCAGCAGGCCGACGATCTCGTTGCGTCCAACCGTGCATGACACCTGCTCCACGGCACTGTGGTCGCCGTAGGTCTTGCACAGCCCGTCCACGGCAAGTACCGGACTAACCGCTTGCTGCATCGTTTTCCCTTCGAACTCGTTCCCGAGCGTAAGCGTAGCCCCCACGCGGGCGCCCACCTTTCCAACGGCGGATGCACGCCGTAACATGCGCCTGGCGTTCCCGAACGTGCCACACAGCGGATGAATGCATTCCAACCGCCGCAATGCCGCTGCCGGTAATAACCGCCCGTAGGAGCCCACACCGTGGGCAAATGCCTTTCAACAGCCGCGCTTCGGCCAGGCCGCGTTCGCCGACGGTGTCGGCTCCTACAGGGGAAAATGTGCCGTAGCTTGGGCGAATGCCTTTTGCACCGCCGCGCTTCGTGCGCCGAATTCGCCGACAGTGTCGGCCCCTACAGAAGAACACGCGCCATGATACTCGACACCCTCGCCAACGCCCGGCGCTACCACGCCCTGCACCACCGCTTTCCCGAAGCGTTCCGTTTTCTGAGCGAAACGGATCTACCATCCCTTGCGCAGGGCCGGCATGACATCGCGGGCGATGCATTGTTCGCCATCGTCTCCCGGGCCAACGGGCGTACCCGTGCCGAAGCGCCGTTGGAATGCCATCGCCGCTACATCGACATCCAGTTCATCATCGCGGGCACGGACGAGATGGGCTGGAAGCCGGCCCGGGACTGCTTGCATCCACGCGGTGAATACAGCCAGGAAAAGGACATTCTGTTTTTCGACGATGCGGCGGACAGCTGGGTGAAGACGCCTGCGGGCGGGTTCTGCATCTTCTTTCCCGAGGACGCGCATGCCCCGCTGGTGGGCACCGCCCCCATTCACAAGCTGGTGGTGAAGGTCGCGGTCTGAACACCGGGAAACCGCCCCGGTTTCCACTCGCGACGTGAAGAAAATGTCTGCCCGGGCATCACGGCGTGCGGGTTTGTCGTGAAAACGTGACGCGCTCCACCCAGCGCCTGTGGCAGCGGTCCTAGGGTACGGACTTTTCGAACCCGGAGACCGCCCATGAGCTGGAAGGATACCTTTATCGAAGACTATGCGGGCCATCCGCTGCGCGTCGCGCTCAACGTGTTCATCGTCGCCGCCATCGGCATTCTGCTGGGCCATTACCTCTTCGGGCTGGAGATCTCCTCGCGGTTTCTCATCGGCGCCATGCTGCCTGCGCTCGGCGCCATGCTCGCGGCCAGTTACATGAAGGCGCAACGTGATCCGAGGAGGCGCTGACGGCGCCCGCCTGCTCGCCATTTCCGCCAAAATCATCGCAAGGCTTGCTGTTCCGGGCCCCGGAGGGGAAAGGCCCGTCTAGACTTCGGGTTTTCACGGCCAGGGAGGCCTGCATGCTCGATACGTCGTATACCATCGCGCGCGCCATTCAACTCTCCGTCGCGCCCGTGTTCCTGCTCACCGGCATCGCGGCCATGCTCTCGGTGCTGAACTCACGCCTGGCGTGCATCATCGATCGGCTGCGCTTTCTCGAACAGGCCCGCGCCTCCGCCGGCTCAGCGCAGGGCCACGGTGAACCCGAACTGAAACGCCTCGCACGGCGCGCCGCACTCATGCACCGCGCCATCGCCCTGTCCACTTGTTCCGCACTGTGCATCTCGGCGGCCATCGCGGTGATCTTTCTCAGCTTCTTCTTCGGCGCGAAGACCTCGACGGCGGTGGCATCGTTGTTCGTCACCGCCACGCTCTCATTCATGGTGTCCCTGCTGCATTTCCTGCGCGAGATGCAGCTGGCCTCGCGCACGGTGCGGCCGGAGATGGCCGCGGAGGTCCACGCGGAAGATGCGGTGTGATTCAGGCGGGCAACAACCCCAACACGCGGGCGAGGGTCATCAGTGCCTCGGCCTTGCGCTCGGGCAGTTCGCCCGGCCCGGCGGACGCCCGCGCCAGCTGATTGCCCAGATAGAACAGTGATTGCTTGAACAGCAGGGCCTGCTCCCCAGGCAGGCGCGCATCCACGATGTCGCGCGTCTCGCTTAGCACGCGACCGGCGTCCTGCACGCGCACCAGCACTTCCGAAAGTACCATGGAAAACTGCGGCGCCAGCTCGCTCAGCAGCCGGTCGAGCAGTGCGCTCTTGTAGCGCTGGGCGCCCGCGAGCACCTGCTGAAAGGCAGTGACCTCCGCGGGTTGCACCTTGCCGTCCGAGGCCGCGACGAACAGGAATACCACCAGGGGCGACTTGACCAGCACCTTCCACTCCGTTGGGGTGAAGCCGGTGTTGATTTCGTTCATGGCGCGTCCGATTGCGTGGCTTGTCCGCGCTGCGGTACCTGCACTTCCCGCAGCACGAAGGCACCGATGCCGAACAGCACCAGCAAGGACAGCAGCGAAAGGCGCGGATTGCCCGTGGCAAGGCTGGTCCAGCCGACCAGCATCGGCCCGAGGATGGCGGCGAACTTGCCCATGATGTTGAAGAAGCCGAAAAACTCCGCCGACTGCTCGGGCGGGATCAGCCGCGCGTAGAGCGAGCGGCTCAGGGACTGCACGCCGCCCTGCACCAGGCCGATGACGATGGCGAGCAGGTAGAACTCCCATTCGAACTGCATCTGGGTCGCCCAGATCACCACGCCGGTGTAGACGGCGAGCGCCAGGTAGATCCCCTTTTTCGGGCCGTAGTGCACAGCCAGGCGCCCGAACACCAGCGCCGCGGGGAAGCCGACGAATTGCACCAGCAGCAACGCGACGATGAGGCTCTCCGAGGCGAAGCCCAGGGCCAGGCCGTAGTCCACCGCCATGCGGATGATGGTGTCGACGCCGTCGATGTAGAACCAATAGGCCACCAGGAACAAGGCCACCGGGCGCAGCAGACGGATCTGCCGGAAGGTGGCGACCAACTGGACAAGCCCGGCGCGCACCGACACCTTGCCCGCACGTGCGCCGCGTTCGCGCACCAGCAGGAACAGCGGGATCGAGAACACCAGCCACCACACCGCGACGGTCACGAACGACCAGCGCACCGCCTCGCTGGCGTCGGCAAGACCGAAAACGCCGGGGGCGAGGGTCATGGCCACGTTGATGGCGAACAGCAGGCCGCCGCCCAAATAGCCCAGCGCGAAACCAAAGGCCGACACGGAATCGATGCAGCCTCCATTGGTGACGTCGAGCAACAGGGCGTCGTAAAAGATGAGGCTGCCAGCGAAACCGACCGTGGCGATCACATACAGCGCCGAGGCGACGTGCCAGTCTCCCTGGCCGACGAAATAGAGCCCCGCCGTGGGCACGATGCCCATGAGCGCGAACAAACCCAGGAAGCGCTTGCGCGCCCCGCCCTGATCGGCGATGGCGCCGAGCAGCGGCGCGAACAGCACCACCAGCAGGCTGGACAAGGAATTCGCCACACCCAGCCAGAACGTGCTCTCGGTGACCTCCGCGCCGATACTCCAGTACTGTTTGAAAAAGACGGGAAAAAACCCCGCCATCACGGTGGTGGAAAACGCCGAATTGGCCCAGTCATAGAGGGCCCAGGCAAAAATACGGGAGCGGTCGGACGGCATGGGGCGAACAATACCATGGCTGGAGGCCTGGCCCGAGCAGCAACCTCAGCCGATCAGCGCTGAGGGTGGGGAGACGCGGAGGGCGCGGAGGCGCGGAGGACGCGGAGAATGGAAAGGGCTTCCGCGGTGTCCGTCCTGTGATACACGCCCCATGCTATTTGCCTTCGATGTCCGCTATGGCTCTGTGGCGGGTTTGTGTTTGCAGATCAGCCGGCAGGCGCGGATTCCTGTGGGCACGGCGGGATGACCTCCGAAAATTTGTCCAATCCAGTGCTCCGCGCCCTCCGCGCCTCCGCGCCCTCCGCGTTGTCACGTGAACAGCTTGCCGCCGCTGGTTCGGCCAGGCGGCGGATCACCGTACCGGCGAGCATGAGGCCGAACAGCGACGGCATGTAGCTGATGGTGCCGTTCACGGCGCGGTCGCGGCCGGCGCCGGTGGGCTCGGGCGGCAGGGGCGGGCGGTTGGGCTCGTTGCTGGAGACGGCGATCACGCCGCGGCCCACGCCGCGCCGGCGCAGGTATTTGCGCATGGCGCGCGCCAGGGCGCAGCCCTCGGTGTCCATGAGGTCGCCGACGATGATGCGCGTGGGATCGAGCTTGCCGCCCGCGCCCATGCTGGAGGCCACGGGGATGCCCATGCGCACCGCCGTCTCCACCAGGGCGGCCTTGCAGTTGAGGCTGTCGATGGCGTCGATGACGAAGTCGAAGCCGGGTGCGAGGAGTTCTTCCGTATCCTCGGTGCGGATGAACTCGGCGCGCGTGGTGAGCACGCACTGCGGATTGATGTCGCGGATCCGCTCGGCCATCACGTCCACCTTCAGGCGCCCGACGGTGGAGTGCAGGGCCGGCAATTGCCGGTTCAGGTTCGAGGCGGCCACGGTGTCGTGGTCGACCAGGGTGAGGTGGCCCACGCCGGCGCGCACCAGCGCCTCGGCGGCAAAGGATCCCACCCCGCCGAGGCCCGCCAGGAACACCCGCGCACGGCACAGGCGCTCCAGGCCCTCGTCGCCGAGGAGGATGTGGGTGCGTTGAAACAGTGGGGCGATGTCACTCATGGGTTCAGGTCGGTAACGGTAAGGCCGAACACCTCGCAGGCATTGGCGGTGGTCTGCACCGCCACCTGCGTCGGGTTCTCGCCGCGCAGGGTCGCGATGGCTTCCAGGATGCCGGGCAGGTATTCCGGGCTGTTGCGCCCGCCCTTATACCACGCGGGGGCCAGGTCCGGCGCGTCCGTCTCCAGGACCACGGCCTCCAGCGGCAGTTCCTGCAACAGGCGGCGGATCCGCTGCGCCCGCTCGAAGGTGGCGACCCCGCCGAAGCCCAGCTTGAAGCCCAGGCCGAGGAATTGCTCGGCCTGCTGGCGGCTGCCGTTGAAGGCATGGGCGATGCCGCCCTTCACGCGGATGCGCCGCAGCGTGGCCAGGGTGGGATCGATGGCCTTGCGCACGTGCAGGATGACCGGCAGGTCCGCGTCGCGGGCGATCTTCAGCTGGGCCGCGAACAGGGCCTGCTGGGCGGCGCGGTCCAGGCCCGGCACGAAGTGATCGAGACCGATCTCGCCGATCGCCACCGGCCGCTCCTGCGCCACCAGCGCCCTCAGTTCGTCCAGATGCCCGGGGCGGTGCACATCCAGATAGACGGGATGCATGCCGAGGGCCGGATACAGCCCCGGATAACGGCGACACACCTGGAGCAGGTGCGCCCATCCCGGCTGTGCCACCCCGGGCACCACCTGCGCGACCACACCCGCCGCACGCGCACGCGCCATCACCCCGTCGCGGTCGGCGGCAAATTCCTCAACGTCGATGTGGCAATGGGTGTCTATCAACATGCGCGAATTAGTGAAGAAAGAAGAGAAAAGCATTGACCACGGGGGACACGGGGAACACGGGGGGAAAATTCTTTTGACGGGTATCGGTGACCTGTAGAAGCGGCCTCAGACCGCGATTGTCTTCGGATACTGCGCCATCGGGGCCTGAGGCCGCTCCAGAAAAATTCTTCTTTCCCCGTGTCCCCCGTGGTTACCGCTTTTCCCTCCGCCGGTGCTTAGGCAACCACCCACCTTGTATACTTGGTCTGCGGCCCCATCATCTCCCATTCGGGCGCAAGCCCGCCATCCGCCAAGGACTTCGTAATGAGCAATGCCCCGTCGGCCCATCCGGAATTCGAATTCGTGCGCAGCACGCCGGTGGCCACCCTGAATCTCGAAGTACAGGAGTTCCGCCACAAGGGCACCGGTGCGCTGCACTACCACCTCGCCACGCAGGACGACCAGAACGTGTTCCTGGTGGCCTTCCGCACCGTGCCCGAGGACTCCACCGGTGTTGCTCATATCCTGGAGCACACCGCCCTGTGCGGCTCGCAGCGTTTTCCGGTGCGCGACCCGTTCTTCATGATGACGCGGCGCTCGCTCAACACCTTCATGAACGCCTTCACCTCCAGCGACTGGACCGCCTATCCCTTCGCGAGCCGCAATCGCAAGGACTTCTACAACCTCATGGACGTCTACCTGGACGCGGTGTTCTTCCCCAACATCGACCCGCTGGACTTCGCCCAGGAAGGCCATCGCGTAGAGTTCGAGAAGCCGGATGATCCGTCGTCGAACCTGGTGTTCAAGGGCGTGGTGTTCAACGAGATGAAGGGCGCCATGAGCTCACCCGTCTCGGCGCTATACCAGAGCCTCACCGAGCACCTGTTCCCCAGCGTCACCTATCACTGGAATTCCGGCGGCGATCCCGAACACATCCCGGACCTCAGCCACGCACAGCTCAAGGCCTTCCACGCCCGGCACTATCACCCGTGCAATTCAGTGTTCATGACCTACGGCGACATCCCCGCCCATGAACACCAGGCCGTGTTCCACGACAAGGCGTTGAAGCGCTTCCAGCGCGAACCCATCCACATCCGTGTGCCGGACGAACGGCGCTACGCTGCGCCGGTACAGGTGACCGACGTCTATGCCACCGATGAGCAAGACACCGCCGGCAAGACCCACGTGGTGCTCGGGTGGCTGCTCGGCCACAGCACGAACATCGAGGAAGTGCTGGAGGCCCATCTGCTCTCCGGCGTGCTGCTCGACAACGGCGCTTCGCCGCTGCGCCATGCCCTGGAGACCACCGAGCTCGGCAGCGCGCCCTCGCCCTTGTGCGGCCTGCAGGATTCCACCCACGAGATGATCTTCGCTGCGGGACTGGAAGGTTCCGAACCTGAACATGCCGCCGCCGTGGAAACCCTGATCCTGGACGTGCTCCGCGACGTGGCTGACAAGGGCGTGGACAAGGCCACGGTGGAGGCGGTGCTGCACCAGCTGGAATTCAGCCAGCGCGAGGTGAGCGGCGATCACTATCCCTACGGCCTGAGCCTGATCCTGAACGCCCTGTCGCCCGCCATTCACGACGCCGATCCCGTTGCCGCGCTCAACATCGATCCGGTGCTTGCCACCTTGCGCGCCCGCATCGAAGACCCGGATTACATCCGCGGCCTGGCGCGGCGCCTGCTCGACAACGACCATCGCGTACGCCTGGTCATGGCACCCGATCCGGACCTCGGCGCACAGCGCCTCGCGGCCGAGGCGGAGCGCCTGGCCCACATCAAGGCGCAGCTGGACGAGAACGAAACCCGGCGCATCATCGAGCAGGCGGCGGAACTGGCCGCACGCCAGACGCGCAAGGACGATCCCGCCATCCTGCCCAAGGTCACGCTCGCGGACATCCCGGCGGACCTGCCCATTCCGGAAGGCGAGCAGCACAGTGTCGCCGGCGTGCCGAGCACCTGGTTTTCGCGCGGCACCAACGGCCTGGTCTACCAGGAACTGGTGGTCGACATGCCGGCCCTCGACGACGAGCTCACCATGGCGCTGCCGTTCTTCTGCAGCGCACTCGGCGAGGTAGGCAGCGGCGGGCGCGACTACTTGACCACACAGGCGTTGCAGGCTGCGGTCACTGGCGGCCTCGGTGCGCGTGCGCTGGTGCGTGGCGCGGTGGACGACGTGTCGCGCACCCGCGGCATGTTCGTGGTCTCGGGCAAGGCGCTGGCGCGCAATCACGCGGCGCTCACCGGGCTGGTGCGTGAGACCTTCGAGAGCGCACGCTTTGACGAGCTGAACCGCCTGCGCGAATTGGTCGCCCAGGAACGTCTGCACCGTGAGCAGGGCGTCACCAGCAACGGCCACGCCCTCGCCATGGCCGCCGCCACCAGCACCCTGAGCGCAGCGGCCGCACTGTCACACCGTTGGAACGGCCTGCGCGGGATCCAGACCTTCAAGGCCCTCGACGACGAACTGGACGACCGCAGCCGCCTCGAGGCCTTCGCGGTGCGCTTGGAGCGCCTGCGGGATACGCTGCGCGACGCCCCGCGCCAGTTCCTGCTCATCGCCGAGGACGAGCACCGCGGCGCGGTGGTGGATGCCATCGCACAACGCTGGCAAGGCATCGCGGCGCCGCTCGCGAATCAGACATTCGAGCCTGCGACCGTCAACGCCGGCCAAGTGCGCCAGGCCTGGGCCACCAACACACGGGTGAATTTCTGCGCGCGTGCCTATGCGGCGGTGCCGCCCGAGCACCCGGACGCCGCTGCATTCATGGTGCTGGGCGGCTTCCTGCGCAACAACTTCCTGCACCGCGCCATCCGCGAACAGGGCGGCGCCTACGGCGGCGGCGCAAGCTGGGACGGCGACACCGGCGCGTTCCGTTTCTATTCCTACCGCGACCCGCGCCTGGCCGAAACGCTCGAAGATTTCGATCGCGCCGTGGACTGGTTGCTGAGCGAAGATCACGAATGGCGTCTGGTGGAAGAGGCCATCCTCGGCGTCGTCAGCGCCATCGACAAACCGGGCTCGCCCGCGGGCGAGGCCAAAAAGGCCTTCCACGCCGCCCTGCACGGCCGTACCCCCGAACAGCGCCGCCGCTTCCGCAAGCAGGTGCTGGAGGTGCGCCAGGAAGACCTCAAGCGCGTCGCCGACACCTACCTCAAACCCGACCGCGCCCACACGGCGGTGATCAGCAACGCCGCCACGCTGGAAAAGGCCGGGCTTGGGCTGGAGGTCATCACCCTTTAGCAATAAACATTCAACACAGAGACACAGAGGACGCAGAGATTTCTCGGGCCTCCGCACCGTAAGCGCGCCTTCTGGCGATAATCGTCTCTGTGTTCTCTGCGCCTCTGTGTTGAAGATTGTTTCCATGACCAAAGCACTCGAAATTCGCGGTCTGAAGAAGACCTACCGGCGCGGCGTCGATGCCTTGAAGGGTATCGACCTGGATGTGGAGCAGGGTGATTTTTTCGCCCTGCTCGGTCCCAACGGTGCGGGCAAGTCCACCACCATCGGCATCATCACGGCGCTGGTGAACAAGACCGCCGGCACGGTGCGCGTATTCGGCCATGACATCGACAGCGATGCCATGAGCGCGCGCCGTTGCATCGGCCTGGTGCCGCAGGAGTTCAACTTCAACCAGTTCGAGCCGGTCATCGAAGTGGTCGTCAACCAGGCTGGCTACTATGGCGTCGATCGCCGCACCGCCGTGCAGCGGGCTGAGCGCTATCTGCGCCAACTGGGACTCTGGGACAAACGCAGCACGGTCGCGCGCAACCTCTCCGGCGGCATGAAACGACGCCTCATGATCGCGCGCGCCCTGGTGCATGAGCCGCAGCTGCTGATCCTGGACGAACCGACCGCGGGAGTGGACATCGAACTGCGCCGCTCCATGTGGCGCTTCCTGCGCGAGGTGAACGGGCTCGGTACCACCATCATCCTCACCACTCATTATCTGGAAGAGGCCGAGAGCCTGTGCCGCAACGTGGCCATCATCGACAATGGCGAGATCGTCGAGAACACCAGCATGCGCGCGCTGCTCAACAAGCTGCACCAGGAAACCGTGGTGCTCGACCTCAAGTGCGCCCTGCCCGAACCGCCGCCGCTGGAAGGCTACGTGGCACGCCTGACCGACCCACACACCCTCGAAGTGGACGTCCAGCGCGACCAGGGCCTCAACCGCATGTTCGAGCAACTGACGCAGCAGGACGTTGATATTCTCAGCATGCGTAACAAAGCCAACCGCCTGGAGGAACTCTTCCTGGCGCTGGTGGAAACCGAAAAGGAATGAAGAAGGAAGAGAAAAGCTCAACCACTGGGAACACGGGGAGAAGAGAACTCTTGCTCAGAAAGGCCCTCTTGTGGGAGCGAGCTTCTGCTCGCGATTTCCGGGCCGGTGGGAATCACAGGTTGTCGCGAGCCAAAGCTCGCTCCCGCAACATCGCCTGAACAGTCTTTGCCTTCCCCGTGTACCCCGTGTCCCCCGTGGTTAATGCTTTTTCTTGCGGGCTTTCTGGAGAAACATGAACACGCACACACTGCTCGTCGCCTATCGCACCATCGTGGTCAAGGAAGTGCGCCGTTTCTCGCGCATCTGGGTGCAGACCATCCTGCCGCCGGTGATCACCACGGCGCTGTACTTCATCATCTTCGGCCAGCTCATCGGCAGCCAGCTGTCCGACGTGCAGGGCTTCAGCTACATGGATTACATCGTGCCCGGCGTGATCATCATGAGCGTGATCACCAATTCCTATGCAAACGTGGTGTCGTCCTTCTACTCGTCCAAGTTCGGCCGGTTCGTGGAGGAGATGCTCATTGCGCCTATTCCTAACTATGTGATTCTGCTCGGCTATCTGACCGGCGGTGTGGCGCGCGGGTTGGCGGTGGGTGCGGCCGTCACGGCGGTGGCGTCGTTTTTCACCGACATCCATGCCGAACACCTGGGGCTGGCGGTGCTCGTGGTCGTGCTCACGTCGTTCCTTTTTGCCCTGGGCGGCTTCATCAACGCGGTGTTCGCCAAGAGCTTCGACGACATCTCCATCATCCCCACTTTCGTGCTCACGCCGCTGACTTACCTGGGCGGGGTGTTCTATTCCGTGGACATGCTGCCCGGCTTCTGGCAACAGGTCTCGCACCTCAACCCCATCCTGTACATGGTCAACGCCTTCCGGCACGGACTGCTGGGCGTCTCCGACGTGAGCGCCGGCACCGCCATCGCCGTCACCCTCGCCTTCATCGCCGCCCTCTACGCCTACTGCCTCTGGCTCCTGCGCCGCGGCGTGGGCCTGCGGAGTTGATTTGAAGCCAAACACGGGGAACACGGGGAACACGGGGAACACGGGGGGAAAGCAAAGATTGTTCAGGAGGTGTTGTGGGAGCGAGCTTCCGCCCGCGACAGCCTGTGGTTCCCATGGACCCGGAAATCGCGAGCAGAAGCTCGCTCCCACAAAAGAGTCTTTCCGAGCATGAGATCTTGTCCCCCCGTGTTCCCCGTGTCCCCCGTGTTAACGCTTTTTTAAAGCGACTTCAGCGGCACGGCGCGGAGGATTTCTTCCACGGTGGTTAGGCCGGCGGCGACTTTTTGGGCGCCGTTGAGGCGCAGGGGTTTGAGGCCTTCGCGGAGGGCTTCCTTGCGCAGGGCGTCGATGTCGCAGCCGGGGGTGACCAGTTTCTTGATGCTTTCCTTCATGAGCAGCATTTCATAGATGCCGATGCGCCCGAGATAACCGGTCTGGCGGCATTCCAGGCAGCCCACGGGTTGATAGCTGTTCTTCGGTTCGTCCACGCGCCACGGGCTCACCAGCGACTGCCACAGTGCGGGATCCACGGGCCCTGGCGTCTTGCAGTGCGGGCACAGGGTGCGGATGAGGCGCTGGGCGAGGACGCCGAGCACGGTGCCGTTGATGAGGTAGGGCGGCACGCCGATCTCCAGCAGACGTGTAATGGCGGATGGCGCGTCGTTGGTGTGCAGGGTAGAGAACACCAGGTGGCCGGTGAGCGCCGCCTGGATGGCCATTTCCGCGGTTTCCTGGTCGCGGATCTCGCCCACCATGACGATGTCTGGATCCTGTCGCAGCAGGGTGCGCACGCCGCTGGCGAAATCCAGGCCGATGTTGTGCTGAACCTGCATCTGGTTGAAGGCAGGCTCGACCATTTCGATGGGGTCTTCCACCGTGCACACGTTCACCTCGGGTACGGCGAGCAGCTTGAGGGTGGAATACAGCGTGGTGGTCTTTCCCGAACCGGTGGGACCTGTGACCAGCACGATGCCGTGCGGCTGATTTATCAGGGACTGCCAGGTGTCCACTTCCTGCGGCGTGAAACCCAGGGCGCGGAAGTCCTTCACCAGCACGTCCGGATCGAAAATACGCATCACCATCTTCTCGCCGAAGGCCGTCGGCATGGTGGATAGGCGCAGCTCGATCTCGCTGCCTTCCGGCGTGCGGGTCTTGAGGCGGCCGTCCTGCGGGCGGCGTTTTTCCGCCAGATCCATGCGGCCGAGGATCTTCAGGCGGCTGGTGACGGCCACCATCACCGACGCAGGCACCTGGTAGACCAAATGCATGACGCCATCGATGCGGAAGCGGATGTTGCCCTGATCGCGGCGCGGCTCCAGATGGATGTCGCTGGCGCGCTGGTCGAAGGCATAGTGCAGCAGCCAGTCCACGATGTTGACCACGTGCTGGTCGTTCGCATCCAGCTTCCCGGAACGGGACAGGTCGATCAGCTGCTCCAGGTTCTGCACCCCGCTGGGCGCAGCGCTGGCGGTGCCCTGCTGGGCGCCGCGCACGGACTTGGAGAGCGTGTAGAACTCCACCAGGTAGCGGGCGATGTCGTCCGGATTGGCGAACACCCGCGAAATCGGGCGTTGCAGGATACGGGACAGTTCGGTTTCCCATTCGCGCTCGAAGGGATCGGCGCAGGCGATGACGACGCGATCGGATCGGGCCTCCACCGCCAGGATGTTGTAGCGCCGCGCGTAGGCGTAAGACATGATTTCAGTGACCGCAGCCACGTCCACACGCAGGGGATCGATGCTGTGGTAAGGCATGCCCACACGGGCCGCCAGCCACTGGCTTAATACTTCGAGGGTGAGGAGGCCATTGGGAGGGCGGGCACTGGAAAAATGACGTTCGGCGATGATGGCCAAGGGATGTTGGCGATGGCTCGCCATGTTGCGCTTGAGCACGTCGGCACGTTCGCGCTCCAGCAGGCCATCCTCGGCCAGCCATTCGAGCACCCGCGCCAGCGTCAGCCGGCCTTCAGTCTTCACTTCCGCCATGGAGATTCCCTACACCCACGCAAGCCCCGATTCTCCCGCAAACGCGGTTCGGAGGCGAGTGCGTCTGTCTCGGGAAGAAGAAAAGCCAAACCACGGGGGACACGGGGAACACGGGGCGGAAGAAGAACTCTTGCTCGGCAGGCTCTTTCGTGGCAGCGAGCTTCCGCTCGCGACAGCCTGTGGTTCCCACGGCCCGGAAATCGCGAGCAGAAGCTTGCTCCCACAACATCGCCCGAACAGTCTATGCCTTCCCCCGTGTTCCCCGTGTCCCCCGTGGTTAAGGCTTTTCTCTTCAATGCTCACGCGTGGCGCGGAACTGGAGGTCGGGCCAGCGTTCAATAGTGAGGTCCAGGTTGACGCGGGTGGGGGCCAGGTAGGTGAGGTTGCCGGCGCCGTCGATGGCCAGGTTGTCGTGGGCCTTCTTGCGGAATTCCTCCAGCTTCTTGTCGTCGCCTTCCACCCAACGGGCGGTGGTGACGTTCACCGGTTCGAAAATGGCGTCCACGTTGTATTCGTCCTTGAGCCGGTAGGCCACCACGTCAAACTGCAGGATACCCACGGCGCCCAGGATCAGGTCGTTGTTGCGCAGCGGCTTGAACAACTGGGTGGCGCCCTCCTCCGAGAGCTGTTCCAGGCCCTTTTGCAGCTGCTTGAGCTTGAGCGGATCGCGCAGGCGCGCCAGGCGGAACAGTTCGGGGGCGAAGTGCGGGATGCCCGTGAACTTGAGGTCCTCGCCTTCGCTGAAGGTGTCGCCGATCTGGATGGTGCCGTGGTTGTGCAGGCCGATGATGTCGCCGGGCCAGGCGTCCTCCACGCTCTCGCGCTCCTGGGCCATGAAGGTGGTGGCGTTGGCGATCTTCACATCGCGGCCGAGACGCACGTGCTTTACCTTCATGGCCTGGCTGTAATGACCCGAGCACACGCGCAGGAAGGCGATGCGGTCGCGATGCTGCGGGTCCATATTCGCCTGGATCTTGAACACGAAGCCGGTGAACTTCTCCTCCGTGGGCTCCACGGTGCGCGACAGGGTAACGCGGGCCAGTGGGCCGGGTGCGTATTCCACCAAGGCATCGAGGATCTCGCGCACGCCGAAGTTGTTGATGGCCGAGCCGAAGAACACGGGTGTGAGCTCGCCGCGGCGGAAGGCCTCCAGGTCGAACTCATTGCTCGCGCCGCGCACCAGTTCGATCTCCTCGCGCAGCTCCGCCACCAGCGGGCCGAACAGCTCGTCGAGGCGCGGGTTATCCAGGCCGTCGATCACCTCGCCTTCCTGTACGCGTCCGCCGTGCTGGGCGGTGAACAGGTGCACGCGGTTAGCGTAGAGGTCGAACACGCCCTTGAAGCGCGAACCCATGCCGATGGGCCAGGTGATGGGCGCGCACTTGATCTTGAGCACCTCCTCCACCTCGTCCAGCAGTTCGATGGGCGCACGGCCCTCGCGGTCGAGCTTGTTGATGAAGGTGATGATGGGCGTGTCGCGCAACCGACACACGTCCATGAGCTTGATGGTGCGCGCCTCAACGCCCTTGGCCACGTCGATGACCATGAGCGCGGAGTCCACCGCCGTGAGGGTGCGGTAAGTATCCTCCGAGAAGTCCTCGTGGCCCGGCGTGTCCAGCAGGTTGATGACGTGTTCGCGATAAGGGAACTGCATCACCGACGAGGTGACGGAGATACCGCGCTGCTTCTCAAGTTCCATCCAGTCGGAGGTGGCATGGCGCGCCGCCTTGCGGCCCTTCACGGTACCGGCCAGCTGAATGGCACCGCCGAACAGCAGCAGCTTTTCGGTGAGCGTGGTCTTGCCGGCGTCCGGGTGGGAGATGATGGCGAACGTGCGCCTGCGCGCCGCCTCGCGTGCGATGATGCTCATAGTGATTGGGTAACCTGAAAGTGCGCGGCATTTTACCGGATCGGGCCCGGCGCGTCCGGAAATGAACGTGGGCGGGGAGAAAGGCAAAAAGCATTAACCACGGGGGACACGGGGAACACGGGGGGGAATCCGTCACGGGTTACCCCGCCTGTAGGAGCGGCCTCAGGCCGCGATTGTCGTCGGATACCGCGCCATCGCGGCCTGAGGCCGCTCCTACCGAGAAATTGATTTTCCCCGTGTTCCCCGTGTCCCCCGTGGTTAATGCTTTTCCTTCACAAAGCCAAAGCGAAGATGAGCGCGTCTTCGCGGCCCTTGGGGGCGGGGTAATAGTCGCGGCGGGCGCCGACCTGGTTGAAGCCGATGGATTCGTAGAGGGCGATGGCGGCGTGGTTGGAGGGGCGCACCTCCAGGAACATGGCCTCGGCCTTATGGCCACGCGCCACGTCGATGAAATGGGTCAGCAGGCGGCGGCCCAGGCCCTTGCCCTGGTGGGCCGGGGCCACGCACAGGTTGAGCAGGTGGGCCTCGCCCACGGCGGACGAGAGCACGCCGTAGCCGAAAATATCGCCGCCCCTCTCCAGCACCCAGCAGGAATAGCCCACGCGCAGACAGTCGCGGAAAATGGCGGCGCTCCAGGGCGAGTAGTAGGCGCTCGTCTCCACCGCCATCACGGCGGGCACGTCGTCCTCGTGCATGGGGCGGATAGGCGCGTCCCTCATGGCGTCGCCTCGCGCAGGGTGCGCAGCGCAAGTTTCAAATCATCCCAGGCCTTGCGCTTCTCCTGGGGCGAACGCAGCAGATAGGCCGGGTGATAGGTGACCACCAGAGGAATGCCCTGGTAGCTGTGCACCTGGCCGCGCAGCTTGCCGATGGGCGTATCGGTTTTCAACAGGTTCTGTGCCGAGACACGGCCCACGCTGAGGATCAGGCGCGGCTTGATGAGGGCGACCTGGCGTTTCAAATAGGGCTCGCAACGCGCCGCTTCCTCGGGCTTGGGGTCGCGGTTATTGGGCGGGCGGCTCTTGAGCACGTTGGCGATATAGACACGCTCGCGCGGAAAACCGATGGCGCGCAGCATCTCATTGAGCAACTGGCCGGCGCGCCCCACGAAGGGCTCGCCCTGTTTGTCCTCTTCCTGTCCCGGCGCCTCTCCGATCACCATGAGGGGCGCCGAACGGTCGCCCACACCGAATACGGTCTGGGTGCGGTTGGCCACCAACTCCGGGCAGCGCGTGCACTTTGCCACACGGGCGGTCAGTGTGTCCCAGTCCATGGTGGCGACCTGTGGGTCGTTCAGCTCGGCGCCCGGCGCCAGGACCGGCGGGGCCGGTTCAGCGGCAGGGATCAGCGCCGTGTGCGCTTCCTCAACGAAAACGGGCGGATGTTCGACGGCAGGCGGGGATTCGTTCTCGAGAGCGGGCGCCGCGATGCCGCGCGGCACCCACACCTGGATGCCCATGGCCTCCAGGTAGCGTCGTTTCCGTAGGTCCATCGCCGTCATGTCAGCCTTCGTGCGGGAAAGAACTCGCACCGCAAGGGGTGCGCTTCCATCGCGAGAGGAAGCGCGCTCCCGCGCAGTGAAGGGAAAATCCGCTCACACGCCGCCGTTCTGCGGATGGGCACGCGCCGGCGCCAGCAGCCGGTTCAGCGCGTTCACATAGGCCTTAGCCGAGGCGATCACGATGTCCGTGTCGGCGCCCTGCCCGTTCACCATGCGCCCGCCCTTCTCCAGGCGCACGGTCACTTCGCCCTGCGAGTCGGTGCCGCTGGTGATGGCGTTCACCGAATACAGCACCAGCTCACTGTCGCTGTGGATGATGCTGTCGATGGCCTTGAGCGCCGCGTCCACCGGGCCGCCGCCCGGCGCCGTGCCGGTATGCTCCACGCCATCGACGCTGAGCGTAACGCTGGCCTCGGGCGTGGTGCCGGTCTGCGAGCACACCTTGAGCGCCAGGAGCTTGATGCCTTCGTAGGTTGACTCCAGGTTGGTCTCGGTCACCAACGCCTGCAGGTCTTCGTCGTAGATCTCGTGTTTCTTGTCGGCGAGTTCCTTGAAACGCTCGAAGGCGGCGTTCAACGCTTCGTCGTCGGCGAACACCACGCCCAGTTCCTGGAGCCGCGTGCGGAACGCGTTACGGCCCGAGTGCTTGCCGAGCACCATGCGGTTGGCGCTCCAACCCACGTCCTCGGCGCGCATGATCTCGTAGGTCTCGCGCGACTTGAGTACGCCGTCCTGGTGGATGCCCGATTCGTGCGCGAAGGCGTTGGCGCCCACGATGGCCTTGTTGGGCTGCACGGCGAAGCCGGTGATGCCGGCAACCAGGCGCGAGCTGGGGACGATGTGGGTGGTGTCGATGTCCACGCGACAGGGGAACACGTCCTTGCGGGTGCGCACCGCCATGACGATCTCTTCCAGCGCCGCGTTGCCCGCGCGCTCGCCCAGGCCATTGATGGTGCATTCCACCTGACGCGCGCCGTTCAGCACCGCCGAAAGCGAATTGGCCACGGCGAGGCCCAGGTCGTTGTGGCAGTGCACGGAGAAGATCGCCTTGTCGGAATTGGGCGTTCCCGTGATCACCTTGCGTACCAGTTCACCGAACTGGTGCGGCATGTTGTAGCCCACCGTGTCCGGGATGTTGATGGTGCGCGCACCGGCATCGATCACCGCCTCGAAGATGCGGCAGAGGAATTCCGGATCGGAACGGCCCGCGTCCTCCGCGGAGAATTCCACGTCGTCGGTCCACTGACGCGCACGCTTGACGGCCTTCACCGCATGCTCCACCACCTGATCGGGCGCCATGCGCAGTTTGTGCTGCATATGAATGGGCGAGGTGGCGATGAAGGTGTGGATGCGGCCGCGGGCGGCCTTCTGCAACGCCTCACCGGCGCGGTCGATGTCGCGATCGAGGGCGCGGGCCAGACCGCAGATGGTGCTATCGCGGATGGCCTCGGCCACCGTCTGCACGGCGTCGAAGTCGCCAGGGCTCGCCGCAGGGAAACCGGCCTCGATCACGTCGACCTTCATGCGCTCCAGGGCCTTGGCGATGCGCAGCTTCTCCTCCTTGGTCATGGAGGCGCCGGGACTCTGCTCGCCGTCGCGCAAGGTGGTGTCGAAAATGATCAGCTTGTCCATGGTCCTCTCCGCACGGTGCCCGCCGTGCATTGATCAAAGAAGAAAGAATAAGGATTAACGCAGAGGCACAGAGGGCGCAGAGTTCGCAAAGGAGTACCGAGGGCCTTGAACCTCCGCGATCTCCGCGTCTCCGCGTCCTCCGCGTTGGATTCAGCCCTCGGGTCCGCCGCCTTCGTCGTCCTCGCTGCCCTTGTGCTTTTCCTTGCGCATGCGCGAGCGCATCACCACGGTCATCACGGGTCCGGAGAGGGCATAAACGAGGAAGGCGGCGAACAGCACCTGGGGCGGGTCGATGGAGACGAACACGAACACCAGCACCACGATGAGCACCGCCACGAAGGGCACTTTGCCGCGCAGGTCCAGGTCCTTGAAGCTGTAGTAGCGGATGTTGCTCACCATCAGCACGCCGGCGGCCACGGTAAGCAGGAAGTTGAGGAAGACGAGGGATTTGCCGTCCACACCGTAACTCACGCCGACCCACACGGCGCCGGCCACGACGGCCGCTGCGGCGGGGCTGGCGAGGCCCTGGAAGAAGCGCTTGTCGGCGATACCCACCTGGGTGTTGAAGCGCGCCAGGCGCAGCGCCGCACCGGCCGCGTACACGAAGGCCGCCAGCCAGCCCAGCTTGCCCATAGCGGACAACGACCATTGGTACATGACCAGCGACGGGGCAAGCCCGAACGACACCATGTCCGACAGGGAATCGTACTCGGCGCCGAATTCGCTCTGGGTGTTGGTGAGGCGCGCCACGCGCCCGTCCAGGCCGTCCAGGACCATGGCGACGAATACCGCGATAGCCGCCTTCTCGAACTGCCCATTCATGGCGGCCACGATGGCGTAGAAGCCCGCGAACAGCGCCGCGGTGGTGAACAGGTTCGGCAGCAGGTAGATCCCGCGGCTGCGCTTTTCAGTCTCTTCGTTCGGCATGGCTCGTTCCGGACAGGCAAACGGTGGAAGGGCGTCGGCTCGCGAGGCTTACTTGCGCACCAGCTTGGCGAGCACCGACACGCCAGATTGTACGCGATCACCGGGCTGGACCATTACCCTGCTCGCCACAGGCAGAAAAACCTGCAGTTCTGCGCCCAAGGGCAGAAAACCGCAACGCTGGCCCTGGCCGATGCGTTCTCCCGATTGCACGTCGCAGAACGCGCGTGCCCCCGGCGCGCGCGGCAGCGCGACCAGGACCACGTCGTCGTGCTCGTCACTTTGCACCCATTGCGCCACGCCCACGCCTTCCCCCTCGGGGAACCACTGGCGCATCACCTTGCCCTCGATGGGGCTGCGCACGGCAAACACACCCATCGGGCGCATGGCGATGCGGACCAGGATTGCCTCCCGACCCAGCGGCTCGTCATGCACGGGCCCGACCGCGAGCACGCGTCCGTCCGCCGGGCAGAGCACGGCCAGGGGCGAGGGTGGGATGCGCCGCGGCGGGTCACGGAAATAGAAGGCCAGAACGGCCGATATGCACCAGGACAACACCGCGACCACGGTGTTCCAGTGGTCGAAGGCGTAGAGGCCGACCACGGCGAAGAAGGCGATGGGGATCCAGCCCTCGCGGGCGATGACAGGGTAACGCTGGGCCATGTCAGTCCGAGGCCTGAAAACGGAGAGGCGGGAGCCCTCAACGTAGCCCGGATGGAGCGGAGCGGAATCCGGGCTACGAAAAACGGCCGGACTCGCATCCGGCCGTTTTCAGGCGTTACTCAGTTCTTGCTCTTGTCGACCAGCTTGTTGGCGGCAATCCAGGGCATCATGCTGCGCAGCTTCTCGCCAACCACCTCGATGGGGTGCTCGGCATTGAGGCGGCGGCGCGCGGTCATTTCAGGGTAGTTGGTCATACCCTCGAGGATGAAGCGCTTGGCGTACTCGCCGTTCTGAATGTTGCGCAGGGCTTCCTTCATGGCCCAGCGGCTTTCCTCGTTGATGACCTGGGGGCCGGTCACGTACTCGCCATACTCCGCATTATTGGAGATGGAGTAGTTCATGTTGGCGATGCCGCCCTCGTACATGAGATCGACGATGAGCTTCAGCTCGTGCAGGCACTCGAAATAGGCCATCTCGGGGGCGTAGCCCGCTTCCACCAGGGTCTCAAAGCCGGCCTTCACCAGTTCCACGGCGCCGCCGCACAGCACGGCCTGCTCGCCGAACAGGTCGGTCTCGGTCTCGTCACGGAAGGTGGTCTCGATGATGCCGGTGCGGCCGCCGCCGATGGCGGAGGCGTAGGACAGGGCCTTCTGCTTGGCCTGGCCGGAGGCGTCCTGGTACACGGCGATGAGGTCGGGGATGCCGCCGCCCTTCACGAACTCGCTACGCACCGTGTGGCCCGGCGCCTTGGGCGCAATCATGACCACGTCCAGGTCGGCGCGCGGCACGATCTGGTTGTAATGGATGGAGAAGCCGTGGGCGAAGGCCAGGGTGGCGCCCTGCTTCAGGTTTGGCTCCAGTTCTTCGCGGTAGAGCTTGGACTGGAACTCGTCCGGAGTCAGGATCATCACCAGATCGGCACCGGCGACGGCCTCGGGCACGCTCTTCACCTTCAGGCCGGCGGATTCGGCCTTCTTGGCGGAACCGGAACCCGGGCGCAGGGCGACGGTGACGTCCACGCCGGAGTCCTTCAGGTTGTTGGCGTGGGCATGGCCCTGGGAGCCATAGCCGACGATGGTCACCTTCATGCCGCGGATGATGGAGAGGTCGCAGTCTTTGTCGTAATAGAGATTCATTGTTTGTTCCTTACGTGAAAGCTAAAAAGGCTGAGTGATCCGCCATGCGGCCCTTATACGTTCCCTCTCCCCCGGGGAGAGGGACAGGGAGAGGGATTCAAAATGCGCGCTCGCCGCAAGATTCCTGCTCCCTCTTCCCAACCCTCGGCCGCCGAAACGGGTTAAAGACGGTTCCCGTTCTTCAAACCCGCAGCGACTTCTCCCCGCGGGGGATGCCGGACACGCCCGAGCGCACGGTCTCCAGGATGTGGCCCGGATCAATGGCCTGGATGAATGCGTCGAGCTTGTCGCCGGTGCCGGTCAGTTCGATGGTGTAGGTGGAATCGGTCACGTCGATGATGTGGGCGCGGAAGATGTCCGTCAGGCGCTTGTACTCGTCGCGCTGCTCGCCGCCCTGGGCACGCACCTTCAGGAGCATCATCTCGCGCTCCAGGTGCGGGCCTTCGGTGAGGTCCATCACCTTCACCACGTCGATGAGCTTGTTCAGTTGCTTGGTGATCTGCTCGATGATTTCGTCCGAACCGCGCGTGACCAGGGTCATGCGCGACAGCGAAGGGTCTTCCGTGGGCGCCACGGTAAGCGACTCGATGTTGTAGCCGCGCGCGGTGAACAGGCCCGCCACGCGCGACAGGGCACCGGCTTCGTTTTCGAGGAGAATGGAAATGATATGACGCATGGCCGGGCTCCTAGATCAGGATCATCTCGTCCAGACCGGCGCCCGCCGGCACCATGGGATAGACATTTTCGGTCTTGTCGGTAAGGAAGTTCATGAACACGAAGCGGTTCTTGTACTTGGTGAACGCCTCCTTGAGCGCCGCTTCCACGTCGGCGGGCTTGTCGATCTGCATGCCGATGTGGCCATAGGCCTCTGCCAGCTTCACGAAATCGGGCAGCGATTCCATGTAGCTGTGCGAGTAGCGCTTGTCATAGAAGAACTCCTGCCACTGGCGCACCATGCCCAGCATGCCGTTGTTCAGGCAGATCACCTTGATGGGCAGACCGTGCTGCATGCAGGTGGACAGCTCCTGGATGTTCATCTGGATGGAGCCTTCGCCGGTGACGCACACCACCGTGGACTTGGGATGGGCAAACTGCACGCCCATGGCGGCCGGCATCCCAAAGCCCATGGTGCCGAGGCCGCCGGAGTTGATCCATCGGCGCGGCTTGTCGAACTTGTAGAACTGCGCGGTCCACATCTGGTGCTGCCCCACGTCGGAGGTGACGAAGGCGTCGCCCTTGGTGATCTCGTACAGTTTCTCGACGACAAACTGCGGCTTCACCAGTGCGCTGGTGCGGTCGTATTTCAGGCACTCCTTGCCGCGCCACTCGTCGATCTGGTTCCACCACTTGCCGAGCGCGTCGCGATCGGGCACCGCGCCGCTCTCTTTCACGAAGGCGATCATGTCAGCCACCACGTTGCTCACGCTGCCGACGATGGGCACGTCCACGCGCACGTTCTTGGAAATGGACGACGGGTCGATGTCCACGTGGACGATCTTGGCCTTGGGTGCAAACTTGGCGATGTTGCCGGTGACGCGGTCGTCGAAGCGTGCGCCGATGGCGATGAGCAGATCGCAGTGCGACACCGCCATGTTGGCCTCATAGTTGCCGTGCATGCCCAGCATGCCGAGGCACTGCTTGTCGGTGCCCGGATAGCCGCCGAGGCCCATGGACGTGTTGGTGATGGGGAAGCCGAGCATGCGGGTGAGCTCGGTTACGGGCTTGGCCGCGTCGTCCAGGATCACGCCGCCGCCGGTGTAGATCAGCGGGCGCCTGGCGGCCAGCATCATCTGCACAGCCTTCTTGATCTGCCCCGGATGGCCCTTCACCACGGGGTGATAGGAGCGCATGGCGATCTTCTTGGGGAAGACGTACTTGGCCTTGTTGCCGGTCACGTCCTTGGGCACGTCCACCACCACGGGACCAGGGCGGCCGGTGGTGGCGATGTAGAAGGCCTTCTTCAGGGTGTTGGCCAGTTCGTTGACGTCCTTCACCAGGAAGTTGTGCTTCACGCAGGGACGGGTAATACCCACGGAGTCCACTTCCTGAAAGGCGTCGTTGCCGATGAGGGAACTGTTCACCTGGCCGGTGATTACCACCATGGGAATGGAATCCATGTAGGCGGTGGCGATGCCGGTCACGGCATTGGTGGCACCGGGGCCCGAGGTGACCAGCACCACGCCGGGCTTGCCGCTGGAGCGGGCGTAGCCGTCGGCGGCGTGGGCGGCGGCCTGTTCGTGGCGGACCAATACGTGCCTGACCTTGTCCTGCTTGTACAGCGCGTCATAGATGTGCAGGACGGCGCCGCCCGGATAACCGAACAGATACTCGACGCCTTCGTCCTGCAGGAAGCGGACGATGATCTCGGCACCGGTCAATTCCACGTGTCGTTTCTCCCAGAAAAAATGCCCGTGAGCACGGGCAGGGACGGATGGGTTCGAACGAGACAAACTACTGAGAATCGACAGATAGGTCAAGGGCGACGGGCACTTGCCCCTTGTAACCGGGGGTCAAAATCAGATAATAGCGGCCGGACCTTCGATCATAGGGTGACCCATGAACGTGCGACAGGCTGTCGGTGTGGCTTTGACGCTGCTGCTCGCCTTCCCGGCACAGGCGGCGATGTACAAGTGGGTGGACCGGGACGGCAATGTGATCTATTCCGAGCTGCCGCCGCCCGATGCGAAGGACGTAAAGACCATCGCGCCACCGCCGCGTGTGCCCGAAGCCGTGCCGGCCCCCGTCGCGCCCGCTGCGCAGCCCGCGCAAGACGCGCAGGACGACGAGGCCAACGCCAAGGAAATCACCAGGTTCGAGGAGGCGCGTCGCAAGAATTGCGAGGCCGCGAAGCGCAACCTGGAGACCTACCGCATCGCCCGCCGCATCAGGACGGCCGACCAGGAGCTCATCGTCCTCGATGACGCCACCCGCGCGGCCCGCATCGAACAGGCGGAAAAAGACGTCGCCACCTACTGCAAGTAAGGACACTCCGATGCCGTTGTTGAAAATCCAGACCAATGTCGACGTGCCGGCCGCCGACCGCCAGACACTCCTCGCCAACGCCTCGCGCGCCACGGCCACGGTGCTCGGCAAGCCCGAGGCCTACGTGATGGTGACCCTGGAGGCGAACCATCCCATGCTGTTCGCAGGCACCGATGCCCCGCTCGCCTACCTGGAACTGAAAAGCATCGGCCTACCCGAGGACCGCACCCGCGACTTCTCGGCCAAACTCAGCGATATTGTGGAAGCGCACCTGCACATCCCGAAGAACCGCATCTACGTGGAATTCGCCAGCGCCGCCGCCCACATGTGGGGTTGGAACGGCGAGACGTTCTGACTGTCCATCATCGCGGATGAGGAATGGCTCTCGCCAAGGCGCAAAGCCCTACGGGTGGTTCGGTGAACGGGCGTGGCCTCATGCCAAGGGTGGAGGGACGCAGAACCTTCCCGAGGATTTTTGCTTTTGACCTTGGCGTTTTCCGCGTCCTGGCGAGAGGCAGATGCTTTTGAATTCGGAGCTATTGGTCAGGTAGAAACTCCGAGCGGCCCCGGGGAAAGCCGGCCCTGCCGCCCCGGCTCCGGCTTGCACCGTAACGACGTTCAGATCGACAATCCCCGCCCTTTTCTCGGGCTCAACCAGAAAAAGCCATGCGCACTTCCCGATACCTGCTTTCCACCGTCAAGGAAACCCCGGCCGACGCCGAGGTCATCAGCCACCAGCTCATGCTGCGCGCGGGCCTCATCCGCAGGCTCGCCGCCGGCCTCTACACCTGGCTGCCCATGGGCCTGCGCGTGCTGCGCAAGGTGGAGGCCATCGTGCGCGAGGAAATGAACCGCGCCGGCGCCCAGGAGGTGCTCATGCCGGCGGTGCAGCCGGCCGAGCTGTGGCAGGAATCGGGCCGTTGGGAGCAGATGGGCGAGGAGATGCTGCGCCTGAAGGACCGCCACCAGCGCGACTTCTGCTTCGGCCCCACCCACGAAGAGGTCATCACCGACCTGTGCCGCAACGAGCTGCGCAGCTACAAGCAGCTGCCGGCCAACTTCTACCAGATCCAGACCAAGTTCCGTGACGAGCGCCGCCCGCGCTTCGGCGTCATGCGCGCCCGCGAGTTCCTCATGAAGGACGCCTATTCCTTCCACCTGGACGAGGCCTCCCTCAAGGAGACCTACCAGGTCATGCACGAGACCTACACGCGCATCTTCACCCGCCTGGGCCTGCAGTTCCGTGCCGTGCTCGCCGACACCGGCGCCATCGGCGGCACCGGCTCCCACGAATTCCACGTACTGGCCAGCTCCGGCGAGGACGCCATCGCCTATTCGGACGCCAGCGACTACGCCGCCAACGTGGAAATGGCCGAGGCCCTGGCGCCCGCGGGCGAGTGCCCCGCTCCCTCCGAGGAGCTGCGCCTGGTGGACACGCCCAACGCCAAGACCATCGCCGAACTGGTGGAACAGTTCGGCGTGGCCATCGAAAAGACCGTGAAGACCCTGGTGGTGCGCGGTGAGAAGGACGGCACGCTCATCGCCCTGCTGGTGCGCGGCGACCACGAGCTGAACGCCGTCAAGGCCGCCAAGCTGCCGGGCGTGGCCAGCCCCTTGCAGATGGCCACCGAGGCCGACATCCGCGCCGCCATCGGCGCCGGCCCCGGCTCCCTCGGCCCGGTGAAGCTGCCCATCCCGGTCATCGCCGACCGCACCGTGGCCAAGATGGCTGACTTCACGGCGGGCGCGAATGAAGACGGCAAGCACTACTTCGGCATCAACTGGGGCCGCGACCTGCCCGAGCCCACTGTGGCCGACATCCGCAACGTGGAGGAAGGCGACCCGAGCCCCGACGGCCAGGGCCGGCTGGCCATCTGCCGCGGCATCGAGGTGGGCCATATCTTCCAGCTCGGCAAGAAGTACTCCGAGGCCATGAAGGCCACGGTGCTGGACGAGACCGGCAAGCCGGTGGTGATGACCATGGGCTGCTACGGCATCGGCGTGTCGCGCGTGGTGGCCGCCGCCATCGAGCAGAACCACGATGAGCGCGGCATCATCTGGCCGGACGCCATCGCCCCCTTCCAGGTGGCCCTGCTGCCCATCAACGCCCAGAAGTCCCAGCGCCTGCGCGAGACCACCGAGAAGCTCTATCAGGACCTGCTCGACCTGGGCATCGAAGTGCTGTTCGACGACCGCGGCGAGCGCCCTGGGGTAATGTTCGCCGACATGGAACTGGTCGGCGTCCCGCACCGGCTGGTGCTGTCCGACCGGGGCCTTGACGCCGGCACCGTGGAATACAAGGGCCGCCGCGACGCCGAGTCACAGCACATCCCTTTCGACGGCCTGTTCGAGTTCATCAAGGCGAAGCTCGGCTGTTGATCCCCGCCGGACCGGGCGGCCGCCGCGCCACCCGGTCACTTCTCCCAAGGAAACGCTGATTCATTCGGTCACGTTGTAGGCCTGCGGGCGGCCACCGGCCGCAAGACCAAGCCGAGAAGAATCGCGGCCGGTGGCCGCTCCTACAACAGTGTTTGGTTGTGTTCTCGATGGTGATTTCCGGCGGGGGATCGCCGGGCGTCTCCATCGGCGTTGCGCGGCGAGGGAGATTAGGAGGGTTTCGCACTTGACTATATACGCAAGCCGACCCATCCTTGCTGGGTTCCTACAGAAGACTTGACTAAATAGTCATGGCGCGACGTGCTTTCACCGAACCTGAGGCTTTTCACCGTGTGTTGAGCCACATCCTCCAGTCCGCTCGCGAGCGGGGCATGGACGAGGCGGAGCTCGCCCGCCGGGCCGGCTCCTCGCCGGAGACCCTGTCCCGAATGAAGTCCCGCAAGAACGGCGACTTCGGGCTGCTCGCCAAAATGGCGAAGGTCGTCGGCCTGCGCATCACCGCGGTACCTGACAGCGATACGCGCGAGAAGCTCCACCGTGGAGACTTCTTCTGATGGACCGCCATGCCGTCATCTGGACCCGCCAGCCCTCCGGTCCGATCAAGATGGGTGATCTGGTGGTCACCGAGGCGGAGACCCGCTTCAGCTACACCCCCCAGTTTCTGGAACTTGGGCCCGGGGCTGCCGGCCTCGCGCTCCTATCGTCGCCCCGCCTCTTCGGCCGGGACCCGGTGGTCTTCCAGAACCGCGACGACTTCCCTCTGCATCCCCGCCTCATGAGCCTCATTCCTGGGGAGGGCCGACGCAATATCCAGCGACAGATCTACACCCGCATGCTGCTGGCCCGGCCGGACCGCGCCGCCACCGCCTTGAGCGGCTTCGCCTTCGAGTGGGAGCTGCTGCTGCTCGCCGGCCACAACGGCATTGGCCACCTGGATGTGTTCCCGGACGACCTGGTCGCGGACGCCTTCTATGCCAAGGACGCGCCGTCGGCGCCGGTACCGGCTGCGGCCAGTCGCTCCCGGTTCTGGCGCGCAGTACGCGATGACGTCGCCCTCGATGTGCAGGCTATGGACGCGGAAGCGGTCGCCGAGATGCTGGGTCCGACCCCCTCCGCCGGAGGCATGATTCCGAAGCTCCTCGTCGCCATCCCCGATCAACCCCGCTGGGACGGCGCCTTCGCGCGCCCGGGCACCCGGGAGGTGGCGGGGCGCCGCTATGTCGATGTGGTCCTGAAGATTGAGCCGGTGGAATACGCCGGGGTCGCCGAACTGGAGGCGCTCTGCCTCCAGCTCCATGTGGACGCCGGATTCCAGGTGCCGCGCTGGTGGCGTGCAACCCTCGACGGCCTCGAGCTCCTCGCCGTCGAGCGCTTCGACCGAACCCCCGAGGGACTGCCGGTGGCCATGGAGAGCCTCTACTCAGTGTTCGCCACCGGACGACGCGAGTTCAACTCGAACCAGGACACCGACCTCGGCGAAATGGCCGAGTGGATCGAGAAGCTCGCCGCGGTGGCCAACCTCGACGTGCGAGCGACCCAACGCGAGATCTACCGACGCCTCACCGTCGCGCTGTGCACAGGCAACGGAGACATGCACCTGCAGAACCTTTCCTTCCTGGGCGGACCCGAGAAGGTGATCCTCTCGCCCGTCTACGACCCGGCGCCGATGCGCGCCTGGCCGCGGCATGATGTGCGCCTGGCCGTGCCCTTGATCCCCGAAAAAGCGATCGGAGGTTTCGCCGAGAACTGGCTGGCGCTGGGGCGTCGGTACGGGATGACCCGGCCGCAGGTGAGGGAGCTGGTCACCTGGTCGCTCGAAGCGACGCGTGACTACCCGGCACAGGTACAGGCCCTGGCTGCGGTACCGGCCGCTCGCCGCGAGCGGCTGTGCGACACCGTTCGGCGCGAGCGCGCCCTTTTGGAAAAGGCCCTGGACGCCAAGGTGTAGCGGGGCCGAGAGATACCCCGTGTGCTGAAATCGGCACAATGTTCCTCAGTCCATCGGCCATGGAAACGATTCGCGGAGGTCTACGACCCCGCCAGGCTGCACGGTCACGATAGGCTTATCGCTGCCGCGGCGGCGCATCACAGGCTCCTGTGGATCCACCCTTTCCTCGACGGCAACGGGCGCGTCGCCCGCTTGGCCACCGATGCCTACTTCCGTCGCGCCGGTGTTCTGGGCTACGGACTTTGGACGATCAGCCGTGGCTGGCCAGGAACTCCGGGATCTACAAGCAAATGCTGGCAGCGGCCGACTCGCCTCGGCGGGACGACTTCGATGGGCGAGGGAATCTCTCCATGGGGAAGCTCAGGGGCTGGTGTGAATGGTTCCTATCGATCTGCCTCGACCAGGCCACTTACATGTCGAGGCTCGTCCAAGCAGACGGGCTGCGCGGACGCCTCAATGCCTATGTGCGCCTCCGCGCCGAAGGGATTGCGCGCGGCCCCGATGGCACCCCCATGGCCCTGCGGCCGGAAGCACGCATCATCCTGCTGCACACCGTTGTGGCAGGGGAAGTGGCGCGCGGTGAATTTGCTCCGCTGGCCGGTCGGTCAGAGCGTGCAACCAGACTCGCACTGGCTCAGCTGCTCAATGACGGATTGCTCAAGAGTGACACGCCGAAGGGGAATGTCCGGCTGGGGTTCCCGCCGCACAGCCTGCCGTATCTCTTCACAAAACTCATACCACCACCGCCGGCAAGAACGTAGCGATCAGCCCGGACACCGCTCGTCGTACCGGGAGTCATCGAGCATGAAACTCCGTGCACCGAAGATTATTGGCGTGTGAGCCACTGTCACAATCACCGTGCTCCCATCGTTAGAGGCGCCCGCATCTTCATAAGCCATCAGGTGAAGAGAGGCACTTCCACAGCGATCTCGGGGGTCAGAGTAAAACCCGGTGCGGCGTTTTTACTCCGACCTCTGCGGAAGAGCCAATTGTTGATTCCTTGGCGTTCCTGGCATCGCCTACAACCACACGGACGTGGTCGGTAGACGGCGTCGGGAACGGGCCGTCGAGAGGAACTCTCCTCTGCACCCGCGAATCCTGCGGAGGAGCGAAAGACATTAGCGACGGCGGGAGTGGACCGCCTGCGAAACCATCCAATAGCCAGCGCCTATCGGATCGATGGAAACAATCGATTAGACCCCCGTTCGCCCGGCCACTAACCTACGCATCGTCCAATGACTTTTCACCCGAGGAAAGGAAAAAACCATGCATACGACGCTCATCAACACCGAAGTCCAGCCCTTCAAGGCCACCGCGTTCCACAACGGCAAGTTCGTGGACGTCAGTGAGGAAACGCTCAAGGGCCAGTGGTCGGTGATGTTCTTCTACCCGGCCGACTTCACCTTCGTGTGTCCCACCGAGCTCGGCGACCTGGCGGACAACTACGCCGAGTTCCGCGAGCTGGGCGTGGAGATCTACGCCGTGTCCACCGACACCCATTTCACCCACAAGGCCTGGCACGACACCTCCGAGACCATCGGCAAGATCCAGTTCCCGATGATCGGCGACCCCACCGGCGCCATCACCCGCAACTTCGGCGTGATGATCGAGGAAGCCGGCCTGGCCGAGCGCGGCACCTTCGTGATGAATCCGGAAGGCCGCATCCAGATCATTGAGATCAACGCCGGCGGCATCGGCCGTAACGCTGAGGAACTGCTGCGCAAGATCAAGGCGGCCCAGTACGTCGCCGCCCACCCGGGCGAGGTCTGCCCGGCCAAGTGGAAGGAAGGCGAAGCCACCCTCGCCCCGTCCCTGGATCTGGTCGGCAAGATCTGACCGTTTCGCGGCTACAAGACGCGCCCGTACGGGCGCGTCTTTCAAGAACACACAAGGAGAACCCCATGCTCGACAACGCCATCAAGACCCAGCTTCAGGCCTACCTCGGCCACCTGCGCCAGCCCATCGAGCTGGTGGCCTCGCTGGACGACGGTCTCAAGTCCGCCGAAATGCGCGACCTGCTGCGGGAGATCGCCGCGTTGTCGTCGCAGGTAAGCGTGCGCGAAGACGGCACGGACGCGCGTCGGCCCTCGTTTTCCGTGGGCCGCCCCGGTGAACCCACGCGCATCCGCTTCGCGGGCATCCCCATGGGACACGAATTCACTACGCTGGTGCTCGCCCTGCTCCAGACGAGCGGCCATCCACCCAAGGTGGACGCGGGCATCATCGAACAGATCAAACAATTGCAAGGCGAGTTCCGCTTCGAGACCTTCATCTCGCTGTCCTGCCACAACTGCCCGGACGTGGTGCAGGCCCTCAACCTCATGGCCGTGCTCAACCCGGGCGTGGAAAGCGTGATGATCGACGGCGCCCTGTTCCAGGATGAGGTGGAACAGCGCAAGGTCATGGCCGTGCCCACGGTGTTCCTGAACGGCGAGGTGTTCGGCCAGGGCCGCATGACCGTGGAAGAGATTGTCGCCCGCCTCGATACCAGCGCAGCGGTGCGTGCCGCTGACGAACTGAACCGCAAGGAGGCCTTTGACGTGCTGGTCATCGGCGGCGGACCGGCCGGTTCCGCGGCGGCCGTGTATGCCGCGCGCAAGGGCATCCGCACCGGCGTGGTGGCCGAACGCTTCGGCGGCCAGGTACTCGACACCCTGGCCATCGAGAACCTCATCTCCGTGCCGCACACGGAAGGACCCAAGCTGGGCGCCGCGCTGGAAAACCACGTGCGCCAGTACCCGGTCGACATCATGAACCTGCAACGCGCCGAGGCGCTGATCCCCGCCGGTGACGACGGCCTGCTCCAGGTGCGCCTCGCCAGCGGTGCACAGCTCAAGGCCCGCAGCATTGTGCTCGCCACCGGCGCACGCTGGCGCGAGATGAACGTGCCGGGCGAGCAGGAATACCGCGGCCGCGGCGTGGCCTACTGCCCGCACTGCGACGGCCCGCTGTTCAAGGGCAAGCGCGTGGCGGTGATCGGCGGCGGCAACTCGGGCGTGGAGGCGGCCATCGACCTGGCCGGCATCGTCGCCCAGGTGACGCTGCTCGAATTCGACACCGGGCTGCGCGCCGACGCGGTGTTGCAGGCCAAGCTCACCAGCCTGCCCAACGTGCAGGTGATCACCCGCGCCCAGACCCTGGAGGTCACCGGCGACGGCGAGAAGGTGAACGGCCTGGTCTACAAGGACCGGGACAGTGGCGAGGAACACCGCATCGAACTGGAAGGCATCTTCGTGCAGATCGGCCTGTTGCCCAACACCGATTGGCTGAAGGGCACGGTGGCGCTCACGCCGCGTGGGGAGATCGAGGTGGACAGCCGCGGCCAGACCTCCGTGCCCGGCGTGTTCGCCGCCGGCGACGCCACTACGGTGCCGTACAAGCAGATCATCATCGCCATGGGTGAAGGCGCCAAGGCCAGCCTCGGGGCCTTTGACCACCTGATCCGCAGCACGGCGCCGGCCGCCAGGGAAGTGGCCTGAAACGGCTTGGCACAGAGATTAAACGCAGAGGCACAGCGCCACAGAGAACACAGAGGTAAATGGGCCCATGCCCCCTCTGTGCTCTCTGTGTCTCTGCGCCTCTGTGTTGGTCTTTTCTCTTCTTCGACTCAACTGCCAGACGCCTGAAGCAGTTCCCGCACCATGGCTTCGAACATCGCCGGCTCCGATTCGCCGATGATCTTGTGACGCACGATACCCTGGCGATCCAGCAGCAGGGTGGTCGGCAGGCCAATGACCCCGTAGCGCCGGGTCACCTTCGATGCCTCATCGAGCAGCACGGGAAAGGTGATCACCTCCAGGCGCCGGACGAAGCCTTCGACCGTTTTTCTGTCCTGCCCGGAATTCACGCCCAGCAGCCGGAAGCCCTCGGCTTCGAGGCGTCGATGAACCTCCTCCAA
The DNA here is from genome assembly GCA_023228645.1 of Gammaproteobacteria bacterium. Taxonomy (GTDB): domain Bacteria; phylum Pseudomonadota; class Gammaproteobacteria; order Thiohalomonadales; family Thiohalomonadaceae; genus JALOAT01. The sequence goes on along the minus strand of JALOAT010000006.1, from coordinate 67,209 downwards.
CCAGCGCATCTCGCCCTCGCAGAAGCGGCACTGCTCCGCCCAGAAGTGCACGGCCACCACCTCGCCGCGCAGCTCCGCCAGTTGCACGGTGTCTCCGCTCAAGGCTGGCAATGCGAAATCGGGCGCCACGTCCCCTTGCGCCAGGCGCGCCTGCTCGGCGCCGCAGCCCGCCAGGGCGACCAGCAGCACGAGCGGCCACCAGCGGGACCATTTCATCCCAGCAACACCAGGTTCGAGCGCCAGGAAAACCAGGTGAACAACACCATGCAGAGCATGAACAGGCCGGTCGCCATGGCCACCACGCGCGGCGTGATCCGCGCCATGACGGGCGCCAGCGTCGCCGCGCGGGCAAAGGGCAGTGTCACGCCGAGTGCAACACCCAGGGCACTGGCCGCGAACAGCGGCAAGTAGACGAGATAGCCCACATAGCCATACTCGGCCTTCAACAGACAGAACGGGCAGTGGTGATGAGGATGCTCGTAGATATAGAGGGACAGGAAGGCGATCACGGCCGCAATGGCGACGGGGAATGCAAGCGCGCTCAAGGCGGAAAACACCAGCGCGCCGCGCCGGCGCCACAGGGCGAAGAGCCCGCCGAGCACCGTGGCGCCTAATACGCTGTAGAAACCGATCATGGCCTGCAACGGCGGCATCCCGGCAAGCTCAGCGGTCACGGTCTTCTCGCCGCTGAACAGACTGCCGCAGCAGGAGGTGATCACGTCGGCGCGCAGACCGAGGAAATAGCGCACCTGCACCACCGCCGCGAGCGCGGCCACGGGCAGGACGATCAACAGCAAGCCGTACTTGACGCGCGTGAGCGGATAATCGGGAGCGCGGTTGTCCACGTGGTTCATGAACAGCCACGCACTGGCGAGGAAGAACAGCGCCAGCTTGAGGAAAAGCGCGGGAAAGCCGAAGGGATTCACGTTGAACGTGCCCACCGCGCACATGGCGCCCACGAACTGCACCGCCAGGCGATCCGCGGTAAACACCAGCAACAGCAGCGACAGGAGCTGCACGGCGAACACGAAGCCGAGCACCGTGGCGACCAGGTAGGTCTGCCTCTCCAGCCGGATCTGGCGGGCGCTGCCGCTGTTCAGGTCCCAGTGCCGCAACAGCCGCAGTGCGAACAGGCCGGCCGGCAGCAACAGGATGAGGGTCAGCGCATCCGCCAGCAGCAACGCCATGATCGCGGGATGGAACAGCATTAACCCACCACCTTGCCGTCGCGCAGGGACACGATGCGATCCACGATCGTCGCCTCCGCCACCAGCGCATCGTGACTGGAGAGGATGACCGTGCGCCCCTCGTCCTTCAGCCGTTCAACGATGGCGAGAAACGCCTTGGAGAGATGGGTGTCCAGATTGGCCGTGGGCTCGTCAGCGATCACCACCGGCGGGTCGTTGATGAGCGCGCGGGCGATGGCGGCACGTTGCGCCTCGCCGCCTGACAGCCATTCCACCCGGGCGTCACTGCGGTGCTCGAGGCCGAGTTCGCCAAGAAGTTGCAACGCCCGGGAACGCAATTCACCATGCGGCGGCGCCAGCGGAAAGGCCGGCAGCATGACGTTGTCCAGAACAGAAAGCCCGCGAATCAGGTTGAACTGTTGGAAAACGAAACCGAAGTTGTGGCGGCGCTGTTCCGTGAGGAAGCGCTCGGGAAGGCTCGACACGTCCTGCCCTGCCACCCGCACCCGCCCCTCCGTTGGGCGCGCCAGACACCCGAGCAGGGTGAGCAGCGTGGTCTTGCCGGAACCGCTCGGCCCGGTGAGCAACGTCACCCGCCCGCGTTCCAGCGTAAGATCGACACCATCCACGGCCCAGAACTGATTGGGCAGTCCCTCGTTGTACGCCTTGCGCACGCCGCGCAATTCGATGAAGGCCTCGCTCATCGCATCACCCTGTCCGGATCAGTGACCGCCGCGCGCCACACCGGCACCAGCGTGGCGGCCACGTAGGGCACGACCGTGAAGAGAAAAAGGCTCGCCAGTTGCAGTCCGTCCACGGCGGGCGTGAGGCGGAAATCCGGATAGAGCACCGACCAGCCCTTGAGCACCGGTGCAAACAGCGGTGCCGAAAACGTGAACACGTGCCAATAGGCCAGGCTGAAACCCGCGAGAAACGCGAATCCTGACACCAACGCGCCTTCCCACAGCTTCATGGTCAGCACGTCGCCGGTTTCCCACCCCACCGCCTTCAGCACGCCGATTTCGCGCTGTTCATCGGCGCTGAGACCCGAGGCTTTCTCCCAGGCAAGAATGACGAAGGCGAGGCCGGCGCCCACCAGCAACATCAGCACGATGCCTTCGCGCCAGTCGAACACCGCCTCGTAGGTGCGCAGAATCTCTTCGCGCAACACGGGCCGCGTGTCCGGCAGGCGCAGCAGGACCTTCTCCGCGATGGTGCGTACCTCGCGGGGCTGGGCGACGCTCAACACCACGTCGGTGTACAGGCCCGGCGTGATGCCGAACAGGGCTCGGAAATCCGCTTCCCCCACCAGCAACAGATCGGCCGTCACGATGTTCGCGTCGCGCGGCAATATCTCGGCAATGCGCAACAGGATGAGTGCGCCGTCGGAGCCTCGCATGGCCATGACGTCCCCTTCCGCGGCGCCACGGGTGCGCGCGATGCCTTCCCCGATGACGATGCTCCCCGCGGGGATGACACGGTCGGGCGGCACCATGACCGTGAAATTGGCCGCCGCAAGCGGATCGAAGTAATAACCCCAGAGCCGCCCCTGTACGCTGCGCACGCCGCGTATGCCCTGCAGTTTCTCCACGTAATCCGCGGGCACCAGATCGTGACGCCCGGCGGTCAGTTTCTGCAGCACTACTTCCGGTGCGCCTTGCAGCAAAAAGCCCGCCTCGCGCTTCAGTGCATGGCTATAAAGCAGGACCGAGGCGACGACGAACACCAGCGCGGTGTAAACCGCGACGAGGCCCGCGTTCTTGGCCATGCGCCGCGCGAGCGCGGCGACGGTATAGTCGATGAGATAACGCTGTCTAGCGATCCAGTGGCGCATGAGTTCTCAGGTGCGGAGGTGGGGAGAGAATCGCGCCGGAGGGAAAATGCTCCAGCGCCATGGGATGGTCCTGAAACGCCGCGTGCCCGTCGGCCTGAGACAGGTGACGCGTGTAACGGGCCTCCGTGACGATACAGAGATCGGTCAGGCCGAGCGTGCTCACGATCTGGCGATTGGCCGTCCAGTGCTCGGCGGAGGCACCTGCGGCGGACAGCAGCGCCAGGATGAACGCCACGAGTGCGAGGGATATCAATCCCAGCGCCATGTCGCTGAAGCGGAATTGCCGGACACGCATGACTGGAAGGCCACCGTCTGAAACCATCTACAAATTACCACGAAGCCGTGGGGCGATGCGCCCATGGTTTACCGGTTTGCGCGCAACACCATGTCCGGGGTCGGTTCACCGGAACGTTCAACTAAACACGCCGTGCCAAATGTGTTTGACTCTGTCCATGATGAATCGCGGGGCGCTTCCACCCCATTTGAACACTGGACCTGGCATCGGCATTTGTGAACACTGTACGCCCTGTTCCACCCGCCCCACGGACGCGCTGCATGATTCTGTCCAGATACGTGAACACCTTCGGCCGTGCCATGACGGAGCGCTACGGCGCGCGCGTACACAAGGTCACGGTGGATGCAGGCTTCACCTGCCCGAATCGCGACGGCACCAAGGGGCGCGGAGGTTGCACGTTCTGCAATAACACCTCGTTCAGTCCCAACGGCCGCGAACCCGCGCCCATCGCAACGCAGATCGCGAACGGTCGCGACGTCATCGCACGTCGCACCCGCGCGCAGCGCTTTATCGCCTATTTCCAGGCCTACACCAACACCTACGACGATCCCGCCGTGCTGCAGCAGCGCTACGACCTGGCCCTCAGCCAGCCCGGCGTTATTGGACTCGCCGTGGGCACACGGCCCGATTGCGTACCGCCCAAGGTGCTCGACATGCTGGCGTGCTACCGTGATCGAGGCTTCGAGGTATGGTTGGAGCTCGGCCTCCAATCCGCCTTTGACGCCACCCTCGAACGGGTCAACCGCGGGCACGGATTCGCGGAATACCGCAGCGCCTTGCGTGCCGCTCACAGCCGTCAGTTGCAGGTGTGTACGCATCTGATCCTCGGCCTGCCGGGCGAGACCACGGCCCACGCCCACATCACGCTCGATCGGGTCCTCGACGAAGGCGTCGAGGGATTGAAACTTCACCCGCTGCATGTGGTGAAGGGCACCCGCCTCGCCCTCGGCTGGCGCCGAGGTGAATATTCGCCCTGGAGCGAAGAGCACTATGTGCAGGTGGCCGCCGACCTGGTCCGACGCACGCCGCATGAGGTGATATTTCACCGCCTCACCGGCACCGCTTCCGCGAATCTGCTTTTGGCACCGGGCTGGTGCGGCAGGAAATGGCGCGTGCTCAACGGTCTGACCAATCATCTCGCTGCCCATGGCGCGCAGGGCAGTGCGCTTGGCCAGCGTGCCCCGGATATCGGCGCGAGTACGCCGTAGTTCAGAAACGGCGCTGCGCCGCCACGCACCTGCGCGGCCAGCTCACGGCTTCCACGCACAGCCGGACAGCGCTTTCCCTCCCACGCGGCCTTTCGCAGACCAGCCGGAGGCGAATCCGTCCTCGAGCTGATAGCAGGGCTCGCGGCGCAGTTCCCATTGGACAGATCCCGCGTCTGTCGACAGCGTGGTGACTGTGGGGGCACGCTTTTCCGAAAAGGCGCTCTCCGTGGCCGCTTGTCCGGCCACATGCAGGCGCAGCACATCGGATGTGGTTACGATGCTCCAGGCCGGATCGCGGCCGACCGCCAGCCACGGGCCCGTGCCCTCGCGTGCCCCGCCACACCGCGCCTGCACGTGCGCGAAATTGAGTCCGGTCATGCGCAGGGAACCGCCGACGGCCTCTCCGTAGACTTCGGTGTACAGCGGCCTGTCCTGTGCCAGACCGAGGCCGCGCAATGCGGTGGTCACCACGCCGTCCGGCGAGGCGTCCTGCACCTCTACATAGCTGCGCTCACGGCAGGGCGAAAAGATCATCCTGCCCTCGTGAAACAACATCAATCCCTTGGCGACACGCTCGGGTTCGTCCGCCTCTTCCGCCCCGGCAAAACCGGCAGGGCCGAGCATACCCGCGACCGAGAGAGTGATGAAGAACAGCCTTTTATACATACCCACCATCCCTTCCCAAAGCTGAAAGGATCAACACCGAACACAGCGGTCATGCATTGCAAAGAGCGGAACAGCTATTCAGTCCTTGAACCCTGCCGCTCTGCGCGTTCAACATCCTCCGCGCTGGCATCCCTTCCACAACTCAGTTGAGCAGCCTGTCGGCGATTTGGTCGAAATCCGCTTGCTTGAAGGCGCCCAATTTTTGCATCACGATCTCGCCCTTGCGGTCGATGGCCAGGGTGAAGGGCAGGAGTGCGCTGGTATTGCCCAATCCCTGCATCAACCAGATGCCTTTTTTCTGTCCCAAGCCGACCGGATAGTGGACGCCATAGGCCGCAAGGAACTCCCTGACAGCCGGGGTGTTGTCCTCGACCGCAATGCCCACCACCTGCAATCCCTGCGCGCCATACTCGTCATGCAGCTTAGCGAGTTCAGGAAGTTCCGTGCGACAAGGTGCGCACCAACGCGCCCAGAAATTTACGATGAGCGGCTTGCCCTGGTAGTCCGCCAGGCTGAGCTCGCCGTCGTCGGTTGCCGTCAGCTTGGTTGCAAACAGGGCATTGGCGTCTGCCGCCCATGCGCCGCCGCTGCCCACCGCGAGCGCGACGAGAACCAGCATTCGTATGAGATGTCTCACAGCAAATCACCTCGGCGGAACATGTGATAACCGAGCAGAGCGGAGCCGAGGCCAAGGACTGCCGGATATACCAACGCGAAGAAGCGGAAGCCGGCGGTGCCGAACAGATCGAGGATGACGTAGGCAGCGGGACCGAGCACGACCAGCTGCGGGTCGAACATGGCCAAAGCCGCGGTTCGGAACACCTGCAACGGATTCAGCAGCGCCAACGAGACGGCGATCTCCGGATCGATCCGCCCCTGGATCATCACGCCCAGCAGGATGAGGTCGAGGAACAGCACCAGCACCAGCCAGACCATGAAGGCGGCGCCCTGGGCCATGTCCGTGGTGCGGGCAATTGCCGACAGCAGCATGCCGATGCCAAGGAAGCACCACGCCATGACTGCAAGGAGCGCGGTGTAATAGCCGAATATTCCCCACGGGATATCGATGTTGCTCACATAGCCCCAGATCACGGCGCCGAGCATGGCCAGAAACACCGGGGCGAAGATCACCACGTAGCGGCCGAGAATCTTTCCCCAAAACCAAGCACCCAGGGATACGGGCAATGAGAGCAGATATTCGAACACCCCGGCCTCGCGATCGCCTGCCACCGAGCGGACGGTGGTGACCAGCACGAAAATGGGCAGGATGGCCATGGTCAGCTGGATATATGTTACGAGCAGGCGCGACAAGCCTATGAAGCCGAGTATTCGCGACTCCGTCAGTCCGAAGGCGAAGAGCAGCGCCACGATGCCGCCGAAGACCAGCGTGTAAATCTGAAACCAGCGCGCACGCAGGGATTCGACGATGTCGAGTTTTGCAGTCAGCCAGAGTTGATTCATTATCTGCCCTTTGCCAGCGTTTGCCGCCGCATCTCTTCGAACGTCACGGCATCTGCCTGCGGCGTCGAGATGGCGGCGAAGTTATAGCCCATCGGCGAGGTGCGCTGCACGTAATGCCCCTGCCTGGGGTCCAGCCAGATCATGTCCTCGCGGCTCCTGCTGGTGTAGTCGGCGACCCAGAGACGCGTCTCGGGCGACACCATCCAGGGATATTTTTCGCCCTCTTCCTTTATCCAGAAGAGCAGGCAGCCGAGGTCGTCGAACTTGAACACCGTGTTCTTTTCTCCGCCGCGCATCTGCGCGGCGAAGCGCCGGTCCGAAATAGCCATGCGGCAGCGTATGCAGGTATCGCGGTCCCAGCGGATCGGTGCCATGCCTTCCGGCCAGTTGCCCCGATTGCATCCGGACAGCGCCATGGCCAGCGGCGAGAGCAGCAGCGCACCTGCGCCTGCCCGAGCGAGGAACTCCCGACGTGCGGGTTGATGCCCCGTGCAATGCGTGAGTTTTCCTTTTGCCTCGCACATATCACTCTTCGACCATGGAAAGTTCGCTCACCAGACCCGTGTAACGGGACATGATGCCGAGGAACCGCAAACGGTCCGGGGCGGCCACCTGGCCGCGCCACACCAGATTGTCCGCTTCGGGGGTGAGATCCCAGCCGACCAGCGATTTGGCAAAGGCCGGTTCGAAACGCTTGAGGACGACACGGCAGGCGAGTACGTCGGTCAGTTCGCCTTCCTCCGCCACCTTGTCATCGAGCACGATGCGGCCCATGTCCATTTCGATGACGCGGTTTACCAGCGATGACACCTCGTCGAGGCGGTGGCTGGAAATGATCATCGTGGCATCGTCCAGGCGCTCGGCAAGGAGCTGGAAGAATCGCTTGCGGGCGTCGGGGTCGAGATTCGCCGCAGGTTCGTCCATCACCAGCACCCGTGCATCCCGGCCAAGGGCAATGGCAATCAACAGTTTCTGCTTCATGCCGCCCGACAGCCTGACGAACTGCCGCGAGCGGATGGCGTTGACGTCAAGCCCCAGTTGTTCGGCAATCGCCCCGATGCGAGCCGGATCCGTTCCGCAAAGCGATGCGGAGAAGTCGATCAGTGGGCCAATGGGCATTTTCAGCGGTGGCGGCAACTGTGGCACGAAGCCGATGTTGCCCAGCACCGCAGTACGGTTCCGGCGAGGGTCTACGCCGTCGATGCGCACACTGCCCTCGCAGGCGTACTCACCGAGCAGACAACGAATCAGCGTGGTCTTACCGGCGCCGTTGGAACCAATCAGGGCAACCCGTTCGCCTACACCGATCTGGAGATCGACGCCGTTGAGCACCCGTGCGCGCCTGAACGTCTTGGTGATGTTTTCGAACTTGATCATGGATTCCTTCGTATCAACCGTTTGAACGTCGATCCGCCGCCTGCCCTACAGGAGTTTCGAAAGGCCCTTGACTTCATAAAGCAAGGCTCCCGTCGGGCAAACATCCACGCACAGGCCACAGCGTGTGCAATCCGGGCCGAGCCCCACGGATTCCTCAGTGGCGCGGCCCTTGATGGTGACGTCGAGTACGTGCGGCACCAGACACACCTTGCGGCAGTCCCCTTCGTGGAAGCATTGCTCCACGCGATAGGTGATCTGCAGGGGAGTGATGAGACCCACTGCGCCATAGGTGAGCCCGATGGGGCAGACGTAGCGGCACCAGGCACGGCGCGACCAGAACACTTCGAACAGCAACAGCAGGAAAACCCAGCCGAGCGCCAACCCCGGGCCATAGATCAGCGCACGGGAAAGAATTCCGGTTGGCGAGAGCGTTTCGAAGATGGTGTAGCCGGTGGCGAACGACATGAGTGCGAACAACAGCCAGAACACCGTACGCGTGCCACGATGGAACTGGTGGTCGGTGACGAGCTTCTTCTGCACCAACTTCAGGTGCAGCTTCTCGGTCAGCTCCGAGACGAGATGATAAGGACATACCCAGGAACAGAAGCTCCGCCCACCCATTAGCACCCAGAGCAGAAATACCGTGAATGTCCCGATGAACAGGTTCACGATCACGTGCTTGTGAGCCAGCATCACATGCAGCGCGGAGTTCAGGTCCACCATGTGGAAGCCAACGAAGCGTGATGCCGTCAATGCGCCTTCCAGGATCTGGATGTCCAGCCAGAAGGACACGACGAACAGCATGTTCACCGCTATCAGGACGGACCAGCGCCGATTGCGCCATTTGTGACTTGGGTTCTGGTGCGCCCGGATATGTAGCTTTTCCTTGATGTAGTTGTCCTTGTTCGCATACTTGCGAACCATGATTTGCTTGACGTTCTCGGAAACGTGCGTCGGCTTCTTGGGCTCAGCGCCGAGCATGCCGAGCAACAGGTCGACGAAGCGGCTCATACCGGCTCCCCCTGCCACGGTGCCCGTGCATCGATAACGATGGCCGCCGGCTCGACCGGGCAGACCATTTCACAGACCCCACAGCCGACACACTGCTCAAGCACCTCAGGCCGGGCGAGGCGTTCACCGCGTTTGCTCAGGAAACTGACCATCTGGATGGCGTCTTTGATAGGACATTCGGTAAAACACAGGTCGCACAATTCGCGATCGTAAGGATGATCACGCAAGGGGATCGGCTTCCAGCGATCAACGTCCACGTAGCGCATCTGCCCCTTGAACGCGGGGCCGCGCGCCGGTCCCTTGAAGCCCTGGCCGTGCAACGCGAGGCACGCCTCGGGCCTGGCCAAGCGGGCAACACCGATGCGCTCTTTGAGATTGAGCGTCGGCTCCGGATCGTTTTCCTTGGCCTTCAAGACAGGAGGCCTGGCCAGCGGTGCACCCGCGCTTACTTCCAGTGACGCCGGCTTTACGTAGGTAAGTGCACCGGTCGGGCAGGCGAGGATGCATTGCACGGCATCGCAGGAGAAGTCGCAGGCCTGATCGCGGGCGGAAATGTAAGGCACACCAATACCGAAACCGTCGTCGATGTCGCCCAACACAATCGCCTGTACCGGACAGACCTGCACACACTGACCGCACTTGATGCAGGATGCGAGGAAATCATCCTCGTTGAGCGCACCGGGCGGACGCAAGCGGGGCGGGCGGGCGCTGGTGACGGGAATGTAACCAAGCAGCGATATGCCGACCACGCCCAGGGTGAGGCCGATGGAATGCAGAAACCGGCGGCGCGCCTTCTGGGCCTTGTCCAGGGGTACACGGCTGGCTGTCTTTTTGTCGCCAGGCGTGGATTGAGTGCTCATGGCAACACCCCCTGTTGCGGCTTGGTGTAACGCGGCTTGGCATCCTTCAGGATGAGATCAGGCGCGGAGAACGGTGCCAGGCGTTCGAGAAAGTCGAGGAGTTCCATGACCGGGGAGCTGCGGAAGAAGCGTGCTACCGGCAACTCAGCCCAGATCTGGTCGGTGTAAGAATAGAGATCATGGGCCTGATCGCCGTAGCCATCGTGGTCGCGATCGAAGCCCTGATAATCGTCCCAGTAGTTCCCTTCCCAGAAATTCAGCACCGAATTGTCGCTTCTGCCGCCGTAGGTCACCTGCGTGAGGTTCCCCTCGAATACGTTGTCGCGCATAAAGTTATTGCCGGTCTCCGAGTTGAACAGAATCCCGATGCCATTGTACGCAAAGCGATTCCTTCGCACCTCGATGGTCGCATCGGGCTGGAAAGGTGAGAGGTCGGAGCCGATGCCGATTCCGCAGTAGATGATCTCGTTGTTCTCGATGATCGTCCCCGACGCCTCTTTGAACCCGATGCCCATGCCGGTCGCACCGGTAGCATGGGAAATGATGTTGTTTCGCGCCACGCCGCCTTCCGTGTACATGAAGTAGATGCCGACGGCATTGTCATAAAAGCGGTTTCCCTCGACGATGTTGTCGTGGGCGAACATGAAATGAATGGAATAGCGACTGCGTCGACCTACGTTGCCACTGAATACGTTCCGGTTCGAGTACCACGCGACCATATCGCGGGAGTCGACGACCTCGTTGTTTTCTATGCGGTTGTCGTGGCTGTACCACAGCCGCAGGCCGTCACCACGGGTCCCCAGCTCTACCTCCTTCGAGCGAACCCGATTGCCGCGGACGATGCTGTTGTTGACCTGCTTCAGGTCGATACCGAACAGGCAGTCATCGACCACGAGATTTTCGATCAGGTTGTTGTGGCCGCGAACGTCGAGACAGGAGTCATCCGTGTCGTGGGAGTTGCCCGAACCGGTCAGGTGCAGTCCGCGAATGATTGAATTATCGGCATTGAGCACCATCACCGTGCCCTTGCCGCCCGCATCGACGGTCACCTGACCTTCGCCATCGATGGTCAACGGCTTGTCGATGGTCACCGGCCCGGAATACACACCGGGTGGCGGCTTGAGCACCGAACCGGGGGCGGCCTTGTCGACCAGTTCCTGAAGCGGTTTGAGGCCGTGGATGCGCTTGTCGCGTTCGATGAGCAGGTAGACGGGTTTCGGCCGGTCAATGGTCACCCTGGGCGCGGTGCTGAAATCCGCACCGGCGCCCAGTTGCTGTTCATCCGCGGTAACGCTGGAACCCGCGAGTGCCAGTGCCATGACCAGTGCTGCACGAGACACACTCGACAAGTGAGGCACGTTTTACTCCGCGGCAGGATCTTCACGAAGCTGCTTGCGACGGATGAGCAGCGCCAGGCCCAGACAGATGAACATGACCATGAGCAGGGCAAAACCCCAGTACGGATAGGAGTAGGTGGAGAACTGTGCAACCTTACCTTCCCCGAACACCGTAGGCATGAAGGGCTTCACCGTGAAGGCGCCCCACGGATGCAGGTTGTGACCGAAGAACCACAGCCACGCGGAGTAGGTCACCAGGAAGAATGCCGGTAGCAGTGCCGGTACCCCGGCCAGTAGCAGCTGGAAACTGCGCAGCTTGGCGACACCGGCAACCACGACGCCCATGATGGCGATCAGCCCGAAGATGACAATCTGGCTGATCAGCTTCACGTTGTCACCCCACGCCTGGATGCGTTCAGGTTCCTTGAAGAAGGTGCCGGCTTCGGCAACGTAATTCTGGACATGGCTGTCGAGCCGGCCCATGACAAATTGATCAACGATCATCCACACCGCCACGGCTGCGAAGCCTGCGACCAGCGCGGCCAGGCGAGCCTTCTTTTTGGGCAGCGCGAAAGCAACCATCATGACGGCGAAGAAGCCCATGAAGAATTTCGACAGGGGTTTCTCTACCGGGGCGCCGGTGGCGATGGGGAACATGCCGACGTAATGGTTGATGGTGTTCATCTCATGCACGCAGTCGAGGCCTTTGACATCCTTTTCCACGTGTTGTGCGTCGAGGATAGGATTCCAGCGCTCCATGGTGTCATCGAGGTCACCCTGGATGATCTCATCGGCCATCTGCGATCCTGCGCCGGCGGCCTTGCAGCCGTTGTACACGCCGTCGAAGTGGAAGTGAATGCGGATGCCGTCAGGAAAGGCGTCTTCGGGATAGTTGGGTGCGGTGAGCGACACCCACCAGATTGGCGCGAAATAGGCTGTTACGAGAGCGATCAGCGCAATCAAGGTTAGCCCAGCGACAATCTTGTTCTGCTTTTCCATCATGCCTGCTCTCTATGGGAAGCTGAGGTGTTCTGTGGTGTCCGCGAAGGCGGTGCCCACATTATCGCGGGCAGCCGCCTACGGGAAATTGGACTATTTCTTGGCTGCTTTCGGCTTGCACATCGAACCAGGCATGGTCAGGCTCGACTGATAGGCCGAGATGGCGACCAAATCCTCGTTGGTATAGGGCTTGATGACCTTGACCATGTCAGGGTTCGCGTTGCGGCGCTTACCGTCGCGGATTTCCGTCATCTGACGCAGCAGGTACTTGTAGTGCTGGCCGGCGATGACCGGGTAGAACTTCTCCTTGTTGCCCTCGCCGTTCTTGCCGTGGCATTCCAGGCACTGCTTTTCGTAAAGCTGCTTGCCGCGATTGATCTGGAGTGCGGCATCGGCGCCTTCGTACTTGCCGTGCTCGACGGGAATGCACAGGCTCTCGATGTAGGTTGCGACGTCCGCCAGTTCCTGGGGATCGATCAACGAGATGGCAAACGGGTACATGGTCGGGTTGTCACGCAATCCGGCACGGATGTCCGCCATCTGCTTAATGAGTACGGTGGTGTGCTGTCCGGCAAGCTGTGGGAAGGTGCCGTCCGGGCGGCCGGCGCCCGAGGGCAGGTGGCACGCGCCGCAGATCTCATAGGCTTCCTCGCCATTCACGATATCGCCGGTGTAACCAAGTGCTTCGAGCTTCTCGCCTTCCTGGGCATTCCAGGTGTAGCCCTCACTTTCGATGCCCTGTGCCTTGGGAGCCGGCGGGCCGGCAAAAGCCACGCCTGTACCGAGCAGGCCGACCAGCAGTAATGAGAGTTTCATGTTGGGGTTTCTGTTCATCGTCTCTCCACACTCACTTGAGTTTTTCCAGGTACAGGCTCAGGGCCTTGATCTCTTCGTCGTTGACCAGATGCATGACGCCCTTCATGGCGGCGGTCTGGCCGTTGCTGCGCGCACCGCTCTTGATGTCCTTCATCTGCTGTTCCGTGTAGGCGGCGCTCTGGCCTGCAATCTTTGGATAATTCGGCAGCAGCGGCTTGTCACCCTTCGGACCGTGGCAGGCATTGCAAGTCTTTTCGGTGTAAAGCTGTGCCCCGTCCGGCGCGGCGACGGCGACGGCGGCCGAGCACATCAACGAGGCGAGCATGGCTGTGGTGAGATACTTCATGTTCAGCTCCAGTGGTGGTGAAGTTCGACGGAGACAGGATTGATCGCCTGTCTCCGTCGAGGGTTTGACTTACGTCAACTCAAAACAACTTACTTGATCACCTTGGCACCATTCTGTTCCAGGTAGGTCTTGGCACGGAGACCGATGTCGGCCGCCTTCACCTGATACTGCCACACCTGCTCGGCCCAGAGGCTGGCCTGCTCCCAATCCTTCTTGGCAGCCGCCGCTTCGTACTTGGACTTGGCATCCGGAATCTTGTTCAGCTGGTCGGTGGCATCCGCGACCAGGTTCACAACATCCGGGAAGTCCTTGTAGTTGGTGCTGGTGATGTAGCCTACCACGGAGTCGATGACCGCCTGGGTATCGGCCACGCGCTTCACGATCGCCTGGTACTCTGCTTCGGTGTAGGTGCCCTTGGCGAGTTCCTTCTTGGTCGCCTTCCAGCCCTTCGGCTTGACCAGGAGGTAACCCTGCATCTCAAGGTGCAGCGCCGAGCAGAACTCCGTGCAGTAGTACGGATAGACGCCTTCCTTGAATGCCTTGAACTTGACCGATGCGGTCTTGCCGGGCTCCACCGAGGCATGCACGTTGTAGGTGGAAACCGTGAAGCCGTGGGTCTCGTCCTGGGCACGCTCCAGGTTGGTCAGGTTGATCGTCACCTCGTCACCCACTTCGACCTCGATGGTCTCCGGAGTGATGTGGGAGCGGATCAGTGTACCGTACACCGTCACCTTGTTGCCGTTGCGTTCGATGCGCTCTTCACCGGCACGTACCGCGCCCGGATGACGCTGGTCGGTACGGGTATCGGTGCCGACCTTGTAGCGCACGCCCGGCTTCAGCTTCTTGGCATCGATGGCGATGACGTAGTGCGGCTCGCCCAAGGGCAGCGGCATGTCATACAGCAACTGCATCTTGTCGTTGCTGATGTCGATCAACTGGTGGTTCTGCGGATGCAGGGGACCCACCGGGTTGAAGCGGTCGATGGACAGCTTGTTGAGCGCCACCAGGTACTTGCCGGCCGGCTTGGTGGTGTCGCCTTCCATGGTCACCAAGTGACCGATGTTGTAGTGGATGGAGATCTTGTCCAGCACCTTGCCTTCGCAGAAGTCCCACTTCGCCACCTGGCTGTCCACGTACAGGGAGGTGTAGGCGATGCACTTCTTGGAATCATACTGGGTATGCAGCGGGCCGAGGCCAAGCTGCACCTGAGTATGCAGGGTGTCCTGCATGCTGATCACCGGAATGCCGTACGGGTCCTTGGATTCGAACTTCTTGGCCTTGATGGCCTTCATGATCTTGTCGAAGGAATAGACCGACACGTGGGTGTCGAGCTTGCCGGAGACGACGATCTTGGTGCCGTCCGGGGTCACGTCGACGCCGTGCGGGCTCTTCGGCTCGGGGATCAGGAACAGGATGCCTTCCTTGACCGCCGTGTCGATGGTCAGCACATCTGCGCCGTTGATCTTCTTGGCCTTGCCGGCAGCCACCAGTTCAGCCGCCTTCTTCCAGTTGATCACGTGCAGGTAGTCGGTGTCCTTGGCGGAGCAGCCGGCTTCATACGGCGGGCGTCCTTTCTCGATGCCACCGACGTAACGCTCGCTGCAGAACGAGTTGGTGAACGACCAGCCGTCGGAAGGACCCTTGCCCGCGTCGGACAGGTCCTGCGAGTAGGGCGGCAGTTCGATGGAGAAGGACTTCTTCGGATCGATCTTGCCGGCCTTGCGGTCGAACTTCCAGTAGGTCATACCGCCGCGGTACTTCTCGTTGAAATCCTCCAGCGGATAGAACTTCTTGTTCTCCAACGGCGTCGCGTACTGCGCGGCCTCGAAGATGTAATCGGTGTTCGGCGTCACGAAGGCGCCGCCGTGTTCCGACTTGAAGATGGGGTTGACCACGATCTGCTTGGTTTCGAAGTCGCGCAGGTCGATGACCGCGATACGCGGATTGGCCTTGTCGTTGATGAACAGGAACTGGCCGTCCGCTTCACCGTTGGTTTCGGAGAACGCCGGGTGATGGGTGTCACCCCAGGTGATGTCCATGCCATCGATACGACCTTGAGCGAGGACCTTCTTGGATTCCTCGTCGAAGCCGTAACCCTGCCAGGGCTCCGGTGTGAAGACGCCGATGTACTTGAGAATGCGCATCGACGGAATGCCGTAGACGATGACCTGTCCCGACTGACCGCCGGAACTGAACGCCAAAAACTCGTCACGTTTACCCGTCGGTACGTAGGTCTTTGCTGCCGCCATGAGGTCTTGTTGACTCAGACCCCGACGTTTCATGACATCCTGCAGGGACTCTGCGGCATTTACCGCAGTCGCCCCCACTCCCGCTGCCAGCACCAATGCTGCTGCTTTAAATAAGCTTCTCATGTTGTTTTCCCCTGAGTAGCCCCTGAAATGAAAACCCCCAACCACTCGAGTGCTTGCCACGCGCCTGAGTGATTTGACACACATCATGCCCTTGGGGTCAGGTGGGAAACAGGTGACGAGTTCCCATATTAGGAACAGGAAAAGTGGGGGGTGAGGTTAGGAATCGTCCTAGCCCTGGTTGTCAGGCCGAGACAGCGATGCACGTTGCACCGCCCATCTAGCAAATTCGACTAGGGAAACTACCTAAGATTAGCGGCAATGATGCGCCAGGACCGCCCTGCGGAAGCTGCAAGTAGCCGCTGATTTCTTCGTTTCGTCATCAGGGCGGCTCCTACAACCCATCATGACTGCGTCACTTGTGGGAGCGAGCTTCTGCTTGTGACAGCCCTCAGGAAGCCGCAGCCCGGAAATCGGAGCGGAAGCTCGCCCCCACACACGAAAATCCGAGGCCGCTCCGGCAATCTATTCAACGCCGAGCGCCGCTGGGGCTTGACGCGTAAGACGGTCTACAGGCCTCCATGACGGAGCCGATTAATCAGCATTTTCTTAGCCCGGGAATAGCGGATCGTCATCGATGAGGCCGTGCTGAACGGCATACCGCACCATTTCTGCGGTATTGCTGAGCCCCATCTTTACCATGATGTTGGCCTTGTGCGTGCTTACGGTCTTGACGCTCAGATTGAGGCGACGGCCGATTTCGGAGACACCAAGCCCCTGCACCAGCATCAGGAAGATCTGGTAGTTGCGATCGGTGAGGGAGTTGTGCGGAAGCAGGCTGTTGTTACCCTGCAGGGTGTTGCGGGTAAAGCTCTCCGCGACACTCTGGTTGATGAACAATCCTCCCCGCGCCACCTTGCGGATGGCTTCGGCAAGCATGGCCTCCGCATTGTCCTTGCACAGATACCCCGCCGCGCCGGCCTTCAGCGCCCGCACGGCATAGATGTCTTCCTTGTGCATGCTGAGGATCAGAATGGCCACCGACGGAAACTCGCTTTTGATCTGCTTGATCAGCTCGATGCCGTTGCGGCCCGGCATGGTCAGGTCGAGCACAATGGCATCCCAGTGGCCGTCGCGCAGCAACGCCAGGGCTTCGACACCATTGGAAGCCTCGCCGCCAACCACGATGTCTCCCGAATCGCTGAGGATATGCTTCAACCCGGCGCGCAGGATGTCATGGTCGTCCGCTATCAGTATGCGTATCACTGTGGTCTCCTGAGTACAGGGGAAGAGTTACGACAATGCGCGTCCCGCTGCTGCCGTCGATGATCATTTCACCGGCAAGCATCGACACCCGCTCGCGCATGCCGAGCAGCCCAAAACCCGTTTTCGGGGCGATGTGATCGAATCCGACGCCGTCGTCGTGGATCGTCAACGTAAGCTGCTCGGCGCCTTTTTCCAGGGTGATCTCCACGTGCATGGCTTGCGAATGACGGGAGACGTTGGTCAAGGCCTCCTGGACGAGGCGGAAGACGGCAATGGCCAGCCCGGGTTCAACATCGATGTCATCCTGGTTCGACGAAAATTCGCATGCAATTTTCGAGCGTTCCATGAAGGTGTGCGTCAGGTATTCAAGCGCGGCTACCAGCCCAAGCGCGTCCAGCATGCCGGGGCGCAGGCCTTCGGAAATCCGTCGCAGCGAATCGATGGTGCGTTCGACCAGGGCGTGGGCTGAACCGGCCCGCTCCCTGACCGTTTCACCCTGGATGCCGCAGGTCTTACGGAGCCAGCTCAGGTCGATGCGGAGGGCGGTCAACGCCTGACCCAGTTCATCGTGCAGTTCCCTTGCGATGGACGTGCGTTCATCCTCGCGCACCGTCTGCAGAAAACGCGTGAGCTCCTGCAATCGGGCCTTGGATTCCTTCAACTCCTGTTGCGAGCGCCGCAGCTCCTCGGTGCGTTTTTCGACCTCGTCCTCGAGATGTGTCTGCAGGTGGAACAGTTCGATGTGTGTCCGTACCCGCGCCAGGACCTCATCGGGCTGAAAAGGCTTGGCGATATAGTCCACGGCGCCGAGCGAAAATCCCTTGACCATGTCAACGGTCTCCCGCAACGCCGAAAGAAAAATGATGGGCACCACACGGGTCGTCGCATCTTCCTTCAACAAACGGCACAGTTCATAGCCGTCCATGTGCGGCATCCGGATGTCGAGAAGGATGAGGTCCGGTGGGCGCGCCCGTGCCGAGCGTAACGCCATGCGACCATCCTGTGCCGCCCGGACCACATAACCTGCACTGGTAAGCAAGTCATTAAGGAGTTCGAGGGAACCCGGCGTGTCGTCGACGATGAGGATCTCGGGGGCGGACGCATTGGTGTCTTGATTAAACGTCATGTCTCGCTCCCCTCTATTTCAAGTATTTCCCAGAGTTCCTGGTAGCTTCGTTGCCTCGTCAGCATCAGCAATTGTTCCGCAAGCGGCGGTTCGTTTTCTGCCACGGTGTTGATGGCCGATTCGATTTCTACCGGGTTCAGGGAAATTGCGGCGCGAACCAGCTGCGCGCGACCGGCCGGAGACAAGGTTGTCAGCATTTCCTTCAGCAAGGCGGGCCGGTAGTGTGGCTGTGTCGGCGTGGGGCTGACGTTCGTCGACAGCAGGCGCTGGATCAGACGCAACAGGTCGGCTTCCACCAGTGGTTTACTCAGGAAGCCGGCGGCGCCCGCGGCCAGCGCAGCGGCGCGGCTTTCCTCGGTGGCATTGGCAGTAACCATGACCAGCGCAGAGCCCCGGCCGCTCAACTGGCGAATGAGGTCAAGCCCTTCGCCATCGGACAGATACCAACCCGTGAAAATCAAATTGATGTCGCAGTTCGCGATGAGTGATCGCGCCTGCTTGAGGGTGACGGCTTCGTGAACCGTGAATCCGAGAGGTTCGAGAATGGAACGGATAAGCAGGCGCGCTTCTTTCTGCTCGTCGAGCACGAGCGCCGAGACCTTGTGCTCGAGGTGAATGGATAGATGAGGTTCGTGGGACACCGGCGCCCTCACTGCGCCATCGGCGATGAGCGCCTCGATAGCGAAGTGGAAGTCCGAGCCCTCGCCTGGGTGTGAATCGACCGCCAGCTCGCCGCCCATCATCTCGACGTAACGGCGGCTGATGGTCAGGCCAAGGCCCGTGCCACCCCGGTGGGACGGGCCGATCTGTTCGAAAGAAGAAAATATCCTTTCCTGCTCCTCCGGGCTGATGCCTATGCCGGTATCGCGCACGCTGAAGGCGAGGCGCACGGCGCCCTTGCCGGTGGGCTGCGACGTAGCGCGCACAACGATGGAACCGGATTCGGTGAATTTGACCGCGTTGGACAGCAGGTTAAGCAGCACCTGGCGCAACATGCCGGGGTCCAGATGGACGCACGAGGGTAAGGACTCGCATTCGAGGCGCAGGTCGAGTCCTGACTCGTCTGCGCGCAAGCGCATCATCTCGACCACCTGTTCCAGGAGTTCCCGCAAGTCGACCTCTTCGGGCCGCATTTCCATCTTTCCTGACTCGATCTTCGAGAGCTCCAGGACGTCGTTGATCAAAGTGAGCAGATGGCGTCCGGAGTGATTGATGATCTCAAGACTGCGCCGGTTCTCCGGGGAGAGGGCAGGATCCTTTTCCATCAGCTTGGAAAACCCGATCACGGCATTCAGCGGTGTGCGCAGTTCATGACTCATGTTAGCCAGGAACGCCGACTTGCTTCGATTGGCAGTCTCCGCCTGATCGCGTGCGACGGTCAGCTCTTCGGTACGCAGCTTGACCAATTCCTCCAGATGTTCGCGATAGGCGGCCAGCTCGGTCTCGTGTTGTTTGCGCTGTGTGATATCGGAAAAGATGGAGATGTAGCGCGACGGTTTGCCATCCGGTCCGATTAGCGCCTGGATCGAGAGTTCCTCCGGGAAGACCTCACCGTTTCGACGCCGGTTCCAGATTTCACCGCGCCAGGAGCCCGTGCTAATCAGTTGATCCCAGAGGTTCTTGTAGAACGCAGCTTCATGAATTCCCGACTTCAGGATGCGCGGGTTCGCTCCGATGGCTTCCTCCCGCTCGTAGCCCGAAATGCGGCAGAAGGCATCGTTGACCCAGAGGATGGTACCGTCGGCATCAGTGATGGCGGCGCCCTCCGCCATGGCGGCGAAGGCCATCTCGTTTTCCCTGCGCACCTGGTCCTGCCGGGCTTGTTCCCGAGCCCGCTTGAGCGCGACGAAGTGCAGCAACATGAAGGTGACAACCCCCAGCAGCCAGATGACGGCATGCCAGTACTGAATGGCCCGCCAGGTGGGTTCCTGAGCGTTGCGATAGGTGAGGAGGTCGACGGCGATGGTCGCCGCGCCGCGCAAGCCGCCCACGGGGACCAGCGTGTCCCGGTGACACGACAGGCATTCCTCCTCCATGCGCATGGGAATCATGACGCGCATCAGGCCATGCCCGTTGGCCTTGTCCGGGAACGTCTCGGCGATCATCGTTTCGCCGTCCTCCAGGTCGCTGAGCGCACGGAGTTCCCAGTCGTCCGGTGAATTGTCACGATTCCGCAACTGTTTCGAGGTCAACCGCTCCCGGCTCCCGGTCGCTTCGTTGGTCATGCCCTGAATGGCGAGCAGCAGGTGCATGGGTGTTACGGCGACGATGGGGATTCGCTCGCCGTTGCCGCGTATGGCCGTCAGGCGTTCTTCCTGCTCAAGGGCGTCGATGGGCGGTACATGCTGCTCGCGAATGAACAAGCCCTCGACGTTCGAAGCCCACTTGCGGATGGTGATGTCCTTCTGCAGGTTGGAGATGGCGGCAATGCGCGCCAGTTCTGCCGCGGTCCGGTTCAGCTGTTCGCGCTGCGCCAGCAGCGAAGCGAGCACGAGCACCGTCCAGACCACGGTGATCAGAATGGCCCCCAGCGGACTGGCAAGCGGAATGAAGTGTTTTTCTGTGACTTTCACGTCGACAGCAGTCTTGAACTCGCGATACCCACTGTGGCGCGATCGGCACGGTGAATCAATAGCCGGCGTCACCTTATACGCCTCGCGGCCCGTTCAGCCTTCTGCGAGCCGGCGCGAGGTCCGTGGAAATCGCCACCACCGGACGGGCGGTTGGCGATAGGAATATTCCGAGCGCGCCCCCGCCGTTGTTACGGGGGGGTAATCAGGATTCGTCACCTTCTGCTATCGGGGCCGAACGGCGCACACTTCAGCCCACGTCCAGGTGACTACATGCGTATCCTTGAACAGCCCGGTTCTGCTCAATACAGACACGAGGCTGCCTGGAGGAATTGATGTGAACGGATACAGGATCGGATTGGCGTCGGCCCCGTGTGCGGAGGAGTTCCCGCGCCGTGCCGTGCCGAGACGCGTGCTGCTGCGGCTGATCTGGGGGCTTGCGATCGTGGCGGTGATGGTCGTCGGCTACAAGCTGCTTTCCTTGGTGTCGGCGCCCGATGACGTGCTCGTCGCCCCTGAACCCGGCTGTGACCTGCAACAATCACGCTGTACAGCCGCGCTCCCCGGCGGGACGGCCGAACTCGAGTTCCTGACGCGCCCCATTCCGCTGGCCAGGCCGTTCCAGGTTGTGTTGGACACCCGGGGAGTCGATGCGCTCAAGGTCGAACTGGACGTTTCCGGCATGGAAATGGACATGGGTTACAACCGCATCCCGTTGAACCCGGTCGGACAAGGGCGCTACACGGCTGAAGTCATTATTCCCGTGTGCATCATGGGAAAGATGACCTGGCGTGCCACGGCCATCATTCATACGCGCGGGCAGCGCCTTTCCATCCCCTATGAATTCATCACCGGGGGAACCTACTGATGTCCAACCGGGCCCTCACCTACGTGGCCCTGCTGCTTGCGTCACTGGTTGCGGGCCTGGCCATATTCTGGCATCCGGCCCCGGCGGAACGCCCGCTCCCCATGCCGGGGTTGCCGGCCGGCGGCGACTTCACCCTGCAATCGGTCAACGGTCCGGTGTCGCTGACGGATTTTCGCGGCAAGGTCGTCCTGGTCTACTTCGGTTACACGTATTGCCCCGACATCTGTCCGACGGCGCTCATCACCGTCGCCGACGCCATCGAACAGCTGGACCCCGGCGAACAGGAGCGGGTGGCCGTAATCTTCGTGTCGGTCGATCCCGCGCGTGATACACCCGAACGCCTGCGCGAGTATGCGGACTTCTTCCATCCACGAATCGTCGGCGTCACCGGCAGTGAAGAGGACGTGGGAGGAATCGCACAAGCGTACAGGGCATTTTACGCAAAACAGCCCGACATGGAGGACGGCGGCTACGTCGTCGACCACTCCGCGGACATCTACGTCGTGGCCGCTGACGGCCGGGTCGTGGACAAGCTCATCCACGGAACCATTGCGGCCAAGGTGGCCCAATCCATCCGCACGGCGTTGCGCCTTTGATTTAAAGGAGTCGTTCCGGTGAAAAAGTCACTCTTGCTCGCACTCGGACTGGCTTTCTCCAGTAGTGCCCTCGCAGGGGCAAGCACCCACGTCACCGTGGCAGACCCCTACGTGAGGCTTTCACCGCCGAGCGCGGTAGCGACCGCCGCCTACATGGTGTTGAAGAATAACGGTGAAGCCGGCGTCCGTCTCGTCAAGGCGAGCAACCCCTTGTCGCGCACCACGGAGTTGCATAACCACTTCAACGACAACGGCGTCATGAAAATGCGGCCGGTGGCCGCCATCGACATCGAGCCGAACGGGGAGATGGCGCTCAAGCCCGGCGGCCTGCACGTGATGATGATCGGCTTGCAGACACCCTTGCGAGAGGGCGATGTGATACCCATCACCCTGACGTTCGACGACGGTTCGGATATGCTGGTGAATGCCACGGTGGTGCGCCAGGGTGTCAGGCAGGCGCAAAGGCAACGCTGATGCGCGCTACCCGGTGCGTTCACGCCTTTCAAAAATTCCAGAGGCAGAGGATTCATGACCCGCTACAGGACGGTTTTGTGGAGCATGTTGGTTGTCGGCGCGCTGTCGGCAGGGATGGGCGGACCGGCGCACGCCGGATCGGATGAAGCCCTGCGCGGGGCAGTGACGCGGCTTGGGGAATTGAACGGCACGGCGCTTGCCTGCGGGCAGGGCGCGCTGGTCGCTCGCCTGCGCGAAATCATGGTCAATACAGCCCCAAAGCAAAGGGAGATCGGGGAATACTTCGAGATCGCGACCAACGAAACGTTTCTTTCCTTCGGGCAGTCGGGTCGTGAATGCCCGGATGGGAAAGCCCTCGCGATGCGTATCGATGCGGCACGAGAGCACCTTGGTGCCGTGGTGGGCACAGCACCGTGAAACGCGGGCTCGCAGGCATGTTGGCGCTGCTTGCCGTACTCCTGACGAATCCCTTGCAGGCG
Source organism: Gammaproteobacteria bacterium (assembly GCA_023228645.1). Lineage (GTDB taxonomy): Bacteria > Pseudomonadota > Gammaproteobacteria > Thiohalomonadales > Thiohalomonadaceae > JALOAT01. The sequence goes on along the minus strand of JALOAT010000006.1, from coordinate 44,124 downwards.
CAATCCGTCACGACACACGGGTTCGGCGATGGAGACGCGGACCCGATACGCACCCGCTATTTGCTGATCGGTCCCCAAGGGGGCGCGGTCACGGACGAGGACTTCCGTGGGCGATTCCAACTCATCACCTTCGGCTACACCGCCTGCCCGGACGTCTGTCCGACCACCCTGGTGGAACTTGCGGAGGTACTGCGTCTGTTGGGTGATGATGCCACTGGGTTGCAGGGCATTTTCATCACCGTGGACCCGGCGCGGGACACCCCGCAGGCACTGGCCACCTATACCGCCTTCTTCGATGCGCGCATTCTCGGCCTTGGCGGCACACCGGAACTGATTCAGCGGGTAACGGCGAACTTCAAGGTGCGATATGCGAAGGTTCCGAGCGCCACGGGTGATGCGGATTTCTATGCCGTCGACCATTCTGCCGGCCTGTATCTCCTGGGTCCGGATGGCACCTTTATCAAGAAGTACGGGTACGGCACACCCGCCGCGCAAATCGCTGGCGAAATCCGAGAGCTCCTGGCGCGCGGGTAAAGAGGGGAAAAGAGTTCAGCACAGAGGTGCAGCGACACGGGGAACACAGAGGACCTGTGGGTGGGCGCCGGACTGACGGCATCGGGCATTGAACCCTTCTGCGCCCTCTGTGTCTTTGCGCGGCTCGCAAGAATGCAGTGCGCGATGGAAAGGCAAAAAGCACGCAACGGCTGACTTCCACCCTTGGCGTGCTGCGAGCGTTCGATGCCGAAGCCCCGGCTCCGCTGTATCAAGCTCCAGCACATAGACGGCGCCGCGATTCAGTCGCGCGGCTCCGCCGAGGCGCGGGTTTTTACCCGCCAGGCAAGCACCACCAGCCACGCCAGCACGCCGCTGATCGCGCCGTAGAGATGGGCGTCCACGACCACGGGACCACCCACCGCCTCGATCGAGCCGGGCAATGGACCGGACACCTGCTCCCACACCAGCTTGACCACCACCAGACCGGCGATCACGGGCGCGTCGCGTAGACCGGCACGCCATCCGGCCAGCACCCCGGCCAACAGCAGGCCGTGCAGCACACCCGACAGGCCCACGTACCATTCGAGGCCAGGCATGAAGACCAGCAGAGCAAGGCCGTTCAGCAGCGCCGTACCGCCAAGAACGACGCCCCATTCCCGTGGGTGCAGTGCATCTCCGGCCAGTAGCCAGACCAGGAGCAGCCCCGCGATATTGAGGCCCAGGTGCGACCCGCCGAGGTGCACCAGATGGCCCGTAACCACCCGCCACCCTTCGCCCCCCAGGATTGCGACGCGGTCATAACGGAGCACACGGGCCGCCTCCTCCCCGCCCAGCGCCACCAACAGCACGAGCAGGGCAAGGCTCCCCGGTAGCCACCAGGCGCGTGCCGCGGAGTGAATATTCATGGGCGGGTATAATATCGCGCCACGGATGTCTCACGACGGGCGCGGTCGAATGTGGTTCAAAAAAATACCAGCCTTATTGCTTGTGCTCGGCCTCACCGTGCCGGCACGCGCCGACACGCCCGCCCTCGATGCGGAACTGCGCCTGCTGCTCGCCCACGCCCTCGCCGAGGAAAGTGGCCAGGGTGATCACTTCGACGCCCACGTATGGCTGACGGACATGGCCTTTCGCCTGCGCCGGAAGCTCCCCGATGAACAGGAACGGTTCGACTTGCTAAAACGCGTGTACGTGGAAGCGAACCGCGCACGCATTCCTGCCGAGCTGGTACTCGCGGTCATCGAGGTGGAGAGCAACTTCGATCGCTTCGCGATCTCCAGTGCCGGGGCGCAGGGTTACATGCAGATCATGCCGTTTTGGCTGAAGGAGATCGGCCGGCGGGACGACAACCTGTTCCACACCACCACCAACCTGCGCATGGGCTGCACCATCCTGCGCTACTACTACGACATGGAACGCGGCCACTGGCCGCGCGCCCTCGCCCGCTACAACGGCAGCCGCGGCAAGAACTGGTACCCCAACCGCGTCTTCACCGCCCTGCGCGAGCGCTGGCAGGTTCGCTGAACAAAGCGCTAACACGGGGAACACGGGAAACCGATCTTCTGTAGGAGCGGCCTCAACGACTTGCGCTGAATACCGCGCCATCGCGGCCTGAACGGCCTGAGCACCCTTCGGGCATAAATCCGCTCCTGCAAAGATCGATTTCCCCGTGTTCCCCGTGTCCCCCGTGGTTAATGCTTTTTGCCTTTTCAGCCGGTGGTGAAATCCGCCGGCGGCGGCATGTCCACCGGTTCGCAGCTGACGTCGTCCACGCGTGCGGCAGGCGGGCCTTGCCAGAGCCAGGTCTTGAGCTGCGCGATCGCTTGCGCTTCGCCGCAGGCGATCACCTCGACGCTGCCATCGGGCAGGTTGACCGCATGACCGGTCACGCCCAGGGCGCCGGCCTCGCGGCGCGTGGCACCGCGAAACCACACGCCCTGCACCCGGCCGCTCACCCGGCAGCGCACACAGGTCATGGCAGGACTACGCTGGCCGACTGGCCGATGCGCAGGCTGGCGCTCTCGGGCGCGTCGATGAGGATGTCCACCGGGTAGGCGAGGCTTGGTGCATTGGGCACGGGTTCAAGGCCCACATGCGTGATCTTGCCTTCGTACGCGGTCCCGCCCACGCGCACGGGGACCGACTGCCCTTCCCGTAACGCCGTTACCTGCGTGGGGTCCACGCTCAGCTGCACGCGGCGGCGACCGGCCTCGGCCACGGTCACGAGCGGCACCGCGGTCAGTTCGGCGGCCACGGCTTGGCCGACACCCGCATGCACCGCCAGCACGACCGCATCAAACGGCGCGCGCACGGCGCTGTACTCAAGATCGAGTTCCGCCTGCTTCACGGCCGTCTTCGCCGCCTGATACTCGGCGGCGGCCGTGGCCAGGCCGATCTTCGCGACTTCCAGTTCGTGGTCCGACAACAGGGTACGGTCGTACAGTTCCTGACCGCGCTCCTGCTCGCGCTGCGCCTCGGCGTGCACCTGCTTCAGGCGCTCGGCCTCGGCGCGCACACGCTCCAGTTCCGCGTGAAAGCGCCGCTCATCCAGCCCGACCAGCACGTCACCTTTCTTCACCTGCATACCGGGCCGAGCGCTCACCCGCGTCACCACGCCGGACACGGGTGCGCCCAGTTCCACCCGCTGCACCCACTGCACCGTGCCCGCGACCTCCGCCGCCGACGCCACACTTGCCATGGCCAATGTGCCCAGAACCGCCAACCACCTGCTCATTACCGTCCACCTCATGTCACGGCGCCTCCGCGGCGCCTTGGGCAATCTGTACCGGGCCGCCAGTCAAGGCGTCGAGCCGCGCCCAGGCAAGCACCATCTCGTAATCGGCTCGCAGCGTGGCCGATTCCGCCTCGGTCAGGCGCACCATGGCATCGCCGAGGTCGGCCTTGAACTCCAACTCGTACAGCGTGCGGCTGCGATCGAGATACAGCTCTACGTGGTTGACGCCCGCGTCGGCCTCTTCCCGCTGGATCTTGAGTGTTTGCAGGTGCAGCCAGAGCTCGAGGACATTGTGCTGCACCGCCATCTCGGCCTCGCGCAGGCGTTGCTGGGCCTGGTAGAGCTCGGCCTGGCGCTGGCTCACCACCGAACTGACCAAGCCGCCGGTATACAACGGCAATTCCAGAACTACCCCGGCGCGCCATTCGTCGTTGGAGTTGAGCTCGCGCGAATAGCGCGAGGCCTCCAGTTCGCCGTTCAGGCGCGGGCGGCGTTCGGCGCGCGCCGCAGTGACGTGCTCCTGTGCGGCATGCACCTGATGACGCAGGCCCACGAGCACGGGATTACTGGCCAGCGCGGCCTGTTGCAGGACTTCCACCTCCGGAATGGGGCGGTTCAGCCGGGCGTCCAGCGAAGGCCGCGCCAGCGCAGCAGGCAGTTGACCGGGCCGGTTCAGGACATCCGCCAGCGCCGCGCGCGTCAGGCGCTGGCGCGCCTCGGCGGCGTAGCGGCTGCGCCGCACGCGCTGGTATTCCGCCTCGGCGGCGAGCAGTTCCACATCCGAGACCTGACGCAGTTCGTGGCGCTGGCGCAGGCGATCGAGGCCCACGTAGACCACCGCCATGGCCTCATCCTCGCGGCTGAAATCGAGATCGGCGAGCAGCACATCGAAATAGCGCTGCATGATGTCGACGCGGCGCTGCGCCAGAGTGTCCTGATAGAGCGACTCGGCGCGTGCGACGCCGGCCTGTGCAGCCGAACGGAAGGCCGATGTACGGCCGAAGTCGTACAGGTTCTTGCGCACGTACAGGCTGGCCTTGTGATCGTCCGAATCCTGGTTTGGCGCCGTGTCGGGCGGCTCCACCCAGCGCGCACGCCCTTCGGCGGTGATGGTGAGATCCGTACGTGCCTCGACCATTGCGAGGGCCGCGCGTGAGGCATCGAGCCCCGCCCCCGCCAGTGCCAGAGAGGGATGTGGCTCCTCGGCGAGCGACAACGCGTATTCGAGTGTGAGCGGCTCGGGCAACGGCGGCAACTCGGCCGCGCCGACACGCACACTGCCCGCAAGCAGCAGGAAGGCGGCAGCGACGCGAAACGCCCGCCCGGAATTGCAAGCGCTTGTCATCCCCAAAACCCCGGATTCGTTTTATCGTTCACGCGGGCCATGCCCGGTGTACATCCCTGGTGCAGCCCGGGATTATTTTTTCTTCTCGCGCTTGTACCGGGAGAACGGCATGTTCTGGTGCACGCCTTCGGCCACGTACTCGCCCATCCACATGAATTCGTCCACGCCGGCGGTGCGCCCGGTGTGCCGGTGAATGGGCTTGCCTTCCAGATCGAAGAAGGCGATGACCGGTGTGGCGCGTACGCGGTTCACCTCGGCAAAGGCCTTCTGGGTGGTGGTCTTGCCCGCAAAATCCGTCATTTCCACGTCGCCTTCGATGTCCACGACGAACAACAGGAAGTTGTCCCGGTACCACTCCTGTACCTGCGGCTGATTGAGCACGTTCTTTTTCATGTAATGGCAGAACGGGCACTCATCCATCTCGAAGAACACCATGATGCCCTTCTTGCCCTGTTCCTTTGCGTTCTGCAGCTCTTCGGCAAAATCGCCGAAAGTGTCATTAAAGAAATGCGCATAGGGATCACGCGCGGTTGTCGCGGCGACCGCGCTGGTGATGAAGCTCAAGGCGAGAACTGCGGTGGTCAGAAAACGTTTCATGATCTCCCCCCTGGGATTTAGTTTTTGTTGTTTTGGGTGATGAAGGATTCGATGTCCGCAGCCGTGACCATGCCGAGTTTATGGGCAACCACCCGGCCATCAGGCGAAACCAGAAAGGTCGTGGGCAGGCCGGGGATGGGGCCGAGAGCGGTCATCTTCGGCTCGCTGAGCAATACCGGGTAGTTGACCAGGAACTGCTCGACAAAGCTGGCGATGTCCGCGGCGACCGCTTGTTCTTCCATGTTCACGCCGAGGACCACGGCGTCCTTGTCCTTGTGCCGTTCGTGGAAGTTCGCCAACTCGGGCATTTCCTCCACGCACGGCGGGCACCAGGTGGCCCAGTAGTTCACCACCACCCATTTACCGCGATAGTCGGACAGCCGGTGCGTACGACCATCGATGCCCGTGAGCGCGAAATCCGCGCCGGCGGCGAGGGCCTGAGTCCCCGTGAACAGACCGAGCAGCAGGACGAGCGAGCGAATCATCAAGGTTCCTCCATGGGGCGTCCGCTAAACCTGCCATCGGACAGGCGCGGGGGCAATATCTCCTGTGCCCTGGAACTTCACTCCTGATAAGAGTGCCTTCACAACGGCAAAATATTCCCCTTGGGGAAGGAAAAACCCCGCGTTGGCTCAGCTGCGCCAAGGAAACGGAGAGCCGCAGCGAAACAATCCGGATTGCTTCGTCACTTGGGCCGTTGATGCGATGACTGTTTCGCGACGGAGAACGGCTGATTTCTTGGTGGCCCCGGCGACAACCCCGGATTCCGCTCCGCTCCATCGGGGCTACGTGGAAGCCTGCCACGGGGAACATTTTGCGGAGGAACAAAAAAATGCCGCTCGGCCAGGCAACCGAGCGGCATTGTCAGTGCGGACGCCCTGCCGGGCGCGGTCGCCTCAACGGTTCAGGTAGGCCTGATCCGACGCCTCGACGACGCCCAGCGACCAGGGACCGCGGGTGCGGGCGTGTTCAGCAGCATCAAGCATTTCCGCGGAACTGGCGTTGCGATTGATGGTGAGCACCTGGCCCGGATAGATCAGGTCTGCATCCTCGATGAGGCCGTGGTTGGCTTTGTAGATGAGCGGCCAGTGATAGGCATCGCCGTAAATCCCGAACTGGGCGGCAATGGTCCAGAGGCTGTCGCCGGCCACGACTTCGTAGCGCGAATCCGCCGCAGCGGCCGGGGCCGGTGCGACGGGAGCCTGCGCTTCGACCGCCGGTTCGGCAGGCTCGGCGGCCGGGGCCGGCGCCGTTTCTGCGGTGGGTTCCGCGGGGGCGGGCTCAGGGGTGGCCGGCTCAGGGGTGGCCGTCGGCGAGGATGCGCAGCCCGTGGCCATCGCCGCAGCGAGTAGCAGTACAGCGGCCAGGGAGAGGAAATTATTGTTCATGTTGGGCTCCTGTGAAGCGGGCCCGCACGGGGCCCTGATGACAAAAACAGTGAGCGCATTATCAACAAAGCGTTGATGAATAGACCCGAACCCGCTCACATTTCCCGATCGGCACCCGATTCGACGGCACGATCCCGGGCGGCGATGGCTTTTTGCCGCGCAGCAACGGCAGCGCGGCGGGCATCCTCGTAGGCGCCCTGCTCCAGACTGCGCGTAGCATGGGAGAGGAGTTCCTCGGCCTGGCTCAGCGTGCCCGGCGCATGCTTGCCGGCCTGGGCTTCCTGTGCGGCGCGGATGGCTTGTCGCGCATCGCTCATTTCCTGCACGGGCGGTGCAACGGCACATCCGAACAACCACACGATGACCGCACTGAGAGCGAAGAGCCTGGAAGGTATGCGCTGAATGACGGCTTCCATTCTGATGGGCGTTTGGCGAGGGCGCCTTTTTGAGTGCGGTTCACCCTAACATCGGCCCTATAGGGTGTCAACGCGATGACGGTAGAATACCGACGATTACAATCAAAACTATCTGACTATGAAAGCGATCATCTATCACAATCCACGCTGTTCAAAATCACGCGGCGCGCTGGAACTTCTGCAACAAAACGGCGTAACCGCGCAGGTCGTCGAATATCTGAAGACGCCACCTGATCGACGTACCCTCGAGGAACTCCTCGCTCTGCTCGGCATCGGCCCGCGCGAGCTGCTGCGCAAGGGCGAAGAGGAGTACTCGGCGCTGGAGCTCGACAATCCGGCCCTCGGCCACGCCGAACTCATCGACGCCATGCTTGCACATCCGAAGCTCATCGAAAGGCCCATCGTGGTCGTGGGCGACAAGGCGATCATTGGCCGTCCGCCTGAAAAGATTCTGGAACTGCTCTGATGCACGACATCCTGGTGCTTTACTACAGTCGCACCGGTGCGACCGCGGAAATGGCACGCCACATCGCACGTGGCGTTAACGAAGTCCCGGGCATGCATGCGCGCGTGCGCACGGTGCCGCCCGTCTCGACCACCTGCGAAAGCGTTGCGCCGGCGATTCCGGATGACGGACCACCCTACGTGGAGGCGCGTGATCTGGAGGAATGCGCCGGACTGCTGCTCGGCAGCCCGACGCGATTCGGCAACATGGCCGCGCCCATGAAGTATTTTCTCGACACGACCAGCAGCCAGTGGCTGGCCGGCAGTCTCGCCGGCAAACCCGCAGGCGTGTTCACCTCAACCGGCTCCATTCACGGTGGTCAGGAAAGTACGCTGCTGTCCATGATGCTGCCGCTGCTGCACCATGGCATGGTGCTGGTGGGCATCCCCTATTCCGAATCTGCGCTGCTCACCACCCAGTCCGGCGGCACGCCCTACGGCGCCAGCCACTTGGCCGGGCCCGCCGATGACCGGCCGGTGTCGGAGGACGAGAAAGCGCTCTGCCGCGCGCAGGGCCGCCGCGTCGCCCACATCGCCCGCGCCCTGCTGGAGGGCCAATGATGCCCTCGGCGCGCTGGCATGCACTGACCCTGCTGGGTTACTTCGGGCTGTTTGCCTTGCTCATGCTCTGGATTGGCTGGATCGTGCCGCCTGAAAGCGTGCCGCGCAGTATCGCCCTGTTGATCGCCGTGGGCCCGCTGCTGTTTCCGCTGCGCGGGCTGTTGCATGGACGTCCCTACACCCATGCCTGGAGCAGCTTTCTTGCGCTGTTCTACTTCGCCCATGGCACGGCGGAGGCTTTCAGCGGCTCCCCGGCGCAGGCCCTCGCCACCGCCGAGGCCCTGCTCGCGCTGCTGTGGTTCGTCGCCGCCATCCTGTTCGTCCGCGCGCGGAAACGGGAGCATCACGCTTAGCGACGAAAAACGCGGAGAGCGTGGAGGCGCGGAGGACGCGGAGGAAATCGAGGTAGGCAAACATCGCACAGCATTTCCCAACGCTGACCGGCGCTCTGTGCACCCGCTTTCGAATGGAATAACTTCGCGTCCTCCGCGTTGCCCTGCGCAGACTCAGCCGAGGAGTTCGCGCAGGAAGGGGATGGTGATGCGGCGCTTGGCAACGAGTGAGGCGGCGTCGAGGCGGTCGAGGAGTGCGAACAGGGAATGGGTGTCGCGCGCGAAGCGGCGCATGAGATAGGTGGCCACGTCTTCCGAGAATTCGAGTCCGCGCGCCCGGGCCCGTGCGCGCAGGGCGGCGGTCTTACCTTCCTCGTCGAGGGGATGCAGCTGGAACACGGGGCCCCAGCCGAGGCGTGACACCAGATCGGGCAATCCGATGCCGAGGCCGGCGGGCGGCTGCGCGCCCGCGGCGATCATGCGCCCGCCACCGTCGCGCACGCGGTTGTAGAGATGGAACAGCGCCGGCTCCCAGTCGGTTCGACCAGCGATGGCGTCCACATCGTCGAGGCACACCAGACCGGCGGTTTCCAGGCCGTCGAACACCTCCGGGTCGGTGTCGATGAGGTCGCGCAGCGGCAAATACACGGGCGCGGCGCCCGCAGCGGCCGCCGCGTGGCAGGCCGCTTGCAGCAGGTGCGACTTGCCCGCCCCGGGGCCGCCCCACAAGTACACGAAGGGCTCGTCGCCGTGCAGCGCATGCAGCAGCGCGCCATTGGCTCCGACCTGGAAATTACCGAACGTGGCACTGTCGGGCAGCGCAAGGCGCAGGGCTAATTGGGCGGCGGTCAAGGCGCGTTGGCTCCGTACAGTTCGCTGGTCACGTAGCGCTCGTGTGCGTAGCGCAACAGCACCATGATAACGGCGGTCACGGGCAGCGCAATGAGCACGCCGACGAAGCCGAACAGCTGGCCGCCGGCGAGCACGGAAAAGATCACCGCGAGCGGATGCAGGCCGATGCGATCGCCGAGCAGCCAGGGCGTGAGCACAAAGCCCTCCAGCAACTGCCCGACCGTAAACACCGCCAGGACACCAACGAGCGGCAGCCATTCGCCGAACTGCATGAGCGCGGCGACGCCCGCCGCGACGATGCCGACGGCGAACCCCAGGTAAGGCACGAAACTCACCAGCCCGGCCACCAGGCCGATGAGCAGCGCGAGTTCCAGCCCGAGCAGCGCCAGGCCCACGCTGTAGACCAGGCCGAGCCCAGACATCACCAGCAACTGGCCACGGAAGAAGGCGCCCAGTACCTCGTTCGCCTGTCGCGCCAGATGGCCCACCACCGACTCGGCGCGGCGCGGCACCAGATCGTGTACGCGCGCCAGCAGCACGTCCCAGTCACGCAGCAGGTAAAAGGTGGCCACCGGGACCAGCAGCAGATTGCCGAACCAGGCGAGCAGGGTCAGGCCGGTGCGCGAGGCACCGCCCAGGGCCGCCGCCAGCAGGCCGCCGGCCTCAGGCCAGTGCTCCCGTGCGTAGGCGGCGAGTGTGGCCGAATCGAGGCTCGGCAGGTCGCGGCCGAGCCTCGCCTCCAGCCAAGGTACCACCTGGCCCTGCACGCGCTCCAGATAGGCGGGCAGCTGCCGCACCAGCACGCCCACCTGCTCGACCAGCAACGGAATGATCACCAGGGCCAGCGCCAGGACCAGCAGTGTCAACAGGCCGAACACCAGGCTTACGGCCAGGGTGCGGGAGAAACCGTTGCCCTCCAGGCGATCCACCAGCGGGTCGCCCATGTAGGCCAGCACCGCCGCCGCCATGAACGGGGTCAGCACCGGCGCGAGCAGATAAATGAGCACGCCGGCCGTCACCAGGCCGGCCAGCAACAAGGCCTTGCTTGCAGTCGTCATAGGGTGTTCCTCCGTGATTCACGCCAGGCGCGCCCGCTCCATACACCCACGTAATGGAGCCCGCTCAGGAGGGTACTGGCGAACACCGCCACCACCAGCAGTTCGGTCGACCAGCCGGGCAGCCAGCCCAGACCGGTGCTGAGTATGGCCACCAGGGCCAGGGCAATCTGCAGGACCGTGTTGAACTTGCTGAGCAGACTGGGTGCCAGATCGAGGCGGCCGAAGCGCAGGCGGTAGGCCACGGCGCCAGCGACGATGACCAGGTCGCGGCCGAGCACCAGGGCCACCAGCGAAGGCGGCAGGAAGCCAAGCCAGCCGAGTGCCAGATAGGTGGCGACGAGCAGCAGCTTGTCCGCCAGCGGGTCGAGCAGCGCGCCGAGTCGGCTTTGCCAGCCGAAACGGCGCGCCAGATAGCCATCGATGCCGTCGGAGGCACCCGCCAGCACGAACAGGGTCAGTGCGGCGGCGAAATGGCCGCTCAGCAGGGCCCAGGCGAGCGGGGCCACGAGGAGGATGCGAAGACCGGTGATGAGATTGGGCAGGTCCCGCCGGGTCACTTCAACAGCCGGTAGCTGAGCTCTGCCTGCGCGGGAAGCAGTCCCGGGGCAGGGTCCGGGGACAGCGTGTCGCCGAGCGCGATGGCCTGGACCAGCGCCTGCGCGGCGCCTTGCAGGGTGAGCCGGTACACCGCATGGTCGCCCTGCACCAGGACCAGCTCGACGTGGGATACCCCGGACAGGCCGTCCAGATATGCCATCGCCCGGACGTAGTCCCGCAGGCTCTGGACACCGCTCACCTGCACGGTGACATCGCTGGCGGAGACCACCGCCTGGGTATAGGCGGCGGCGATCTCGTCGGTGGCGCGGCCGACGCCGGCCGCCATGACCTCGTCGAGGCTGCCGGCCTGTTCCCAACGTAGCGCCAGCTCGTTTTGGTAAAGGGTGAAGCGTGCACGATAGCGGTCACCGTCGCGCAGCAGGGCAGCGGCGAGCACCGCCTGGGCGTTGTAACGCGCCGAAGCGGACTGGATCACGTCGCGGAAGTCGCCCCATACGTCGGAGGGCTGGATACGCGCCAGGTCCTGGAGGTCCAGCAGCGGCAGGTGCAACGGCAGGCCACGGCGATCCGCCTGGGCCGTAACCGCGACGGCCACTTCACCTTGCTCGTTCGCCCCCACCAGCCGACGTTCGCCGCGCTCCTCCACGGCCAGCCACATCAGGGTGGCCGGACGCACCGCACCCCATACCGGCAGCTGCTGCTTGCGCAGCAGGGCGTTGACCGCCGCCTGGTCAAAGCGCGCCCAGAAGTTCAGCTGGCCCGGCTGGGGTTCCCGATAGAGGAACTGCTGAACGTACTGTTCGGGTGTAACGAGCGCCTCGGCGAGGGCCGGTTCCGCGGCCACCGCCCCGAAGCCGCTCACCTTCGCGAGCACCTGCTCGAAGGTAACGGCGAGCGCCCGTTGGCGCTCCTCCGCCCCCTGGTTGACCACCGGGGTTTCTGCCTCGTAGAGATTGCGCACCTCGTCGGCCCGCACCGGCGCGAAGGTAAGCAGCGAAAGGAAAAAGACAAGAAAGAGGCGAGCGGGTTTCATGCCCGCGCAAGCTATGCGACCGCCCCCGGCAAGTCAAGCACGCTGCCCCGCAATACCGGCGCTTTGTTAGAATACGCCGCTCTCTCTTCCGCTCCCCCTACTCCAAAGGTGAAAAAGGTGGCCGACCAAAAGCAGGGTGCGCCCGGCAAGGGCCTCAGTTACCGCGACGCCGGCGTCGATATCGACGCCGGCAACGCCCTGGTGCAACGTATCAAACCCCACGCGGCCCGCACCCGCCGCGCCGGGATCCTCGGCGGCCTCGGCGGTTTCGGTGCCCTGTTCGAGGTGCCGGTGGACCGCTATCGCGAGCCGGTGCTGGTATCCGGCACCGACGGCGTCGGCACTAAACTCAAGTTGGCCATAGACCTGAAAAAGCACGACACCATCGGCATCGACCTGGTGGCCATGTGTGTGAACGACCTGGTGGTCCAGGGCGCCGAACCGCTGTTCTTCCTCGACTATTACGCCACCGGGTACCTCGACGTGGATGGCGCCTCCGACGTCATCAAGGGCATTGCCGACGGCTGCGTGCAGGCGGGCTGCGCCCTGGTGGGCGGCGAGACCGCCGAAATGCCCGGCATGTACGAGGGCGGCGACTACGACCTGGCCGGCTTCTGCGTGGGCGTGGTGGAGAAGAGCAAGATCATCGATGGCAGCGCGGTAAAGCCCGGCGACGCCCTCATCGGCCTGCCCTCCTCCGGTCCCCATTCCAACGGCTACTCCCTGGTGCGCAAGGTCATCGCGACCTGCGGCGCGCGCCTCGACCAGCCCTTCGAGGGGCGCACCCTCGGCGAGGTGCTGCTCGAACCCACGCGCATCTACGTGAAGCCCCTGCTCGACCTCTTCAGCACCGAGGACGTGCACGCCCTGGCGCACATCACCGGCGGCGGCCTGCTGGAAAACGTGCCGCGCGTGCTGCCCGAGAACTGCCGCGCCGTGTTCGACACCCGGGCCTGGACCCGCCCGGCGGTGTTCGACTGGCTGCAGCAGCAGGGCAACATCGCCGACCTGGAGATGTACCGCACCTTCAACTGCGGCATCGGCATGGTGGTCTGCGTCGCCGACGCGGACAAGGAGCGCGCCCTGCAGCGACTGCACGCGGCCGGCGAGCACGCCGTGCTCATCGGTCACGTGGAAGGCAGCGCCGCGGGCGAAGAGCAGGTGGTATTCCGGTGAGTTCCGGCGCAGGGCGCCTGCGGGTCGCGGTGCTCGTGTCGGGCACCGGCAGCAACCTGCAGGCGATCCTCGACGCCGCCCCCGACCTGTGCATCGAGGTGTGCGCGGTGCTCAGCAACCGCGCCGAATGCTACGGTCTGGAACGTGCACGCCGCGCCGGCGTGCCCGCCGTGTTCGTGGACCCGAAGGCGCACGCGGACCGCGCTGCCTATGACGCGGCGCTCGCCGAGGGCATCGACGCCTTCCGGCCGGGGCTGGTGGTGCTGGCCGGCTTCATGCGCATCCTGAGTGATGCCTTCGTGCGCCACTACCAAGGACGGCTGATCAACATCCACCCGTCGCTGCTGCCCAAATACCGCGGACTCGACACGCACGCGCGCTGCCTGGCCGCCGGTGATCGGGAGCATGGCGCCACCGTGCACTTCGTGGTCCCGGAACTGGACGCCGGCCCCATCGTCCTGCAGGCGCGCGTACCGGTGCTGCCGGATGACACACCCGAGGCCCTGGCCGCACGCGTGCTCGAACAGGAGCACCGCATCTACCCCGCTGCCATCGGCTGGTTTGCCGAAGGTCGCCTCGCTCTTCAGGGCGGCCTCGCGCTGCTCGACGGCAGCCCCTTGCCCGCGCCATGACACTCGAACGGCTCCTCATCGCGGCAGCACTGTGTCTCCCCGGCACGGCGCTCGCGTCGGCGCAAGGCGAAAAAGACGATCTGCTCGCCCTGCTCGATGAGCAGACCGCACTTGCCACCAAGACCCGCCTCAACACCGATTACGTGCCAGGGATGATGTCGGTGTTGCACGGCACCGACCTGGAACTACGCGGGGTGCGCACGGTGTGGGAGGCCCTGGCGCTGGTGCCGGGCATCGAGCGTGCCATGGAATCGAACGGCCGGCGCCGGCTGCTGGTGCGCGGCGTGGGCAATGTGTGGGGCTCGGGCAACGTGAAACTGTTGCTCAACGACGTGGCCATGAACACCGCCGAGCGCGGCCTCGCCGATCCGCTGCTCAACATCCCCATCGAACAGGTGGAACGCATCGAAGTGGTGCGCGGCCCGGGTTCAGCCGTGCACGGCGAGTTTGCCTACCTGGGCGTCGTCAACGTCATCACCCGTCGCGAAGCGTCGCGTGTGTTCGCCTTCGGCGGAAGCAATTCGACCTTCGGCGGCGGCGCGGTTGCCGCCTGGTCGGAGGGAAATAGCAAATTTTCGGCCAGTATCTCGGGCTGGCAGACGGATGGTTCCGATGTGCGAAGCGGCCCCGACAGGTTGCATCCCACCGATCCCACACACTCGCACGCACCCGGCCTCTCCAACGAGGCCCTCGAAGCCGGTACCGGCATCATCGCTCTCGAAGGAAAGGACTATTCGCTGCTGTTGCAGTGGAGCGAGGATGGGCTCGGCGATCACTTCGGTATCAACGAGGCACTCCCGCCGCGCGATGAACAGGTGGTCGAACTCAATCGACACCAGATGGTGGAAGGCCGCAAGGCCCTGTCCATGGCGCCAGGTTTCGGCGCGGAGCTCTTCCTGGGCTGGCAGGATGCCATGGTGCGCACGAATGGGATGTACATCGGGCAGGCGTTGAGTGCCGGGGGCGACAGCGCCGACATCTTCAAGAAATCCGCATACGAGGAACGCCGTTGGTACGGCGGCACCGATCTGCGATGGCAAGCGAGCGAACGCCACAATATCCTTCTGGGTCTCAAGTACACAGCCATCGAGGTACGCGAGAGCGAAACACGTTCCAACTATCGTTATGATCCGGCTACTGAAAAGCCGCTCGCCATTGACGAATATGTCCCGCAAGATGTCGTTCAACCAGGGCAAGGCAAAGACCGCGATATCACCAGTGTGAGCCTGCAGGACGAATTCCGCGCCACCAAGGACTTCACCCTCACTGCCGGGCTGCGCCACGACGAGTACAGTGACACGGGGGTGCACACCTCGCCGCGCATCGCAGGCGTGTGGCGCCTGGATGACAACCGCATCATCAAAGCTCAGTACGCAGAGGCTTTCCGACCCCAGACCCTGTACGAGCTCGATGAAGACGAGAGATATGCCACCTTTGGTGCGCTCCGGCCGGCCACGGTGAGGACCTACGAGCTGGAATACATCCGCAAGGGCATGCACTGGGACAGCAAACTGACGGCCTTCTATTCCAAGTTGAACGACCTGATTACGGTCGTTGAAGAAGGCATGACCGTGGGGTTCGCCAATCTCGACAGTGAGGCCTGGGGCCTGGAATGGGAACATCGGCACCGCATCAGCGCGCGCCTGGAAGTGGATGGCAACATCTCCTATCTGGACACGCGCGATACGGATGGCAACGCCTTGCCCGGCGCCCCCCAGTGGCTCGCCAATGTCGGCACCACCTACCGTCTGCCCTCCGGAATCGTCTGGGGCATCCAGCTGCACCATGTAGGCGACATGGCGCGCCATCCTGACGACCTGCGCCCCGAACTGGGCGGCTACACCGCGGTTGACGTCACGGCCACCCTGACCCGCCTGGCGCTCGCCGGCGCCACGTGGTCCATCGGCGTGAAAAACGCCTTCGACGAAGACGTACGTTATCCGTCCGAGGGAGGCTATCCCGAGGACTATCCCCGCGCCGGGCGCGAGTGGTGGACGCGCCTGACCTACGAGTTCTGAGGACACACGTGCCAGGGAGAGGAAAAAGGTTCGCAATCAGGCTCGCCGCATGGGTGATGGCGGTCCTGTGCCTTGCTCCGGCCTCAGCCGACGAACAGACCGATCGGCGCATCCTGGTCGGTCTGAAACTCTTCCCCGCCGTGCTCGCCGCCGACACCCAGATTACCAAGAAGACCGCCGCCGACGGCATGTTGCACGTGGCCATCGTCTATAAGGAGCGCGCGGATGTGGCGGAACACGCCGCCGGGCACCTGCGCAAGGCCGGCCGGGTGCGCGACATCCCGCTCGCCGTGGATGTCGTCACTTATGCGGATCTGGCCACGCTGACTGGCCCGCCCGCCGGGGTGTTCCTGGCGGAGTGGGCGCCGCAGGCCCTGCCTGGCGCCGTCCGGCTGGGCACACGTACCGGAAGCATCGTGTTCTCGCCCTTCCGCGGCGACGTGGCGCTCGGCGCCCACGCGGGCGTGTTCGTCGGTGACCGCATCCTCCCGCTGGTCAACCCCGCCTCCCTCAAGGCCGCGGGCATCGAGCTCAAGCCGTTTTTTCTCGAGGTCGCCCGTACCCATGAGTAAGTTGCGCCACCTCGTCAGCGGCAACCTGCAGCGCCATCTCGCGCTGTTGTTCCTGCTGCTGGCGGCATCGCTGATGGGCCTCGGCGGTCTCTACTGGGTCCAGGTATTGGAGCCGCGCCTGGAAGCGGACGCGCGCGCCGCCGCCGGTGCCATCGCCCAGTCCCACGCCCGCAATCTGGCCGACGCCCTGGCGGCTGCGCACCGCTCCGGCGATGCGCATGTGCTGCAAGAGGCCATGGACGAGATCCTGGTGCTCAATGAGCCGACTACCGGAACCCCTTTTGTCATCGGCCTGCGCGTACTGGCCGATCGCGACCTGATCGCGAGCCCGGCCACCCTGCACCGCGGCCGCGCCTGCTCCGATTGCTTCCATATCGAGGTCCCGTTGTATTCGCGTGCACCGCATGAACTGCTCGGCCGTGCCGAGTTCGATTCCTCCACCGCCTTCGTGGAGCATCTGAAGAACCGGGTGCGCGAACGCCTGTTGATCGGCTCGATGCTCGCGGCTTCGGTACTGTTGCTGGCCTGGTGGAACGTCGCGGGCATGTTCCGGCGCGTGAAGGCCAATGAGGAGGCGGCATCGGCGGCCATGCGCGTGAAGAGCGCCTTTCTGGCCACCATGAGCCACGAGATCCGCACCCCCATGAACGGCGTGCTCGGCATGGTACATCTGCTGCGGGATACGCCGCTGTCGCCACAGCAGCGCGAATATGTGGATGCCATCGCCACCTCGGGCGAGACACTGCTCACCATCCTCGATGACGTGCTGGACCTGTCGAAAATCGAAGCCGGCAAGCTGCGCATTGACCTGCAACCGATGGAGCTGCGGCGCCTGGTGGAAGACATCGTGCTGCTCAACTCTGCGGTGGCGCGCACCAAAGGCCTCGCACTCAGCCTGTCGTTCGATCCGCGCGTGCCTGCCTGGGTGCTCGGCGATCCGGTGCGCCTGCGCCAGGTGCTGCAAAACCTGGTGGGCAATGCACTGAAATTCACGCCCAAAGGCTTCGTGGAATTGGCCGTGGAAGTGACGGAAATGGAGCGGGCGGCGCCCGACCGGATTGCGGTGTTGTTCGCCGTCAGGGACACGGGGATCGGCATCTCACCGGCGGATCAATCGCATCTTTTCGAGGACTTTTCCCAGGCCGATTCCAGCATCAGCCGCAAGTTCGGCGGCACCGGCCTCGGCCTCGCCATCTGCAAGCGCCTGATCACTGCCATGGGCGGGCGGATCGGCGTGGACAGCGAACCCGGCTCGGGCAGCAGTTTCTTCTTCGTGCTCCAGTTGGAGGGCGCCGAGCCCCCTCACCGCACCGTACCGGAAACCGGCAACGGTGAGCTGGAGCGACGCCCGCTTCGCGTGCTGGTCGCCGAGGACGGCGAGATCAATCGCCGCGTGGTGCGTGCGTTGTTGCAGAAAGAGGGGCACACCGTTCTGGAAGCCGAGAACGGCCGCGAGGCCATCCGCTGCCTGCTGGCAGAGGACGTGGACGTGATCCTCATGGATGTGCAGATGCCCGAGATGGACGGACTGGAGGCCACGCGGCGCATTCGCGCCCTCGATGACGTGAAGGCCAACGTGCCCATCATCGCGCTGACCGCCAATGCATTGCTGGAAGAACGGGCGGTGTTCGAAACGGTGGGCATGAACGCGTACATCACCAAGCCGTTCCAGCCCGCGCAGCTGTACCGCGCGCTCACCCAACTTGCGCCCGCTGATGGACGCAGCCGTAAGCAACCGGGGGCGCGTCGCGCCCCCGGTTGACTTCATTAGATCAAAAGATCAACACAAAGGTGGGCATCTCCACCACTGCGTTTCCTGATCGTAAGGCGCCGGGTCGGCCGCCGGTCCGGCATGGACGGGTGCCCAGAGGGTCAAGGCAAGCACGGCAGCCAAAAGGCGAAGTGAGCGATTCAGTGTTGACATGGGATACTCCTTGTTGATTTGGATTAGTCCATAAGGCCGGTTGACTATAACAAACTTGCGCGGCGCCGCCACTGCCGCCGATTGATCCCCTCCTGTGGCACCCGTCAGGTTCAGTATCACAACTTGACACAAGGCTCTCCGCTGCTCCTGCCGCTGCGGCGTCTAGACTCCGAAGGTGAGGCACGCAAAATTCCTGCTCGTCGTCGTCACCCTGCTGCTGTGCGCAGCACCGATACTGCCATGCCAAGCGGCGTCGCTGCTGTCGCTGGCGCGCTATGCCGTGCACGCGAACGGGATGAAGATTGGTGAAATGACCCGTACCCTGACCGCCGTCGCGCCAGAACGCTATGTGCTCACCTCGGAGGTACGCACCACGGGCCTCATTGCCCTGTTCCGGGACGATCGCCTGCATGAACGCTCCGAATGGGTCCAGGATGAGGACGGCTACCGGCCGATGGAGTACTACGCACGCTACACCGACGGCCGCGAGACCGAAGTGGAGCGGATCACTTTCGACTGGGAGCGCCGTCGCGTCATCGCGGTGGACCAGAACGAGACCACGGTGCTCCCGCTCAGTGACGGTCTGCTCGACAAGCTCATGTATCAGGTCGTCATCCGCGACGACCTCGAAGCCGGCAAGCGCGATCTTCGCTACCGCATTGTCGACGGCAGCAAGATCAAGGAATACGTGTTTGAAGTGCTCGGAGAGGAGGAGGTCGTCACCCCCATGGGGCGGGTCCGCACGGTGAAGATCCGCCGCGAGGACACCGTCGTCTGGTGTGCCGCCGTGTGGGACTACCTGCCGGTCAAGCTCGAACAAAAGGAAAAGGACCGCACCGTCGCGAGCTACATCCTCTCCGTCGAGCAAGACGGGGTGAGCACGGCGGCGGGCGGCCGTGAGGCCGCCCCACCGATTCAGGTCTTCGGCAGGGTGACGCCGCGCTGGCCCTGATATTTGCCGCCACGGTCGGCGTAAGACGTCTCGCACATCTCGTCCGATTCCAGGAACAGCATCTGGGCCACGCCCTCGTTGGCGTAGATCTTCGCCGGCAGTGGCGTGGTGTTGGAGAACTCCAGGGTCACGTGACCTTCCCACTCGGGTTCCAGCGGCGTCACGTTCACGATGATGCCGCAGCGCGCATAGGTGGACTTGCCCAGGCAGATGGTCAGCACGCTACGCGGGATGCGGAAATATTCCACCGTGCGGGCCAGGGCGAAGGAGTTGGGCGGGATGATGCACACGTCCGACTTCACGTCCACGAAGCTGGAGGAATCGAACGCCTTCGGGTCCACGATGGCCGAATTGATGTTGGTGAAGATCTTGAATTCGTCCGCGCAGCGCACGTCGTAGCCGTAGCTGGAGGTGCCGTAGGACACGATGCGGTTGCCGTTCACGTGGCGCACCTGCCCAGGCTCGAACGGTTCGATCATGCCCTCCGCCGCCATACGGCGGATCCACTTGTCCGATTTGATGCTCATGGCTGCTACAACGCGCTCTGCTCAGAAAGAGCGGCGGATTATCGCCTGAAACGCGGCAGAGGCGAAAGGCGAAGACAAAGGCAAAAAGCCAAACCACGGGGGACACGGGGAACACGGGGAATTCAGGAATGGAAAACCCGTGGGAGCGGCCTCAGGCACCTCCTACAGGTGGGGAGCCCACCTTTTCACACGGCTTTCCCCCCGTGTTCCCCGTGTCCCCCATGGTTAAGGCCTTTTTTCTCAGCCCGTAGGTCACGTTGCGAAGCTACGTGACATTCCCGGGCCGCGTTGTGTCACGTAGCCGCTGCGCGGCAACGTGATCCACGCCCCAATCCTGTTTCTCCCCCGTGCCCCCCGTGTTAACGGCTTTCCCTCAGCTGTTCTGGATAACGATCTTGGGGAACTTGGCGCTGTAGTCCTTGGCCTTGAGCGACAGCTTGGCCGCGACCTTGCGCGCGATGTCCTTGTAGATCTCAGCCACTTTGCCGTCCGGGTCGGCCACGACCGTGGGCTTGCCGCTGTCGGCCTGCTCGCGGATGTGGATGTCCAGTGGCAGGGCGCCGAGGAAGGGGATGTTGTACTGCCCGGCCATGGCCTTGCCGCCACCCTCGCCGAAGATGTGCTCGGCATGGCCGCACTTGGAGCAGATGTGGATGGACATGTTCTCCACCACGCCCAGCACCGGCACTTCCACCTTCTCGAACATCTTGTAGGCCTTGCGCGCGTCGAGCAGGGCGATGTCCTGGGGAGTGGTGACGATGACGGCACCGGACACCGGTACCTTCTGGGCCAGGGTCAGCTGGGTATCGCCGGTGCCCGGCGGCAGGTCGATGACCAGGAAGTCCACTTCGCGCCAGTTGGTTTCCTTCAGGAGCTGTTCCAGGGCCTGGGTGACCATGGGGCCGCGCCAGATCATCGGGGTCTCCGGCTCGACCAGATAGCCGATGGACATGGATTGCAGCCCGTGGCTCATGATCGGTTCCAGGTGCTGGCCGTCCTGGGAATCGGGCTTCTGGTTCTCCACGCCCAGCATGCGCGGCTGGCTGGGGCCGTAGATGTCGGCGTCCAGGATGGCCACGGTGGCGCCCTCCGCCGCCAGGGCCAGGGCCAGGTTCACCGAGGTGGTGGACTTGCCCACGCCGCCCTTGCCGGAGGCCACGGCGATAATGTTCTTCACGCCCTTGATGTGGGACACGCCTTTTTGCGCGGCGTGGGAGATGATGCGCTGCTCCACGTTCACCTGCACCTCGGTCGCACCGGCGCTCATGGCCTTCTCGCCGAGCGCCGCCTTGAGTGCGGTCTCATAGCCCTTGACGGGGAATCCCATGACCACATCCAGCGTGACCCTGGATCCCTCCACCTGAATATTCTTGATGCAACCGGCGGAGACCAGATCCTTTTCGAGGTAAGGATCCACGTAGGTCTTGATGGCCGACTCAACCGTGGCCTGGGACAGGTTCGACATCGTTTTCTCCTCTTCGGCGCCGGAGGCGCCATCATACCCTAGAAAAACGTTAAGGAATTATACAGAAGCCTCGGCCGCGCACAATGCGAATGCGCAAAGGGCGCATAGCTTAATGGAAAAAAAGCATTGACCACGGGGGACACGGGGAACACAGGAGAGAAAGGATTGGGCGTAGGTCACGTTGCGAAGCTACGTGACATTCCCGGGCCGCGTTGTGTCACGTAGCCGCTGCGCGGCAACGTGACCTACGGGCTCCAGACCCCCCTTGTCCCCCGTGGTTTGGCGTTCTTCCCCATGGTTGGCTTTTCTTCCAAGTCCACCCTATGTGGTAACTTAGCGGGCTTGGTTCAAGCACCCCTCCCCAAGTAGATAGGCACCATGACAAAACGCCGCATCCTCGTCACCAGCGCCCTGCCCTATGCCAACGGCCCCATTCACCTGGGCCATCTGGTGGAGTACATCCAGACCGACATCTGGGTGCGCTTCCAGAAGATGCGCGGCAACGAGTGCTGGTACGTGTGCGCCGACGACACCCACGGCACGCCCATCATGCTGCGCGCCGAGAAGGAAGGCATTACGCCCGAGCAGCTCATCGACCGGGTGTGGAAGGAGCACAAGGCCGATTTCGACGGCTTCCTGGTGGGCTTCGATAACTATTACTCCACCAACTCGCCGGAAACGAAGCACTACGCCGACGACATTTACCTGAAGCTCAAGGCCGCCGGCCTCATCGAGGTACGCGCCGTCGAGCAGTATTACGACCCGGTCAAGGAGATGTTCCTGCCGGACCGCTTCATCAAGGGCGAGTGCCCCAAGTGCCACGCCAAGGACCAGTACGGGGATTCCTGCGAGGTGTGCGGCACCACCTATCAGCCCACGGACCTGCTCAATCCCTATTCGGCCGTGTCGGGCGCCACCCCCGTGCGCAAGCAGTCGGACCACCATTTCTTCAAGCTGGGCGCCTGCACGGACTTCCTGCGCGGCTGGATCAGGCCGCCCCAGGTGCAACCCGAAGCCGCCAACAAGCTGATTGAGTGGCTGGATGCGGGCCTCTCGGACTGGGACATCTCCCGCGATGCGCCCTACTTCGGCTTCGAGATCCCGGGCGCGCCCGGCAAGTACTACTACGTGTGGCTGGACGCCCCCATCGGCTACATGGGCAGCTTCCGCAATCTCTGCGATACCCGGGGCATCGACTTCGACGCCTTCTGGGACAGGCAGAAAGCCGCTGCTGAGAAGACCGAGCTGTACCACTTCATCGGCAAGGACATCCTGTATTTCCACGCCCTGTTCTGGCCTGCGGAACTGGAAAGCGCCGGCTATCGCACGCCCACGTCCGTGTTCGCCCACGGCTTCCTCACCGTGAACGGCACCAAGATGTCCAAGTCCCGCGGTACCTTCATCACCGCATCGAGCTTTTTGAAAAACCTGAATCCCGAATGGCTGCGCTACTACTTCGCCGCCAAGCTGGGCGCCGGCATCGACGACATCGACCTGAACCTGGAAGATTTCGTGGCGCGGGTGAATGCCGATCTGGTCGGAAAGTACGTGAACATCGCCAGCCGCGCCGCCGGTTTCATCACCAAGCACTTCGACGGCACGCTCGCCTACACGGGCGACACCTGGGCCCTCACCGCCCAGGCCGGCGCCGCCGCGGCGCAGGTGCAGGAGGCCTACGAGGCCCGTGAATACGGCCAGGCCCTGCGCCACATCATGAGCGTGGCCGACCGCATCAACGAGGAATTCGATCGCGCCCAGCCCTGGGTGCTGGCGAAGGACGAGGGCCGGCGTGCCGAATTGCAGGACATCTGCTCACGCACCCTGCATGGCTTCAAGCTGTTGTCGGTGCTGCTCGCCCCGGTACTGCCCGCCACCGCCCGGCGCGTGGCCCGCGAACTGTTCGGGCTCGACCGTGATTTCCTGTGGAGCGACGCCATCGAACCGCCACAGCGTATCAACGCCTACCGGCACCTGATGACCCGCGTGGATCAGCGCCAGGTGGACGCCATGCTCAGCGACAACGCCCCGGACACGGTGTCCACCAAGGAGGCCCAGTCCCGGGCGCGCCACCCGGAGCAGCAGCAACGGGCAAGCAAGCCCCTGGTGGAACCCATCGCCGAGACCATCGGCATCGACGACTTCGCCAAGGTGGACCTGCGCGTGGCGCGCATCGCCAAGGCCGAGCACGTGGATGGCGCGGAAAAGCTGCTGCGCCTGACCCTCGACCTGGGCGGCGAGACCCGCAACGTGTTCGCCGGCATCAAGTCCGCCTACAGCCCGGAACAGCTGGAAGGCCGCCTCACCGTCATGGTCGCCAACCTGGCCCCGCGCAAGATGAAGTTCGGCGTCTCCGAAGGCATGGTCCTGGCGGCCGGCCCCGGCGGCAAGGAGTTGTTCATCCTCAATCCCGACAGCGGCGCCGAGCCGGGCATGAAGGTGAAGTGACGGGGAGAAAAGCATCAACCACGGGGGACACGGGGAAATCGATTCTTCTGTAGGAGCGGATGACCTTAATGGATTCCCCCCGTGTTCCCCGTGTCCCCCGTGTTTTCTCTTCTGAAGAACCCGAACGTTGCACGCGGGTTCTAATGCGGAGAAAGCCTATTTAAGGCTCCGCTAATATTCTCCAGGTGAATTTGATCGGGATCATTACCGTAAGCCCCTCTTTTTACCGTAAAATCGCCGCTTGCCTCGCAAAGGGTCGGGTTGCGGACTCGAGGCGTTTGCCGCCATACTTGGCAACCGACTATTTTACTCGGGAATCATGACCGAATACGCCCTCATCCTCGTCAGCACGGTCCTGGTCAACAACTTCGTGCTGGTGAAGTTCCTGGGCCTGTGTCCTTTCATGGGCGTTTCCAAGAAGGTGGAAACCGCCACGGGCATGGGTTTGGCGACCACCTTCGTGCTCACCCTGTCGGCCGTGAGCAGTTATCTGGTGAACGAATACCTGCTGGCCCCCTTGGGCCTCGAATACCTGCGCACCATCGCCTTCATCCTGGTCATCGCCGTGGTGGTGCAGTTCACCGAGATGGTGGTGCACAAGACCTCCCCTGTGCTCTATCAGGTGCTGGGCATCTTCCTGCCCCTCATCACCACCAACTGCGCGGTGCTGGGCGTGGCGCTGCTCAACGTCCAGACCGAGCACGGCTTCCTGCAGTCGGCCGTGTACGGCTTCGGCGCCGCCCTCGGCTTCTCCCTGGTGCTGGTACTGTTCGCCGCCATGCGCGAGCGCATCGCCGTGGCCGACGTGCCCCAAGCATTCAAGGGCCCCTCCATCGCCCTCATCACCGCCGGCCTCATGTCCCTGGCCTTCATGGGCTTTGCGGGTTTGGTGAAGGGATGAAGGAAAAGCTGAAACACGGGGAACACGGGGGACACGGGGATTTTCTCGTGAGTTACCTCTGTTTGGCTGCGGCAGGTGCAGCGGGACTCAAATGTCTGGTATCGAGCAAGGTCCAAGCCATTAGCGCCCCCGTGTTCCCCGTGTCCCCCGTGTTTGGGCTTTTTTCCAGAACATGCTGACCGCCATCGTTGTCTTCACAGTGCTCGCTGCCGTGTTCGGGCTGTTGCTCGGGTTTGCGGCCGTGCGCTTTCGCGTGGAGAGCGATCCCATCGTGGAGAAGATCGACGCCATCCTGCCGCAGACCCAGTGCGGCCAGTGCGGCTTCGCCGGTTGCCGGCCCTATGCGGAGGCCATCGCCGCGGGCGAGGCGGACATCAACAAGTGCCCGCCGGGCGGCGAGGCGGTGGTCATGGCGCTGGCCGACCTGCTGGGGCGTGACCCACAGCCGCTGGACGGCGACGCCAAGGCCAAGATGGTGGCGGTCATCGACGAAAACACCTGCATCGGCTGCACCTTGTGTCTACAGGCCTGTCCGGTGGACGCCATCCTGGGCGCGGCCAAGCAGATGCACACCGTGATCGAAAGCGAATGCACCGGCTGCGAATTATGCGTGTCGCCCTGCCCAGTGGACTGCATCCGCATGGAGCCGGTGCGCGAGGACATCGGCACCTGGAAGTGGCCCTACCCGGTCATCAAGGTCACGCCCGTGAAGGTACCCCAGGCATGACGCGCACCCTGCACACATTCCACGGCGGCCTGCACCTGCCCGAGCACAAGGCCGAATCCACCGGCCGGCCCATTGCGGTCGCGCCGGTGCCGCGCGTGCTGGTGATCCCCGTGCAACAGCACATCGGCCAGCCGGCCAAGCCCGTCGTGCAGGTGGGCGAGCGTGTGTTGAAGGGCCAGATGATCGCCCAGGCCGAGGGCTACGTGAGCGTGCCTGCCCACGCCTCCAGCTCCGGCGTGGTGGTGGCCGTCGAGGAACGCCCGGTGCCCCACCCGTCCGGGCTGAATGCCCTGTGCGTGGTCATCGAGACCGACGGCCGCGACGAGGCGGTGGACTTCGTGCCCATGCCCGACTGGCTGAAGGAAGACCCGAGCCATCTGCGCAACCGCGTGCGCGACGCCGGCATCGTCGGCCTGGGCGGCGCGGGCTTTCCCTCCTACGTGAAGCTCAATCCGGGCCCGCGCACGGTGGTGGACACCCTCATCATCAACGGCGCGGAGTGCGAGCCCTACATCACCGCCGACGACATGCTCATGCGCGAGCGCACCGACGAGGTGATCGGCGGCGTGCGCATCATGATCCACGCCCTGCAGGCGCGCAGCTGCGTCATCGCGGTGGAGGACAACAAGCCCGAGGCCTTCGCCGCCCTGGGCGAGGCCCTGAAGCGCAGCGGCCGCAGCGACATCGAACTGGTGCAGGTGCCCACACGCTATCCCACCGGCGGCGAGAAGCAGCTCATCAAGGTGGTCACCGGCAAGGAAGTCCCCTCTGCGGGCCTGCCCATCGCCATCGGCGTGGTGGTGCAGAACGTGGCCACCGCCGCGGCGGTGTACCGCGCCATCGAACGGGGCGAGCCGCTCATCACGCGCATCGTCACGGTGACGGGCGGTGCCGTCGCCCGGCCGCAAAATCTCGAAGTGCGCATCGGCACGCCGGTGGCCGATCTCCTGGAATTCGCCGGCGGCCTGAAGATCGAGCCGGAGCGCCTGGTGCTCGGCGGCCCCATGATGGGCATCACCCTGCAATCGCGCGACGTCCCCATCACCAAGACCGCCGGCTGCGTGCTCGCGCCCGTGGCGGGCGAGCTGGGCGAGCGCGGCCCGACCCGCGCCTGCATCCGCTGCGGCGCCTGCGCCGAGGCCTGCCCGATGTCACTGCTGCCGCAGCAGCTGTACTGGCACGCCCGCGCCAAGGACTTCGACAAGGCGCAGGATTACAAGCTATTCGACTGCATCGAATGTGGCTGCTGTTCCTATGTGTGCCCGAGCAACCTGCCCCTGGTGCAGTTCTTCCGCTTCGCCAAGACCTCCGTGTGGGCCCAGGAGCGGGAAAAGAAAAAGGCCGACCGCGCCCGCGAGCGCCACGAATTCCGCCAGGCACGCATCGAGGCCGAAAAGGCCGAGCGCGAGGCGCGCTTGAAGAAAAAGGCCGCCGCCGATGCGGAAGGCGCCGCCTCGCCCGACGATGCCAAGAAGGCCGCCATCCAGGCCGCCCTCGAACGCGCCAAGGCCAAGAAGGCCGCCGCGGCGGCGGCTGGAGATAGCGAGCAATGAAGACAAGAGTTCAACACAGAGGCGCAGAGGCGCAGACAACACAGAGAGATTCGAGGGGTGAATCTCAGTGCCCCTGTGCCTCGGTGTCCGACGCGCCGCGGTCGGCGAGGAAATCACATCTCGAATCTCTGTGCTCTCTGTGTCTCTGCGGCTCTGCGTTGGATTTTTCCTCCGGGAAGTGATGATGACGACCATCAGTTCGCCCCACGCCCATCAGCCCGCCAGCGTCACGCGCGTGATGCTGCGCGTGGTGTATGCGCTCGTGCCCGCCATCATCGCCCACACCTGGCTGTTCGGCTGGGGCATGGTGGTGAACATCGCCATCGCGTCTGCGGCGGCACTGGGCGCCGAGGCGGCCATGCTCGCCCTGCGCGGTCGCGCCATCAACGTGACCCTGAGCGACGGCAGTGCGCTGGTCACTGCCGTGCTGCTCGGCTTTGCCCTGCCGCCGCTCGCACCCTGGTGGCTGGTGGCGCTGGGCGCGGCCTTCGCCATCGTGTTCGCCAAGCAGCTATACGGCGGCCTCGGTTACAACCCGTTCAACCCGGCCATGGTCGGCTATGTGCTGCTGCTCGTCTCCTTCCCGCGCGAGATGACCACCTGGCTGCTGCCGATCACCCTCGGCGGCGAGGTGCTGAGTTTCGTTGAGACGGCGCGCTATTCCCTCACCGGCGTGCTGCCCGCCGGCCTGAGCCTGGACGCCCTGTCCGGCGCCACACCGCTCGACCTCATGAAGACCGAGCTGTCGCTCAACAAGACCGTCAGCGAAACTCTCGCCACGCCGATATTCGGCGCCGTGGGCGGCCAGGGCTTCGAGGTGGTCAATGGCCTGGTGCTGCTCGGCGGCCTGTGGCTGGTGTGGAACCGCACTATCACTTGGCATGCGCCCGTCGGCCTGCTCGGCGCATTGTTCCTCATGGCCGGTCTGTTCTGGTCCCTGGATCCGGACACCCATGCCGGACCGCTGTTCCACCTCATGAGCGGCGGCGCCATGCTGGGCGCGTTTTTCATCGCCACCGATCCGACCACCTGCGCTACCAGCAATCGAGGCCGACTGATGTTCGGCGCGGGTGCGGGCGTGCTCATCTACGTCATCCGCACCTGGGGCGGCTATCCCGACGGTATCGCCTTCTCCGTGCTGCTCATGAACCTGGCGGCGCCCACCATCGATTACTACACCCGCCCGCGGGTGTACGGACACACGAAGGGCTGAGTCATGCTGCGCAACATGCTGATCAGCGCCTTCCTGCTCGCCGCCTTCGCGGTGGCCGCCGCCAGTCTGGTGGGGCTCACCCACCTCGGCACGCGTGAGCGCGTAGAGGCCAACGAGCGTCAGGCCCTGGTGGAAGCGCTGCATGCCCTGGTGCCCGCCGAGCGCCACGACAACGACCTGCTGGACGCCCGGACCCAGGTGATCGACCCGCTGCTCGGCAGCCGGCGCGCGGTGCCGGTCTATCGCGCCCGCCAGGGCGGCGAGACGGTCGCCGTGATCCTCGCACCGGTGGCGCCGGACGGCTACAGCGGCGACATCCATCTGCTGGTGGCGGTAAATGCAGATGGCCGCCTGGCCGGCGTGCGTGTCACCGCACACCGCGAGACACCGGGCCTCGGCGACCTCATCGAAGCGGAGCGCTCCGACTGGATCACGCGCTTCACCGGCCGGTCCCTGGGCAACCCCCCGGAGGAGCGCTGGAAGGTACGCAAGGACGGCGGCGATTTCGATCAATTCACCGGCGCCACCATCACCCCGCGCGCCGTAGTGAAGGCTGTGGCCAACGCGCTACGCTACGTGGCGGCACATCGCGACGAGCTGTTCGCGCCCGAGGCGCAGCAGACCGCCGTGCCTCAGGAGACCGCGCAATGAACGACTATCGCAAGATCGCCATCGACGGCCTGTGGCAGAACAACCCGGCGCTGGTGCAGATCCTGGGCCTGTGCCCGCTGCTCGCCGTCACCACCAACGCGGTGAACGGACTGGGCCTCGGCCTGGCCACCATGCTCACGCTGGTCTCCTCGAACGTCGCCGTGTCGCTGATCCGCAACCTGGTGAAGCCGGAGATCCGCATCCCCGTTTTTGTGGTGGTGATCGCCGCTATCGTGACCGCCATCGAGCTGTCCATGAACGCCTACCTGCACGGCCTGTACAAGGTGCTGGGCATTTTCATCCCGCTCATCGTCACCAACTGCATCATCCTCGGCCGCGCCGAGGCCTTCGCCTCCAAGAACACAGTGCCGCGCGCCCTCGCCGACGGTTTCACCATGGGCCTGGGTTTCGCGGCCATCCTGGTGACGCTCGGCGCCATGCGCGAGCTGGTGGGCAACGGCACCCTGTTCGCCCAGGCACACCTGATGTTCGGTGAGGTCGCACGCGGGTGGACGCTGCACCTGTTCGACGAATACCGCGGCCTGCTGTTTGCCATCCTGCCGCCCGGCGCCTTCTTCGGCCTGGGCCTGCTCATCGCCCTCAAGAACGTCATCGACACGCGTGTGGCGCGCCGTACGGCTGCCGCGGCCAAGGCCGCACCCGAAGCCTCCGTCGCCTGATCAGCCGCGCGGTTGCAGCGCGGGAGGGGGCTGCCGATAATCGGGGGCATGACATCTACGTCCCTGATCCAGGCTCTGCATGACGCCCTCGCACCTCACGCCAGGGGGCTGGTCTGTGCCTATCTCTTCGGCAGCCAGGCACGTCAGGAAGCCGGAGCGCACAGCGATGTGGACGTAGCCGTGCTCTACCGGGAAGAACCTCCCCTTGGCCTGGATGGACTGGGACTCGATCTGGCGGCAGCCTTGGAACAGGCAGTCGGTCGCCCCGTGGACCTGGTGGTGCTCAACCGCGCGTCGCCCGATCTGATACACCGCGTGTTGCGCGATGGCATCCTGGTGCTGGAAAACGATGCCTCGGCCCGCATCCGCTTCGAAATGAAGGCGCGTGCCGAGTATTTCGACGTCCTCCCCTATTTGCGGGAATACCGCCGCGGCCCCGGTGCACACCATGACCGACCGTGACCTTTTGGAGAAGAAGCTCGCCTTCATCGAAACCTGCGTGAGCGAGTTGCGGCGTTTGGCACGACCGGAACTCGTGGAGAGCGACGTGCGAGAAGAGCGCTTCGTGGCGCACACGCTGCAACTTGCGATCCAGGCGGCCTTGGATGCGGCGTCCCATGTGGTTTCCGCGCTGCGACTCGGTGAGCCTGAAATCAACTGCGACTTGTTCCTGCTGTTGCAGCCTGTACTCGCCATGCCGGAGGAACTCGTCGACAAACTGCAGAAGATGGCCGGATTCCGCAACATCCTGGTGCACGGCTACGCGACCATCGACCGGCGCATACTGCGCCACGTGTTGGAACACAATCTGGATGATCTGCTCGTTTTCGTGCGCAGCATCCGCAGTAAATTCCCTCTCTGACCCGCCACCATGAACCCCAAGAAGCGCCATGAGATCTTCGCGCGCCTGCGCGAACTCAATCCCCGTCCCACCACCGAGCTGAACTACAGCACGCCCTTCGAACTGCTGGTGGCCGTGGTACTGTCGGCCCAGGCCACCGACAAGGGCGTCAACAAGGCCACCGCAAGGCTTTTTCCCGTGGCGAACACCCCCGAGGCGATGCTCGCGTTAGGCGTGGAGGGCCTGAAGGACTATGTGAAAACCATCGGCCTGTACAACGCCAAGGCCCAGAACATCATCAAGACCTGCCAGATCCTGGTGGAAAAACACGGCGGCGAGGTGCCGCGGAGCCGCGAAGCCCTGGAGGCCCTGCCCGGCGTCGGCCGCAAGACCGCCAACGTGATCCTCAACACCGCCTTTGGTGAGCCCACCATTGCCGTGGACACCCACATCTTCCGCGTCGCCAACCGCACCGGCCTGGCGCCCGGCAAGACCGTGCTCGAAGTGGAGAAAAAGCTGCTCAAAGTGGTGCCCGAAGAATTCCGCCAGGACGCCCACCACTGGCTCATCCTGCACGGCCGCTACACCTGCACCGCCCGCAAACCCAACTGCCCGCACTGCCCCATCAAGGACCTGTGCGAATACAAGCACAAGACGCCGGAGGAAATGGCGGCCGGCGGAAGAGGAAAAGCATCACGTACGAAAAACCCGGGCGAGGCGGGAGATTGAAGCGACGTTCAGGTGCGTCACGGCTGAGTTGCTCGAACGCCGGAAGTCCACGTTTGTAGCGGTTACGTTTTCGCGCTAGTCAACACGGCGGCGCATAACGCAAAGAACGAGTCTGGCGCGTTAGAATGGCTCGCCAGCGAGCCAGCGGTATCCCTGCTTAGAATACTCACCCCGCCCGCAGACAGGCATTGAACAGGACGAAGGAATGCCCATACCCGATTTCCAAGCGCTCATGCGGCCCTTCCTGGTGGCGCTGGCTGATGATAAACCCCATGCGCTGCCAGATGTACACGGTGTGCTTTGCTCGGAATTCCAACTGCCGCCCGAAGAAGTCGCGAAGCGTATCAGCAGCGATTGGCGCAAAGATGTCTACGAAGTGAAGCAGCTCGACAACGACCACTTCAGCGATGATGGCTAATCAGTGAATTCCTGCCCCCGCCAGGGAGAAGGAGTCAATCACTAACCCCATCCAGGTCAAGAACCAAGCAGAGCACAACGTGAACCAGGAAGAGCAACAATTTCTCAACAACCTCGACAAACAGCTCTGGTCCTCCGCCGACCGGCTGCGCGCCAACGTCAACCCCGGCGACTACATGCACGTGGTGCTCGGGTTGGTGTTCCTGAAATACGTCTCCGACGCCTTCAAGGAGCGTCGCGAAGAGCTCAAGGCCGCCTTCACCGACCCCAACCACGACTACTACC
The DNA here is from genome assembly GCA_023228645.1 of Gammaproteobacteria bacterium. Taxonomy (GTDB): domain Bacteria; phylum Pseudomonadota; class Gammaproteobacteria; order Thiohalomonadales; family Thiohalomonadaceae; genus JALOAT01. Next base: position 12,543 of record JALOAT010000006.1, on the reverse strand, counting down.
TCGGCGAAGACGCGGCCGACCTGATCGAACAGGAGCTGGAGGCCCGCGACTACTACACCGAGAAGAACGTCTTCTGGGTGCCGGCCCTGGCGCGCTGGGACTTCATCAAGGACCACGCCAAGGTTGCCCTTGGCACCAAGCTCCAGGTGAAGAACGGCAAGACCAGCGAATACGAATTCAAGGGCATCGGCCGCCTGCTGGACGACGCCCTCGAAGCGATCGAAAAGGAGAACCCCAAGCTCAAGGGCGTGCTCGACAAGGACTACGCCCGCCGCCGCGTGGACGAGGCGCTGCCCGGCCTCATCGACTTGATGTCCACCATCCCCTTTCAGCATGCCTCGCTGCACGCCAAGGACATCCTCGGCCACGTCTACGAATACTTCCTCGGCCAGTTCTCCATCGCCTCCGGCAAGCGGGGCGGCGAGTTCTACACCCCGACCAGCATCGTCCGCCTCATCGTCGAGATGCTCGAACCCTTCCAGGGCCGCGTCTACGACCCCGCCTGCGGCTCCGGCGGCTTCTTCGTGCAGTCGGAAAAGTTCGTGGAAGAGCATGGGGGGAGGCTGGGCCAGCTCTCCATCTACGGCCAGGAGGCCAACCCCACCACCTGGCGCCTCGCCTCCATGAACCTCGCCATCCGCGGTATGGACTTCGACCTCGGCAAGGAGCCGGCCAACACCTTCACCCGCGACCAGCACCCGGACCTGCGCGCCGACTACATCATGGCCAATCCGCCCTTCAACATGAAGGACTGGAACGCCGGCGTGAAAGAGGACGACCCGCGCTGGAAATACGGCATCCCGCCCAACGGCAACGCCAACTTCGCCTGGATGCAGCACATGGTCCACCACCTGGCGCCCCACGGCAGCATGGCCCTGCTGCTCGCCAACGGCTCCATGAGCAGCAACACCAACAACGAAGGCGAGATCCGCAAGGCGCTCATCGAGGCCGACCTGGTCGAGTGCATGGTCGCGCTCCCCGGCCAGCTCTTCACCAACACCCAGATCCCCGCCTGCATCTGGTTCCTCACCCGCAGCAAGACCGCGCGTAACGGCCACCGCGACCGCAAGGGTGAAATCCTCTTCATCGATGCCCGCAACCTTGGCTACATGAAGGACCGCGTGCTGCGCGACTTCAAGGCGGAAGACATCCGAAAGGTCGCCGACACCTTCCACGCATGGCGCTCCGCGTATGGCGAAGTGGAAGAGGGCAACGGCATTACGGCACTGGTGGATCCCGATCCCAACAAGCTTTACACGGACATCCCCGGCTTCTGTAAATCCGCCACCATCGAAGAGATCCGCAAACACGACTACGTGCTCACCCCCGGCCGCTACGTCGGCGCGCCGGAGCAGGAAGAAGACGACGAGCCGTTCGAGGAGAAGATGGCGCGGCTCACGGCGCAGTTGAACGAGCAGTTTGAAGAGAGTGCGCGGTTGGAGGCGGTGATTCGGGAGAATCTGAAGAGGTTGGGTTATGGCGGGTGACTGGCTCAACAGCACATTGGGTGATGTGCTTACCTTACAGCGTGGGTTTGATCTGCCAGCGCAAGAACGTCAGTCAGGGCCTTACCCCATCATCGCATCAACAGGTGAGGTCGGCACTCACACGGCAGCGATGGTTAAGGCGCCAGGGGTCGTGATAGGTCGATCGGGGAGTCTTGGCGGGGGACAGTACGTAACTCACGACTTCTGGCCTTTGAATACCACCCTTTGGGTGAAAGATTTCAAGGGCAATGACAAACGCTTCTGCTACTACCTGCTTAAGTCAATTGATTTCACTAAATTCAATGTTGGTGGGGCAGTACCAACGCTGAATCGAAACCATATTCACCCATTGCCGGTCCGCGTCCCGAGCGACATAGCCGAACAACGCGCCATCGCCCACATCCTCGGCACCCTCGACGACAAGATCGAACTGAACCGCCGCACGAACGAAACGCTGGAGGCCATGGCGCGGGCGATCTTCAAGTCCTGGTTCGTCGACTTCGACCCCGTCCGCGCCAAAGCCGGCGGCGAACCGCCCGAGTCCATCTGCCGCCGCCTCGGCTTCACCCCCGACCTCCTCGCCCTCTTCCCCAACCGCCTCGTCGACTCCGAACTCGGCGAGATTCCGGAGGGGTGGGAGCAGAAGCGCGTGGATGACGTTTTAGATCTGGCCTACGGCAAAGCACTTAAGGCTAGCGATCGCTTAGATGGACCAGTACCGGTTTATGGTTCAGGCGGGCTGACGGGCTTTCACAATGAGCATCTTGTGGATGGCCCTGGGATCATCGTTGGACGCAAAGGCACCGTTGGCAGTTTGTATTGGGAAGATCGACCGTTCTACCCGATCGACACGGTTTTCTACGTGGTGCCCAAAGCGGAGCTTTCCTTTTGCTTTTACTTGCTCCGGACGCTTGGCCTAGACCGAATGAATACAGATGCGGCGGTGCCGGGACTTAATCGTAATAACGTCTATCGCTTACCTATTGCATGGGTCCCTGACGCGCTAAGGCAAGAGTTCGATCGCGTGGTGAAATTGCTACGGAATCGTATGTTCTCCAACGAAAAGGAGTCGCAAACCTTGGCCGCCATGCGCGACAGCGTCCTTCCAAAACTTGTTTCCGGTGAGCTGCCTGTGCCTGTCGAAGGTGAGACATGAGCGCCCAGACTGAAGAGCAGATCGATTCAAAATACTTTGATCAAGTACCCGAATGGCCCAATTTCAAGGTGCTTGGGGACGAGATTAGCGGCCGTGTGCCAGTGACACGCGTTGCTGGTTGGCGCGAGCTGCCCGACTTGCTCGATAAGCCATTCTTTAACCCACCCAAGACCCAGCTCATTTTTCGTGGACATCGCCGTTACGACTGGCCTCTCACGCCGTCGCTTGGACGTTTTGATACCCGCAAGATTATTACACAGGAAGTCGCAGAGGCTCAGCTGAGACTGTTTCGGCGCGCGGTCCGCGGGCGGATTTCCGACCACACGCTGGTAGACGATCATGAGTTATACGAGCTGTGGTCGGTCGGACAACACCATGGCTTGTTCACGCCACTTTTGGATTGGACCTATTCGCCATATGTGGCGCTGTTCTTTGCCTTTGAGAAGGATGACCAGCCGGGGGAGCTGGATAACCCTTACCGCGCGATTTATGTGCTAAACAAATCGCATGTTGAGGTCGAAGACAGGTGCCCAGACGTTAGCATCCTGGAGCCACGCAAAGACGACCACGGCCGCCTGGTCAACCAAGCGGGCCTGTTTACCTATTCGTCGTACGACAACACATTGGAAAACTTCCTGATCAACTCGTTGCAGGACGAGGTGCTCGGTGACATTCCGGAAGGAGAAGAGGCCAACGAGTTGGCCAAGTACATCTGCAAGATCTACATCCCCAACGATGGGCGTGCAGACTGCCTGCGTCATCTGCGCATGATGAACGTGCATCACGCGAGCCTGTTCCCCGACCTATTGGGCGCGTCGCAGTACTGCAACGTAATGGTCGCTGAAGAATCTATCGCCTATCGCCAAGCTGAAATAGAACGTACGGGTCAACCGGAAGCTAAGGCAACGGATAGTGTCCCAGAGACCGCATCCGCGAAGGCAACTGAGGGCGAGGTGCAGTCACTACGCGAGGTACTAGCCGTTCCGGAAGATGCTGCTGGAGTCGAACCCGCGCGCCTGGACCTGATCGCCCAGGAGTTGGCCACAGAGCTTGCCAAAGTCCAGTACGTGGATTGGGAGAAGCGTGAACGTGTGAAGGCCGCTATGCGTAATGCCGCGCGAGTGGTACTCCGCCGGCTAGGCTATCCCACCAGCGCACGTGAGGCAGTGTTGGACCAACTGTTGGGTGCAATGAATTCCGAAAGTGATAGCCCATCAGGTTAGCAAAGATGAGAAGCGGAGCTTTTCCAAGGAAAAAGGCCACTGCCGCCAAGCCGGACGACTGTAGATGACCGAAGACGACCTCGAACAACTCGCACTCTCGTGGTTCCAGGACTCGGGATGGGAATACCGCCATGGGCCTGATATTGCGCCTGATGGCGACACCGCGGAACGGGACGACTATCGCCACGTCCTGCTGCCGGGACGCCTGAGCGAGGCCCTGCACCGCCTTAATCCGGGCGTGCCCCACTCCGTGCTCGGCGAGGTGCTGCACCAGATTGCAAAGCCCGGCCATCCCTCCCTCATCCTGAACAACCGCGCCTTCCATGAGGCCCTGCTCGACGGTGTGCCCGTTGAGGTAGAGATCGGCGGCGTGAAACGCGGTGACCGGGTGCGCCTCATCGATTTCGAACGCTCGGATCAGAACCGCTTTCTGGTGGTGAATCAATTCACGGTGCAGGGCACCCGTCAGCCGCGCCGCCCGGACCTGGTCTGCTTTATCAACGGCCTGCCCATCGCCGTCACCGAACTGAAGAACCCCGCCGCCGAGCAGGCGGATATCTGGTCCGCCTTCAATCAGCTCGAAACCTACAAGAGCGAGATTGCCGACCTCTTCACCTACAACGAGGCGTTGGTGATCTCCGACGGGCTCCATGCGCGGGTCGGTTCCCTGACCGCCGACCGGGAGCGGTTCCTCCCCTGGCGCACCCTCCGCAACGAGAACGACCGGCCGCTGCTGGAGTTCGAACTGGAGAAAGTAGTGCGCGGCTTCTTCGCTCCAGAATTGCTACTCGATTACCTGCGCTACTTCATCCTCTACGAGCAGACCGACGACGGCCTCATCAAGAAGATAGCCGGCTACCACCAGTTCCACGCGGTGCGTGAGGCGGTCCGCGCCACAGTGATTGCGGCGACCGAGCCGCCCAAAGATCGGGCGGCCGACGAGCGCGCTGACTACGGAAAGCGGGTGCAGAACGGTTCGCGCAAGGGCGGCATCGTCTGGCACACCCAGGGTTCGGGCAAGAGCATCTCCATGGTCTGCTTCACCGGCAAGCTGATGCAGCAGCCGGAGATGCAGAACCCCACCATCGTGGTGGTCACCGACCGCAACGACCTGGACGGGCAGTTGTTCCAGACCTTTGTCGGCGCCCGCTCGTTGCTGAAGGAGACCCCGCAGCAGGCGGAGAGCCGCGATCAGTTGCGCGCGCTGCTGGCCGACCGGCCCTCGGGCGGCATCATCTTCACCACGGTGCAGAAGTTCACCCCGGGACCGGACGAGGACACTTTCCCGCGGCTCACGGAACGCACCAACATCGTGGTCATCGCCGACGAGGCGCACCGCTCCCAGTACGGCTTCCGGGCAGTGCTGGACAAGAAGAGCGGCAAGTACAAGTACGGCTTTGCCAAACACCTGCGCGACGCCCTGCCCAATGCCACCTTTGTGGGTTTCACCGGCACGCCAGTGAAAACCGAAGACAAGGACACCCGCGCCGTCTTCGGCGATTACGTCAGCATCTACGACATCCAGGATGCAGTGGACGACGGCGCCACGGTGCCCATCTACTACGAAAGCCGCCTCGCCAAGCTGGACATCAACCAGGCCGAGATCGAAGAACTCAGCGATCAGGTCGAGGAGATCTTCGAGGACGAAGAGGACATCGCCCTCCGTGAGGCGGCCAAGACCAAATGGGCCGCCCTCGAAAAGCTGGTGGGCGCCGAGCCGCGCATCCGGCAGGTGGCGGCGGATATCGTGCAGCACTTCGAGGCCCGTAGCGCGGTGGTGGAAGGCAAGGGGATGATCGTGTGCATGAGCCGCGAGATCTGCGTCCACCTCTACAACGCCATCGTCGAGCTGCGGCCCGACTGGGGGAGCCCCGACCCGGACAAGGGGGCGATCAAGGTGGTGATGACCGGCTCCGCCGCCGACAAGGAACTGCTGCGTCCCCACATCTACAACGCCGCCACCAAAAAGCTGCTGGAGAAGCGCTTCAAGAACCCCAAGGACCCGCTCAAGCTGGTTATCGTGCGCGACATGTGGCTCACCGGCTTCGATGTGCCCTGCCTGCACACCATGTACGTGGACAAGCCCATGCGTGACCACAACCTGATGCAGGCCATCGCCCGCGTGAACCGCGTCTTCCGCGACAAGGAGGGCGGCCTGGTGGTGGACTACATCGGCGTCGCCGCCGAGCTGCGCCGTGCCCTGAAGACCTACACCGAAAACCGCGGCAAGGGCCAGCCGACCCTCGACAGCGCCGAGGCGCTGGCCAAGCTCAAGGAGCTGATGGATGTCGCCCGCGGCATCCTGCACGGCTTTGACTACTTCGCCTACCGCACCCAGGCCACGGTCCTGCTGCTCCCCGCTGCCAACTTCGTGCTCGGCCTGGAGGACGGCAAGAAGCGCTGGGCCGATGTGGTGCTGGCCATCACCAAGGCCTTTTCCCTCTGCGGCACCCTCGACGAGGCCATCGAACTGCGCGAAGAGATCGCCTTCTTCCAGGCCATCAAGAGCGTCATCGCCAAGGCGACGGAGACTGACAGGAAGCTATCGGAGGAAAAGAAGAACGCCGTCCTCAAACAGATCCTCGACAACGCCGTCGTCGCTGAGGGGGTGGAGGACATCTTCAAGCTGGCCGGGCTGGAGAGACCGGACATCGGAATCCTTTCCGATGCCTTCCTGGAAGAGGTGCGGCAACTACCCCAGCGCAACTTCGCCGTCGAGCTGCTGCAAAAGCTCCTTAATGACGAGGTTAAGTCCCGCAGCCGGACCAACGTGGTCCTGGAGAAGAAGTTCAGCGATCGCTTGCAGGCGGCTTTAAGTCGCTACCGCAGCCGGGCCATCGAAAGCGCCCAGGTGATCGAAGAGCTGATTGCCATGGCTAAGGAGTTCCGCGAGGCGGCCAAAAGAGGCGTCCAACTCGGCCTGAACGAATCCGAACTGGCCTTCTACGATGCCCTTGCTGACAACGAAAGCGCCGTTCGCGAGCTGGGTGACCCACTACTCACGCAAATTGCTCAGGAACTCACGGCAAAGCTGCGAAATAGCACAACGGTGGACTGGCAGAAGCGGGAGAGCGTGCGTGCCCGCTTGCGCAATCTTGTTCGCATTACTCTCCGCCGCTACGGGTATCCTCCGGATTTGCAGGAAGACGCGATTAAGTTGGTTCTGGAACAGGCAGAGCGTCTATCCGACACATGGTCGAAGTGAATGACGTGTGTTAACTGACCTGGAGGGTGAAATGATTTTCTCCAATGATCGCACCGCACTGCGGCGCACGTTCCAGACGGCGTGGCAGAAGCGCGTAGAAGGAAAACCGCTGGAGCCGTTGGAGGCGATCATCGCCGACGTGATCGCGCTGCATCCGGAGTACCAGCGCATTGTGCAGCAGCCGGATGCACTGGATCGGGACTGGTCCCCCGAGCTGGGCGAGACCAATCCCTTTTTGCACATGGGCATGCATATCGCGTTGCACGAACAGCTCGCTGCACGGCGCCCGGCCGGGATCAATGAGGCTTACTCCGCCGCGCTCATGAAGCTGGGAGATCCCCACGCGGTGGAACACCGTTTTATGGAATGTCTCGGCGAGACGTTGTGGCAGGCGCAGCGCAACGGCACGCCGCCCGACGACGTGAGCTATCTGCGTTGCCTGCAAGCCATTAACCAATAACGCAGTCGGCTGACAAGGACGATGCGCCTACCCCGCATTTGAAACGCAACTGCTGTAGGAAACGGAAGAGGTTTTGGCCTATGCGGCATGAACAAGACAGCGAACGGTAACGCCCTCACCCAGGTTCATTTCGGCACACGCCGGAATCCCTCTTCCGCCCCGCCAGGATGAACCCGGCTTTGCCGGGGTGACGCAGGCGTCATCCCCCGCGTCAAGATGGTTGCCGCGAGGATTTATCCGCTCATCGGCTGGGACGTGGGTTGAGGCGCGTCTCGCGGCACATGGATGGGCCGTCGTTTTGCTCCGCGTAAGCCGGAAAAATCGCGGCCGGTGGCCGCTCCTACAGGGACTTCGGCACGCCGTCCTGCGTACGGGATGTGTCCCCAACACGCACCCACACCTTCTGCGGAGCCCAATCTACTTGATGCGGTTCCATGCAGCAGCGCACCTGCCGAATAGTCACCCGTCCGCCACGCTTTGGCACCTTTCACGACGCCGCCTCTGGGCAATCCCGTGAGTGCGACAGCAAGAATATTTTCCGTGGATTGCGAATTGTCATTAACAACCGGAAGACGATGTAAGGAAAATGCGGCATCGCTCCTTGTCCGCGGGTTAGCGTCGTGGGTGTTTGAGTGATAGCCATCGGGCGGGCTTCCGAGGAGAGCCCTTGGATCCTCCGCCAACTCAGTTGGGTCAATCCTTTTCACGGCAAGCAGTGTGGTTACTGTCTTGCCCGGGAAGCAGTTCGCGATTCGGGGGAGAAAGCGAATGTTCAAGGTGATAGGTGGGTTTGTCGCCGGGGTGATTTTTATCGCAGCGGCGACGTACAACTTCATGGGCAGCCTGATGTTCCGGGAAGTGCCGAGCCCCTACGGGGTGGAAGAGACCGTCGCGCGGATCCAGCAAAATATCCAGAACGTGGGCAACGGCTGGGCATTGCAGGGTCTGCGAAATCCGGTCAAGCCGCTCGAAGCCGATGGCGGCAACGCGCTGCCGGTGCTGATGATCGAGGCGTGCAGCACCAAGTACTCCGGCCCCATCCTTAACGACGATGCCATCCGTTTTCTCTCCATCCTGATGCCCTGCAAGATTTCCGTTTACAAGAAGAATGACGGCAAGACCTACATCGGCCTGATGAATGCGGGTTTGGTGGGGCGCATGTTCGGAGCCAAGGTCGGGGAGGTAATGGAAGGCGTTGCGGAAGATCAGGCGAAATTCATCGTCTTCGATCCCGACACACCGGCCCCCGCGATGATCAAGAACACTCCCGCCGCATCCGGCGGCAGCTCTGGTGGTGGTGCCGCTGGCGGTTGCTGACGCAACCCTGTCGCGACATTCCATTGAACCAGAGTAGGGAGCAAACAGCATGTTTTCCACCAACAGAATCGTCATACCGGTGCTGATTTTATACGCGCTCACTGCGAACGCGATTGCCGAGCCCGCCACACCGATAGAAGCCGGCGACCAGGGGACGCAGCCCGCGGTTGCGAGCGTCATGCCATCGACCGCCGATCACCGCAAGTTCAAAGCGCTGCAAAAACAATTCAAGAGCGGCCCCGAGGTCACCGAGGCTTGCCTGAGCTGCCACACCGAGTCGGCAAAACAGGTGCAACACACCAAGCACTGGACGTGGGAATCGGTTGATCCGCAGACCGGTCAGAAGCGCGGCAAGCGCAACATCATCAACAATTTCTGCACCTCCGTGGTCTCCAACGAGGCCGATTGCATGGCCTGCCACGCGGGCTACGGCTGGAAGGACGACAGCTTCGACTTCACAGCGGAAAAGAATGTGGATTGCCTGGTGTGCCACGACACCACGGGCACCTACCGCAAGCTGCCCGGGTTCGCCGGACACCCGGTCTACAAACCCCTCGAATTTCCCCCCGGTTCGGGGCGACGCGTCGAAGCGGTCGATCTGCAACGGGTTGCGCAAACCATCGGCATGCCCAGCCGCACCAACTGCGGGTCTTGTCACTTCTTCGGCGCCGGCGGCAACGGCGCGAAACACGGCGACCTGGACAGCTCGTTACAGCATCCCGGCAAGTATCTCGATGTGCACATGGATGAGAAGGGGTTGAACTTCTCCTGCCAGACCTGCCATGCCACCTCTAAGCATCAGGTATCGGGCAGCCGCTACAACATGGCGGCAGCACCGAAAGGCGGGGCACACATGCGCGGCACGAAGGACACCTCACCGGCATCCTGCCAGTCGTGTCATGGCAACAAACCCCACCCAGCGGCCATGACGAAACTCAATCAGCACACCGACAAGATCGCCTGCCAGACGTGCCACATCCCGGCAGTTGCACGCAACGAGATCGGCACGGAGCTCAGCTGGGACTGGTCGGACGCCACCAAAATGGGGCCGGACGGCAAGCCCTTGTTGCGCATGGACAGTGCGGGACGCCGCGCCTTCGATTCCAGGAAGGGCAGCTTTGTGTGGGATTCATACGTGATCCCCGAGTACCGCTGGTTCAACGGCATCGCCAAATACAAGGTGATAGGGGACAAGATCGACCCGACGCAAACTGTGCAGATCAACGAGTTCGGCGGCAGCGCCAACGATCCCGAATCACGAATCTGGCCGGTCAAGGTGCACCGTGGAAAACAGCCTTACGACAAGATCAATCTCACGCTGACGTTGCAGCACACCGGCGGCGAGGACGATACCGCCCTGTGGCACAACTATGACTGGCAGAAGGCGATCACCACGGGGATGAATGCCGGTGGGCTACCCTACAGTGGCGAGTTCGGCTTTGTGAGCACCGAGCACACCTGGCCGATCACGCACATGGTGGCGCCGAAAGGCGATGCCCTCAGTTGCGCCCAGTGCCACAGCAAGAATGGCCGCCTGAAGGATGTCGAGGGTGTTTATATTCCGGCGCGGGACGGCAGCAAGGTGCTCGACATATTGGGCTGGACGCTGGCGTTGCTGGCCCTCATGGGCGTGTTTGTACACGGTGGCATTCGCATCATTGCGGCAAAGAGGGGCTAACGAGATGACTGTCGAACGCATTTATGTCTTCAAGCGTTTCGAGCGCTTCTGGCACTGGTCGCAGGCCGCGCTCATCATCACCATGATGCTCACCGGTTTCGAAGTGCATGGCGCCTATGAGTTCTTCGGTTTCGGCAAGGCGGTGGCGTTGCATACCCTGGGCGCGTGGTTGCTTATCAGCCTGTGGGTGTTTGCGATCTTCTGGCATCTCACCACCGGTGAGTGGCGGCAGTACATTCCCACCCTGGAGAAGATCAATGCCATCATCCGCTTCTACCTCATCGACATCTTCAAGGGTGCGCCGCATCCCTACCGACCCACCGCACTGAAAAAACACAACCCGTTACAGCGCCTGGCCTACATTGTCGTGTTGCTGTTCATCAGTCCGGTGCTGTGGATCAGCGGTTGGTTTTACCTGTTCTACGGCGATTGGAAGGCGTGGGGCGTGGATGGCTACTTGTCGCTGGAATGGGTGGCATTTTTCCATACCGCCGGCGCATTCATGATGCTGGCCTTCTTCATCGCCCACGTCTATCTGACCACGACCGGACATACGCCCACGGCGCACATCAAGACCATGATCACCGGGTGGGATGAGGTGCACTGAAGCGCGCTCGCAGGGTAGAAGCCCGGGCGATTCTTATGGGCCAGAAAATCGCCCGCAGCGCCCGGCTCCTACGGCGAGTGTTTGGCAACGTCGTGCAGGAGCGGAAGGTATTCGGGCCAGCGACTGATCGGGCCGGTGTGCGAAAATACCACGACACCGTTTTTGTCCAGAATGTAGGTCGTTGGAAATACCTTCGCGATGGATCGGTCGGGGATGGCCGCACCATCGGCAAGGGAGAGGACCTCGTTGGCTTCATCGTTAGCGCCGGAGTCGTAGAGCGGCAGCGTCACCTGCTGCTGGTGCGCCCACGCCCGCGCGCGGGAAATGTTTTCCCGTACCTGCAACAGGACGATGTGGATGTCGTCGGCAGTGCCCAGGGCCTGATGGAGTTGCTGGAGTTCCGGGATTTCGCGCCGGCAGGGCGGACACCAGGAACCCCAGAAGTGCAGCACCACCACGCGGCCTCGCAGGTCGGAAAGCTTCATGGGCTTTCCGGTGGGGCTTTTGAACGCGAGATCGTGGAACCGCTCACCGCGTCGAGAACCCACCGGAGCACGTTCTGCGGCGGCGTCATCAAGGTATGGTCCGAGCAGCCCGGCCCAGGCGGCGCGGTTGAGTACCACCCGGTCATTGAGTGCATAAAGGGTACATCGGCGCCCGCTGTGGTGTTCGCAACTCTGCAAGGTGTCATCGGCAACTGAATCTGCCGAGGCGTACCCACTCTGCCATGCCCACGTCCCGCCCGGGCCGATGGCGAAGGCCCGATGTTTGCCGGCGGCAAGGAACTCCTGATAAGCGGCTCTTCCCGATGAGTCGAGATGGGGGATGATTTCAAGGTCGCTCAGCTCGGCGGCGACCGCGACCTGAGTAATGAATCCGGCCATGATGGCCAGGGCAACGGGTTTGTGAAGCATGAAAGCGGTTCGACGGCTGAGATTCCGGGACAGTATCCGCGGAATCCACGTGAATGCCAACGCCGACGAAGAGATTCCTCCGCATGTTCCCGACGTCGTCTACCGACCACATCCATGTGGTCGTCGACGGCGTGACAGTCGCGGTAGAAAGACGTCACGTAGCCGCTGCGCGCCTACGCGACCCACCGCACTCGCACCTTCATCACGCCAACGAAAGCCGGGCGTACTCGGGATAACGAAGCCGCCTTCATTACCACTTGGTGTGCTCGAATCAACTAATGCGAAGGAAGCGGAAGAAGCCGAACTTCTGTTGCTTGGCGGCCGGCGTGACGTGCAGCTCGGCGCGTTCTTCCACCAGACGGAATTCATGCCCCAACGCGGCCTGCATTTTCTCGGCGTCGTATTGCACGATATCAAGCATGCTGCACTGGGTCGGCCCGCCGATGCCGAACGCCGCCATGATGGCGTGCCCACCCACCGGAATCGCGCGGCGCAG
>JALOAT010000101.1 GCA_023228645.1 Gammaproteobacteria bacterium | reverse complement strand
TGAAAGCACGTTTAGCTTTTGCAGCGGCTATTAATATAGAGCCAGATATTCTTATCGTGGACGAAGCTCTGAGTGTAGGCGATGCTGCCTTTCAACGTAAGTGCTTTGCCAAAATGGAGCAGATACGAGAAGCCGGAGCAACCATCCTTTTTGTAAGTCACAGTGAAAGCAGCATAGTCAGTCTGTGTAGTAGAGCTGTTTGGATCAGTAATGGCGAGCAGGTTATAGATGGCGTGCCTAAGCTCGTCACTGGCTTGTATATGAAAAATGCAAGCAAAAAAGTGATAAAAAAAGCAGCTGTGCAGAAGGAATATGCTTGTTTGGTAGAAAAAGATAACAGTGCAAAAAAACAAATAGTAGTTGATGAGAAAAGTAAATTAGACACAGCTAAAGAAATAAAAGAAAAACAACCTATAAAAATAGACAAACCAAGGCTTGATGAACAGCCTATGATATTAGAAGAATACTTTGATCCAGGCTTAAAACCTACATCAACCATTTACTATGAAGAAAAGGGCGCGAGAATTAGCGATGTAAAAATTACTACGCTGGATGGCAGAGAAGTGAATGCCTTAGTTGAAGGCAAAGAATATTATATAGAATTTCAGGTCCATTTTTTTGACGGATGTAATTGCGTCATTGCTTGTAATATTACTGACTCAAGCGGCGTGTATTTATCTGGAGCAGTTTATCCAGCACTGCTCTCTTATAAAGAATACAAAAGCCATAAACCAAACTCCAATAAAGTAATAAAATTTAAGTTTTTAGCATTGTTAAACGAAAACAATTATTTCTTAACTTGTATCGTACAAAATGATTGTGCAGTTATATTACATCAAATAAAAGATTCATATATGTTTAGGATCTTAAGAAACAACAAAACATCAAATGCTTTTGTTAACTTGATCCGCTTGGCTCATGTTGTAGATTTTAAGAAGAGGTGAGTGTGTTTAATATAACGAGAAGAATAGATTTAATGAAATATTACAAGGAAATCAAGATAATAAAAAACTCCGGATTGTTTGATGCACAGTGGTATTTGAGAAATTACCCAGATGTTAAAAGCGTGGGTATTGACCCTTTGTTGCACTATATAAAAATTGGTTGGTACGAAAAACGTAATCCATCAAATGTTTTTTTTACTGGCTCCTATTTAAAGAAACATCCTGAACTTATTAGTAAAAATAAGTGCCCTTTACTGCACTATCTTGAAACTATTGTACCTGATCAAGTTGTTTCGTTAATAAAGCCATTTGATTTCAACACTATCTATGAATTAGGCAACAAAAAGACAAACGATAAACCATATAGCATATATTATAATTCACTCGGAAAAGATTATGTGTCTATAGACTTAAATGGCTTGGATGGTGCTTTAAAACTTGATCTGTGCGAGGCTATAAGTCTACCTTCTAGAGATATTGTGTTTAATATAGGAACAAGTGAGCATGTAGTTGAACAAGAAAAAGTTTTTTTAAATATTCATAATCTAAGTCATCACCGAATGGTCCATTGGGTTCCTTTTGAAAAAAAGCATCCAGAACATGGCATGTGGGGATATAGCAAAGAATTCTTTATAAGGCTAGCAAGCATTAACAGTTATAAAATTGAAAAGCTTTATGTGGAAGAGTCTTTTAGGAATTGGACGTTATTATGTTGTTCTTTAAAGAAAAAACACAAAGATAAAGAGTTTGTCTGGCGAGATGATTTACCTTTATTCTACAATGAAAAAGGGTCATTTGGTGTATCTTTGCAGTAAGTAAATTAAAGGTGAATGATGAATCTAGATATAGGTGGTCAAAATAATAGAAATGATCAAAACGGGAAATGGAAAATAATAGACCTGCATGATGGGGCAGATTTTAAAGTCAATCTCGAAGAAGAAGGACTTCCGTTGGATAATAATAGTGTGGAGAATATTTATTCTTCACATTGTATAGAGCATATTGAGCCTGATAAACTAAGAAATGTTTTTTCTGAAATGTATAGAGTATTAAAAAAAGGTGGTGCAGTAAGATTAGTTGTTCCAAGCTTTAAAAAAGGAGTTTTTTATTATTTTTTTATGCCGTGGAAGTTAGAAAAGACAATGATGCCAAGGATAAATTCAAATGTACCAAAAACCAAAATGTCAAGATTATCAGCATGGTTCTATACAGAAACCAACAAAAGTAACGGTACACCTGGGCACAAAACAGCTTGGGACTTTGAGTTAATGAAAGCATTTTTAAGTGAAGCGGGCTTTGTAGATATTAAAAAAATGACATTAAAAAAGTGTAGTAAAGAATTCAAAGGTAAAGACAACCCAAATTATGAGGTTTTTTCTCTTTATGTTGAGGCAAAAAAATAACCATGTTGTTTGGATTCTTTAAAAAACAAAAAAAACAACCATTAGTCTATTACAGTTGTGTAATAGATAACAATCCTAAGTTTTATTGGCAAGGGTATATATTTGTTAATGTGTTAATACACCTCGCAAAAGTAGCAGGCGATAGAATATTTGTTCATTTAACACAGCAAAATATACAGTTCGAGAATTTTTTAAAAAAAAATAAAATTAATGTTAAATACATAGAACCTTGGGGTGATAAAAAATACTGTAATAAGCTACAGCAATTAGAAACGAAAGAACTGCAAGAAGCTGATTTTGTATTTTTTTGTGATGCGGATCTTGCGATTACAGAAGACTTGGTTTCTGTGGTCGATGCAAACCTTCATAAGATTGTAGGTAAAATTGTCGATTTTGCAAATCCTGATATTGATAAGCTAAAAAATATATATAACTACTTCGATATTCAATATCCAAAAATTTCAACTGATACTTTAAATGATGCAGAAACCTTTGAAGGAAATTTCAATGGTGGACTTTATGGGATTCCTGCTAAATACATATCCAAGTTTGGAATAACATGGAAAAAATTTGCAAATGAAATGTTGAGTTCCGAATTTATTAATAATCTTCTAGCTGAGAAAATACACCATATAGATCAAGTCTCGTTTTCTTTGGCGCTCAAAGAATCAGATTTACCTTATAAGGTTTTAGGCTTTGAATATAATTGTCCGACACATATAAAAAATATAGATTTACTTGATTTAAAACTAAAATCAAAAGCTAAAGTGATTCATTACCATAGCAATGTTTCTGCAACAGGGGTTTTAAATATAGTTCAAAATTCAAATGCGAAAGAGTCGATAGAGCAAGTCAATACAGTTATAAAACAACACTTCAACAATGCTCTTTTTTGGAGCTACAGATATGCAACCAATCCTGAACTAGGGAGTGGAGTAGGGTCTAGGGGGGGCATGGCAGAGTATAAGCTAAAATTACTAAAAAATATTGGTATGGAAAAAGAAGATAGTGTTTTAGATATAGGATGTGGGGATTTGGAGATAGTAAAAAATCTATCTTTTAAAAACTATACAGGTGTAGATATATCAGCCGAAGCTGTAGCAAAAGCAAAAGAGAAGTTTCCAGAGTTTGAGTTTTATAATTTTGAAATAGAAAAAGAAAAAATAACAGATGCTCATACCGTACTTTGTTTGGATGTTTTAATCCATCAACCTAAAAAACAAGACTATGAAGAACTCATAAAGTTTGTAACAACAAAAGCAGTTAAAAGAGTTGTCATCTCAGGATATGAGAAAGAGAGCGATAGTTCTCATATGTGCTTTTTTTATGAAAACATAAAAGATTCATTGGAAAAAACAGGACTTTTTAAGTATGTCTATAAGATTGCAGAGTATAGAAACCTTGGAGTTTATATAGCAGATAAAGGCGATTTGCTTGAAACAAAAATGTCAAATGATATATCGAACGCTATTATTGATGAAGCATTAAAAATAAAAAGCATCGACAAAGACTTGCTTTTAGAAACAGTCACTTTTTCAAGAAGTAGTTTTGGTTGGTACACAAAACACTACCCTAGACTTTATGAATACCCTTGGCTCTTAGAAAAACTTGGACGAAACTTGGAAAATATAAAAATAGCTGATCTTGGTGCAGGCGTAACACCACTACCTCTCCAACTAGCACAAAGAGGCGCAAAAGTTTTTACCGTTGATAAGCATGAGATAAAAAGAGATATAAAACAGATTCATAATGCAAATGAATGGGGTTTTTTTGACTATAGTGCTTTGGATAAAAATATACAAAGCTATAATCAAGCTTTGAATGAAAACATTTTTGAACAAAACAGCTTGGATGTATGGTATAGCATTTCTGTTGTAGAGCATATGCCTGCCATAATACGAAGAACTATATTCAAAATTATGGCCGATACATTGAAAAATGGTGGGCTTCTGTTTTTAACTATTGATTTGGTAAAAGATACTGAGCAACTTTGGAATCTGTCTGAAGGTAATATCGTAGAAGATGGACAAGATCATGGAACTTTCGGTAGTCTCATACAAGAACTTGATTTTTTAGGATTTAAAATAAATGAAAAACTGCTTTATCCCATGCCAAAGAATGAAACAGTTGACTTAGCAATGATAAGTTGTGTCCTGCAAAGATGACTCTTAAAAACAATCTATATTTCTAGGTAAATTAGTTGAAATTTAACTGTTGATTTTGAACTGCATTGTTAATAGGTCATAATTTAATATGAAACAAACCTGTATTTTAATACTTGGCATGCATAGAAGTGGCACTTCTGCGCTGTCGGGTACCCTGAATATTCTGGATGTTTATTTAGGCTCTGATCTAATTAAGCCTATGGATCAAAATCCAAAAGGCTTTTATGAAAACACCTTACTAAACGGGTTAAATGAAAATCTTTTAAAGAAAATTGGAAGCAGCTGGGATGATGTTTTTTATAATGATGAAAAGCTTGATCCTGAGGCGGATACCTCTGAACTGGAAGAGATAATAAAAAAAGAATTTAA